>NZ_POZK01000028.1:0-60865 GCF_002913945.1 Campylobacter concisus | reverse complement strand
GTGTCATTCAACACCCCTTTATAAAATTTTTGTATATCCTCGGCGATCTTACCCCAGGAAAAATTCTCTTCACACATTTTTCTAGCATTTGTAATAATTTTTATTTTATCAGAATCCTTTAAAATTAAAATATACTTTTTTACATTTCTGGCAAAATTTTCGAACTCGAAAAGCTTACAATTCTCGCCATCCATCATATACTCCTTGCTGCCGCCACCTGCTCTTGCTATGACAAAACTTTCGCAGCTCATGGCCTCTATGCCAACCATGCAAAACGACTCTTTGTCATTTAAAGGGATGATTGTAAAATCAAAGTCATTATATGCGGTGTGAACTTTATCTGGTGAGATATTGTCAAGAAATTCTATATTGTTTAGATTGTATTCTTTTATCTTTTTAACAAGACTTTTATAGTATTCATAATTATCTTTTCTTTTAATTATTTCACCTATTATTTTAAAATTGTACTCAGGTAAATTTTTGAATTCTCTTGCTAACTCAATCATATATTCAACATTTTTTTGACTAACTATTCTTCCTACAAAACCAATAATAATTTTTTCATCTTTTTTAAAATTGATTTTTTTAAATTTATCTACATCTACGCCATTTTTTATAACTTTATAAAATTTTGCATTAGGTAAATCCTCAAAATTCTTCATAAGAAAGTCACTACACGTTATAACAGCATCAAGCTTATCAAAATTTTTATTTTTAAAATCATAAAAATTATGCAGATGAAGGATCACTTTTATATCTTTATTCCAAGTTTTTATCTTTCTTGCTAAGCTCTCTATACCATTATGATAGTTTTGAAAATGCACAATATCAGGATTTATTTTTTTTACCTCATTAAAAACTCTGTCATTATAAGAGTAGACGTCCCAGCCTAATATCTTTTGAAAAATTCTTTTATAAATTTTTGAAAGGTGAATTCTGTGGTGATAAACACCATCTCTATATTCTTTTAATGGTAAAAATTCATCATCTATGCAAATAGTGTGAGGCTCATAAAACCAGAGCCTCTTTGCTACTTCATTTGTCCAAGTCTGAACAGCAGCACCCTTGAGCGGAGGTATGGCATAAAAATTACTTACATAAGCTACTTTTTTCATAATTCAACTAGTTCCTGTGCAAATTTTGACCACTCGTACATACCTTTTATGCTCTCTCTTGGTCTTAAATTTTCTATATTTTCTAGCGTTAAATTTATCTTTTCTATCATGTCACTTTCATCAGAAATTTTAAATTTATACCCATTTACTTCGTCTTTTATTATTTCTTTCATGCCACCATTTATGCTAACTACACAAGGTTTATTAGCAGACAATGCTTCAATTACAGTTATGCCAAAAGCCTCATGGCCGACACTCGGCTGCAGATAGACATCGCAGGCGTTATAATACTGATTCAACTCATCATGCCTGATAGCACCGACAAAAATAACTTTTTGGCTTACATTAAATTCGGTTGCTAGTTCTCTTAGGCTTTGTAAATTTTCACCATCGCCAACAAGCATAAATTTGGCGTTTTTGATCTTGTTTATATTTTTGATTATCATGCCAAAGCCTTTCCAGCCAACTACTCTACCAACGCTTCCTATCAAAATTTCATCACTCTTTACGCTAAATTTCTCTCTTATTTTTTCTTTTAGTGATGCATCTGGATAAAACTTCTCTTTATCTACACCGTTATAAACTACTTTTATCTCTCTGTCATATCTTTTTCGTAAGATGTCTGCATTTGCGTCACTCACACTAATGATCTTATCAATAAATTTAATAAAAAACCGATCAAAAAAATAAAAATCCTCTCCACCACTTACAAATATGGTCTTTAAATTTTTATCATATTTTTTAAGTAGATATGCTACAAAGAAATCAAATGGTTTATGAATAACTAAAACATCAAATTTTTGTGACTTCAAAAATTTTCTAGCATTAAAATAAAAACTAACTCTCTCAATAAATTTCCTAAATCTATTGCCTAGTTTTAAAACCTTCTCTCTTGGACAAAAGTCAAACATTTTTAGATCAATATTACTTTCTTTTAAAAAGGCTAGTACAAATTTGCCTCGTCCAGTACAAATAGTGACTTTATGGTCTTTCATAAGCTCTTTAGCCACAGAATAATAAAAAGTTTCAACACCACCTATTTTTAATGCAGTTGTTACATTGTAAAGCAGAATTTGCAAAATTTTATTCCTCGAATTAGTTTTGAGCTAATTCTATCATAAAAGCAGCTTTTATTTTGATGAGATTTAATAAAAAACAAATTTTAATCATTTTAAAGATATAATCCAGCCTAAATTTAAAAATAAAAAATAGATAAATTTAAGGTAAAAAATGTTTATAGATAGTGCAAAATTGACTCTAAGTTCGGGGCATGGTGGAGCTGGAGCTGTGAGTTTTCGTCGTGAAAAACACGTCATTTTAGGCGGTCCTGATGGCGGAGATGGCGGAGATGGCGGAGATGTTTATTTTGTTTGTGACAACAATACCCATACTTTAGCAAATTATAAGGGTAAAAGAGCTATGAAGGCTGGCAATGGTGAAGCTGGCATGGGCAAGCGAATGACTGGCAAAAAGGGCGAAAATTTAGAACTCATAGTCCCTCCTGGCACAGCTGTTTATGACGCACAGACAAATGAACTACTCTGTGATATAGTTAGCGAGGGCCAAAAGACGCTATTTTTAAAGGGCGGTAAAGGCGGACTCGGAAATTTTCACTTTAAAAGCTCTATCAATCAAGCTCCAGAATACGCACAAAAAGGCATGCCTGAAGAGAGTATTGAAGTAAGACTTGAGCTAAAGCTGATAGCTGACGTGGGACTTGTTGGCTTTCCAAATGTTGGCAAATCAACCCTCATCTCAGCCGTCTCAAACGCCAAGCCACAGATCGCAAACTACGAATTTACCACGCTTACACCAAAGCTCGGACTTGTTGAGGTTGATGAGTTTAGCGGCTTTGTCATGGCTGACATCCCTGGTATCATCGAGGGAGCGAGCGACGGACGCGGTCTTGGCGTTAAATTTCTAAAGCATATCGAGCGAAATAAAATTTTACTTTTCATGATAGACGGAGCAAACTATAGAGGTATGAGCGAGCAGTTTAGTGTGCTAAAAGAGGAGGTTGCTAAATTTTCAAGCGTGCTTGCCAGCAGGGACTATGCTATCGCGATCACCAGAGTCGATGCGGCGGAAAATTTAGATGAAAATATAAAAGAATTTATAAAATTTTTAAAGCTAAAGCCAGAGCAAAACGGTAAATTTATCTACAAACAAGATTTACTCAGCTTTGATCATTCAAAACCATATTTTATTTTGCCGATCTCATCAGCGACAAATGAGAACATCGACGAGCTTAAATTTGCACTTCTTGAGCTACTTAAAAATGAGCTTTGAGTTGCGACTTTTTAGCGCTTTGAACATAGAAATTTAAGAACATAAAATGAAGAAAATTTTTTGCATTATGCTATTTTACTTTAGCGCATATAGCTGTGATCCGGCGGATCCGGCGTATATGTTTTTGGATTACAATGACATAGATCGTGACGGCATGCTAAATTTAGATGAATGGACGGCTTGCGAGGTGCCACCAGGACTAAAAATAGCACCAGATCTATGCACTAGTGAGGAATTTAAAAGGCTGGATCTTGATCGTAGTGGCAAAGTTAACATTAATGAGCTAGGAAATTTGACATTTCAAAAGATTAACTGGCAAGAAGATCCATGCGCCTCTTGGTTGACTGGCAGTAAAAACGTAGATCAAAATAAAAGTCGTTGAAATTTAAAGGAAAAGTGATGAATGTAGTTTTTATGGGGACGCCTGATTATGCTGTTAGGATACTTAGGCATCTAAAAGAGGCTGGCTTTAACATAAAAGCAGTCTTTACCCAGCCTGATAAACCAGTTGGTAGAAAGCAGATTTTAACCCCAAGCGAGGTTAAAATTTACGCGCAAAACGAGCTAGCTGGAGTGCCAGTCCTTATGCCAAATACGCTAAAAGATGAGGCGGTAGTTGCCGAGCTAAAGGCATTTGAACCCAAATTTATCGTAGTGGCAGCTTATGGCAAAATTTTGCCGCAAAGCGTGCTTGACGTGGCGACTTGTATAAATTTACACGCCTCGATCTTGCCAAAATATAGAGGCGCAAGCCCCATTCAAAGCGCGATCCTAGCAGGCGAGAAGCAAACTGGCGTCACAGCTATGCTAATGGATGCTGGCCTTGATACTGGCGATATGCTAGACTTCATCTACACGCCTTGTGAGAGCAAGATGTCAAGCGGGCTTTTTAGTGAGCTAGGCGAGCTTGGCGGCGAGCTAATCGTAAAAGTGCTTAAAAATTTTGAAAATTTAAAGCCACAAAAACAAGACGACGCGCAGGCCTCGCACTGCAAAAAGATAAGCAAGAGCGACGGGCTTTTTAGCTTTGATGAAGAGGCGGGGCAAATTTATAATAAATTTCGCGCGCTCACACCTTGGCCAGGGCTTTATCTGGCAAGTGGGCTAAAAATTTTATCGCTTGAGCTAAGCGAAAAAAGTGGCAAAAGCGGAGAAATTTTAAGCATAGAAAAAGATCACGTTGTGGTAGCTTGCAAGGGTGGAGCGGTCAAAATTTACGAGCTTCAAGAGCCAAGCAAAAAGCCAACAAACGCAAAAGCCTATATAAATGGTAAGCGCCTTAGCGTTGGCGATGAATTAAAATAAATTTAAAGGAGCGGTTATGAAAAATGCACTTAGTATAGCAGGTGTTGATCCAAGTGGCGGAGCTGGAGTTTTAGCTGATATAAAGGTCTTTATAGCACACGGTGTATATGCGATGGGAGCGATTACGGCGGTCACTGCTCAAAATACAAAGGGTATATTTGGCATGCAACTAGTTGATACTAAGCTCATCGAGGATCAGATAAGAGCGATATTTGATGATATAAGAGTTGATGTGATAAAAATAGGCGTTGTCCCAAGCGTTGAGATAATCAAAAGCGTCGCAAAAACGCTAAGAGAGATCAAAAATTTACCGCCAGTCGTGCTTGATCCTGTAATGAGCTGTAAAAATGGCGACATCTGGCTAGAGGGAGCTGCAAAAGATGCGATCGTGGAGGAGCTATTTCCACTTGCGAGCGTGATCACGCCAAATATCTTTGAAGCGCATGAAATTTTAAAGCATGAGCTAAAGGGCGAGAGTGAGCTAAAAGAGGCTTGTAAGGATCTTTTGAAATTTGGTACAAAAAGCGTCTATCTAAAATGTGGCGAACTTAATGGCAAGTCGCTTGATATATTTTATGATGGCAGTGAATATGAAATTTTTAGTGATGAGCGCATAAAAACGACTGCAACACATGGCTCAGGCTGCTCGCTATCAAGCGCTATAGCTTCAAATTTAGCAAATGGCCAAAGCCTAAAAGAGAGCGTAAAAAATGCGCATGATTATATCTTTAATGCTATCAAAAACGCGGTTATCATCGGTGGCGGACAAAATCCGGTAAATCACTTCTATAAATTTAAGGTGTGATTTGAAAGTAGAGTTTTTTCAAAGTCTACCCTCGACACAGGAATTTTTGATAGAAGCCCTAAAAAACGGCGAGATAAAAGCTCCGTATATGGTTGTGACGTATAATCAAACCAAAGGCATCGGCAGCCGCGGCAACAGCTGGGAGGGACTTGGCGGAAATTTATTTATGTCATTTTGCATAAGCGAAGATGAGCTGCCAAGCGATATACCTCCGCCCTCGATCTCGATATATTTTTCTATGTTGATGCGTGAAGTCTTGAGCGAACTTGGCTCAAAGTGTTGGCTAAAATGGCCAAATGACTTTTATGTGGACGAGCGCAAAATAGGCGGCACTTTGACAAATAAAGTGGATGAAATTTACATTTGTGGTATGGGGATAAATTTAGCTAGCGCGCCCGAAAATGCGGGCATTTTAGACATAAAAACTAGCGTAGATGAGCTAGTTTGGGGCTTTGTTAGCATGCTTGATAAAAAGATTTTATGGAAGCCAATTTTTAGCAAATTTAGGATAGACTTTTGCAAGTCAAAAAGTTTTATTACGCATATTGCAAATAGAGCTGTTTCGCTTCAGGATGCTGAAATTTGCGAGGATGGAGCGATATTATTAAACGGGGAAAAGGTATATTCGTTAAGATGAGCGAGATAATAACAATAGCTAATCAAAAAGGCGGCGTTGGCAAGACCACAACAGCCGTAAATTTAGCCGCGTCACTGGCAGTTGCTGAGAAAAAAGTATTATTAATAGACATCGATCCGCAGGCAAATGCGACAACCGGACTTGGCTTTAGTAGAAGTGACTATGAGTTTAATATCTATCACGTCTTAACAGATAGGAAAAAGCTCTCGCAAATAGTGCTAAAAACTGAGATCCCAACTCTTTTTCTAGCTCCATCAAACATCGGACTTGTTGGCATCGAGCAAGAATTTAACGACCAGAGCAAGGACTATAAACTAATCCTTAAAAACAAAATTTCAGAAGTTATAAACGATTATGATTTTATCATCATCGATAGTCCTCCGGCACTTGGCAGCATAACGATAAATGCTCTTAGTGCAAGCGATAGTGTGATCATTCCTATTCAGTGCGAATTTTACGCGCTTGAGGGCTTAGCACAGATCCTAAACACTGTAAAGATCATCAAAAAAACGATAAATCCAAAGTTAAATATAAAGGGCTTTTTACCGACCATGTTTAGCTCGCAAAACAATCTCTCCAAAGAGACCATTGCTAATTTAAAGCAGCATTTTGAAAATAAGCTATTTAAGAGCAAAGACGGCAAAGAGGAATTTGTGGTAGTTCCAAGAAATGTTAAACTTGCTGAAAGCCCAAGTTTTGGTAAGCCAGTGATACTTTATGATATAAAATCACCAGGCTCTATCGCATATCAAAATTTGGCATATTGTATTTTAAACTAAAAAATAAGGAAAAAAATGGCTAAAAAAGGTGGATTAGGGCGTGGACTTAGCGCGATACTTGAAGATGTAGAGCAAGCCTACAGCAAAGAGATCGCAAATTTAAACGACTCTGAAATAGTCGAAGAGATAAATATAGATGAAATTTTACCAAACCCATATCAGCCAAGAATACATTTTGACGAAGAGGCCTTAAAAGAGCTAAGTGCTAGCATCAAAAGGCATGGACTGATCCAGCCAATAATCGTCATTAAAAAAGATGATGGCTATATGCTAATAGCCGGTGAGCGAAGATACCGCGCCACAAAGATGCTTGGAGCAAGTAAGATAAAGGCGATTGTTGCTGATATCAAGTCTCAAAATTTAAGAGAACTTGCGCTTATTGAAAATATTCAGCGTGAAAATTTAAATCCAATCGAACTCGCAAAGTCATACAAAGAGCTCATAAATGAGTACAAGATCACACAAGATGGCCTAGCAAACATCATCCATAAGAGCAGAACTCAGATAACAAATACGATGAGGCTTTTGCTTCTTAGCGACTATACACAAAAACTTCTACAAGAAGACAAGCTTACACAAGGCCACGCCAAAGTCATCGTAGGACTTAACAGCGAAGAAGAAAGGATGGTTGTTGATACGATCATCGGACAAAAACTAAGCGTTAGAGATACAGAGATTTTAGTAAAAAAGATAAAAAATAAGGAAGAGATAAAAGACAAAAAGCCAAAAATTTCTGAGGAAATGAGTAAAAAACTATCAAATTTACAAGAAATTTTTAAAAATTTAAAGATAAAAGCAAAAGTAAAATCTAGCAATTTAGTTTTAGAATTTAATAATATTTCACAGGTAGAAGAATTTATTGCTAGGCTAAAATAGAATTACAAATTTATTTTTATTTTTAGTAATTTATTGTAAAATCAGACTTTAATTTGAATATTAAATAAAACTTAATGATAAAATAAGGAGAGTGGATGTTAGAAATAGATGTGCCATTGATGCTTTTAACGGCTATCGTTTTCTTGGTATTGATCGTTATTTTGAATTCCTTGCTTTATAAGCCAATGCTCAAATTCATAGATGACAGAAATGCCTCTATAAAAAATGATGAAGAGAGTACTAGTAAAAATGCAAGTGATCTAAGTGTTCATGAAAAAGAGATTGAAGAGATTATATTAAACGCAAGGACTGAGGCCAATAAAATAAGGCAAGAAGCCTTAAATTTGGCAAAAGAAGAGTCTTTAAAAGAAGTAAATGCCGTAAAGAGTAGTTTAGAGGCCAATTATAATGAATTTTTAAATGCTCTAAGCTCTCAGAAAGATAACTTAAAGGCAGATCTATCAGCTAAACTACCTGAACTTAGAGCGGCTTTAAATGCCAAGCTCTCTAAAATTTAAAGGAATTTCATGAAGATAAAAATTTTATTTTTTCTAGCACTTCCATTTCTAGCTTATGCTAGTGGGCATGGCGGAACAAATTACGATATAGTAGAGAGAACGCTAAACTTCTTACTTTTCTTTGCTATTTTGGTATATTTTGCAGCTAAGCCACTAAAAGCTCTTTATCAAAGCAGAATTGACAGGATCTCAAACAAGCTTGAAAGTATCCAAGAAAAACTCCGTGATTCTAAGGCCAAAAAAGATGACGCTCTAAAACGTGTAGAAGAGGCTAAGCAAAATGCAAACTCTTTAATCGAAACTGCTAAAAAAGAGGCTTTAAATTTAGCTGCTAAGGTTAAAAAAGAGGCTCAAAATGATATCGCAAATATTGAAAAGGGTTATAAAGAGCAAAAAGAATTTGAAGAGCGCAAGATGACAAAAGGCGTTGTAAATGAAATTTTGAGCGACATTTTCTCAAGCGATAGCCTAAAAGTCGATCAAAAAGAGCTTGTAAATATCATACTTAAAAAGGTTAGCTAATGAATGAAGTAGTAGCCAAAAAATATGTTAAAGCGATCCTGAGCGATGCAAAGCCAGGTGAGCTAAATGCCTTTATCGAAAATTTAGTTGAGCTAGCTGCCGCTTTTGGAAGCGAAAAATTTAAAAGTATCATAAGCTTGCCAACTTTAAAAGCTGCAAAAAAGGTTGAATTTATACTTTCTTTAGTAAAAAATTCAGACGCCAAATTTGCAAATTTTATAAAGCTTCTTGGTGCAAATAAAAGACTAGAGCTTATCCCAGCGATCTTAAACGAGATGAAGATAGAGCAATCTTTGCTTGAAAATACATATCGTGGCGAGGTTATTGGAAATTTTGACCTAAGCGCTGAGCAGCTGAAAGCTTTGGAAGAGAATTTCTCTAAGAAATTTAACTCTAAGATCAAGCTTGATGGCTCAAAGAGCGATTACAACGGCGTAAAAGTTGAGTTAGATGATTTAGGTGTCGAGGTAAATTTCTCTATCGATAGACTAAAAAGTCAAATGAGTGAATATATATTAAAAGCAATTTAAAAAGGAGTGAAAGCGTGAGTGCAAAAATTAAAGCTGACGAAATTAGCACGATAATCAAAGAGCGTATCGAAAATTTTGATTTAAGTGTTGATGTAGAAGAGACCGGTAAAGTCATCTCAGTCGCTGATGGCGTTGCTAACGTTTATGGTTTGAAAAACGTTATGGCTGGCGAAATGGTTGAGTTTGAAAGCGGTGAAAAGGGCATGGCTCTTAACCTTGAAGAGAGCAGTGTTGGTATAGTTATCCTTGGAAAAACTAGTGGTATCACAGAAGGAAGTTCTGTAAAAAGACTTAAAAAACTTTTACGCGTTCCAGTTGGCGATGCATTGATTGGCCGTGTTGTAAATTCACTAGGTGAGCCAATTGACGCAAAAGGCCCGGTTGAAGCTACCGAATCTCGCTTTGTTGAAGAAAAAGCAAAAGGTATCATGGCTAGAAAGAGTGTTCATGAGCCACTTCAAACAGGTATTAAAGCGATCGATGCACTTGTGCCAATCGGTAGAGGACAAAGAGAACTAATCATCGGCGACCGCCAAACTGGAAAAACAACAGTTGCTATCGATACTATCATCAACCAAAAGGGTCAAGATGTTATTTGTATCTATGTAGCTATCGGTCAAAAACAATCAACCGTTGCTCAAGTCGTTAAAAAACTTGAAGAGTACGGCGCTATGGACTATACGATAGTTGTAAATGCTGGCGCTAGTGATGCAGCTGCTCTTCAATACCTTGCTCCTTATGCTGGTGTAACAATGGGTGAATATTTTAGAGATAACTCTCGCCACGCATTAATCATCTATGATGACTTGTCAAAACATGCGGTTGCTTACCGCGAGATGTCTTTGATCTTAAGAAGACCACCAGGCCGTGAAGCTTACCCAGGCGACGTTTTCTATCTTCACTCAAGACTTCTAGAAAGAGCAAGTAAGCTAAATGACGCACTAGGTGCTGGATCTTTAACGGCTCTGCCTATTATCGAGACTCAAGCGGGTGACGTTTCAGCTTATATTCCAACAAACGTTATTTCTATTACAGATGGTCAAATTTTCCTTGAGAGTGATCTATTTAACTCAGGTATCCGCCCAGCGATCAACGTTGGTCTTTCTGTTTCTCGTGTTGGTGGTGCAGCTCAGATCAAAGCTATCAAACAAGTTTCTGGCACACTAAGACTAGACCTTGCTCAGTACCGCGAACTACAAGCGTTTGCTCAATTTGCAAGCGACCTTGATGAGAGCTCCAGAAAACAACTAGAGCGTGGTCAGAAGATGGTTGAAGTACTAAAACAACCTCCATATTCTCCGCTTCCAGTTGAGAATCAAGTAGTTATCATATTTGCTGGTGCTAAGGGATATTTAGATGACGTTGCAACTGCAAATGTAACAAAATTTGAAGCTGAGCTATATCCATATATAGAGGCAAAATACCCTGAAATTTTTGAACAGATCAGAACTAAAAAAGTTCTTGATAAAGAAGTAGAAGAAATTTTACATAAAGCGTTGAAAGATTTTAAAGCGACTTTTGCCGCTAACTAGGGCTAAGATATGTCAAATTTAAAAGATATAAAACGAAAGATCAAGAGCGTCCAGAACACTCAAAAGACGACCCGTGCGATGAAGCTTGTCTCAACAGCAAAGCTTCGCAAAGCCGAAGAGGCTGCTCGATACTCTAGAGTTTACGCACTTAAGATCAATGAGGTTTTATCAGAGATAGCTTATAAGATCAATCAATATGCTTCAGTTATGACTGAGAGTAAATTTTTTAACACAACAAAGAGTGTAGAAAAGGTTGATATTATATTTGTTACCGCTGATAAAGGGCTTTGCGGTGGCTTTAATGTCCAGACCATAAAGACAGTTAGGCGCATGATTGATGAGCTAAAAGCCAAAAAGATCAAAGTTAGACTAAGAGCTGTTGGTAAAAAAGGCATAGAATTTTTCAATTTCCAAGGCGTTGAACTACTCGAGACTTATGTCGGAGCTAGCTCTTCTCCTACATATGAAAAAGCTCAAAAGATCATAAAAGACGCTATTGATGATTTTACAAACGGTATAACTGATAAAGTCGTGCTAATACACAATGGCTATAAAAATATGATTTCTCAAGAGATTAGAGTAAATGATATTGTGCCTATTGAGCCGTCTAAGATAGTTGCGGTTGAGACAAATTCTTTGATGGAATTTGAGCCAGAAGACAACTATACTAAGATTATGGATGAATTGCTCAATAAATATTTTGAGTATAGTATGTATTATGCTTTGGTTGACTCTTTGGCGGCTGAGCACAGTGCTAGAATGCAAGCTATGGATAATGCAACAAACAATGCAAAACAACGCGTCAAACAGTTAAATCTTGCTTACAATAAAGCAAGACAAGAGTCTATTACCACTGAGCTTATTGAGATCATCAGTGGTGTTGAATCAATGAAATAAAAGGAGTATGAATGAAGGGTGTTATTAGTCAAGTTATGGGCCCTGTGGTCGATGTTGACTTTAATGACTACTTGCCAAAGATCAATGAAGCTATCGAAGTTTTCTTTGAGGTTGAGGGCAAGAAACATAAACTAATATTAGAAGTTGCTGCTCACCTAGGCGATAATAGAGTCAGAACGATCGCTATGGATATGAGTGAGGGCTTGACTCGTGGCTTAGAGGCTAAAGCACTTGGTGCACCTATTAGTGTGCCAGTTGGTGAAAAAGTTCTAGGTAGAATTTTTAACGTAGTTGGTGATTTGATCGACGAGGGCGAGGGTATAAATTTTGATAAGCATTGGTCTATCCACCGCGATCCTCCTCCATTTGAAGAGCAAAGTACGAAAAGTGAAATTTTTGAAACTGGTATCAAGGTAGTTGACCTTCTAGCTCCTTACGCAAAGGGTGGTAAAGTAGGCCTATTTGGTGGTGCTGGAGTTGGTAAAACGGTTATTATTATGGAGCTTATCCACAACGTTGCGTTTAAACACAGCGGTTACTCTGTATTTGCAGGCGTTGGTGAGAGAACTCGTGAAGGAAACGACCTTTATCATGAAATGAAAGAAAGTAATGTTTTGGATAAAGTTGCCTTGTGCTATGGTCAAATGAATGAGCCACCAGGAGCAAGAAACCGTATCGCACTAACTGGTCTTACAATGGCTGAGTACTTCCGTGATGAGATGGGACTTGACGTTTTGATGTTTATCGATAACATCTTCCGTTTCTCTCAATCAGGTGCAGAAATGTCAGCTCTACTTGGACGTATCCCATCAGCTGTTGGTTATCAGCCAACTCTTGCAAGTGAGATGGGTAAATTCCAAGAGAGAATTACATCAACTAAAAAAGGTTCAATTACATCCGTTCAAGCTGTTTACGTTCCAGCTGATGACCTTACGGATCCAGCTCCTGCAACTGTTTTTGCTCACCTTGATGCTACAACGGTTCTTAATAGATCGATCGCAGAAAAAGGTATCTATCCAGCTGTTGACCCACTTGATTCTACTTCAAGAATGCTTGATCCTCAAATTTTAGGAGCAGATCACTATAAAGTAGCTCGTGGTGTTCAAGCTGTACTTCAAAAGTATAAAGACCTTCAAGATATCATCGCTATCCTTGGTATGGACGAGCTTAGTGAAGAAGATAAGCTAACAGTTGATAGAGCAAGAAAAATAGAGAGATTTTTATCTCAGCCATTCTTCGTTGCTGAAGTATTTACAGGTAGCCCTGGCAAATATGTAAGTCTTGACGAAAATATCGCTGGCTTCAAGGGAATTTTGGAGGGTAAATATGATCATTTACCAGAAGCAGCATTTTATATGGTTGGAAATATAGATGAAGCTTTAGCTAAAGCTGAGAAACTTAAGGCTTAAATTTAAAAAGGAAGCGTAATGGATAAATTACATTTAGAGATCGTAACTCCTCAAGGTCAGATATTTAATGATGACGTGAGTAGTGTAGTGCTTCCAGGTAGCGAGGGTGAGTTTGGTGTTTTACCAAACCATGCCTCATTAATATCTCTTTTAAAAGCAGGTATTATAGATATAGAACATAAAAATAAAAAACATGATGTTGTTGCGATTAACTGGGGCTATGCAAAGATTGACGAAGGTAAGGTAGTAATACTTGCTGACGGTGCGGTTTACGTCTCTGGTGATAGTGAAAGTGAGCTTGCAAATTCATTGGAAGCTGCTAGAAATTTGATAGAGAGCATGAGCAGTGATACAAATGCTTTTGCAGCAACTATATCTAAAATGGAAAATGTAGTGAGAACTAGATAAGTGGGCGGTATAGATTTATTTTTAAATTACATTCAAAGAAGTAGTTTTATTACAATTATTGTTTTAACTTGGCTGTCAATATATTTTATAGTTAGTTTCACAATTCTTTTTTCAAGAATGGCTGGTATTGGAGCTTGGCAAAAACGTGAGCAAAATGCACTTGAAGCACTGCTTATGGGTGCTAAAAATATTCCAAATGATTCGTCTTTGAGAAAATGTGCAAATGGAAGAATCTCAAGAGAAAAACTAAACGTATGTATAAGTATAGCCGAGAAAAATGCTACAAGTGGACTAACGTGGCTAAGTGTAATAGCATCTACTTCGCCTTTTATCGGTCTTTTTGGAACCGTTGTTTCTATTTTAGAGACATTTTCACAGCTTGGAAATGGTGGAGGTTCATCGCTTGGTATTATCGCCCCAGCTATTTCAGAAGCACTTGTTGCAACTGGTTGCGGAATTTTTGTTGCGATCCCAGCATATACATTTAACTTACTCATAAAAAGAAAAGCTTATGAATTAATGAGTGTTATTGAGCGTCAGGCTGATGTTATGATAGCACTTAAAAAAGATGATGAGATACTATAAATGGCCGTTAAATTTACCGATGAGACACCAGAGCTAAATATAACTCCTCTTGTTGATATTATGCTTGTTTTACTAGCCATTTTAATGGTTACTATGCCAACTATAACATATCAAGAGGATATTACTCTTCCAGATGGTTCAAAGGCGAAAACTTCAACATCTAAGCAAAAAGACCTTATAGTATCTATAAATTCGCAAGGACAAGTTAGAATTGATCAGAGTACTATGAGCCTTGCTGAGTTTCCTGATAATATTGCATTAATGAGTACAAAATACGATAAAACCTCGCCTATCTATATAAAAGCTGACAAAAATTTAAAATACGATGATGTTATGTTTGTATTAAAGACTTTGAAAGGTGCTGGTTTTAATAAAGTAGCTTTAGAGACAAACGGTTAAAATGTCAAATAAAGTTAAATTTCCAACGCTTAGTTCGTTTCTTGTAGCGTCTTGTATTTACGTTATTATTATACTTATTTTGTTTATAAAGCTTACTTTTTTTGCAGAACCTCCTAAAAAATATACTGATGATAAAGATGCTATTATGGATGTGGTTATGGTTGATAGAGAAGTTGATCAAACCATTAAAGCTCCAAAACAAGCAGATGAAGTAGTTAAAGAGACAAAGCCTGAACCTAAAAAGGAATCTGAAGAAGATAAGCAAGAGACTACAAATAAGCCTGTTGTACCAGATGAACCATTGCCTACGCCAAGCTTACCAACTCCTCCAAAAGAGGAACCAAAACCTGAGCCTAAAAAACCAGAACCAAAACCAGAAATTTTAAAACCAAGTGAAGAACTCAAAGAAGATGTTAAGCCAGAACCAAAACCTGAGCCTAAGCCTACGCCAAAGCCAGTTGAAAAGCCAAAACCAAAAGACCCAAATATAAAAGACCTTTTTAGTGACATAGATCCTACGAAACTTAAAAAAGATGATGGTATAAAAAAGGCCGAAAATAAAGTGCAAAGCCGTAAAAAAAGCGAAGCTTCTAGTTCAAAAGCCGCAAAAGAAGCTAGTGATATAATAAAGAGTTTAAAGATAGATCAAAATCCAACTGCTCCAAAATCACAATCCACCGGTACTTACGATCCACTAATGGGTGCGATAACAAAACAAATTCAAAGAAGATGGCAAAGCTATAAGGCTGATTCTGCAAATTTAGCTAAAGTTAAAGTTATGATAGATCAGAGTGGAAATTTTAGCTATGAAATTTTAGAACTATCATATAATGAAGAATTTAACGCAAAAGTAAGAGAGTGCTTAGAAAAACTTACAACGGAGAAATTTCCATTCAATCCAGACAAAAGCACTACTTTTAATTTAAATTTAGAAGATAAAATAAACTAAAATTTATAAAATTATGGAGTAGAGATGAAGAAAATTTTTCTTTTTTTATGTGTTGCTCTAGGGCTTTATGCTGCTGATGCAACCATATCTGTTGTAAATCAAGGTATTGCCTTGCCAAAGATAGCTTTGCAAGATGCAACAACTGCTGTTAGCGATATGGGTTTTAAAGATAAATTCTTTAAAATCATGCTAGGAGATCTAAAGGTTAGTTCCGATTTTGAAGTAATCGAAGATCATGTGCCTTCTACCTATGAAGGAGATGCGACTACTAATACAATGAGTGATAAAGGCGTCGAACTTATCTTTAGATATGCTCTTGAAGGCTCTATGGGCTCACCTCTTACTTTAAGAGTAAAACTGATAAACGCTAAAACAGCAACTACAAGATATGAGAAGGTTTACACTATGCCAGACGGCGCAAAGTATCCGTTTTTGGCTCATAAAAGTATAGTTGAGCTTACTAATGAACTAAATTTACCACCAGTTGGCTGGATGGAAAAATTTATTATTCTTTCAAAATATACTTCAGCTCGCCAAAGCTCTATCATAGTTGCTGATTATACACTTACATATCAAAAGACTATAGTAAGTGGCGGGCTAAATATTTTTCCTAAATGGGCTGGAGCTGATCAAAGTAAATTTTACTATACATCTTATATAAATAATAAACCAACTTTATTTAGATATGATCTAAACTCTGGTACAAAAACAAAGATAATCGATAGCATTGGCATGCTTATAGCCTCAGATGTTAGTAAAGATGGAAGTAAAATTTTATTAACTATGGCACCAAAAGATCAACCAGATATCTTTATCTATAATACAAATAGTAAAAATTTGACGCAGATTACTAATTATCCAGGCATAGATGTAAATGGAAATTTTGTAGATAATGATAGCAAAATAGTTTTTGTATCAGATAGGCTTGGTTATCCTAACGTTTTTGCAACTCCTGCGATTTCTGGCGGAAGCGTTGAACAAATGGTATTTCATGGTAAGAATAACAACTCTGTAAGCACATTTGAAAATTATGTTGTTTATTCAAGTAGAGAAGCAAGTGGTAGCTTTAATATATATCTAATTTCAACTCAGACTGATTTTATACGTCAGCTTACAGCAAATGGTAAAAATAACTATCCAAGATTCTCAAGCGATGGGCAAAGTGTTGTCTTTATAAAAGAGCTTGGCGGTCAAAGTTCACTAGGAGTTGTTAGGTTAAATGAAAACAGAAGTTTTCAGTTTCCTTTAAAAGTAGGAAAAATTCAATCTATAGATTGGTAAGATTCTGATAAAATTTAAAATTTTTATGATATAATTCGACCAAATTTCTAAAAAAGGATAAGGAATGAAAAAAGTAGTTCTAGCAAGTGTTGCAGTTGCAACTTTATTGTTGAGCGGTTGTAGCTCAAAAAACCCTGAAGTTGATATGAATTCAAATTCAAATCAATCTGCAGACAATTCAGGTAGCATGAGCGATGCTGATAGATTAGCAGCTCTTATTGCTAATATCGAGAGTCAAGTTAAAAGTGTATACTTTGACTTTGATAAATTTAATATCAAAGCTGATCAACAAGGTGTTGTTAGCTCAAATGCATCAGTATTCAACCAAGCTGACGCTCAAGCTCTTTCTATAAAAGTAGAAGGTAACTGCGATGAGTGGGGTACAGATGAGTATAACTATGCTCTTGGTTTAAAACGTGCTAAAAGTGCTAAAGATGCTCTTGTAAGAAATGGCGTTAGTGCTGATAGAATCGCTGTAGTTAGTTTTGGAGAAAGCAATCCAGTTTGTACAGACAAAACAAAAGCTTGCGATGCTCAAAATAGACGTGCAGATTTCAAAGTACTTCCGTAATTTATAATTAAATAATAATGAATAAAAAAATAATTGTAGTGGCTCTGATTGGAGCCACTATCTCTATTACCTCCGGCCAAGAGATTTCAGCTTTTGATGCAGGCAATATGGATAGTGCGAATCCATATGGTCTAACCGACAATGAAAAAGTTACCCTAAATAATAAGCGAAGTGTTCAAAATATTGAAGAGAATATGAATAGTGTTTTAGAACAACTTCAAGGTTTGCAAAGCTTGTTTGAGAGCATGAGTGCTAGAATGAATAAGCTTGAGCAAAGAATAAATGATATAGAGACGAAGGTAAATGGTGGCATAAGTGATTCTGGTGTAAGTTTGACATCATTGAAGGCTTATGTTGATGAAACTAGAGATATACAAGACAAAAACTACAAAAATATTACTGCTGCCTTAAATAAATTAGGTGCAATAATGGATAAAAATGCTGCCCAACCAAAGCAAAATGCAAATCCAAAACAACAAAGTAAGCCAACTTCAAATTTTAGTGGAAAAAGCGATAAAGATATTTTGGCTGATGGCATTAAACTTCTAAATTCTGGCAATAGCACAGAAGCAGCTGAATATTTTGAATATTTAAATAAAAAAGGCTATAAAACTGGTGCAACAAATTATTATTTAGGTGAAGTTGCTTACAGTCAAAAATCATACAGTACAGCTATACAATACTACAAAAAAAGCATACAGAACGAAGATAAGGCTGACTATACACCAAAACTTCTATATCACACAGCTATAAGCTTTGATAAGATAGGTGACACGCAAAGTGCAAATAGATTTTATAAGGCTTTAAAAGTCGGTTATCCAGATAGCAAAGAAGCCAAAGCCTCTCCCAATAGAAACTAAATTTTAATCTTTTTTAGATATAATCCCACATTAATCGAGAAACCAAATCTAAGGAGATTATTGTGAGTAAAGATCAAGTTATAACTATGTTTTACGAACTAAAAGATGCTAACACTGGTGAAATTTTAGAGTCAAACATGCAAGAAGGTGGCCAAATTTCATTTATAACAGGGCATGGCCATATTATAGAAAAGCTTGAAGAAGAAGTAAGTAAACTAAAATCAGGCGAAAGAGCAACTATAAGCGTAAAGGCAGCAGAGGGTTGTGGTGAATATAATAATGAGGCCATTCAGTCGTTACCAAAAGAGCAGTTTGCTGGTATAGATTTACATGAAGGAATGGAACTTTTTGGTCAAAATGAGGATGGCTCAAGCGTTCGTGTTATTGTTAAAGAGATCAAAGATAACGAAGTAACAGTTGATTTTAATCACCCATATGCTGGTAAAGATTTGTTATTTAATGTTGAAGTTTTAGAAGTTAGAGATGCGACAGAAGATGAAAAAGCAACAGGCATGGTAGCTGGGGCTCATACTTGCGGTTGCGGTGGTCACGATCATGAGCATGAACATGAGTGCTGCGGAGGTCATGGACACGGACATGAGGATGGCGGTTGCGGTTGCGGTGGACACGGACATCACCATCACTAAGAAGCTAAAATGAAAAAATTTGCTTTTGTTTTTGCGGGCCAAGGCTCGCAAAGTATTGGTATGGGAAAAGACTTTTACGAAAATTTTTCTACTGCTAAATTACTTTTAAATGATGCTTGTAATGATACTGGCATTGATTACAAAGAGCTTTTATTTATACAAAACCATAAGTTGGATAAAACAGAATTTACTCAGCCAGCTATCGTTTTAAACTCACTAATGACTTATTTGGCTTTTTCAAATTTTATTAAAGAAAAACCAGAATTTAGCCTTGGGCACTCACTTGGAGAATTTACTGCTCTTGCAGTTAGTGGAGCATTTAATTTTATTGATGCGATTAGGCTTGTAAATTTGCGTGGTAAATTTATGCAAGAAGCCTGCGTTGGCAAAGATGCCGGCATGATGGTAGTTCTTGGACTTAGTGATGAAGTGGTTGAAGAAATTTGTAAAAAAGCAAGAGAAGAAGGCTTACAAATTTATGCTGCAAACTACAACTGCGATGGACAAATCGTTGTCGCTGGTGTAAGAGCTGATCTTGCTAGCTATGAAGCAAAATTTAAAGAAGCTGGTGCAAAAAGAGCAATGCTTTTAAATATGTCAGTAGCAAGCCATTGTCCGATACTTGAGCCAGCTAGTGTTAGGTTGGCAAGCGAGCTTGAGAGTACTTTAGCTACCAATTTTTCTCCAGTTGTCTCAAATGTAAATGCTAAAATTTATACCGATAAAAGTGAAGCACTAGTCCTGCTAAAAGAGCAGCTAATAAAACCAGTTTGCTATAAACAAAGCATTAAAAACTATGAAAATGATGTTGATTGTTTTATCGAGCTTGGTGCTGTGACATTAAAGGGTATCAATAAAAAAATTACCGAAAAGTCAACTTATAGTATTACCGATATGGCAAGCCTTGAAGAAGTTGTGAAAATTTTGGAGGAGAGATGATAGCGATACTAGGAGCCATGCAAGAGGAGATAACACCGATCCTTGAAATGGTTGGTGAATATAAAACTGTTCAATATGCAAATAATAAATTTTACTTAGCAAACTATAAAGGAAAAGAGCTAGTCATTGCCTATTCAAAGATAGGCAAGGTAAATGCAGCCATAACGGCAACTTTAATGATAGAAAAATTTAAGGCCTCAAAGTTGCTCTTTACTGGCGTAGCTGGCTCACTTGATGAGAGTTTAAAAATAGGCGATATGCTTTATGCTACTAGCTTAGTGCAACATGATCTTGATATCACGGCCTTTGGCCATCCTTATGGCTATGTACCAGGCACAAGTATATTTGTTAAAAGCGATGAAGGACTAAATGAACTGGCAAAAAAGATAGCTGGTAAAAAAGATATGAGCTTAAGCGCTGGTATTATTGCGACTGGAGATCAGTTTATCTGCGATAATGAAAAGAAAGCTTGGATTAAAAAGATATTTAATGCGAGCGCTACCGAGATGGAAGGTGCTAGCGTTGCACTAGTTTGCGAAACACTTGGTGTGCCATTTTTTATACTAAGAGCTATCAGCGATGGAGCTGGTGATGCAGCAGAGTTTGACTTTGATAAATTTTTGCAAGATTCAGCAAATGTTAGTGCAAAATTTATACTTGAAATGGTAGAAAGCTTATGATAGAGCTTAGTAAAAGGCTTCTTAGGCAAGTTGGTCAGACAAATGCCAGATACAAGATGATAGAGGGCGGAGATAATATCTTGCTTGGTCTTAGCGGTGGTAAAGATAGCCTCGCACTAGCTCACGTACTAAAGCATATCCAAAACGTTACACCTGAAAAATTTGAGTTTAAAGCAGTAACACTAAGCTACGGCATGGGTGAGGACTACGCTTATCTTACAAAGCATTGCAATGAGCACGGAATAGAGCACGAAGTAATAGATAGCTCAATTTTTGAAATTTCAAAAGAGAAAATCCGTAAGAATTCTAGTTTTTGTAGTTTCTTTTCTCGTATGAGAAGAGGTTATCTTTATACTTACGCCTTAAAGCATGGTTTTAATAAACTCGCGATTGCTCATCATTTAGATGATGCGGCGGAGAGCTTTTTTATGAATTTTACCTATAATGGTGCACTAAGGACGCTTGCTCCAAAATATACTGCAAAAAATGGAATCACGGTTATTAGGCCATTTATCTTCGTTCGCGAGAGACAGCTTCGCGAAAATGCTATCAAAAATGAATTAAGAGTCATTGGTGATGAAGCATGCCCTGCAATGAGATTTGACGTGAAGATGCCGCATGCTAGATATGAAACCAAACAGCTTTTAGCGACTTTAGAAAAAGAAAATCCAAAACTTTTTACTTCGCTAAAAGCAGCATTTGAAAATATCCATACTGATACTTTTTTTGCTCTCAATAGTAGTAGTGAAGAGTAAAATTTTACTTGCTTTTTGGGACTAATCCTAAGAAGCAAGCTATAAATATTTCTATTTTAATTGGCTTTTATCAAAATAAATAAAAAACAGCAATTTTTAATCTTCTTTTTAAAAATTTTTTACTCTTTGGTTATAATTTTATAATTTGGAAATTTGAAGTTAAAAAATAGTCATATACTTTAAAGAATAAGATGATAGATATTTAAGATAGCAAGTATAGCTTAAAGTCCGTCAAGTAAAATTTTATAAAGGCGGTTTATCTCATCGTCATTTAGCTCGATCGTGCTTTTTGTATCAAATAAATTTTTGATCTTACCAGCGTCAAATTCGCTCCTATCTAGGCAGTGCTTGTGAGAGGGCAAAAAGCCACGAGTTAGGCAAAGCTCGCTCTCTATCTCCTCATCACAGATAAAGCACTCAAGCTCGCTGTGAAGCCTACCTTCATACTCTAAAATTTTAACGTAGCTTTCGATGATAAGGCGCTTTGGATTTTGTAGCTGCATCTGTTTGGCACAGCGATCAAGCTCGTTAAAATAAATTTCATCGAGCTGCTCGACCTCTTTTAGATGATCATAAAGTAGGCGCATGAACTGCTGCCAAATAATGAGCTTATCGCGCTCTAGCAGCCATTTAAAGCCAAGATGAAGTATGCTTCTAAGCTTTGGTAGAAATTTTGCCTCTTGCTCTAGCTCAAAGTCGATCTTGTAGCCAGTCATGATGTTTGAGTGCCGTGCGCCAAAAAATCTATACGACTTTACGAGCAAATTTGGCGTTAGCACAAAGACTAAAAGGTCCTCGTCTCTGACCTTTTGCACGCGCAGGATGTAGCCTTGCATCTAGGCAAAAAACTCCCTTATACGCTCTCTCATCGCTGTCACGTCTTTAATAAAATTTATATCATTTCTAAAGGTTGTTGCGCCGTCGATGCCCTTGCTGTATTGATGCAGGTGCTTTCTAAATATGCAAAGTCCATGCTCTCCGTAGTGCTCGATCATCGCATCAAAGTGCGCTAGGATGATCCTTCGTTTTAGTACTTTATCTACGCTAGTTTTAGTCTTAATCTCGTGAAATATCCAAGGATTGCCGATGCTTGCTCTGCCGATCATTAGAGCGTCACACTTTGTAAGATTTAAAATTTCATCTGCATTTTGTGCATTTATATCGCCATTTGCGACGACTGGAATTTTTACACTAGCCTTTACTCTAGCGATCGCTTCGTAATCAACCTTTGCACTGTATCCGCCAGCTCTGGTGCGTCCATGCACTGCGATGTAGTTTGCGCCAGCTTCTTCGCAGGCTTTTGCGATTTTGATCTCATTTTTATCATTAAAGCCAAGTCTAAATTTAACACTCAGGCTCTCTTTGTTTGAGACACTTTTTATGGCTGAGATTATGCTTTGAAGCTTATCAAGATCGTTTAGTAAAGCAGAACCCGCCCCTTGTCTAACGACCTTTGGTACGGGGCAGCCGCAGTTTAGATCGAGCCCATAAACTCCATCAAATTTATTGATGATTTGCACAGCTTTTTTTATATTTTCTGTGTCATTACCAGCTATTTGAACGATGTAAGGCTCTTCGTTTGGGGATTTTTTAATCATTTCAAGCGTTTTATCACTGCTCTCATATACTAGAGCGTTTGCGCTGATCATTTCGCTAACAGTGATATCGCAGCCAAATTTCTTAACTACGCTTCTTAATGGTAAGTCAGAAAAGCCAGCAAGAGGCGCTAAGAAAAGTGGCTTTTTGCTAAAGTCTATCATTTAAAAAATAGCGAGCTAGGCACCATTTTGCCGTTATCTCGTAAAAACAGCAAGACCTTTATCTCTTTAAACTCATCTGGGTCGCTACCTTCGATAGCCTCTCTTACTTTATCAAGCATCTGAAGCTCAAATAGCGCATATACGTAAGCCTCATCAGCGTCAGCATGGATGCTTTTTAGCTTCTCAAAGATGCCGATATATGCATCTGGTTTTAGCTTATTTTTAAGCATTATGGCTGCTTTGTCGTATTGTGCTTTTGTCACTTTTGCGTTGTTTAAAAGATCAAAAATTTCATCACTGCTTAGATCGATCTCGTCATTTACAAAGCGGGTAATAATAAGCATTATATCTTCACTCACTAGTTCAAAATTTAATCTTTTGATCTCGCTAAAAGAAGCTACTTTTATAAGTTTATCAAATGCAGCTTTTTTAAGGCTCTCGTTTTGATCTTGATTTTTAAATATGTCAAGATAGTAAGTAGGTAGTTGCTCGATTTTATTTAGCTCATTTAGGATATTTAACTTGCTATCTTTTGCTAATCTAAATTTCTTTAGATCGACGATCTCTTTATTTTTTATACTTTTTATAGTTTGTAAGATATTGTTTATCTCGGCATCATCTACACCGACATCTTTAAGCTCGCCTACTGGTGAGATAGAACGAGTAAGCTGTGAGGCGATCTTGTAAGTGTCGGTTTTAAAGTCTTTATTGCTCTCAAAGCCAAGAAGCGTCTCTTTGGCTAAATCTTTATAAAGCTGGCTATCTTTTTTGATCCATTTTTTATATCTATAAAAAGCATATCCATGATAAGCGATATGAAGTAGGGCAAGAAGTGCTAAAACAGCTACTGGAAGAGCGACCCAAATAGCAATTGGCAAAGTTATAGTTTGGCCTAAAAGCTCAAATGTGTAATCAGAACTATTAAGAGAATAAGTAAGCCCTGCAACAACTACTATATAGATTATGCAGTAGATGAGAAATTTTCTAGTTTTCATGTTTTCTCCTTAGTTTTTTGCTGTTTTTTCGATTATTTCACGGCAAGTTATACAGTATTTTGCATGTGGTTTTACTTTTAGTCGCGGTATGCTGATCTCCTCCTCACACATATCACAAATTCCATAAGTTTTATTTGCTATCTTCTCTAGTGCTTCATCTATCTCTGATAGCTCCGCTCTTTGTTGCGTCGAGATGGAATGCTCTATTAGCTGGTCTGTATTCACTGAAGCTATATCAAACTCGTCGCTTACACCACTATCTCTTAAGCCATTTACTTCAACAGATGAATCATAGATATTTTTTTTGATCTGTAATTTTCTTTCTTCAAGTAATTTTTTAAAAAAATTTAGCTCAGTTTGTGTCATTTATATTCCTTTATTTGTGGTATGGGTGGTTTGCATTTATGCAAAGTGCTCTAAAAATTTGCTCAAAAAGTACAAGCTTGGCAACCTTATGCGCCATCGTCATCTTGCTCAAGCTTATGATTTTTTGCGCTTTATTCTTTAAATTTTGGCTAAGGCCGTAAGCTCCACCTATGAAAAAGTTAATTTGTGAATTTGAGTTTAAAATTTGTGCAAATTCTTGGCTATCAAGTTGCAAGCCATTTTCATCAAGCATTACGCAAAAACCTTTTAAATTTGGTTCGTAAATTTCATCATAAGCTCTTAATGCTTCGCTTTTTCCAGTGCTTTGAGCTTTTGCTATTTTTTCATTGAAAAAGACTTTATCGTTTATCTTAGCAAATTTTGCACTCATTTTTATATATTCTTGTATTTCGTTTTCAAAGTTGTCACGTAATGATTTTTGAATGCTAAAAACTGAAATTTCCAAATTTAGCCTTTGGTTTTTAGTTTTAGTTCAAAGTTGCTTCCACTCTCATCTTGTTTATCTTTTTGATGTATTGTCCTATTGTTTGTGAGAAATTTAACCATATCGCTTATATATTTTTTATGTTCGCTTCTTGGCACAATAGCATCGATTAAGCCATGTTCTAATAAAAACTCGGCTCTTTGAAATCCCTCTGGAAGGTCAGCACCAATGGTTTGTTTGATGACCCTTTGACCAGCAAAGCCTATTAATGCGCCAGGTTCGGCGATTATTAGATCTCCAAGCCAAGCAAAAGAAGCACTAACGCCACCCATTGTCGGATCAGTAAGTATTGAGATATAAGGCAGCTTTGCTTCATCAAGTAGTTTTAAAGCGGCTGATGTCTTTGACATTTGCATCAAAGAAAATGTGCTCTCTTGCATTCTAGCTCCACCTGAAGCACTCACTATGACTAAAGCTTGGCGTTTTTCTATCGCTCGTTTTATCGCTCTTACTATCTTTTCACCCTCAACTGAAGCTAGCGAACCACCCATGAAGCCAAAGTCAAAAACAACTAGCTGGATTTCTTGCCCATCGCATTTGCCTTCGCCACATATCACTGAGCTTGTGCGTCCTGTTTTTTCTTTATTTTCTGTGATTCTTTTTTTGTATGATTTTTTATCAACAAAATTTAATGGATCTACCGGTTTTAAATTTGCGTCAAATTCTACAAAGGTTTCTTCATCGCAGATCAAATTTATACGATCAGTAGCTTTTAATCTCATATGATAGCCGCATTTTGGGCATACATTAAAACAAGCTTCAACTTCTTTGTAGTACATCAGTGAGTGACAATTATCGCATTTTACCCAGTGTGTAGGTGCTTCTTCTGGACGAGGTTGAGCTTTTCTTATCTTTGAAAAAATATCTGAGAAATTCATATTTTTACCCACTTATATTAAAAATTGTGGGATTATATCTAATGTTTGCCTTGCTTTTTCTTATATGACTTAAAGTTTGTTTATTTGTGGAGGTTTAAGGGGCAAGCTAGCCCCTTTTAAAAGTATCTTGTTAGAAGCGTCTTCCGATAGTAAATTCAAATGTATTTGTATCATCGCCCTCTTTAGGTTTAAGAGCTTTTGCAAAGATTAGTTGAAGTGGTCCGATAGGAGTTATCCACTCGATGCCAGTGCCAACTGATGATCTTTTTATCTCATTTAGGCTATTCTCACCGATCATGCCGTAGTCATAAAATACAACGCCACGCATTTTGACACGATCTATTATAGGGAAGCTTATTTCAGCTGAATTATTAAACGAAGTTTCGCCACCATATTCGTAGTAGTCGCCATTATATTTTACCTTTGGAGATACAGTTCTGCTTTCGTAACCACGTAAGCTTCTTATACCACCAAGATAAAGTCTTTCGTTGATCGGAGTATATCCTCTTTCCCAAATTTTGCCAAAGCTTGCTTTGTATCTTAAGATAAGATCGTAGTCGATGTATTCTCTAAGGCCTAGATAGTAGTTAAAATTTGTGCGATTTTTGATAAAGTCTATATCGCCACCAAGCCCAGCTATCTCAAATGATGTACTAGCTATGATGCCACGTCTTGGTAAGTAATAATCATCGGTGCTATTATATGTTAAAGCCGGAGTTATGGCACTTTTTATAGCTTTACCTTCTCTATAAATTTCTTTTTTAGTTTTTGTGTTGATATCTCTTAGTTCATCATCTTTTAAAGTAATTTTGCTTTGCTCAATATTGTAAGTAAGCGATGCGCTTAAATTTCTAGTTAGTTTTCTACCTAGTGTTGTGCTAAAGCCATAGCTTCTCTCTTTATATGTTCTCCAGTCATAGTCATTTGCGTAAAGTGTTCCACCAAGGCTATACTCTGAGTCGAAAATTCTTGGGTTTGTAAGGCTTATCTGACCTGAAAGCTCTCTGTCACTCTTATCTACGCTTACTTGTCCTTGAAGGCCAGAGCCAAAGATATTTGTATCAGAAAGTGCAGCGTTTAGTAGTAGTCCGTCACTGCTACCGTATCCGATACCACCGCTTATAGAGCCAGTTGAGGCTTCTTTTACTTTTACTTTTAGATCGACTGTATTTTTATCAACTGGATCTTCTTCTATCTCGACATCGTCAAAGTAGCTTGTTCTTTTTAATGCATCTTTTGAGTCTTGAAGGTCGGTTCTACTATATAAATTTCCTTCGGTTAGATAAAGTTCACGTCTTACAACGCGGTCAACAGTTCTATCATTTCCTGAAATTTGAACATTTCTTATATATACTTTCTCGCCAGGATCGACTTCATAATCAATATCGACAGTTTTATTTTCATCAAATTTATCAGTCTTTGGATAGACTTTTACAAATGCATAACCTTTATCAGCAACCATATCATCGAGCTTTTTCATATCTTGGCGAAGTCTTGCTGAGTTCATCGTATCACCAGCCTCAAGCCTAAAGTCATCTATGATCTTTTTAGTATCAAGCTCCAGCTCTTCAGGTGCTGTAATGCTTACATTTGAAACCTTATAAGGCTCACCTTCATGAACATAATAAGTAAGATCAGCCGTGTAATTATCAAACGATGAATTTAAATAAGGTGACGAAATAGTCGCGTCTAAATAGCCTTTTTGGAAATATTTGTCTTGTATTCTTGCTGGATCATTTTCAAGCTCGAAAAGTTTAACTTTACCATCGTTTCTGCCCCAAAGCCAGCCCATAAATTCTCTACTTTTATTTGCAACTACTGGCTCAATGTCGTCATAATCAAACTCTTTTGCACCGACTAAATTTACATTTTTGATTATCATATTTTCGCCACGGTTTATATTGAGTGTTATAAAAAGTGAGCTGTCATTATCTGCAACTGGTTGTTTTTCTACGTCTACAACGGTATCAAAATAACCCTTTGACTCATAATACTGACGAATTCTCTCTTTAGTTTTTTCAATTGTAAGCTCATCGTACATATTGCCTGGTTTGATATTGATTAACGACTCTATGGCAGTTTTGTCATTTGTTACGACGCCTTTTAGATCGACCCTAGCAACACTTGGCTTCTCTTTTACAGCTACTAAAAGATTACCATTGCCTGTATCTTCTATATAGATATCGTCGAAATAGTTTTGTTTGTATAAATTTGTGATCGCCTTATCGCTAAGCTTTGGAGTCAAATCCTGACCGACTTTTAGTCCCATTATTTGGCTTGCTACTTCAGGCGAAAGGTGAATTAGGCCTTTAAAATTTATTGACTGGATTGTTTGTGCGCTTAGGCCGCTAAAAGCTAATGCTAATAAAAATAATTTCTTTTTCATTAAATTTAACCTAGAGTTTTAGTATAAGTGCGTATAATATCATATTTTATTTTTAATAAATTTAAATTTTATAATTTTGAAGGTTTTTTATGAAAATAGGTATCATCGGACTTGGTCTTATGGGTGGCTCGCTTGGTCTTGCACTAAAAGATGAAAAATTAATCTCTTGTGTTAGTGGATATGACAAAGATGAAAATCATAGCAAAAAGGCCTTAGAACTTGGCTTGGTGCATGAAATTTTAAGCATTGACGAGATGAAAAAGAAGTGTGACATCATCTTTTTGGCTGTGCCAGTTGAAGCTATCGTATCAATAGTGCAAAATTTAACCGATATTAGCGAAGATACAACTATCATTGATTTTGGCTCAACCAAACAAAAGATAATAGAAGCTGTGCCAGAAAAAATTCGTAAAAATTTCATCCCAGCTCACCCGATGGCAGGTACTGAGTATTCTGGTCCAGAGGCTGCCTTTAAATCACTTTACACAGGGGCAACTGTTATCGTTTGTGACTTTGCTGAGAGCGCAGAAAAACATGTAAAAAGAAGCGTTGAGTTATTTTCTTGTCTTGGCATGAAGATCATTTTCATGAGTGCAAAGGAGCATGATCATCACGTGGGTCTCATCTCTCATCTGCCGCATGCTATTGCGTTTTCGCTTGCTAGTGGGATTTTAAAAGAGGAAGACAAAAGGCACATCGTAGCGCTTGGCGGACCTACATTTAAGGGCATGATACGTGTCGCAAAGAGTTCGCCTTTTATGTGGAGCGATATTTTTAAGCAAAATAAAAATAATGTTGTTGAAGCCATAAATATGTTTGAAAAAGAGCTAAATTTGTGCAAAGATCTCATCAAAGATGAACGCTGGGATGAGCTTTTTGCATGGATGAGCGACGCTAGAGCTGTAAGAGAAATTTTGTAATTAACTAAAAATTTATTGATTTACGTGTAAAATTTTGCAAATTAAATTTAAGGTAAAAATATATGTATAGACGTGGAATTGGCGGTTTTGGTATTGTTGTGCTTTTGCTAATTTTAATTTTAGCCGGTGGCTTTGGCTATGCTTTGATGTCAAAAGATTTTGAGCGAAATGAACCGATAATTGGTGTTGCTGATAAGGTTTATTGGAATCTTAGAACCCCAATGAATATCAAATTTAAAGACGATAGTGGTATAAAATTTGTACGAATTAGTATGAATGATGGGAAAAATGATCTAAATTTGTTAAATCAAATCATACAAAATCCAAGTACTGAGCTTGATGTAAATTTAACCTTTCCAAAGACTGGCTTTTTTGCTCAAAAAGATACCTATGAGATGAATATCGAAGCTGTAGATACTAGCAAATGGAGCTTTTTTACTGGCAATAAAGCTAGTAAAAAAGTCGAAGTAGTGCTTGATACTTCAAAACCTGATCTTTACGTGCTTTCACAGTCTTATTCTATCTCAAAAGGTGGTAGCGCTGTTGTGGTGTTTAGAGCAACTGATAACCAGCTAAAAGAGGTCTATGTCCAGACAAATTTTGGTAAGAAATTTAAGGCAGTGCCATTTTATAAAGAGGGCTTTTATGCAGCACTCGTTGCTTGGCCAGTTCAGGTTGAAAATTTTAGCGCAGAAGTCATTGCAAGAGACTTTGCAGGCAACGAAAGCAAGTCACATGTTAGATATTTTTATGAAAATGTAAAGTATAAAACTTCAACTATTGCATTAAATGATAGATTTTTAGATGGTAAGATAGTTGATCTAACTGATCAATATGCAAAAGATCCAAGCGCGCTTTCAAGGCTTGAGAAAATGAGATTTGTCAATGAAACACTTAGAAACTCAAATGAGGAAAAGATAACAGCACTTACTACAAATCCTGGCGATGAGATGTTAACTGGCTTTAGTGTGACTCCGTTTTATCCACTAAGAAATGGTAAAAAAGTGGCTGACTTCGCCGATCACCGATACTATACATATAATAACGAGCAAGTAAGCGAATCTTGGCACATGGGAATAGACTTTGCAAGTGTGGCAGCGGCTCCTATAATAGCTAGTAATGCTGGTCGTGTCGTACTTGCATCCGAAAATGGAATTTATGGATTAAATATTGTGATCGATCATGGATTTGGGCTTTATTCGCTTTATGGACACTGCTCAAGCACTAGAGTAAAAGAAGGCGATATGGTAGCTGCTGGCGATCAGATAGGCACTACTGGAACTAGCGGTCTTGCACTTGGTGATCACCTTCACTTTGGAATTTTAGTCCAAGGTGAAGAGGTAAGGCCACAACAATGGATGGACAAAAAGTGGATAAAAGACAATATCATAAATGTCTTAGATGCTGCAAAAGCGATGATAGACAAGAACTAAAAATTTGCAAAATTGATTTTTTAGTGCTATCATAAGCGGATTAAAAATATAAGGAAAATTCTTGAAACAAACTACTATCGCAAGACGCGTTGAGACCGTTGGTATAGGGCTTCATAAAGGTGAGCCGATAAGACTTATACTAGAACCTCTTGATGCAAATTCTGGTATTATTTTGCACCGCGAAGATCTTGGTATTAGTTTTAAAGCCGAACCTAAAAATGTGATAAATACGCAGATGGCAACCGTTGTTGGTAACGAAAAGGGCTTTATTAGTACGATCGAACACCTGATGTCAGCCATAAATGGTTATGGTATTGATAATATTAGAATCTCTGTTGATGCAAATGAAATTCCAGTGATGGATGGCAGTGCGATAAGCTTTTGTATGCTACTTGATGAAGCTGGCATAAGATATCTTGATGCTGGCAAAAAGGTAATTCTTGTCAGACGTGAAGTTGAAGTCGTTGAGGGTTCTAAATTTGTGCGAATTTCACCTTCAAGAAGTCCAAAATTTGACTATACGATAAAATTTGATCATCCAGTTATTGGTGAACAAAGATATGTTTTTGATTTTAGTAAAAGCTCTTTTATAAAAAATATAGCTCGTGCTAGAACTTTTGGGTTTTTGAAGGATTTACAACGTTTGCAGGCTCAAAATTTAGCCCTTGGTGCATCGCTTGATAATGCCGTGGCAGTCGATGATACGCATATCCTAAATCCAGAAGGTTTGAGATTTGAAAATGAGTTTGTAAGGCACAAAATTTTAGATGCGATTGGTGATTTAAGCTTGCTTGGGGCGCCTTTGTTGGGCGATTATACAGCATTTGCTGGAAGTCACGATCTAAATCACAAATTAACTCTTGCTTTGATGGCCGATGAGAAAAACTACGAGATCGCAACTCTAAATGGCGAACTTCTAAAAGAGTATCAAAAGGTATTTGCATAGAAAATATTGAAATTTTAGTTGTCTCTTTATCGACTCCGCTCTTGGTTGGGGTTTATAAAGACGGCGTAAAATTTGATGAAATTACGACTGATGAACATGTCAGTGAAGCTTTGATAAAAATCTTAGAAAATTTATCCTCTAAATTTAATATCACAAAAATTATCTATGCAAATACGCCAGGAAGCTTTATGGGGCTAAAGGTGGCCTATGTCATCTTAAAGACTTTCTCTTTAGCAAAGGGTTGCGAATTTTATGCGGTTAGCGGCTTTAGCTTAAATGGCAGCCAAGCGATCAGAGCAAATAAAAATTTAAGCTTCATTTTAAAAGATGGCAAAATTTCACTTGAAAAAGTAGAGCCAGTAGGATTTAGGTTGCCTTTAAATTTAGATGAATTAAAACTAAATTCAGATACACTTCCAGATTATATCATCCAAGCAGTTTAGGAGAAATTTTGAATATCTTAGTGCCTGCAACAAGTGCAAATTTGGGTCCTGGTTTCGATGCTTTGGGGCTTAGTTTGAGGCTTTTTAATAGCGTGAAAATCGAGCCAGCAAAATTTAGCTCAGTGTCTATAAACGGCGAAGGCAGCGGAAGTGTAAATTTAAAGAGAAATAATATATTCTTAAGTATTTTTAATGAAATTTTTTTTGAGCTAACTGGTAAAAATGAAAATTTTAGAGTCGTTTTTGAAAATAATATCCCATTTTCAAGGGGACTTGGTAGTAGCTCCGCTGTGATCGTTGGAGCCATTGCTTCAGCGTACGAAATGGCTGGCTTTAAGGCAAACAAAGAGACAGTTTTAAATAAAGCTATCATCTATGAAACCCATCCTGATAATATCTCGCCAGCAGTTCACGGTGGATTTGTCAGCGCGATCGTAAAAAATGGCAATGTTTACGCAAATAAAATAAATTTAAGCGATGAGATAAAGGCAGTAGTTGTTATCCCAAATAAACCAATGAGTACATCCTCGTCAAGACAAATTTTACCAAAGAACTATACGATGAAAGAGTGTGTGAATAACTTATCTCATGCCGCTTTTTTAACGTCTTGTTTTTATGAAAAAAAGTATGATCTCTTAAAAATAGCAAGCAAAGATTTGATGCACGAAGAGCGTAGAATGCACGCTTTAGAAGAGCTTTTTGAAGTTAGAAAAGTAGCTTATAAAAATGGCGCTTTAATGAGCACGCTTTCAGGCTCAGGTTCAAGTTTTTTAAATATCGCTTACAAAGATGACGCTAAAAATTTACAAGATATTTTAAAGAGTAAATTTAGTGATTTTAGGGTTGAGGTTTTTTCATTTGATAACGATGGATACGAAATTACGCAAAGCTAAAAACAAGTTTAAAAAGATATAATGAACAAAAATAATCCTGTAAGGACATGTGTCGCTTGTAAAATTAAAATTTCTCAGAGCTTGCTAAAAAGATACCGCTTGGTAGGTAAGAATTTAGAGCATGGCAAAGGAAATGGTCGTAGCTTTTATCTGTGCGACAAATGTATGCAAAAAGATATAAAAATTTTAAAAAAAATAATTGATAAACAAACTAAAGGTGCTTTTATTTGTGATGCACCGAAGTTAAAGGAGATACTCTTAAATGAGCAATGTTAGGATTTCAGAGATCGCAAACGAGCTTGGCTATCCAAGTAAAGAGATAGTAGAAAAAGCTCAAGAGTTAGGATTAAAAGTCAAAACTCACTCAAATGCAGTTAGCCTTGAAGAGGCCGAAGCTATATATGAATATGTTCAAACTGGCGTGATACCAGATAAATTTAAAAAGAAAAAGAGTGAACCTAAACCAAAAAAAGAGTCTAAAAAAGAAGTAGAAAAAGAGTCAGTAAAAAAAGAAGAAAAGCAAAAGAGTGAACCTAAAAAAGCTACTACTAAAACTGAGTCAAAGTCGGTAAAAGCTGAGCCTAAGAAAGAGGCACAAATTTTAGAAGAAAAACAAAAAATTGAGCCTAAAAAAGAAGAAATCAAAGTAGAGCAAAAACAAGTCGAAGCTCCAAGACCAAAAGAGAGCTTGGCCGATGTGACTCAAAAAAGACGTGGCCTTGTGATAGTAAAAAAGAAAAAAGACTATGAAGCGCCAATTGCTACAAAAGAAGAGAAAAAGCCTGAACCAAGCATAGCTAATATAAGCGATTTTAAAAGTATGTTTTCAGCAAGTGATGAAAATTTAGCTAAGAAAAAGAAAAAAGATAAAAAAGTAGTTGTTGCAAGCAAAAAGGATAGCGCCCAGAAGATGGATCTGCTTGGCGGAAGTGATTTTGGTGACATTGTACTAGAAGATGAAGATGTAGTTGTTCTTCCTGATTTTAGCTTTAAAACCCCAGCACCAGCACCTGTACAAAAGACAAAACAGCCAAATGTTATGAGAACTACAGTCAACAATACGATAAATTCATTTGGCGAAGGCGGCATTCAAAGAAGAGCTAGAAAAAAACACAAAAAGCCTGAAAATAAACAAAACAATGAAGCTGTGACATCTATAAATATTCCAAAAGAAATTCGTGTTTATGAATTTGCTGAAAAGCTAAACAAACAGCCAAGCGAGATTATTGGTAAGCTTTTCATGCTTGGCATGATGACAACAAAAAATGACTTTTTGGATGAAGATGCGATCGAAATTTTGGCTGATGAGTTTAATGTAGAGGTTAATATCATCGACGATCAAAAAGAATTTGACTACGTAGCAGCCTATGAAGAAGAGATAAAAGACGATGAAAATCTCCAGCCAAGAGCACCAGTCATAACCATCATGGGTCACGTTGATCATGGTAAAACTTCATTGCTTGATTACATAAGAAAATCACGCGTAGCAGCAGGAGAGGCTGGTGGTATCACTCAGCATGTCGGTGCTTACATGGTAAACAAAAACGGCAAAAATATCACATTTATCGATACTCCAGGTCACGAAGCGTTTACTGCTATGCGTGCAAGGGGTGCTGGCGTAACTGATATAGTTATCATCGTTGTTGCGGCAGATGACGGCGTAAAACCACAAACAAAAGAGGCGGTTAGCCACGCAAAAGCCGCTGGCGTACCGATAATCATCGCTATAAATAAAATGGATAAAGAGTCGGCAAATCCTGACCTAGTAAAGACTGGTCTTGCCGAGCTTGATATCATGCCAACAGAGTGGGGCGGAAAGTACGAATTTGTGCCAATCTCTGCAAAAACAGGCATGGGTATAGATGATCTACTTGAGATCGTACTTTTACAAGCTGACCTTTTAGAACTAAAAGCAAATCCAAAGGCAAATGCAAAAGCAACTGTCATCGAGAGCTCACTTCAAAAAGGCCGTGGTCCAGTAGCTACTATTATCGTTGAAAATGGCACGCTTAATGTTGGAGATACTGTCGTAGCTGGTGTTGCATATGGAAAGATAAGAAGCTTGCTTGATGACCAAGGTAAGCCTTTACAAGATATAAAACCAGGTGAATGTGGTGTGATAGTAGGTCTAAGCGAGATAGCAGAGGCTGGCGAGACGCTAATAGGTGTAAAAACAGATAAAGAGGCTCGTGAATACGCGCAGAAAAAGGCTGAATATATCCGCCAAAAAGAGCTTAGTAAGAGTACAAAAGTTAGTATTGACGAGCTTAGTGCTAAGATTGCTGAGGGTGAGTTAAAGACGCTTCCAGTCATCATCAAAGCTGACGTTGGTGGTTCACTTGAGGCACTAAAAGCAAGCCTAGAAAAATTAGCAAATGATGAGATCAGAGTAAATGTCATCCACTCAGGTGTTGGTGGCATCACACAGAGCGACGTGGCACTTGCTAGTGCGAGTGAGGACTGCGTAATTCTTGGCTTTAACATAAGGCCAACTGGCGAGATAAAAGAAAAAGCAAAAGAGAGCGGTGTCGAGATAAAGACTTATAATGTTATTTATAATTTAATCGACGATGTGAAGGCGATTTTGGGTGGATTAATGTCGCCGATCATCAGAGAAGAGCAGCTTGGTCAAGCTCAGGTTCGCCAAGTGATCCATGTACCAAAAGTTGGTGCTATTGCTGGATGTATCGTCACTGAGGGCACAATAAACAGAGGTGCAAAAATTCGCCTCATTAGAGAAGGTGTGGTTGTTTATGAGGGCTCAGTAAGTTCGCTCAAACGCTTCAAAGATGATGTCAAAGAGGTTGCTAAAGGCTACGAGTGTGGCGTTGGTATAGAGAATTTCAACGACATTAGAGAAAATGACTATATCGAAAGCTTCAAAGAAGTTAAGGAGAAAGCTACTCTATGAACGCTAACGAAATAAAGCGTATGAGAACAGAGAGCGTGCTAAAAGAGCTCATACCAGAGGCTCTAGCCACTCTTGAAGATAGTATTTTAAAGGGGCTTTGCGTCACTGACGTCGAGTGCAAAAAGGGCAGATACGACGCCTTTGTTTATCTTGACAAAATGGCATTTGATGATCGTGAACAAGAGTATATTTTGGGGCATTTAAAGCGAGTTTGTAGGCATTTGCAAAATCACTGTATGGCGGCTGAGGGCTGGTATAGATGCCCAAATTTTCACTTTAAATTTGACGATAGATTAGAGTATCAAAACCATATGGATAAGTTATTTGATAAAATTTCAAAGGATTTAAACAAAAATGGATAATTTAGACAAACTAGTGCGCGAATGCGGCGTAGAGCTTTACGACAGCGAGATCACAAATGAAAATGGCAGGGCTATTTTTAGAGTTTACATCACAAAAAATGGCGGAATTAGCCTAGATGACTGCGAAAAAGTAAGCCGTATGCTCTCACCTATTTTTGACGTGACACCACCAATTAGTGGGGATTATAACCTAGAGGTTAGCTCGCCTGGGCTTGAAAGAAAACTTAGTAAGCCGTCTCATTTTAAAGCGAGTGTTGGTGAGCTTGTGAAAGTTCAAACCGAGGCTGATAAATTCAGAGGAAGACTCGTAAAAGCGGATGAAGAGAACATTGCAGTTGAAAACGAAGAGGGAATTTTTGAGGTCAATATCAGTGAGATAAAAAAAGCAAAAACATATTTGGAGTGGTAAAATGCTAAGCGACATTGAGATAACTCACCAAACAAAGCTAGAACACATCAGTAAAGTTGCCGCAAGATTAGGCTTAAGCGAAGACGAGCTCGAGCTTTACGGAAAATTTAAGGCTAAAATTTCCCCTAGACTTGAGTCATCAAACTCAAAGCTCATCTTGGTTACCGCTACTAACCCAACCCCATACGGTGAGGGCAAAACGACTATGTCGATCGGTCTAGCCGACGCACTAAATTCACTTAATAAAAAGGTTTGCCTAGCACTTCGTGAGCCATCTCTTGGGCCAGTTTTTGGTATAAAGGGTGGAGCAGCAGGTGGCGGCTACTCGCAGCTTGCGCCGATGGAGGATCTAAATTTACACTTCACTGGCGATTTTCATGCTATAACATCGGCAAATAACCTTATTTCAGCGATGATAGATAATAGCCTCTATCAAGAAAACCCGCTAAAAATCGAGAAAATTTTATGGAAGCGCTGTATGGATATGAACGACCGCGCGCTTAGATTTATCACTGTGGGTCAGGGTGGCAGAACGGACGGCGTGCCAAGAGAAGATGGCTTTAATATTACCGCCGCAAGCGAGATCATGGCTGTACTTTGTCTAGCAACAAGCTTATCAGATCTAAAAGAGCGCGTGGCAAACATCATGGTCGCCTATGATAGCGACAAAAAGCCTATCTACGTGCGTGATCTAGGCTGCGAAGACGCTGTTTGTATACTCTTAAAAGATGCGATCAAGCCAAATTTATTTCAAACACTAGAGCACACACCTACACTCGTGCATGGTGGTCCATTTGCAAACATCGCACACGGCTGCAACTCTGTCATCGCAACAAAAACGGCTCTAAATTTAGCTGACTACGTCATAACAGAAGCTGGCTTTGGCTCGGAGCTTGGCGCGGAGAAATTTTTAGATATAAAATGCAGGGTTGCTGATATTAGGCCAAGCGCTGTAGTGCTTGTAAGTACGATCAGATCGCTAAAATATAATGGCGAAGCAAACAAAGACGAGATCACAAAACCAGATATGAACGCTCTTAAAAAAGGTATCGAAAACCTTGACGGGCATATCGAAAATTTAAAAGGTAAATTTGGTCAAAACGTAGTTGTGGCGCTTAACAAATTTGGCTTTGACACAGATGAAGAGATAAATTTTGTAAAAGAGTACTGCCGTGAGCTTGGTGTAGAAGTGGCAGTTTGTGAGAATTTCTTAAAAGGTGGTAAAGGTGCGCTTGAGCTTGCCGATCTAGTTTTAAAAGCGTGCGATAAGCCAAGCAAGATAAATTTCACATACGAGATGAGTGACGATACGAAAACTAAAATAGAAAAGGTTGCTAAGGAAATTTATGGAGCTGGCGAGGTAGTCTTTGAAGAGGCCGCTCTTAAAAAGCTTGAGATGATAAAAGAGCTAAATTTGAGCCATTTGCCAGTTTGTATCGCAAAAACACAGTACTCATTTAGCGACGATGCGAAACTTTTGGGTAGAGCAAAGGGTTTTACTTTTAGTGTAAAAGACCTTGACATTAGAACGGGGGCTGGCTTTATCGTCGCAGTTTGCGGTAAGATCATGCTAATGCCAGGACTTCCAAAAGTGCCAGCTGCTGTTAATATGAAGATAGATGCAGACGGCAAGATCGACGGTTTATCGTAAATTTAGAAAATATGAAATTTGTAAAAATACTCTTTTTAATAGTTTTAAGTATTTTCTTCGTTGGATGCGGAGGAAGATATAAATATAATGTTGAGCCAACGCCGATACAAAAAGGCGTGGCTAAATACATTATTAGCGATTTTAACCTAACATTGACAAACCAGCCAACTAGATACGAGCATAACACTAACTATAAAAATGAAAACGAACTTCGTGATGAGTTTGTGGAATTTATAAACAAACATCTAAAAGAGCAGGGTATTTTAGGGGATGAAAATAGCTTTAAGATAAAAATACAAATGGACTATGAAAGATGGTTTAACTGGGGTAGCAAGGCGTTAAACAAGCCACACTTTCGCTATAGCGTGAAAATTTATGATAACGCTGATAGGCTTTTGGTCTCTTACGCTATACCACTTTCTACAACGAAATATAGCTATTTTAAAGAGATCGCGGTTTTGGCAGAGATTGCTGCTTTTAGGTGGGACGCAGAGGATGAGCCGACCGATATTGACTTGATCTCAAAAACTCTTGTTGATGAGATAAAAGATATAGGAAAATAAATATAGTCTGCTAAGATGAACGACGAATTTTATATGGATCTTGCTTTAAGCGAGGCTTGGAAATTTCAGATCCTGACCTACCCAAATCCAGCCGTTGGATGCCTTACCCTTGATGAAAATGGTCAAATTTTATCTTGCAAGGCTCATGAAAAGGCTGGATATTTACACGCTGAACCGACAGCGATACTTTTTGCACTTTGCAAAAAAAGTGAAAAATTTAAAGAAGATTTTATAAAAGCATATAACGATAAATTTAACTCTAATATAAAAGAGGACGAATTTGGCCTTTTGGAGCCAAAATTTACCTACGAATTTATACTAAATAACCACTCAAATTTACTAAAAAATGCAAAAGCTTACGTTACGCTAGAGCCTTGCTCGCATCATGGTAAAACGCCACCTTGTGCAAATTTGCTAAAAGAACTTGGCTTTATTGAGGTGATAATAGGCAGCTACGATGAAAATAAAATCGCAAGCGGTGGTGGTAATTTGCTTAAAAGCGCTGGTATAAAAGTTAAATTTGGCGTTTTAAAAGAGCGCTGCGATAAGCTACTTGAACCATTTTTGGCATATCAAAATGGTGGCTTTAGCTTTTTAAAAATCGCAATTAGTAAAAATGGCGTAGCAAGTGGTGGCATCATCACAAATGAGCTTAGCCGCACGCACGTCCATAAACTAAGAAGCATCATAGATACACTAGTGATCGGCGGCAACACAGTGCGAGTTGATCGCCCAAAGCTTGATACCAGGCTAGTAAGTGGTGGCAAAAATCCAGATGTCTTAATCTACTCAAGAAGTGATAAATTTGATGAAACATCGCCACTTTTTAGCGTACCAGATCGCAAAGTTAGCATTCAAAAAGAGCTTAGTTTAAAAGGACTTAGTATGTTTGAAGGCGCTGGTGAGTTTTTAAAACTTGCAAAAGATGGCAAGTTAGCAAACGTGAAATGGCTGCTTATCTATCAAAGCTCAAATTTTAAGGATGGTAAAAACTTGAGCTTTGATCTAAATTTAAAGCCACTATTTAGTGGGAATTTTGGAGACGACAGCTACACTTGGTATGAAATTTTGGATTAAATATCTAAGCCAAAATAGTGCTTAACTAAAAAGCCAATACCAAATGAAATGATCGCAACACCAAAAGTTATCACACACATCTCAATCACTCTTGGCAAAAATTTAAGCTCTTTTGCCACGCTTATGTAAAAGTTGTAAGTGATGATGGCAACTAGCGCAAAGAAAAACATCGACAAAACAGCGTAAAGACTGCTTGAAAAAATAAAAAATGGAAGTATCAAAAACGCCGTTGTTATGATGTATGAACCGCCTGTGTAGAGCGAATAGGTAAGCGGTTTGATCTCGTCACTTGGATTTTCTTTTGACTCAAGATATGCTGAGCCAGCCATGGAAAGTGCAGCTGCAATGCCCATGATAAGGCCCGTTGCACCAACTGATTTTGTATTTGAAAAAGCTAGAGCGATGCCACTTAGTGTGCCAGTTAGCTCAACTAATGCGTCATTCATACCAAGAACAATGCCACCAGCATTGACTAATTTTGTATCTTTTAGCATAGAGATTAAATTATTTTCGTGATTTACTTCTTCATCATAAATATCTTTAGCTTCAGGATACTCATCAACGATACCAAGATAAAATTGCTCTGCGTCTTCTTCACGTGACTCCATAAATTTTAAAGTAAAAGATGTACCAAAAATTTTAACAAGTATCGTATAGAAGATGACTTTGAATAAATTTGCAGTTCTGCTCTCACCTGTTATTTTTTGGCAAAAAGCATAATGTCGTTTTTCCTCAGTGATTAATTTACGAAGTATTTTTTTATTTTCTTCATTTTTTTCACTAGCTTCGAGTAACGTATAGATAGCGGTATCATCTGCTTCATTTTGTAGCTGTTTTAAAGCACGCTTTTTATCTAGCATAAATTCCCCTTTTTAAATTTTGTAAGATTTTGGATTTTGAAGTGCAAGATTAGATGGTGCGATCAGCGAGACTCGAACTCGCACACCTAGCGGCACTACCCCCTCAAGATAGCGTGTCTACCAATTCCACCATGATCGCAAAAAAGAACAAAAGCCCCAAAGAGGGGGCTAAATTTAAGCTCTACGCTTAGCCAAGCATTGGGTTTGCGTAAAGAACGATAAGCGTAATAACAAGTGCGTAGATAACTTGTGCTTCGATCATCGCAAGAGCGATAAACATTGTAGTCATAAGTTTGCTACCAACACCTGGGTTTCTAGCTGTTCCGCTGATAGTCGCAGCAGCTGTGTTACCCATACCAATAGCGCCACCAAGAGCTGCAAGGCCAAGGCCAATACCACCAGCGATAACTGAATATGATCTGATCATCTCGCCATCAGCGCCAAATGCGAATGCAGCAAGACCAAGAATTAAAAACACGATCTTTTTCATCGTTGCTCCTTTAAAATTTTAAAGCTCTTTCGGATCTGTCCCCTACTTAAACTTTATGAGCCGTAATATTACAAAAACAAAACTTTGTTTCAAATAAAAACACTAAAAATTTAAATTGCCCATAAAAAATTCTTGGCTTAGAAAAATAAAAGTTTTTTTATGTTATCTTTGAAAAAATTAATTTATTCTTAATCTCAGGCAATCAATGATAAATGAAAAATTTTCAAAAATAGGCTTTGTCCTTGCGATGGCTGGTTCTGCTGTGGGTCTTGGCAATGCCTGGAAATTTCCTACAATGGTGGGAAACAACGGCGGCTCAGCATTTATAATTTTATATTTGCTCCTTACATTTGCTATCGCATTTGTGGCGTTTTTGGCGGAGCTTAGTATAGGAAAGCTCGGTGAAAGCGACGTCGTAAGCTCTATTTATAAACTTGCTCCAAAGCATAAAAAAGCGTGGTCACTCTCTGGCTTTTTCATGATTGGTGCGATTTTGATAGCTTCATTTTATATGGTAGTTATTGGCTGGATTTTAAAGTATATCTATCTTAGTTTTTCGCCGCTTTTGGCTGATACTAAAGAAGCAGCCCAGCAGTTTAATACACTTTTAGCAAATGACTTAACTAGTAGTGTACTTTGCTTTAGCATAGTTTTTTTAATGGTATTTTTTGCCGTTTCAAAAGGCGTAAAAAGTGGCATAGAAAAGCTAAATATATGGATGATGCCAAGCCTTTTTGTTTTGCTGGTTTGCATGCTTTTTTACGCGCTTAGCATGGGTGATGGCTTTGTGAAAGCGGCTAAATTTTTATTTGTACCAAATTTTAGTGCGATCACGCCAGATGTGATTTTACAAGCTCTTGGACTTGCGTTTTTTTCGCTATCTATGGGCGTTGGCGTCATACCAACATATGCTGCAAATTTACCAGAGCGTACAAATTTAATAAAATCAACACTTTCTATCATTTTTATAAATATATTAATAGGCATTATGATGGGGCTTGTGGTCTTTACATTTATATTTGCTTATGGAGCTGATAGCACGGCAAGTGGCCCGGGTCTTATCTTTATCTCGCTTGTCACGCTTTTTGCAAAGCTTGGCGTCGTTGGCAACGTCATGGCGGTTGCATTTTTTATATCGCTTTTGTTTGCAGGTATCACGAGTGCGGTTTCGATGATCGAGCCCTTTGCTTATTATTTGGTTAGAAAATTTGAAATTTCACGCAAGGCAGCACTTCTTTATATAGGCGCTTTTGTCTATGTTTTGGGAATTTTTTGTATATTTTCATACTATTCTGATACGGCCAGCACATTTAGTATATTTGGCAAGCCAGTATTTGACGCGCTCGACTTTCTTACATCAAATATTATGATGCCAATAGGTGCCATAATTTTTAGTTTTTTTGTTGGCTATAAACTTAAAAAAGAGAGCCTATATCTACTCTTTGGCGAATTTATGGGAAAAGTATTTTTTGAAATTTGGTACTTCACTCTAAGATATATCGTGCCAATTGCAATTTGCGCCATCATGATCTATCAAATAGCAGGTAAATGATGGATAGATTTAGTAAAGTTGGTTTTGTTCTTTCCATCATTGGAGCGGCTATTGGTCTTGGCAATGCATGGAAATTTCCATATATGGTCGGTAGTAACGGCGGTTCAGCATTTATTCTTATATATCTATTTTTTGCTTTTGTTGTTGGACTTAGTATATTTTTTGCTGAGATGGCAATGGGCAAAATTTCACGTCTTGATACGGTTGGAGCGTTTAAAAGCCTAGCTACAAAAGGTGAAAATTCTTGGAAATTTGCTGGTGTTGTGATGGTGACAGGGTTATTCATCGCATCTTTTTATACGCTCATTATCGGCTGGGTTTTAAAATACGTTATCTTAAGTCTTGGTGAGCTTCCAAAAGATATGGCAAGCTCAGAAGCGCTTTTTGTAAATTTTACTTCAAAGGGCATAGAGGAGCAAATTTTATATTTTAGCATCGCCTTTTTTGCCTACTTTTTTATACTTACAAAAGGTATAAAAAGTGGAATAGAGCGTATAAATGTATATCTTATTCCGGCACTTTTTATTTTACTTTTGCTTATGCTTGGCTACTCTTTTGGCATGAATGGATTTGATGAGGCGGCTAAATTTTTACTAGTACCTGATTTTTCAAAGATAGATCAAGGCGCTATCTTAAATGCTCTTGGGTTAGCTTTTTTTACGATGTGTATTGGCATTGGCTGCATTTTAACTTACTCATCAAGTCTAGGCAATGATACAAATTTATTTACTTCATCGCTTTATGTAGTCTTTGCAAATATAATTATTAGCGTAATTATAGGGCTTATAGTTTTTACATTCACCTATGAATTTGGCTCAGAGCCATCAAAGGGCGCAGGGTTAGCATTTATCTCGCTTCCAACGCTTTTTGCAAAGCTTGGTTTGCTTGGAAATTTCTTGGCTTTTGCATTTTTTACATCTTTATTTTTTGCTGGTATAACATCGGTTATTTCACTAGTTGAACCATTTATATTTTTCTTAAATAAAAGCTTGGGATTTAGTAGAAATAGATCAATTATTATTGTCGGTGCCGTAGTTTATCTTCTGGGAATTTTATGTGCGTTAAGCGGCATTAGCGATTTTAAAGAATCACTTACATTTTTTGGTAAGAGCTTTTTTGATTTGCTTGATTATCTTAGCTCAAACATTATGCTCCCACTTGGTGGCATTATATTTGCCATTTTTGTTGGGTACTTTATGAAATTTGAGCTTTTAAAAGAGCTATTCTTGCCTTATATGGGTGAGATTGTTTTTAAAATTTGGTATTTTTTAATAAGGTTTGTAGCACCAGTTCTAGTTTTTGTGGTGCTAGTAAGGGAGATTGCATAATGGCAAAAGAACAGTTTTCTAAAATAGGTTATGTTTTAGCAGTTGCAGGGTCAGCTGTTGGACTTGGCAATGCGTGGAAATTTCCATATATGGTCGGTGAAAATGGCGGATCAGCATTTGTTATTTTATATCTTTTGATAACGTTTTTAGTTGGCATACCTATCTTTATGGCAGAGCTAAGTATTGGCAAACTTAGTGAGAGCGATAGTGTAAATGCCTTTAGAAAGTTAGCGAATAAAAATAAAAATTTATGGCAACTAGTTGGAATTTTAGCTATGGTAACCGCAGCTATAATCTCATCTTATTATATTGTTATCATCGGCTGGGTCTTTAAGTATTTCACACTATCTTTTACCGGTCTTCCAAACGATATAGAAAGTTCAAAAGTAATATTTAACGAGCTTCTTACACATGGTCTTGGCGAGCAGACACTTTATTTTGTTATAGCATTTGTAGCTTGCTTTTTTATCCTTTCAAAAGGAGTGAAAAGTGGCATTGAAAAGCTAAATGTTTGGATGATGCCAAGCCTATTTATCATGGTTTTAATCATGCTTATCTTTTCTATGACGATGAATGGCTTTACAAAATCGGCTGAGTTTTTACTTGTTCCTGACTTTAGCAAAATTTCATTTAACTCGCTCTTGCTTGCTCTTGGGCTTGCTTTTTGGACACTATCTCTTGGTATGGCAGCGATCATTACATATTCAGCTAGCTTAAGCGATGATACAAATTTAGCTACTTCTACGCTAAGTATCGTTTTTATAAACATCGTCCTAGCCATTATGATGGGTCTTGTTATCTTTACATTTATATTTGAATTTGGCGCAGAGCCGTCTCAAGGACCAGGACTTGTCTTTATCTCGCTTCCAACGCTCTTTGCTAAGCTTGGTGTGATAGGTCAAATTTTAGCTGTGGCATTTTTTGCAGCACTTATCTTTGCTGGCATTACTTCAGCTATCTCTATCGTAGAGCCGTTCGTATTTTTCTTGATCAGAGAGTATGGCATTAGCAGGATAAAAGCTCTTAGCATAGTTGGAGCCGGTGTTTTTGTTTTAGGATTTTTATGTCTTTTATCAAATATAGAAAATGTTGGCGACAAATTTATGCTCTTTGGTAAAAATTTCTTTGATTTTCTTGACTTTACCGCTTCAAATGTTCTGCTTCCAATTAGTGGTATTGGTGGAGCGATATTTGTTGGATATTTTATGAAGAGAGAAGCACTTTATGTGCTATTTAGTCCATATATGAGTGACTTTGTATTTAGTGCGTGGTATTTTTTATTAAGATATGTAGCGCCAGTTTGCGTCTTTATCATCATGATAAATAAATTGTTTTTTTAAGGGTTGTTTATGCAAAAAGTTGAGAAATTTTTTGATAAGGTCGGTGATATAGTCGGCTATATTTGCATGTTTATTATGGCTTTGATGATAATAGATGTTTTTTTTAACGTTGTGGCAAGATATTTTTTCTCTTATGGAAACGTCGCATTTCAGGAGCTTGAGTGGCATTTTTTTGCTGTAATATTTTTGCTTGGTATGAGCTATGCATTAAAAGAAGATGCGCACGTTAGAGTTGATATCTTTTATGCTAAATTTTCACCAAAAAATAAAGCTCTTGTAAATATGATAGGAACTGTTATTTTTGTAATTCCATTTGCACTTCTGGTTTCAAATTTATCATTTGAATTTGTGAGTGACGCTTATACTTCAGCTGAAGCTAGTGCGGATCCAGGCGGCCTTACTCACAGATGGATCATAAAAGCACTTATTCCTTTTTCTTTTTATCTACTTGTATTTTTTGCGATTGGCTTTTTTATAAGAAATTTTAATCTTTACAAAAAAGCTAAAAAGGGGGAATAATGGCTGGTTTGATAATGTTTATAGCTGCGCTTTTGATGCTAGGCATTGGCTTTCCAGTAGCCTTTACCTTTGGTGCGGTTTCTATGATATTTGGCATGATTGGTAGTATTGTTGAGAGTATTGGAGACGGAGATGGGCTACTTGGAAGTATCGAAGTTTTCAAAGATATGTTTAACTTCATGCCTTATAGAATTTTCTCTATCATGGAGAGTAGAATTTTTATAGCAGTTCCACTTTTTGTATTTATGGGCGTCGTGCTTCAAAAGTCAAAACTAGCTGAGAGGCTACTTGAGAGCATGGGTATGCTTTTTGGAGAAATTCGCGGAGGCATTGCTATTAGCACTATCTTGGTTGGAGCACTTCTTGCAGCTTCAACTGGTGTTGTTGGTGCAAGTGTCGTTGCAATGGGCGTTATAAGCTTACCTGTTATGTTAAAGTATAAATACGACCAAGCGCTAGGTTGTGGCACTATATGTGCTGCTGGTACGCTTGGACAGATCATTCCACCTTCTATCGTGCTGATTATTTTGGGTGATATATTTTCAGTGCCAGTTGGTGAGCTTTTTCATCAAGCCATCATCCCAGGACTTACACTTGTAGCAGTTTATATCATTTATATTTTGATTGTTGCTTATTTGAAACCAGATACCGCACCGGTAGTAAAAGATGAGAGCGGTGTTAGTAAATTTAAGCAGATCATGAGAGCACTAATCGCTATCTTTCCACCGCTTTTACTTGTTATTTGCGTATTGGGCTCTATATTTGCAGGTATCGCTACACCAACTGAAAGTTCAGCTTTTGGCTGCGTCGGAGCCATTATTTTAGCTATTTTTTATAGGACATTTTCATTTTCTATGATAAAAGAGGCATTGGCAGAAAGCGTAAAAACTACAGCTCTAGTCTTTGCCATACTTGTTGGTGCAACAGCCTTTTCTATGGTATTTAGTTACACTGGTGGCGATGAGATTGTTGAAAAATTTATGACAAATTTGCCAGGTGAGAAGTGGGGCTTTATCATTTTTAGTATGGTTGTCATCTTTGTGCTTGGCTTTTTTATCGACTTTGTTGAAATTTCATATATCGTGCTTCCTATCTTGGTACCAATAGCCGCAAAGCTTGGTATAAATCCAATTTATCTAGCAATCTTAGTTGCGATGAATTTGCAAACTTCATTCCTAACACCACCATTTGGTTTTAGCTTATTTTTCCTAAGATCAGTCGCACCAGCTGAGATAAAAACGACTGCTATTTATAAAGGTGTTGTGCCTTATATTTTTATTCAGCTTGCTGTACTTGTATTTTTTTGCGTCTTTCTAATGGAATTAAAGCCAATGCTTGATGCGAGCCACGGCGGATTATTAAACTTCTTGCTCTCACTTTTTAAATGATATAAAAGTTTTTGGTTGTAAAATACCAAAAAACAAGCAAAATGGCTAATTTAAGTTTCTAACCAATTTAGCCATTTTCTATGAATTCTTTAAATAAATTTATAAAATTAATGAGGTGGGTGATGGCGAAGAAATTTATCGATGTTATGGATACGACCTTTAGAGATGGCTTTCAGTCAGTTTATGGCGCCAGAGTGCTTATGAATGACTTTTTGCCTGCGCTTGAAGCAGCCAAAGAGGCTGGCATAGAGCATTTTGAATTTGGCGGTGGGGCTAGATTTCAAAGCCTTTATTTTTACCTAAATGAAGACGCTTTTGCGATGATGGATAAATTTAGAGGCATCGTAGGACCAAAAGCAAATCTTCAAACCCTAAGCAGGGGCGTAAATACCGTCACACTCGATACTGGTAGCCGTGAGCTGATCGACCTTCACGCAAAACTTTTCAAAAAACATGGAACTACTACCATTAGAAATTTTGACGCGCTAAATGATGTTGAAAATTTAAAATATTCAGGCGAGAGAATAGCTCATCACGGACTAAAACACGAAGTCGTAGTTACGATGATGGATCTGCCTAGTGGCTGTGTGGGAGCACATGATGTTAAATTTTATGAGAAAATTTTAAGAGAAATTTTAGACGCAAATATCCCTTATCACAGCGTTTGCTTTAAAGATGCAAGTGGCACAAGTAGCCCACAAAAGGTCTATGAAACCATAAAAATGGCTAGAAAGCTACTTCCAGAAAAAACTCATATCAGACTTCACACACATGAAACCGCAGGCGTAAGTGTGGCTTGCTATCTTGCAGCGCTTGAAGCCGGCGTTGATGGCATAGATCTAGCCGCAAGCCCAGTAAGTGGCGGTACAAGCCAGCCAGATATCTTAACTATGCTTCACGCAGTAAAAGGCAAAAACTATGATCTTGGCGGACTTGACGTGGAGAAAATTTTAAAATATGAAAGCGTTTTGAATGATTGTTTAAAAGAGTATTTCTTGCCGCCTGAAGCTGTGCAAGTAAGCCCACTCATACCATTTTCACCGATGCCTGGTGGCGCACTCACTGCAAATACCCAGATGATGAGAGATAATAATATCTTGGATAAATTTCCAGAGGTCATCCTTGCGATGCGCGAGGTGGTGCAAAAGGGTGGATACGGTACTTCAGTGACCCCTGTTAGCCAGTTTTACTTCCAACAAGCGTTTAATAATGTAATGTTTGGCAAGTGGAAAAAGATCGCTGAGGGATACGGCAAAATGGTGCTTGGCTACTTTGGCAAGACCCCAGTTACGCCTGATAAAGAGATCATTAAGCTTGCTAGCGAGCAACTAGGCTTAAAACCAACTACAAAACACGCAGTTGATATAGCTGATAAAGATGAGAGCAAATCACTTGCACATGTGAAAGAAATTTTAAAACAAAATAAGATCAAAGTCACCGAAGAAAACGTCTTTATAGCAGCAGCTTGTAAAGAAAAAGGTATCGCGTTTTTAAAAGGTGAAGCCAAAGTAAATGTAAGAAAGATCGATCCAAATGCTAAAGCAAACGAGGGCAGACAAACTCAAAGTGGCAGATATAGTGTCGTCGTAAATGGTAGCCGCTACAATGTCGAAGTAAGCGAAGGCTTTAACGATAGCATCCAAGTAAAATCAATCACCGAAGTTGAAGGCAAGAGCGTGAAAAATGCCAAAAGTGCAGCAGCAGGTGCAACTGAAAATGATATCGTTGCAAGCTTGCCGGGCGCTGTGCATAAAATTTTGGTAAGCGCAGGAGACCATGTCAAAAAAGGGCAAGCTGTAGTCGTGCTTGAAGCAATGAAGATGGAGATAGAGGTCAAAGCCCCAAAAGATGGTGTGATAGGCTCTATTGAAGTTAGCAAAGGTCAAAGCGTCGCGAACAATCAAGTAGTGGCTAAATTTAAATAAATTTGCCACTTTTAAAAAGATAGTGTTAAGCGAAATTTGATTAACATTTTGATGACTTTTAGGTCAGAATTTATAAAGAAATGAAAATTTTAAAGGAAACAACATGATAAATAAACTAGACGAGCTAGGTCTAAAAGAGATCAAAAAGATAAATCACAATCTAAGTTACAACGATCTTTTTGAGCTTGAAAAGGCAAACAACGAGGGCAGGGTTTCAAGTAACGGCACATTTATGGTTGATACAGGAATTTTTACTGGAAGAAGCCCAAAAGATAAGTACTTTGTAAAACAAGATCCGAGTCAGAAGTATATCGCTTGGGGCAAGATAAATCAGCCTATCACAAAAGAGCTTTTTGACAAGCTTCTTAAAAAAGCAAAAGAGCAGCTAAGCGGTAAAGAAATTTTTATCCAAGATGCATTTTGTGGGGCTAGCAAAAAGAGCCAAAAATCAGTCCGTTTTGTCACCGAAGTAGCGTGGCAAGCACACTTTGTAAAAAATATGTTCATTCGTCCAAGTGAAGCGGAGCTAGCTAAATTTGAGCCTGATTTTGTAGTATATAACGCTTGTAAGACAAAAAATGAGGACTACAAGGCTGATGGGCTACACTCAGATGTCTTTGTTATCTTTAATGTCGAGGAAAATGTTGCAGTGATCGGTGGCACATGGTACGGCGGCGAGATGAAAAAGGGCATTTTTTCTATGATGAACTACTGGTTGCCACTTGAAGGAAAGCTAAGTATGCACTGCTCTGCAAACGTAGGCGAGAAGGGCGATACAGCGCTATTTTTTGGCCTATCAGGTACTGGCAAAACCACACTTTCAACCGATCCAAAACGCAAACTAATAGGCGATGATGAGCACGGCTGGGACAATGACGGCGTGTTTAACTTTGAGGGTGGCTGCTACGCAAAATGTATAAACCTTGATCCAAGTAGTGAGCCAGAAATTTATGCAGCGATCAGGCGTGACGCGCTACTTGAAAACGTCGTAGCTGACGAAAATGGCGTGGTTGATTACAAAGATGGCTCAAAAACTGAAAATACACGCGTTAGCTATCCGATCTATCACATCGACAACTACGAGCCAAGCTCAAGCGCTGGCCATCCAAAAAATATCATCTTTTTAAGCGCTGACGCTTTTGGCGTGCTTCCTCCAGTTGCAAAGCTGACAAAAGAGCAGGCGATGTATTATTTCCTAAGTGGCTATACAGCAAAAGTTGCTGGCACAGAGCGCGGTATAACTGAGCCTGTTGCTACTTTTAGCGCTTGCTTTGGCGAGCCATTTATGCCACTTCACCCAACCGTCTATGCAAAACTACTAGGTGAGAAGATCGATAAGCATGGCGTTAATGTCTATCTTGTAAATACAGGCTGGAGCGGCGGTGCTTACGGCGTTGGCAAGCGTATGAGCATAAAAGCAACTCGTGCTTGCATAAATGCGATCCTTGATGGCAGCATCACAAAATGTGAGTTTGAAAATTTTGATAAATTTAACTTTGCTATCCCAAAAGAGCTTGATGGCGTCGAGACAAAACTGCTAAATCCTATAAACACATGGACACATCCGGCCGAGTATAACGCTTCACGTGATAAGCTCGCTAAGATGTTTGTTGAAAATTTCAAACGTTACGAAGATGTAAAAGAGGGCGTTGAGTACGCTAAAGCTGGACCAAAAGCTTAATTTTATAGCCTTGCAAAGAGCTTGCAAGGCTAGTCTTTTTATTTGATATTTTTGATATGACTAAATTTAAAGTATCTCTCTTCTAAATTCCAATCTCAAGTGTTACATTTGTAAATTTATTCTAGTAAGTAACAAAATATTAGATATTGCCAAATATATGAGTTGCTAATAAAATTTTTCCTATTACACTTAGCTCCTAGTTTTTCTTTTTGTGCTTGAACTAGTTATCAAATATTGTTTATTGTGTTGCTTTCTAAAAATTTTTATAGGTTTGAGGAGGAGATATATCACATTAAATTTAGAATAAAAAATAATAAGGGCAAAGTTGCCCTTATAGTTATAAAGTTATATTATGAGTGAAAGTGAAATTCCTCCGGATGATCTAGTGCGTATCTAAATTTATCCATATCGACTTTTTTATCCCAGATAGAAACTATCATGCAACCAACAGCGTTACCGCAGAGATTACCAACTGCACGCATCTCTGACATAAATTTATCGACGCCAAGTAGCACAGCTACGGTGACTACTGGTATGCCAGTGCTCGGAAGTGCACTTAATGTGCCAGCAAGGACGACAAAGCCCGATCCTGTCACGCCAACAGCGCCTTTACTTGTGATCATTAGTACGATTAAAATGCTTATTAGATGCTCAAAACTTAGCGGTATATTAAATGCTTGAGCTAAGAAAATAACGCTTAGGCTTAGATAGATGTTGGTGCAGTCAAGGTTAAATGAGTAGCCAGTTGGAATGATAAGGCCAACAGCACCTCTATTTATACCAGCTGATTCTAGCTTTTGCATAAGTGGCGCAAGAGCTGTTTCGCTCGAGCTTGTCGCAAAGACTACCAATACTTCTTTTGAAATAAAACGCATAAATTTAAAGACATTGATTTTTGCAAAATAGCAAATAATGCCAAGTACCACAAAGATGAAAAAGCAGCTTGCAAGTGCCATAACAACCAAAAGCTCCATCATGCCAAGAAGCGTTCCGATGCCAAATTTACCGATCAGATAAGCCATAGCTGAAAATGCAGCCACTGGGCTAAAGAGCATAAGCCAGCTAAGAAGCTTTAAGACATAGTGCTGAATAAATTCAAGTGGCTTTAGGCAAGCTTGTTTTTTATCATGAGCTAGCAGCGAAAGCACGATGGCAACGATAATAGCCATAAAAAGTACTTGAAGTGTGTTTGATTTTATAAATGGATCAAGTATATGCACATAAGGAAAGATGTCATCTACTGGTACAGCACCTCTTAAGAGATGAAGTGTATGTGCTACAAATCCGCTATTTGCGTCCATGTTTGCAGCCTGAGATGTAAATTTAGCCACACTTGAGGCATCAAGCTGAGTGTAGTCAAGATTCATACCATGCCCTGGACGAAGCGTCTCTCCAAAGATGATACCAACAGCAAGCGCAAGTGTGCTAACTATCTCAAAATAGATAAATGCCTTTAATCCAATAGACCCAAGATCTTTCAAACTCTCAAGCCCAACGATACCTGAAACGATCGTTAAAAAGATGATAGGGCCGATTAAAATTTTAAGTGCTTTTATAAAATAATCAATGCCTGGCTTGCTTGCTATACCAAGCTCAGGCGCGACCATGCCAACGATAACGCCACCAACAATACCGATCACAACCCAAAAGGCAAGATTGGTAAATAATCTTACAGCAAGATTTCCTTGCTTTTTAGTATTATTCATAAATTTCCCCTTTATAGGCTTTCTCTGATCTTAGCAGAGATGATCTTATCGCCTTGTCTTATAGCGTCAAGCACCTTTAAGCTCTCATCATCAACGCATTTTCCAAAGACTGTATGCACGCCATCAAGATGAGGCTGTTTGCTATGACAGATGAAAAACTGTGATCCGCCAGTATCACGCCCCGCGTGAGCCATGCTTAGGCTACCGCGCTCGTGTTTTACGTTTTGTTTATCGCATTCGCATTTTATTCTCCAGCCAGGACCGCCTGTGCCTGTTCCATTTGGGCAGCCGCCTTGGATGACAAAATTTGGTATAACTCTGTGAAAATTTAGACCATTATAAAAGCCCGATTTTATCAAATGTACAAAATTTGCGACAGCTTGTGGAGCTTCTTCGGCAAAAAGTTCAAGTCTGATCTCGCCTTTGTCTGTCTCTAAAACTGCAAATTTATCTTTTTTAAGCTCATCTAAATTTACATCATAAACTTTTAATTCATCAAAACGCATGTATTTCCTTTTTATTCGATATTTGTATAAACTGCTTGAACGTCATCATCGTCTTCTAGCTTATCAAGAAGCCTCTCAACCTCAAGCATTTGCTCTTCGCTTAGATTCACAGTTTGATTTGGTAAGTATTGAAGTGAAGCTTTTTTAACTACTAAATTTAGCTTTTCGATACCTTCATGAAGTGTACCAAAATTTGCATAATCACCATAAACAAATAGCGTCTCATCGTCAGCCTCGATATCGCTTAGACCATAGTCTATCAGCTCAAGCTCGATCTCTTCAATGTCTGCGCTTGGCTTTTCAAGCTCAAAAACGCTCTTTCTTGTAAACATAAAGCTAAGGCTACCACTTGGCAAAATTTCTCCACCATTTTTGCTAAATATCGCTTTAACATTGGCAACCGTTCTTGTTGGATTGTCAGTCGCACACTCAACGATGATTTGCACGCCGTGAGCTGCTTTGCCGTCATAAAAAATAGTCTTAATATCGGCGCTATCTTTGCCATTTGCTCTTTTTATAGCTGCATCGATGTTGTCTTTTGGCATATTTTCAGCTTTTGCTGCTGCGATAGCTGCACGAAGTTTAGGGTTCATATCTGGATCACAACCACCATCTTTTGCGGCTACTGTTATAGCTTTTGCAAGTTTTGGAAATACCTTGCTCATCTTATCCCATCTAGCTTCTTTTGCCGCTCTTCGGTACTCAAATGCTCGTCCCATAAATATCCTTAAATAAATTTTTTACGGATTATAACTAAAAAAATTTTATACTTTTTTAAAACATTTTTACTTTGCCTATTGGGGATTATTGGTTTGTAAATCGTAGGTTGATATTTGGTAAAAATTTAAGCTAAAGGCATATAATCATGCCATGATAAAAAATGCTCAAAAACAAGATGCAAAAATCTGCATAAAACTACTAAATTTAGCTATGGAGGACATCGCCTACAAGCTAAGTGGCTACGATGATCCTATTAAAAGTGATGAAATTTTAGAAATTTTTTTCAAAAGTGAGACAAATAGACTTAGCTATAAAAATGTCTTTGTTTATAAATATAATGAGGAAATTATCGCTGCTATGTGTGTTTACTTTGGTGGCGACGCGGAGCAGCTTGATAGAGAAATTTCACAGCATTTAATGGCTCTTGGCAAAGATGCTCAAGTAGAAAAAGAGTGTTTTGATGACGAGTTTTATATAGATAGTATCGCTGTTGATAAAAATTTTAGAGGCCAAGGGCTTGCAAAAGAGCTCATAAGGCATTCATTTGTCAAGGCAAAAGAGCTAGGGCATAAAAAGGTTTCATTAATAGTAGATACAAATAAGCCAAAAGTTCGTAAATTTTACGAGAGTTTGGGCTTTAAATTTAATGTCAAGAAAATTGTAAATTTACATGAATATGACCATATGATAAAGGAGATAATATGAAAACATTTGAAGCAAACAATATCCACTGCCAAAATTGTGCGAACACTATAAAAAACGCACTTGAAGATGACTTTGGCAAGATAGAAGTTGATCTTAGCAAAGAACCAAGACAAGTTAGTCTTGATATAAAAGATAGCGATGTTGAGAAATTTAAATCTGAAATGGCTGATTTGGGATTTGACGTGATAAAAGAGCTCTGATATGTCTTTAAAAGTCAAACTAAATATAGCGGGAATGAGCTGCGTAAACTGCTCAAATGCTATCGAAAAGGTTTCAAAAAAGATAGATGGAGTACTTGAAGCAAATGTAAATTTTGCAAACGCAAGCGGCGAGTTTATCCTAAAAGACGCTAGTGTGCGTGAAATTTTAGAGCAAAAGATAAAGAAGCTTGGCTACTTTGTGGCAACTGATATTGATGAGTTTGAAGTAAAAAGAAAAGCTCACATTAGAAATATTAGAAATAAATTTCTATTTGCATTTATCGCAAGTATCATAATAATGGCACTTGAGATGTTCGCACCTCACAGCTTGCTAGTAAATTTAGTTATGCTAGCTTTGGCATTTTTAGTTCTTATCTTTAGTGGCAAAGGCTTTTTTACTCATGCCTACGAAGCGGTAAAAAATAGAAATTATGATATGAATGTGCTTGTCGCTCTTGGAAGCGGTAGCGCGTTTTTATACTCGCTTTTTGTAGTACTTTTTGAAAAATTTCTACCAAATGATCTAAAAAATATCTATGTTTCAGGCGTAGCGATGATAATAGCTTTTGTGCTTCTTGGCAAGTATCTTGAAGAGCGTTCAAAGGCAAAAGCAGGGGATTATCTAAAGAGACTACTTAAAATTTCTCCAAAAACTGCATTTTTACTTATGCCAGATGGGAGAAGCAAAGAAGTACCAGTAAATGAGCTAAAAATAGGCGATATCGTCGTTGTAAAGAATGGCTACAATGTTCCATGTGACGGCGTGATAGTCCAAGGCGGAGCTGAAATCGATGCTTCGATGCTAACGGGCGAGAGCCTGCCAATTTATAAAGAGGTAGGCGACAATGTATTTGCAGGTACATTAAATACAAATGGCTACATAAGCGTCAAGATGACAAAAAGCTCGTTTGAAAGCTTGTTGTCTCAAATTTTAAGCTTACTAAATGATGCTAGTACGAAAAAGATGCCAATAGGTAGGCTCGCTGATAAGATAGCAAATATCTTTGTGCCAAGCGTGGTAGCGATATCGGTGCTTACGTTTTTGGCTTGGATCATTTTTGATGGAAATTTTGCTTATGCGATCTCTTGTGCGATCTGCGTTTTAATAATCTCATGCCCATGTGCTCTTGGACTTGCTACGCCAATAGCAATAGTAAGCTCGCTTGCACGTGGTGCAAAAGCTGGAATTTTAGTAAAAAATCCAGAAGTTTTAGAGCTAATAAAAGATGCTAAATTTGTAGCATTTGACAAAACTGGCACACTTAGTAAAGGGCAAATCAGCGTCAAAAGCTCAAATTTAAGCGAGCAAGATTTAGCTCTTATCGCTTCTGCTGAAAATTTAAGTGAGCATCTCATCTCAAAAGCTATCGTTAGATATGCAAAGCAAAAATGTATAGATTTACAAAAGCTAAATGGAAAATTTCAAAATGTTGTCGGGCAAGGCATCATCTATGAAGATGAGAATAATCAGATAATAATCGGAAACGAAAAGTTGCTTTTGGCAAATGAAGTGAGTTTAAATCCGGATGAAAGTAAAGCTATAAAAGAGGCTACAAATGATGGAAGTGGCGTAATACTTTGTGCTATAAATAAAAAATTTGTCGGTTTTTTAACGCTTAGTGATGAGCTAAAAGACGAAGCAAGCGATGTTATAAATGAGCTTACAAGTCTAAATTTACAAAGTGTGATCATCTCAGGCGATGATGAGAAGGTGGTTGCAAGTATCGCCAAGAAGCTAAATGTAAGCAAATATCACGCAAATATGTTGCCTGAAGATAAATTTAATGAGATAAAAGAGCTTGCAAGCCACGGTGGCGTTATCTTTGTTGGAGATGGCGTAAATGACTCACCATCGCTTAAGGAAGCAAGTGTTGGCATCGCTATGAACTCAGGCTCAGATATAGCAAAAGGTGCTGGAGATATTGTACTTGTTAAAAATGATTTGCGTGGAGTGACTGGACTAGTTAGATTAGCAAATGCTACTATGGCAAACATAAAAGAAAATTTATTTTGGGCATTTATTTATAACGCGATTTGTATTCCAGTGGCTGCTGGCGTGCTTTACCCGGTCTTTGGGCTACTTTTAAGCCCAGTTTATGGCTCAATGGCGATGTGTTTTAGCTCTGTTACTGTCGTTTTAAATGCACTTAGACTTAGATATCTACGACTTAAGGATTAAAATTTGAAACTTGGAGAACTTTATAGTGTTGTAGCGGCTGCGCTTGCTGCAAATTTTAGTGGCATTTTGGATGTTTCATCTTTTATGCGTATCAAAAAGACAAATGCGTGGATAACGCAGACAAATAGCGAAGCAAATAAAAAAGGTAACGAGCTTTATGCCAAATTTATCAAAGATGAAAGTAGTGCAGCTTTATGTGACGATTTTGTCATTTTAAAGTCAAAATTTGAGGCAAGCTACTATTTTTCTTCTGCAAAAGATGATCTAGCTCAATTTTATAAGGCTATAAATTTTCAGCCAAAAATGGGCGAGGCTGATAGCATCTCAAATCAATTAATTTTAATAGCAAATATTTTAAAAAGCGAAGCATCTAAGGAATCTATGAAGCTTCTTGCAGCTTTTGGTGTCTCATTTTTCTTGCCTTATGCTAAACAGCTTTCAAGAGATATCCAAAAAGACGCAACTAGCAATTTTTATAAATCAATGGGATATTTTTTAGAGGATTTTTGCTTAGTTCTAGAAACTATTATTGGCAAGGCTTAGTTTTAAGCCTGTGCCATTTCTATCATTTGAGTTTTAATGCTTAAAATATTATTTTGAATGGCTGACTGCTCTAAATTTAAGTAATGAAGCATTTGCATAGAATTACGATCTTTTAGGCTTTGGATGCTTGAAATTTGATGTGAAATATCTAGCTTTTGATCTTGTAATTTTTCTAAGTCTTTTTGTAACTGTGTGGTACTCGCCTTATTAATAATTATAGGGGAAATTTTAGCATCCTCTCTTTGTTCTACATGTACTTCATTGCTTCTAACAATATCTTTTTTGTCATAGCCAGAAGATACTAACATGCTTGTTTTTGAGCTATTTGAAGAGATAGATGTATAGCCATCATGATAGAAAATATTTGAGTTCATATTTGCGTCTATTTGCATATCATCTTTCCTCTTATAGATTATTTTTATTTTAAACTATTTCAATAAAAAATTAAAATAGTTTTTAAAAAGTTATATTTTGAATTATATTTCTATATCCTTAAAGATAAATTATATTTATAACTTTTTTGCAACTTTATAGTTAAAATACCCAGTTAAGTGCTATTTTGTTAAAATCACGCAAAACTAATTAAGGGCAAAGCTATGAAAGAAGAGAAAAACGTACACAAAAAGATGTGGGAGGGCAGATTTAGCGAGGCTAGTTCGAAGCTGCTTGAGGAATTTAATGCTTCTATAAATTTTGATAAAAATCTTTTTAAAGAAGATATCGCAGGTAGCAAGGCTCACGCAAAGATGCTTGGAGTTTGCGGAATTTTGAAAAAAGATGAGTCAGAGGCGATCATAAAGGGGCTTGATGAGGTTTTATCTGAGATAAGAGCGGGTAAATTTGAGTTTAAGTTAGAAGATGAAGATATACATATGGCAGTTGAGAAACGCCTTAGCCAGATCATCGGCGCCGAGCTCGGAGGTAGACTGCACACAGCTAGAAGTAGAAATGACCAAGTTGCGCTTGATTTTAAATTTTACGTTTTGAAGAAAAATTTAGAAATTTCATCTCTCATCAAAGAGCTTATCACTACGCTTACAAATTTGGCAAAAAAACACAAAGATACGCTAATGCCAGGCTACACACATCTTCAGCACGCTCAGCCAGTAAGTCTTAGCTATCACTTGCTAGCATATGCATTTATGTTTAAAAGAGATTTTGAGCGTTTTGTTAGCTCATATGAGCGAAACAACCTAAGTCCGCTTGGTTCAGCAGCCCTTGCAGGCACTCCTCATAAGATAGATAGAACTATCGTTGCAAGTGAGCTTGGCTTCGCAGGTTGCACGCGAAATGCGATGGATAGCGTGAGCGACCGTGATTTTGCGCTTGAGATTTTATTTAACATTAGCGTTTTTATGACGCACGCTTCTAGGCTTTGCGAGGAGCTCATACTTTGGAGCTCACAAGAATTTGGCTTTGTAAGCATCAGTGACGCTTATAGCACGGGCAGCTCCATAATGCCTCAAAAGAAAAATCCAGACGTCGCTGAACTCATACGCGGCAAAACGGGGCGTGTAAATGGAAATTTGGTAGCGCTACTAACTACTATGAAGGGTCTGCCACTTGCTTACAATAAAGATATGCAAGAAGATAAAGAGGGTGTGTTTGACAGCGTCTCAACCATTTTAAGCTCGGCTACCATCCTAAATGAGATGATAAAAACGGCTAAATTTAATGAAAAAAACATGTTAAAAGCGACAAAAACTGGGCATCTAAGTGCGACTGATTTGGCAGATTATCTAGTGCGTGAAAAAAACATCCCATTTAGAACGGCACATTTTATCACAGGCAAAGCTGTCGCAAAGGCTGAAAGTTTGGGACTTGATTTGAGTGAATTAAACGAAGAGCAGCTAAAAAGTGTCGATGAAAATTTAGATGCAAATGCTATTAAATTTTTAGATCTTCACGCTTCAAAAGAGGCACGCACTTCAAAAGGCGGCACGGCAAATAAAAGCGTTGATGAGCAGATAGAAATTTTAAATGAGTGGCTAAAAAGCTAAATTTGAGGAGTTAAAAAATGAAATTAAAAAGTTTAATATTAAAAAATTTTAGGTCGTATAAAGATGTAAAAATACTTTTTGATAAAAGTATGAATGTCATCATTGGGCAAAATGATGTAGGAAAATCCACTATATTAGAAGCTTTAGATATTTTTTTGAAGGCGGTACAATAAAAATAGATATAACCGATTTCAGCAAAAATGCCGAGGATAATAAAATTATTATAGGTACAGAATTTGTAGTTGACGGTGAAAAGGAAATTTTAATAGATACCTCTAATAAAACAAAGTTGACAGACGAGTATCTTTTAAATGACGATGGTTTTTTAGAGATAGTAAAAGAATTTGAAATAAAAAATGAAAAACTACAAAAGGAAAAAGTATTTATAAAAGCACAGTATCCAAAGGAATACTCCGATGAGCCTCTAATTAACATGAAAATTTCTGACTTAAAAAAGAAACTAAATGAGAAATTTAATAAAGAAGAGGTTGAAGATATAGATAAGCGAACTAATGCTGAAATAAGAAAGGCATTATATGGTAAGGCGAGCAATGAATTTGAAGAAATAAAAATTGATATAACAAAAGAGGATGCTAAAGCCGTATGGGAACAATTAAAAAAATGGTTACCTTTATATTTTTTATTTCAGAGCGATAGAGCAAATAAAGATAGCGATGCTGATATACAAAATCCCTTAAAAAGCGCAACAAAAATAGCCGTAGCGAGATTTGAAAAACAATTTAACTCAATAAAAAATCAATTAGAAGAAGAACTAACGAAGATAGGCAACGAAACAATAGATAAAATGAAGGAAATGGGACTAGAAAATACAAATTCTTTAAAGCCTCAAATCAGCAGCAAAGGCTTAGATACTTTATTTTCATTTGGTTTGGAAAGTGATAATGGAATTGCCTTAAACAAGAGAGGAAGTGGTTTTAGGAGAATGGTATTATTAAATTATTTCAGAGCCGAGGCTGAAAGAAAACTGGAGAGTGATGAAAATAAGGATAAGGATATAATTTATGCCATAGAAGAACCAGAAACCGCACAGCATCCAAATCATCAAAAAATGCTTATAGAAGCATTAAAAGAGCTATCATATAAAGATAACTACCAACTTGTACTCACAACTCATACTCCGGAAATAGCAAAAATGGTTGATGAAGAAAATTTGATATTAGTTAGTAAAGTGAACGATGTTGCTATTATTAATAATGGAGGTAATAAGCTTGATTTAATAGCCAATACATTAGGAATTTTGCCAAGTATTCATCCTGAAAAAATTCAAAAATTAAAAGTAGTCGTATGCGTTGAAGGTTATACGGATATTGAATTTCTTAAAAATATTAATAAAAACATTATAGATTTTAAAAATTTAGTTGACTTAGAAAATGAAGCTATATTGATGATTTTTTAGGCGGTGCCTCTATTCAACAT
>NZ_POZK01000027.1:0-771 GCF_002913945.1 Campylobacter concisus | reverse complement strand
TCTTTGTTATCTACATAAAAAGGAGGATTGATACAGTTCAACATTAGATCAGTATATTTTTTTAAAAATCTCCCACGAAATAAAATGAAAGAATGTTTATTGACTAAAAAAAACAAATGCATAATAAAAGCATCATAGGAAATATTATAAATAATATTTTCATATGAAATCAAATCAAATATTTCCGAGACACTAGTTTTTCCACGTAAGTCTATATCTATAAAATCATATTTTATAGTATCCTTCTCTGCATCCATTAATGAACCTATATGAATTACCTTATATCCTGTTTGTTTTTTCAATTGTTTTGTAAAATTTATAAGTGCTTTTTGGTGGTGTGCACCTATGCGAAAAGCACCAGAATCAATATAGTTATTAAATAGAATATATTTTTCATTATTTTTTAAACCAAAATCTTTCAAATTTAGATTCTTAATCAACTTCGGCTTGTCATCAATATTATTTACTGCAATATTTAATATTTTGAACACTTTTTCTATTATATCAAAACAAATTGGCTTTTTAATACTTGCGTTTGCAGTATCGATAAAAAGACAAAAACCTTTATATTCTGAAAGAGAGGCCAAAAATTCTATTCTAGTAATCACTAAATCAAAATTACAATCTATATTTCCGTATGAATATCCAAGCTGATCAAAATAAAATTGCATTATCGGTGCTGGCTGAATTTTAACCTCATACCCATTTTGCTTCAAAGCCCTAGCAAGAGGTTCAAAAAACAGATGATCTCCAAGATGCATTATTTTATAG
>NZ_POZK01000026.1:0-45981 GCF_002913945.1 Campylobacter concisus | reverse complement strand
ATATAAATTTATGTTTTAAAATCTTAATTTGAATTTTACTAATTATTTTTTTTACTATATAAAAAAAATCTATACGCACTTTATTCTCCATAAATTTTTGAAATTTCATTAATTTTATTTAAAATAATCTCTGGTTTTAAATTTTTCATACATTTTATATTATCGTAAATGTAAGCGATACATCTATCTATACTTTCATATGGATTATAGCATGGAGAACAATCTTCGTCGGAGCGTATAAAATATTGTTTATCTCCGATTGGATTTGCTGCCAATGCTTGGGTAGGGCCAAAAATTCCCAATGTAGGAATATTTTGAGAAGCCGCCAAAAACAAAATAGAGCTATCATTTCCAAAGTATAAAAGAGCATTTTTTAATATAAGGGCCGTTTCATCAAAATTCGTTTTTCCTACTAAGTTTATAGCATTTTTAGATTTTATTTTTTTAGACAATAGTTCATCGCTTTTACCGTTGCCAACTATGACAACTGGTAATTTTAGTTTATTTATTACTAAATCAAAATATTCAATAAACCAACGCCTGCTTTTCATTTCGGAATGTTTATTTATTCCTCCACCCGGATTGCATACTATATATCTTTTTGGCAAATTAAACTGTTTTATATCGGTATTCTTGCCTATATAATACTCCAATTTAACAGGATTTGCAATATTAGCATCAAAAAGCCTAATTAAATCGAATTCTTGAATGGTACGGTTTATCTTTTTGTATTCATATTTTAGATGTTTTTTATACAAAAAAGAAACACTATTTGAAAAACCATAAATTTTCTTTACCCCACCCAAAAATAATATTAAACCGAGTATAGGCGAACGATGAAAATTAAAAGCAACATCATATCTCTTTTTTCTTATCTTTAAAATAATAGTAAATGCTCTTTTAATTTTAATAAACAATCCAGCATAAGAAGTATCGATATCGATTATATCTGCTATATCTGGATTGTTTTTAGATAAAAAAACAAAATCTTTATCTACCAAATGATCTATAGTATTATCTATATTATTTAAAGCACTAAAGCATGGACTAGTTGCCAATATATCACCAAGACTAGCCAATTTTACAATTAATATCCTACATGACATACAAAGCCTGCCTCTTTGTTTTATTTAAACATACCCCAATAAAAAAAGCAAGTAGCAAAAAACTATAATAATCATTAGGGTTAGCTAAAAAACTAAATATTAATGAAAATAATATAATTTTAATTTTGTCTCTATTTTTAAAACTAGAACTAAAAATCTTAAAAAATAAAAAATACCAAACAATACAACCAATCATGCCAAACTCAACTATATTATTGGCAAATAAAAGACCAGCATAGTCATGGAAATTTGCCGGCAACCCTTCAGAATACAATTCTCTAAAATAAACGTAGTTTCCCAGCCCAACTCCAAAATCAAAATCATAATTAAAAATACGGCTCATCATAAATAATGCAGCATATCTTCCAACAGAGTGCTGCTCTACTTGGTCTTTGTACGGAGAATAGTCAGTGCCAAATAGTATATCTGATACAAGTGCAAATTTAGTGTATACGTTGGCTATATTAAATTGAACCATAATATAAAGTATACACATCAATATTATTCCAATAAAAAATGTACTTTTAATATTAGCATACTTTGAAATAATCACAGAAACAATATATCCTAAAACAAACAATATTCCTCTCGTAGATTCGACCAAAAGGCAAACAACGATAGAAATAAATAAAAAAATATAAGATATGTATACTTTTTCATAAGATTTTCTTATTTCAATCAAAAATATGCTAAGTATTGCCAAGTAGCCTCCAAGTAGCCCTTTTTCTGGAAATAGTGCCGATTTTTCGTTTATATTTAATAAAAACAATAAAACTAAATTTATAAAAAACATAAATATTATATCTATCTTATTTATCGTGGAGCCAATTGACCCCATAATATATAAAAAAGAAACTATAATAACACACTGCAAATAATACAATAAATTATATATATAAAATGACTTTGAACCAATAGCCCATTCAATATTTTCAAAACCACTCAATACAACAATGCCATATAAATAATATACAGTTAAAAACAAAACCATTATGATTAAGTTTATAAAATTTTTTTTCACAATAAACGAAAAATTATATATAGCATAAACAAACAAGAAAAATACCAAAGGTATCTCAAAAATTTTTAAATCACCTATTCTAAAAACCCATATAGGAAAAGTATAAAAAATAATTTTTTCCAACAAAGAGATCTTAAATTTATGGAAAAAATATATCTGTTTTTTCATGTTAAGCTTTAGTGATAAACTTATTTTTATTTAACAAAATATCATTCAAGTACCCTATTTTTATATCAGCTATACAGTTCATATCATTACAACCTCTAGACAAATAACAAGGAGAGCATTTAACTGCTTGCGTAATTTGTATACAATTTTCATTAATCGGCTTCCACCATTGTAAGTTATTTCGTCCATCAGTAATGCAGATCGTATAAATTTTAAATTGTGCTGCAAAATGAGATACGAAAGAGTCCAAGCAAACAAGAAGTTGCGCTTTTTCTAAAATATTAGCCAAATCATACAAATTTAACTTATTACACAAATTTATAACAGAATTATTTATTTCTAGATTTTTGCAAATTTCATAATCTGCATCACCGGCTCCAGTTAAAAGAACTAGATCATATTGTTCTTGCATAATAAATATTAACTCTCTCCATTTTTTAATATCCAAAAGTTTATATTTATCGCCAGCTCCCGGATGAACTATTGCATATTTTTTATCTTCTAACCATTTTATATTTTTTGTAGTTAAAGATGGGTGTATATAAAATGGTGTATCATTTCTTAAATCAAAAAATTTTTTAAACAACTCTATATGGTAAGTAGCAATACTTTGAGATTTTAGGACCCACTTTATCGTTTCAGAATAAAAATTATCAAATCCGCCAGATGAGTACCCCAGTCTATTTTTTATCCCACAAACAAATAAAAACAAAGACGAATTTGGATAAAAATGATAGGTGTCAATAGCTAATGCATATTTTATTTTTCTAATTAAAAAGCAACTTTTTATAAAAGTTTTATAGTATTGAAGTAGCTTTAATATAATTGATTTTTTAGATCTATTAAGCTTCCAATGATCCACATAATAAACTTCATTAAAAATATCATAATACTCTATAACTGGTTTATTCCAACTACCAGTAACTAGATCCACCTTTAACTCCGGATTGCTTGCCTTTAAGACATTAACACTAGAAATGAGTATGGTTATATCACCTAGATGTGCTCCATTAGCAACCAGAACCCTTTTAATGCCATTGGTATTACCAATATCTTTTTTTACAAAAGGCCTAATCGGAAACGATAAATAATAAACCACATACAAATAAAATTTAAGAAGTTTATTTTTTACAAGATATCTACCACTATACATTTTTTTTAAAAAACTTTCTATAAATAACCCGGATCAAGGGCATTACCTTTGATGGTATTAAAAATAAAGGAAATACTTTAAGCCAAAAAATAGGAAATTGTTTATACGCATTAAAACACATTCTAAAAGCTTCTTTGCAAAAAAGTATCGACTCATTATTTACTTTAGCATCTAAAATACGATTAAAAATATGAATACCACAAACAGTCGCCATTACTTTATTATAAGTTCTAGAATTTTGACCATATACATCTCCTGTAATTTTTTCATAACCATATACATCAATAGCAAGTCTCTTTAATCTTCCCTCAGACATAAGGGAATCGTTGTTACTCCTATATCCTACACACTTTTTGTGTATATATAGCCACGAGGGATTTTTTTTTAGCATTTTTGCTATAACGTACATATGAACATATCCATTAAAATAATTTTCGATACAGCCAACCTCTATTACACTTTGCCATAGCTCTCTTCTTACTATCTGTGCTGAAATATAGCCAATACAATAACCTAATTCAGAAAAACACTTTTCACTTGATTCATAATAAATATCTATATTGTTTGGAACTAATGATTCGGAATAAATTTCATTACAAAGCCCAGAATCATACATTTTTGTATTTAGAGTAATACCGGATAAATTATCATACTTTTCAATATTGCTCAATATAAGATCAATAGAATTATTTTCTACCCTATCATCACTTCCCATAAGCCAACAAAATTCACCGCTAGCTATCTCAACTACCTTAAGAAAATTTCGATCCACCCCCATATTTCTATCCCAACAAAAATATGTTATATTGGGAAAAAACTCTTTATAACTATCTACTATATTCTTAGTATTATCAGTAGACGCATTATCGCTTATAACTATCTCTATGCCATTTATACCCTCAGCAGCATCTATAACACTTTGAATGGTCTCACCTATAAATTCAGCCCTATTGTAAGTAGGTATACAGATGGATAATTTGTATTTTGACATTTTTACAACCTTAAATATCTAATTGACTTTTAGCCTTATACGGCAAGTACCACACAACCGTAACCATAAAAGACGCAATTGTACCATACAGTAAACCATATATCCCAAAAAACATAGTAAATAATATTTGGCATACGATACTTACGGCGGCTTGTATGGGAACTATAAGCCAAAACGGCTTTAAAATATTGGCACTCTGTAATACCATAGAAAAAGTATCCGTCCATACTCTAAGCAAAAAATATAAACAAAATAAAAGAATAAGCAAAATAGAAACATTTAAAGTTGTATTTTTTATTAAAATACTAAAAATAAATGGTGCAGCTATGTATAATATTATAGAAAAACATATGATAAGTATCATGCCTATTGGAATATACTTAATCAAATACCGTTTAATTTGCTCAAAATCATTTTTATTAACACATTCATTAACTATAGGCCATAGTGCATATATTATTGAATAATACATAAAAAACCCGAAACTATATAATTTCATTAGTGTATTGTACAAAACGATATCATTTGAATTTAAAAACCTAGATGCTATGAAATAATCAACCTGCAATGTTAATGTTCCAAACAAAGCAAATATCCAAAAACTTATACCGCGCCTAAGCAGTTCTTTTAATATGCGCGCTTCAAAAGATAATTTTATGCTATTTGTCTTTACAAAAAAAATTAAACAACATAAAGATATTAAAGCTTGTGGCAAAATACTTGCAATTATAGAGTAGAATAGCTCAAAACTCTCCAAGCTATCTTTTTGTAACATGACAATATAAAGGCACACAAATGTAATTGTCGCTGCAATTGCCGGCATTACATTTGATATATAACCCTTATGCAGAGCATAGTATATCCTATAAACTACATTAGATCCTGCTGTTAACAGCAGGATAGAAGTAGTTGTATATAATAAAAATATTTTATCTTCTACGCAAATATTAAATTTGTATAAATATAATGGTGCCATATATACGCATACAGGATAAGATAAAACAATCAGGATACCAAATATTATAATAGCCAAAGAAACAGTATTTCCAACATACATATTATAATCCAAATTTTTTACCCTACACTCTGATATAAAATTCTGCAAACTTGAACCAAGACCAAAATCAGACAAAAAAATCCAGCCACTCAAGGCTATCAATAGGGTATATATAGCATATTCATCCAATCCAAGTATAACAGTCAATAGTTTTATAGTATAAATTTGCAAAAAAGCTTGCAAAATCTTGCTTATCCAGTTGCTTAATACAATAAGCCTAAACGAATTTATTTTCATATTTTATCTATCAATTTTTACTAATATTAAGTAGACTTAAAAAATACAATAAATACTCCTCTTACCAATTTTTATCCAACAAAAGCTTCCACGCTAATAGCAAATTTAAACCCATCCGCTTTCTCTTATCCTATGGCATAATACTCGGTATAACCATTAAAATACAAACAACTCAATACACTCAATAAAAATAGAAACTCTTACAACCAAGCAATCTATAATTGTAATATTTACTTTACTGTATATACCTTTTTTTAATAACAATAAAATCTATTTTTTAAAATCTTACTAGTAATATTAAACTTCAAAAGCCAAAGCCGCCAACCACATAAGTATCCTACCTAGCAACTCTCATAAATTCTAGTATCTTATTAAGACAATAATTAATTTTTTCTTCGCTCATACCAGGATAAACACCTATCCACAAGCTATCATTCATTATTTTATCAGTATTCTTAAGCTCGCCAACTACTCTAAAATCAATATCTTTTCGTAAGTCTAAAAACAGCGGATGCCTTAACATATTTCCCGCAAATAAATTTCTAGTTTGGATATTTGCATTTTCAAGATATTCACTTAACTCATTTCTACTAAATTTAGCACCATCATTAACTGTCATCATAAATCCAAACCAGCTAGGATTAGAATTTGGCTGAGGCTTTACCAAAATGAGATCTTCTACATCTTTTAGTCCATCATATAATCTTTGAAAATTTTCTTTACGCTTTGCTACAAATGTCGGAAATTTTTCTATCTGAGCACAACCAACCGCAGCCTGCATATCGGTAGCTTTAAGATTAAAGCCAAAATGCGAATAAACGTATTTATGATCATATCCAATCGGAAGTTCGCCAAATTTTTGTGAAAAACGCTTTTTGCAAGTATTATCTACGCCACTTTCGCACCAACAGTCGCGCCCCCAATCTCGCATACTAAGCATAATTTTTTTAAGTAATGGATCGTTTGTATAAGTAGCTCCACCCTCACCCATAGTCATGTGGTGCGGCGGATAGAAGCTACTAGTGCCTATATCGCCCCAAGTGCCAGTCGGTTTACCCTCATACAGCGAGCCTAGCGCGTCACAATTATCCTCTATAAGCCACAAATTATGTTTATCGCAAAATTCTTTTACTGCCTTAATATTAAACGGATTTCCCAAAGTGTGTGCTACCATAACAGCTTTTGTTTTGGAGCTAATTGCGAGCTCAAGCTTTGTGTGATCTATATTAAAATATTGAAGTTCCATATCCACAAAAACAGGAACGGCTCCGTATTGCACGATAGGCGCAACCGTCGTAGGAAAGCCCGCCGCCACAGTTATAACTTCATCGCCACGCTTTATACGGCGCTCCTTCAAAAGCGGCGAAGTGAGGGTAAAAAACGCTAGCAAATTCGCGCTACTTCCGCTATTTACTAAAAACGCCCATCTAACGCCTAACATTTTGGCAAATTCTTTTTCAAATTGTTTAGAATATGCACCATAAGTTAGCCAAAAATCAAGCGAGCTATCTACTAAATTTATCATTTCTTGCTCGTCAAATACGCGCCCTGCGTAATTTATGCGACTTTTACCCGATATAAATTCTTGCTTTAAAGTTTTTTCGTGCACCAAAGAATAATATTCCTTTGTTTTTTCTAATATTTCTTGTTTTAATTTATTAGCATCCATAATCTTCCTTTAAAATTTTAGATATACCTTCCTCAATCGAAACCTGTGGCTTCCAGCCTAAATCATAAATCGGCTTAACATCCTCTATAATATCCATAAATTCGCCCTCTCTATATGGTAAGGCACCAAAATTTAATACTGTTTTTATACTCTTTTTAGTAAGAATTTCGCCATATATAGTCTCAACAAAATTTCTTACGCTAATTTGCTCTCCTGTTCCAACGTCAAATTCCGTAAATGCTTCAAAATTTGAAAAATTTTGAAGCATTATAATATATGCATTTACAATATCATCTATGTAAATAAAATCTCTTTTTTGCTCACCCTTTGTTAAATTAATACAATCTTTATTTTTCAATAAACTCTCTATTATCCAAGAAACAAATTTTGTTTTATCATCTCCCACGCCATACATATGCTCTAATCTTAAATTTACTACTTTAATCTTATGGCTAAAAACTTTAAGCCATTCTACAAATTGTTTTTTTGACAGAGAGTAAGAATTTAGATATTTATATAGCAAGGTGTCGGTGTTGAAAAAAGTGTCGGTGTTGAAAAAAGTAGAAATTTCTAAAAGTCGCAGGGAAAATAATAAATTTGTATTCACTATTTCATATACCGATTCTTTATTTCTACCATAATTAGTTACAGTATTTATGACAACGTCTATTTTTTGATTAGCAAACGGCTCTTCTAATCCGACTATATCTATATCATAAATCTTGACTTTATCTACGATATCTGAAATTCTATAAAGATTAGAGCTACTCCTTTTAAGACCTACGACTTTATATCCTAATTTCAATAGCTTTCTTGCTAAATGGGAGCCCAAAAAACCATTAATACCAGATATTAATATGACCATTTATTTCATATTATCCGTGTAGTTTTTCAGATCATCACTGGTTAAAATTTCTTTATTCTCGTAGAAACTTTTATACCATTTTATAGTTCTCTCAAAAGCAGTCTTACTATCCCACGTGGGCTTCCAGCCAAGTTTTATATTTGCTTTTGAGCAATCAAGCTTTAACAAATTTGCTTCATGAGGATTTTGCGAGTTTACTTCAAACTTAAACTCAACTTTGTCCCAATATTTTTTAAGTTCCAACAAAACATCACCTACATTATAATTACCCTCTTCGCTAGGACCGAAATTCCAACCATCAGCAAATTCCTTTTTGCCTTCCAGTAACCTCTGCCCCAAAAGTAGATAACCGCTTAGGGGTTCAAGTACATGTTGCCATGGACGAGTGGCTTTTGGATTCCTTATCAATACAACTTCGCTTTTAGATGCTGCCCTAACAACATCACAAATAAGCCTGTCATCCGCCCAGTCTCCGCCGCCTATAACATTCCCCGCCCTAGCACTCGCAAGTAGCGTCTCGTGAGATTTTTTATATTCGTCCAAATTAAAAAACGAATTTCTATACGAGCTAGTTAAAATTTCGGCGCAACCCTTTGAGGAGCTGTATGGATCATATCCACCCATCGGATCGTTCTCTCGGTATCCCCAAACCCACTCTTTATTTTCGTAGCATTTATCGCTAGTAATATTAACGATGGCCTTGACATTATTTTTCCTACATACTTCAAAAACTTTTAACGTACCAATAACATTTGTTTCATAAGTCTCAATCGGATTTTTATATGACAGCCTTACAAGTGGCTGAGCGGCTAGATGAAAAACAATGTCTGGTCTTACTTCTTTTATAGCAAGATCTATATTTTCAAGATCTCTTATATCACCAAAAATACTTTTTATATCTAAATTTAATAGCTCAAAGTGGCTTGGCTTTGTTGGAATTTCATTTGAGTAACCAACCACGTTCGCCCCCATATTTGCAAGCCAATACACTAACCATGAACCTTTAAAACCAGTGTGTCCTGTCACCAAAATATTCTTTCCACTATAAATATCTTTAAACATAATCTATTACCACGTTTTCCAAGGAGCTTTACCAGTGTCCCACATTTTTTCCAAAACTTGTTTATCTCTCAAGGCATCCATAGGCTTCCAAAAACCATTATGCTTAAAAGCACAAAGTTGTCTGTCTTTGGCTAAATTTGAAAGTGGCTCTTGCTCAAAAATGGTTGCATCTCCATTGGTAATATAATTGAGCACCTTTGGCTCACATACAAAAAAACCTGCATTTATCCAATTTCCATCACCTTTTGGTTTTTCTAAAAATGATGTAATAATATTATCATTATTTATGTCTAATGCTCCAAATCTTCCATCAGGCTGGAATGCAGTCATTGTAGCCAATTTACCATGAGATTTATGAAATTCAACCAAATTTTTTATATTTATATCGCTCACGCCATCTCCATAGGTTAACATAAAAGTTTCACCACCTATATATTCCTCGGCTCTTTTTATTCTACCGCCAGTCATTGTTTCTAGTCCAGTATCAAGAAGTGTTATTTTCCAATCCTCGCTAAAATTGTTGTGAATAGTCATATTGTTCGTTTTTAGATCAATTGTAACATCACTTCTATGTAAAAAATAATTGGCAAAATACTCCTTTATGTAGTAACCCTTATAGCCAAGCAAGATTACAAATTCGTTAAACCCATACTGGCTATAAATTTTCATTATGTGCCAAAGTATCGGTCTGCCACCTATTTCAACCATAGGTTTCGGTCTAACAGATGTCTCCTCGGCGAGCCTAGTTCCAAAACCACCAGCCAATAACAATACTTTCATTAACTCTCCAATAGTAGATAATTTATATTAAGTTAATTTTTTTTAATACATCACACTCATTAAAACTACACTAATCCTAGCTTGGATTTTATTTAAACTTTCCTCATCCTTGGCTTCAAATCTCGTAACGATGACGGGCGTAGTATTCGAGGCTCGCACTAGCGCCCAGCTGCCGTCCTCAAATCTCACTCTAACGCCGTCTATGTCGATGATTTCGGCTATCTTGCCTAAGCCTGCTAGCAAATTTTGCGCATCGCCGTTTTCATAAATTTTAACCAAAACCTCTTTTAGCTTCGCAACCAGCTTAAATTTTTGCGCATCGGTCGTTTTTACCTTGATCTCGTCGGTGCTAAAGACCTTCGGTAGTTTATCCAGCTCGCCGTCTAGGTTAAAGCCTTTTGCCACAAGCTCTAGCGCGCGAAACATCGCGTACGTCGCATCGTCAAAGCCAAAATACCTCTCCTTAAAGAAAATATGCCCGCTCACCTCTGCCGCCATATCGATATTTAGCTCTTTCATCGCCTTTTTGATATTGCTGTGGCCGGTCTTACCCATGAAACTTTTGCCGCCGTGCGCGTCAATCTCGTCGTACATATTTTGCGAGCATTTTACCTCGCCCAGCACCCTGGGATTTTTCATCGCAAGGCTATATAGATAGGCTAGCTCGTCGCCTTTTATGTTACGTTTTTTAGTTAGAACCGCGATGCGGTCGCCGTCGCCGTCAAAACCAAATCCTATGTCGAATTTGCCCTTTAGAGCAGCCTTTAGATCGATTAAGTTTTTCTCCTCGCTAGGATCGGGGTGATGATTTGGGAAGTTTCCGTCGGGCTGGGGGTATAAAATTTGAGCGTCCAAATTTAACGCCTCGCAAATTTCGGGCAGAACCGCTCCGACCGCGCCGTTTGCGCAGTCGATGACGATTTTAAGCGGCAGGGCTTTTAAATGCGCAAACTGCTCTATAAGAAAATTTTTATAAGGTGTCGCAATGTCGAATTTTTCGGTTCTTAGATCGTCTGGAATTTGCGTTTTTGCCGCGATGTCGTCTAGCACGGCGACTTTTAACTTTTGCAAATCCTCGCCGAAGTAACTATCCTTAAAAATCGTGATTTTAAAGCCGTTGTACTCTTTTGGATTATGAGAGCCGGTTATCATTATGTTTGCGTCAAATTTGTCCGTAAATACGCTAAAATACCCGACCGGCGTCGGTAGCAAGCCGATATCGTAGACCTTGATCCCGGCTAAATTTAGCCCGCTAACTAACCAGCCGAAAATCTCGCCCGCACTTAGCCTAGCGTCATATCCTACGCTAACGTTTTTTGCGCCTCGGCGTAGCATTTCTCGGCCCAAATTTAACCCGATCGCCTTGACGCTTGTTTCGTTTAGATCGCGCTCATAAATGCCGCGGATATCGTATTCTCTAAAAATTTCATCATATTTCACTATAGGCTCTCCGTAAAAGAAAGTAAAATAATACTAGAATAAATTTAAAAAGCGGTAAAACTTGCAAAAGTAATTTTGAAGTATAAAAAAATCGAGCTAGAAAAGACTCTAGCTCGAAAAGGGCTGCTACATCATGCCGCCCATGCCACCCATTCCGCCCATGTCAGGCATTGCAGGCATTGCTTTTTCTTCTTTTATCTCACTGATAGTTGCCTCAGTTGTTAGTAGCAAGCTAGCCACACTAACAGCATTTTGAAGCGCAACTCTCTCAACTTTCACTGGATCGATGATACCGGCTTCAAACATATTTACATATTCGCCAGTTGCAGCGTTAAAGCCAAAATTTGCATCTTTGCTTGTCTCAACTGCATTTGCTACTACGCCTGCGTCAAAACCAGCGTTCTCAGCGATTTGGCGAAGTGGAGCACGAAGCGCTCTTCTAACGATCTCAGCGCCGATTGCCTCATCACCTTGTAAATTTAAATTTACGCTCTTTGAAGCAAGGATAAGAGCTGAGCCACCGCCCACAACGATACCCTCTTCAACAGCTGCACGAGTAGCGCTTAGAGCATCATCAACGCGGTCTTTTTTCTCTTTCATCTCAGTCTCAGTCGCAGCACCTACTTTGATAACTGCCACGCCACCACTTAGTTTTGCAAGGCGCTCTTGAAGTTTTTCTTTGTCATAGTCGCTTGTAGTCTCGGCGATTTGCGCTTTTATCTGAGTTATTCTAGCATCTATTGCTGACTTCTCGCCTGCGCCATTTACGATAGTTGTGTTGTCTTTGTCGATAACTACGCTTGAAGCTTGTCCAAGGTCGTTTATAGTAGTGCTCTCAAGTGTTCTGCCTAGCTCTTCGCTAATGACTTCGCCGCCTGTTAAAATAGCGATATCTTCAAGCATTGCTTTTCTTCTGTCGCCAAAACCCGGAGCCTTAACTGCAGAGATGTTTAGCACACCGCGAAGTTTATTTACAACAAGCGTTGCAAGCGCCTCACCCTCGATATCTTCAGCGATTATTAAAAGTGGTTTTCCGCTCTTTTGTACTTGCTCAAGCACTGGAAGCAAGTCTTTTAAATTTGTGATCTTCTTGTCAAATAGTAAAATAAATGGATTGCTTAGCTCAACTTGCATCTTTTCAGGGTTTGTGATGAAGTATGGGCTTAGATATCCGCGGTCAAACTGCATACCTTCAACAACGCTTAGCTCGTCTTGGATAGACTTTGCCTCCTCTACTGTTATGACGCCATCTTTGCCGACTTTTTCCATCGCATCAGCGATAAGTTTGCCGATACTCTCATCTGAGTTTGCAGAAATAGTAGCGATCTGCGCGATCTCTTTTGAGCCAGAAACTTTTTTAGAGATGTTTTTTAGCTCTTCAATAAGCGCTGCTACTTCTTTATCCATGCCGCGTTTTACTTCGATAGGGTTTGCACCAGCAGTTACGTTTCTAAGACCCTCTTTAAATATCGCGTGAGCCAGCACAGTTGCTGTTGTAGTGCCGTCACCTGCTTGGTCATTTGTCTTGCTTGCTACTTCTCTAACTAGGCTTGCACCCATGTTTTCAATAGTATCTTTTAGTTCGATCTCTTTTGCAACACTAACACCGTCTTTTGTGATATTTGGAGCGCCAAAACTCTTTTGGATAAGGACATTTCTACCTCTTGGTCCCATTGTTACTTTAACTGCATCATTTAGTTTTTTTACGCCCTCGTATAGGCGGTTTCTTGCATCATCAGAGTAAAAAATTTCTTTTGCCATTGTTTTTCCTTTCGGTTTTAATTTATTTTAAAAAATCAGCCTTATTTATCATTGACAAAGGTATATTAATATCAAAAATTTTGCCGCGAATATTTGAATAGCCGTTTTTAGCTAGTCTTTCGCTGTGCATTTTCAGATATTTTTCCGCATTCTCCTTATTGTCAAAAAGATAAATTCCGCCGGCTTCTTTTGTTTGTTTGTTCTCAGTCCAAATTTTCCATATCATACCGGGTTCTTGGTTGATGCTTTTAGCCAAATCCTCAAAAGCTTTTGACATCTCGTCTCCAAAAAAAACCTTCTTGCGGAAAATCAACATACATAATCGCAGCCATCTGCAGCCTTATTTTAAAACACCTAAAACATCATCAATGTTTAAAACAAGATATGTTTTATCATCTAAATTTATCTCAGTGCCACCGTATTTTGCAAATATAACTTTATCACCAACTTTTACGCCCTCTACTTCAGCCCCGACTGCTTTTACTTCACCGCTTAAAGGTTTTTCTTTTGCGTTATCAGGTATAATAATGCCTGAAGCTGTGGTCTTTGTCTCTTCTACACGTTCGACTAGAACACGCTTGTCTAATGGTTGAAAATTCATTGTTCATCCTTTTAGTTTAATTGTCTTTTTTAGCACTCTTTATTTTTGAGTGATGAGATCCTAGCATTTTTTTCTAAAAAAGTCAATAATTTATAATAAAATTTATTAAAACTTTAGTTACTTACACTAAAGTTTCATGATGTATAAAACTAATATAAAGGAATTTTATGAAAAAAGTAGCTTACATAGTTAGCGCGCTTGTGCTTATAGTAGCTTGCACCTTTGGCTTTATCTTTAGCCCATTTGGGAGTAAATTTATCGCTGGCAAGATCGAAAAAGAAGCACTCGCTCGTGGTATTGATGTTAAATTTAAAGATTTTAGCCTAGGATTTAGCACGCTTAATTTAGAAGCGACCGTGATGAATGCCATAAATTTAAAAGCAAATGGCGATCTCTCACTACTTGCTCAAAATATGAATTTAAACATGGATATAAATGCCGACAAAACAAAAGCTAACGAGCTTGGGTTAAAAAAAGATGTAGCACTTAAAGCAAACGTGGCTGGTAAATTTAGCAACTTCAAGCTAGTGGCAACTGGCACAGCACTTGGCTCAAACATAAATTTGAATGCAAATTTAAAAAACTACCTGCCAAAAGCTCTAAATCTTGACGCTAAAAATATCGAGCTTTCTGAGATATCAACCCTTGCACAAAAGCCAAATTTAGCCAGCGGCAAGCTTGATCTAACGAGCAATATGCAAGGAGTTGATGAGAAAAATGAGCCCATCGTTAACGCTCAAATTTTAGCAAGTGATGGCGTAATAAATAAAGAAATTCTTAAAAAAGAATTTGGGCTAAATTTAGCAAAAGATATAAGCTTTAAAGGCGGTGTAAATGCTAAATTTGCAAATGAAAAAGTAGTGGCAAAAACCCTTATCATTGCGCCTGAAGCCACTTTAAAAGCAAATGAGACGACTTATGATCTAAGTAGCAAAAATTTAAAGAGCGACTTTTTGCTAAACGTGCCTGATCTTGCCCTTCTTGGCAAGCTCTTGGGCGAGCAGCTAAGTGGCGCCGTGGATGCAAACGGCGAAATTTTAATGCAAGAAAACGCCCTTAAAAACCTAAAGGCTGACATAAACGGCCTTGGCGGCAAGATAAATGCAAATTTTGATAGTAAAAATTTAGTCCTAAATGCAGCAAATATCAAGCTAAAAGAGCTTCTAGTACTTGCCTTGCAGCCTAGCTACGCAGACGGGCAGATAAATTTAAACGCAAATTTTAGCGGCTTTGACGAGCTAAAAAAGCTTGCTGGAGAGGCTAAATTTGAGATAAAAAATGGCCTTATAAATAATGGTCTAGTAAAGCTTAAAAATGCGGCTAAATTTGAGCTAAAAGGCGGTGCTGTCGCAAAGGGAGAGCTTATAAATTTTGACGCAAATGTGCTTAGCGACCTTGGCGAGCTAAAGGATATAAAGGGCGTTTATGACCTAAAAAACAGCCAAATTTTTAGCAAATTTGCCCTGCTCATTAGCGATCCTGAGAAATTTAAAGCAACTAGCGGCTTTGAAGTGAGCTCAAAGATGGCGCTTGCGGGCGATGTGAAAGTCAAAGAGAGCAAGATAGATGAGCTAAATTTAGGCGGCGATGCCTTTTCTGGCAAGCTAAACGCCACCATAAAAAATGAAAATTTAGACCTTAGCCTAAAAGAGGCGCAGCTGGGAGAAATTTTAGCCATAAGCGACAACGGCAGACTGGCAAACGCTAAGGCTAATGTCCGGGCGAAGGGGCAAAATATCTTTAGCAAAAGCCCAAGCATCGCTGCAACAATCGCTTTAAACGAGGGCAAATTTAACGCCGTAGAGCTTAGCAAAATGCTTGATAAAAAATTCCCAGAAAACGAGAAATTTAGTTCAAATTTGAGCCTAGACTACAAGGGCGACGTAGCAAAATTTAGTGGCGACTTTCTTAGCTCGCTAGCTGATATAAATGGCATAGATGGCAGCTTTGACGTGGGCAAAAGCACGCTAAACTTAAAGCTTCAAGCGGTGGTTTCAGAGCTAAATAAGCTTGCATTTTTAGCTGGCCGCGAGCTTCACGGAAAATTTGCAGCCATCGTAACGGCAAATGGTAAAGTGGATGATCTAAGCGTAAAAGCTACTTCAGATGATCTATTTAAGGGCAAACTAGAGGCAAACTACAAAGGTGGCGCGCTTGATGCGGTACTAAAAAATTTTGAAGTCAAAGGGCTAACGCAGACTTTGGGGCTAGAGCACCTCTATGACGGCAACGGCGATGCTAAATTTGACTACGAAACAAAGCAAAAGCTCGGCAAATTTGACATCTTGCTAAAAGAGGGTCACCTAGCCAGCACAAATCTCACAAACAACATAAAAATATTCACCGGCAAGGACATCACAAAAGAAATTTACAAAGACGGCAAAATTTATGGCGATATAAAGGGCGACAACGTCATTTTTAACGTAAATTTAAGCTCGCCAAAGAGCGACATAAAGGTCGTAAACGGCACTTATAACACCACTACAAAAATGCTTAATGCACCGCTTGTTTGCAGGCTTGAAAAGACCGACCTAAACGTGAAAATTTCAGGCACGACAGATAACCTAAAATACGACGTCAGATCGCAATATCTTGAAAATAAGGTCAAAAAAGAGATAGGTAGATTTTTAGATAAAAAGCTTGGTAAAGATGACGAAGGTACAAGCGGCGAAAAGCAAAATTTAAAGGGGCTTTTAAAAGGGCTATTTTAGATGAAAAAGGCGGAGAATTTAAAGTATCTAATGGGGCTTGGGCACTTTTGTAGCGACATAAACCAAAGTGCGCTTGGTGCGATGCTGCCCTTTTTCATCGCGAGCTACCACTACGACTACGCAACAGCCGCCTCGCTCGTGACCGCCACAAATTTAGCAAGCTCGCTTATCTAACCACTAATCGGCCGCCTAAGCGACAAAAAGGAGCTTCCCTACGTCATCCCACTTGGGTTACTGATAGCAGGCGGTGGCATGAGCCTAACTGGCTTTGTCACAAACTACTACCTCATCTTAGTTTGCGTGATGATAAGCGGTATCGGCGCCGCACTCTTTCACCCAAGTGCTGCAAGGATCATAAACTACACCTCAAACGCCAAAAATAGAGCTAAAAGCATAAGCATATTTTCTTTTGGAGGCAATCTCGGCTTTGCAGTTGGGCCCATTTTAGTCGCTGTTTTTGTGGGAAATTTTGGCCTAAAAGGGACGCTAGTCTTTATAATTCCCCAAATTTTTTTGACACTTTTATACCTCAAAAAGGGCAAATTTATAAAAGCACTCGAGGGCAATCACAAAAAGCAAATTTCACAAAAAACTATCACTTTAAAAGACGATTTGGGTGCATTTTTAAGGCTTTGTTTGTGTATATTTTCACGCTCGATCGTCGCATTTGGTTTTACAGCATTTTTTGGCATATATCTCATCAAAATTTTTGGCATTAGCAAAGAGGTCGCAAATGTAAATTTAAGCCTGTTTTTCGCCTCAGGTGCGATCTCTACGCTATTTGGCGGAGCGCTGGCTGACAGATATGGCCTAGCAAGACTCATCAAAATAAGCCTAAGTATCGCTGCTCCGCTAGTTGCACTAATGCTCTTTATCGACAGCTACGCGCTGTTTCTTGCAGCCGCCATGTGTGTGAGTGCTTGCATCAGCCTATCTTTTAGCCCCTCGATCGCCCTTGCACAGCTTTATCTACCAAATCAAATCGGCCTAGCCTCTGGCGTAACGCTCGGCCTTAGTATCACGATCGGCGGCATATTTGCAACGGTCATAGGAAAGATCGCTGACATCTTTAGCCTAACGCACTCATTTTACTTTATCGCCGCAGTTTCGCTCATCTGCGCAGTTTCGAGCTACTTTTTAAAGCCAGTCAGTAGAACTTAAATTTATATCCCCTGCTTCATTTTTATATAAAAATTGAGTAATGAAATTTGCGAGTAAATTTTAATTCCTACTTGTTTTGCCATACTCGCAACGAGACTTCGCTACGAGGAAACAAACGAAATTTCACGATGCAAAAAGAGCCGAGCCATGGCTTTTGGGCGGCGATATTTTGTGATAGATTTAAATGTTGCTCGGTTTAAATTTGAGCAGACTAGACGCATAAAAATCTAAATTTTGGCTACCAAAACATCAAGGCAAAGTATCTTGTGATGATTTTAAATGCTGCGAAGAAATTTCTGACCAAATATAGAACAAATAAATTTAAGCAATTAAGACAAGAAAATTTTTGTTTTGTTTAGTAATTTTAAAACCCCAAGATACAGTATTTTTTTGCTAGACGAGGCGAAATTTTACGATACAAAGGAGCATACATGTAGTATGTGACTGAAGTAGAGTGAAATTTCAACGACGTATAGTAGAAAAAGACAAAATCGCCTTATAACTTTCTCATCTTTGCTATCTCATCTCTCAGCGCCGCCGCCTTCTCAAACTCCAGCTGCGCCGCCGCTTCAAGCATCTGCTTTCTCAGCTCTTTTACTATCGCAGCTCGCTCGCTAGCTGGCATCTTCTCTAAATTTTTACCACGCTTGTAAATTTCGCCGTCATCTTCTACGTGCAGGCTCTCTTCGATATTTCTGCTTGCAGAGTGCGGCGTTATGCTGTGAGCTTTGTTGTACTCATCTTGAAATTTACGCCTAGCTGTCGTCGTATCGATCGCCTCTTTCATCGAGTGCGTGATCTTTTTGGCAAACATTAGCACCTTGCCATTTACATTTCTGGCTGCGCGCCCCATCGTCTGTATAAGGCTCGTGGTCGAGCGCAAAAAGCCCTCTTTATCGGCGTCCATAATCGCTATCAGGCTCACTTCTGGCAAGTCCAGCCCTTCACGGAGCAAATTTATGCCTATTAGCATGTCAAATTCGCCACTTCTAAGCCCTCTAATGATCTCATTTCGCTCGATTGCGTCGATGTCTGAGTGCATATACTTGACCTTGACGCCAAGCTCGATGTAGTAGCGGCTTAGCTCCTCGGCCATCTTTTTAGTTAGCACCGTAACTAGCACGCGCTCACCTCTTGCGATCACCGCCTTTGCCTCGTCAAATAGCACCTCAACTTGGTTGTCGCTATCTTTTATCTCAATAAGCGGGTCAAGCAGCCCGGTGGGACGCAAAATTTGCTCATAGACATGCCCCTGGCTGATACCAAGCTCGTACTCGTTTGGCGTGGCTGAGACAAAGAGAAATTTCGCCTTTTTACTTATAAATTCATCAAATTTAAGCGGCCTGTTATCAAGCGCTGATGGCAAGCGAAATCCATACTCCACAAGCACCTCTTTACGGCTCCTATCACCCGCGTACATGCCTCTAAACTGCGGCAAACTCACGTGACTCTCATCAACGATGACCAGATAGTCTTTGCCACTTATCTCAAAGTAGTCAAACATCGAGTACGGCGTCTCTCCGGGCTTTTGACCGGTTAGGTGGCGCGCGTAGTTTTCGATGCCTTTGCACATACCCGTACTTGCCATCATCTCAAGGTCAAACTCAACCCTTTGCTTTAGCCTCTGCGCCTCGACTAGCTTGCCCTGCTCGTTAAACTCTTTTAAGCGCGCATCAAGCTCCTCTTCGATCTCTTTCATAGCGATCTTTAGCCTATCAGCGCCCACGATGAACTGGCTGGTCGCATAAAGCGTAAATTTAGAAATGTCTTTGAGCCGTTTATTATCAAGCACGTCAAAATGATACATCGCATCGATCTCATCGCCAAAAAACTCAACCCTTAGGGCTTCGTCGTTGTAATACGCTGGATAAATATCAACCACATCGCCATTTACACGAAAATCACCCCTGTCAAAGTAGTTGTCATTGCGCTTGTAGCCCATATCCACAAGCTGCTCTAAAAGCTTTCTTTGGCTTATCTTCTCACCCACACTAAGATATGCCACCATCCCCTTATACTCGCTTGGATTACCAAGTCCGTAGTTTGCAGAGACTGAAGCCACGCAGACGACGTCGTCAAAGCTTAGCAAGCTAGCCGTCGCAGAGAGACGTAGGCGCTCAAGCTCCTCATTTACCGAGCTATCCTTTTCTATATATAGGTCGCTTCTTGGGATGTAAGCCTCTGGCTGGTAGTAGTCGTAGTAACTTATAAAGTACTCGACATGGTTTTTTGGAAAAAAGCCCTTAAATTCGCTGTAAAGCTGCGCGGCAAGGGATTTGTTATGCGTCATGATAAGAGTTGGCATGTTTAGCTCACGTATGACATTTGCCATAGTAAAGGTCTTACCAGATCCTGTCACACCTAGAAGTGTTTGGTATTTATTGCCTGATTTTATGCTTTTTACTATCTCTTTTATCGCTCTTGCTTGGTCGCTGCTTGGGCTAAATTTAGATGAAATTTCAAATTTACTCATTGATTGCCTTTAAATTTGGGCGAATTTTATAGCAAAGATAGTGCTTTGTCAAATGATAATTTTAATAAGAATTTAGCCTCTGCGTGTTAGAATACGAGCCTAATTATTATTTTAAAGGAACTTTTATGTTTGAAGATAATGCGATCTTAACCACACTAAGCGATAAAGTAAATGACCTGATTACAAAATATGACGAACTTTGCAAAACGAACGAAGAGTTACGCAACGAGATCGTAACTTTAAAAGCACAAAATGAGGCAAAAAGCAATCAAATCATGCGCTTAGAAGAGGATCTTGATAAGAAAAATACCGAAGCTGACGATGTAATGAGAAAAATCGAAGCTGTCCTTGGCAGATAAGCTTGGCTAAAATATGAAAAAAATCACGCTCACGATATCATCTCGCGACTACACGATCACGCTTGATGATGATTTTGCTAAATTCTTTGAAAATGACTGGCAAAATTTAATGGGCGGACGCCAATTTATCGAACCAAAAGAGCTTTTAAACGCCTTTATAGAAAAATGTTATGAAAATTATGCTGTGATAAAGACAGTAAAAAATTTAACTGGCAATGTTGATGAGATATTAAAGCGAGAAGAGAGATGAAAAAACGAGCTTACACCTTGCTTGAGCTAATATTTATAGTAGTTATACTAGGCATTTTAAGCACAGTCGCTATACCTAGGCTATTTTTTTCTAGAAGTGATGCTACCGTCTCAAATGCAAAAACTCAACTTGCCGCTATAAGAAGTGGAATTTCACTAAAATACAACGACAACATCTTGCAAGCAAAGCCAGAATTTCCACAAAAGCTAGACGATGGCGATCCAAACAAACTCTTTAAAAATGTTATAAATATACCGATAAAAGATAGCGGCAACAAAAATGGCTGGCACAGAATAAGCGATGACAAATACACATTTAGGTTAGATGGAAAAGTAGCAAATTTCAAATACGACAAAAATACTGGCGATTTTGGTTGCAGTGATGAAAATGAAATTTGCAAATCACTTCAGTAATGCATTATTACATACTCGCATTTTATGGGCTAAATTTAGCCCCACTCACTTATGAAAGCGATCAAAAACTAGAAAAATTTCAAGGCGTAAAGGCTTCTTTAAAAGGAAAAATTCTTACTGCTTTTATCATAAAAGAGACTGGCAAGCCAGAGTTTAAAACAAGTAAAATTTTAGAAATTTTACCGATTAATCTAACTTCAATGCAAAGCGAATTGGCAATATTTATCTCAAAATATTACACATGCGAGCTTGGCGTCAGTCTAAATTTATTTGAACCAAATGACACTATTGCAGTAGATCAAATTTATGAAAATCAAAATTTTAATGTAGCACCCAAACTAAGCGAAAAACAGCAAGAGGCTTTGGATTTTATAAATAAACGTAAAATTTCACTCATCTTTGGCGACACTGGAAGCGGAAAAAGCGAGATTTACATCGCTAAGATTAAAGAAATTTTAAACGCAGGCAGCCAAGCGCTATTTTTAATGCCTGAAATTTCACTCACACCACAAATGCAAAAACGCCTTGAGAGCTTCTTTGGCGAGGCGGTAGCTGTTTGGCATTCAAAGATCACGCCAAAGAAAAAAGAGCAAATTTTAAAAGATATAAAAATTGGAAAAGTTAGGCTCGTTGCAGGTGCAAGATCGGCTTTATTTTTACCACTTGAGAGGCTAAAACTCATCATCATCGACGAAGAACATGACGATAGCTACAAAAATACAGGCTCGAAGCCCCACTACAACGCAAGAGATCTCGCACTCTTTTTAACTAGCAAATTTGATCTACAAGTGGTGCTTGGAAGTGCCACGCCAAGCCTTAATAGCTTTTACAAGCAAGAATGTTTTCGCTTAAAGGGGACATATTTTGCGTCGCAAAAGAGCTATATATTTGACGAGAGTGAGACTGGAATTAGTGAAATTTTAAAAGATGAAATTTCAAAGACACTCGCAAATAAAAAGCAAGCTGTCATCTGCCTGCCAACAAGGGCAAATTTTAAATATCTAGTCTGCAAAAACTGCGGTGAAACGCTAAAGTGTCCATTTTGCAGTATTGGCATGAGCTACTACAAAAAACAAAACGTGCTAAAGTGTCAATACTGCGAGCATAAAATGGCCGTGCCAAAGGCCTGCCATCAGTGCGGTAGCGAGATGATAGAGGCCAAAAAAATTGGTACTAGCGAGCTACTTGAGCGGCTGCAAGCTGAGTTTGCGAATGCCAGAATCGCTAAATTTGATAGGGATGAGATAACGACGCAAAACAAGCTCGTAAAGGCTTTAAAGGAATTTAACGACGGCAAGATAGACATCTTGCTTGGTACGCAGATGCTAAGCAAAGGTCACGACTACCACAACGTCGAGCTTGCTGTCATTATGGGCTTTGACGAGCTTTTAAACTTTCCTGATTACAGAGCCAGAGAAAGAACTCTTGCCCTTGCTATGCAAGTAGCTGGCAGAGCCGGTAGAAACGGAGTTGGTAGAGTCATCATCCAAAGTAAACAAAGAGAATTTTTTGAAGGCTTCATTAGCGACTACGACGCATTTTTAAAAGAAGAGATTGGCTACCGAGAGGGGCTATATCCACCATTTACTAGGCTTCTTCGCGTGGTCGTTTCACATAAAGATGAGAGCATAGCAAAGGGCATGACAAATGAATTTATAAGAAATTTAGAAGCCTTAAAAGGTGATGGGCTTGAGATCGTGGGCTACGGCAAGTGCCAAATCGAATATATTGGCAGTAAATTTAGATATGAAATTTTACTTCGCTCAAGCACTCACACCATGCTTTTAAAGGCTGCAAATCTTTGCAGAAGCGAACTTAGCGACATTGATATCGATCCGGTAAATTTTAGCTAGAAATTAACTAATATTTACTATAATCTCACCAAAAATTTAACGGATACATTAATGCTTTTTAACTCTTACGAATTTATATTTTTATTCTTGCCTTTTACATTTTTTATATATTTTTATTTAAACAAAAAGCGACTCGGCGATTTGGCAAAAGGCTTTTTAGTTCTATCATCGCTATTTTTTTATAGCTGGTGGAATGTTGCCTATTTGCCATTGATATTAGGGTCTATGATATTTAATTACTGCTTTGGGTTAGAACTAAATAAAGATAATCCTAAAATTTCAAAGAAAATTATTCTTGTACTAGGTATTGCAGCAAATTTAGCACTTTTGGGATACTTTAAATATTCTGATTTTTTAATAAGCAATATAAATTTTGCCTTTGATGTTCAAATATCTCATTTAAATTTACTTTTACCTCTTGCTATTTCGTTTTTTACTTTTCAGCAAATTGCATATCTTGTAGATAGTGCTATGGGGGGGGGTACAAAGCAATATGATTTTTTAACTTACTGCTTATTTGTTACGTTCTTTCCGCAATTAATCGCAGGCCCTATCGTGCATCACAAAGAAATGATGCCTCAATTTGCAAATATTAGAAATAGAGTAATTAACTATAAAAATATTGCTCTTGGACTCTTTATATTTTCTATCGGACTCTTTAAAAAGGTCGTTATTGCAGACACTTTTGCCGTTTGGGCAACGAATGGATTTGATAACGCTACGGTCTTAAATTTCTTTGAAGCCTGGGCTACGAGCCTTAGTTATACTTTTCAGCTTTATTTTGACTTTAGCGGATACTGCGATATGGCGATCGGCGCAGCATTGTTTTTTAATATTAAACTTCCCGTAAATTTTAACTCGCCATATAAGGCTTTAAATATTCAAGACTTTTGGCGTAGATGGCACATAACACTAAGCAGGTTTTTAAGAGACTATATCTATATTCCGCTAGGTGGTAACCGCAAAGGCAGGCTACGAACCTATACAAATTTAATGGCAACCTTTATAATAGGTGGCATATGGCATGGGGCTGGCTGGACATTTGTATTTTGGGGATTTTTACACGGCGCGGCTTTGATTGTCCAAAGGATTTGGAGCGAGCTGGGCTTTAGGCTAAATAAATTTGTAGCTTGGTTTATAACCTTTAACTTCGTAAATATCGCGTGGGTATTTTTTAGGGCAAAGGAGTGGGGCGACGCGCTAAAGGTGCTAAAGGGGATGTTTTTTGGAGATTTTAATTTTACTATAAATTTTTTAGAGGCTTTAATAATTATTGCTGGATTGGCTATAGTAATATTTTTTAAGGCTAGCGTGGAAGTGTTGAATTGCAATTTTAGATTCACTATTGCTCAAGTAGCAACAATGACTTGTTTTCTGTTTATATCATTTTTGGCAATAAGATTAGGAAAAGCAAATGAGTTTTTATACTTTAACTTTTAAAAGAAAAATATTTTTATCACTATTTTTAGTTTTTTGTGGTTTTTTCTTACTAGATTTTGCATTGCACATAGTATCAATGAATCAAAAAACTACAAAAACTACATATCTTCCACCACATAAACAGTCAAAAAGTAAGTTCTTTGAACTAAATGAGCCCTATAAAAAAAATATTATTTTTGTGGGTAGTAGCAGAACATACTATCATATATCTACAAATATTTTTAAAAATGAGAATATTAATATCTTTAATTTTGGCGTCACCGGAAATAAGCTAGAGGACTATCCTGATATTGTTAACACTATCAAAAACTATCATCCGCAAAAAGTCGTTATTAGTTTTAGGGTGAATAAAATATACGAAAAATTAAATGAGATTAAAAGCCCAACTTTAATAGATTTAAAATACTATTTTAAAGTAGACAAGGTGGTGTTCTTAAGTGGATTATTAACATATGTCAAGAATTTTCATAAATTTTTTACATATTCAGAAGCTATTTATAATATGATTATTTCTTTTTACAACAAATTTGACATAGAAAATAAAGATAAAAATGCAAAGTACTTGGAGGATGTTGGGCGTTATTCGGATTGCGAAATATTTAAAATTAGACCAGGACATAGTGTAGAATGCAGTAATGGTGACGGAATATTGTTTGGTAATAATATTTTAGAAAATTATTATAGCTCCAAAACGGAACTTAAGGGTATAAATAAAAATACAATTTTGTTTATAAAGGATGGTATAATTAAACCTTTGATTGAAAAAAATATAGATGTAATCATTGTTTTAGAACCAGTATTTAATAATGTATACAGTTACAATATAAATGAAATTATGCATAATTTGGAAAATGTAAAAATAATTGACTTAACAGGTATGCATATAACAAAAGAAAAATGGGCAGATAACGAGCATTTGAATAATATAGGTAGAGAGTTTTATAGTAGATATTTGATTGAGCTATATAAAAGAAAAATATTATAAATTTTTTAAAGCATAAGGATAGTATGCAGTTGATATTTTAAGAATTTAAGGTTCTCTTTAATGTAAGCTTACACAAAGGAGTATTAAGTTACGATAAAAACTGTGTTCTTAAAAAGTAACAAGTATAGCGAAGTTAAAAACTAAAGTTCAATTAAACTTAAGCATATTTTTAGCTGCGACTGCGTCTTGCTACTGCCTCCTGAAAGGCTGAGGGTGTAGCGAAGCTAAGAGAAAGAGAATTTCTTACTATGCGTTCTGCTTTTTTATTTAACTACGCTAGTAGCTTTTTAAGACGTATCTACGAGCGTAGTTAAGTAGAGTTTAGATATAATAACAGTAACATAATAACAGTAAAGATATAAAACAAGCAAAGCGGTGGCTACGAAGCGATGTTTCTACAAAAAGAGCTCTATTGTATTTTACTAAAGATAATAAGAGGTCTTATAAACAGCAAGATGTAATCGCAGCTAAAAATCTGCTTAAGTTTAATTGAGCCAAAATTTATTATAATATCGCTAGAATTTAAAGGCCAAATTTGCAAAGATACTCCACGAAACAGATAAAAATCAGGGACGTAAAAATAGGCGGTGACGCACCAATATCCGTGCAATCAATGACATTTTCAAAGACAAAAGACGTAAAAGGCACGCTTGAGCAGATACAAAGGCTATATTTTGCGGGCTGTGATATTGTGCGCTGCGCAGTTTTTGATAAAGAGGATGCCAGCGCGCTAAAGCAGATCGTTGCAAGCTCACCTATTCCAGTCGTTGCAGACATCCATTTTAACCACACCTATGCGCTCATCGTTAGCGAATTTGTCGATGCTATCCGCATAAATCCCGGCAATATAGGCTCAGCCAAAAATATAAAAGCAGTCGTTGATGCCTGCAAACAGCGAAATTTACCTATCCGCATAGGTGTAAATTCTGGCTCGCTTGAAAAGCAGTTTGAAGATCGCTACGGCCGTACAGTTGAGGCGATGGTGGAGAGTGCCTCATACAACATCAAGCTTCTTGAGGATTTTGACTTTACAGATATCAAAATTTCACTTAAATCAAGCGACGTTGAACGCACGATGCAAGCTTATAGAGCGCTTCGCCCAAAGACAAACTATCCATTTCATCTTGGCGTTACTGAGGCAGGTACCACTTTTCACGCGACTATCAAGTCCGCGATCGCGCTTGGTGGGCTTTTGCTTGAAGGCATCGGCGATACGATGAGAGTTAGCATTACAGGCGAGCTTGAAGAGGAGATCAAAGTCGCAAAGGCGATCTTAAAAGATAGCGGCCGTCAAAAAGAGGGTCTAAATATCATCTCATGCCCAACTTGCGGGCGTTTGCAAGCTGATCTAATGGCGGCAGTAAAGCTCGTAGAAGAAAAAACAAAAGGTATAAAAGAGCCGTTAAACGTCTCAGTCATGGGCTGCGTGGTAAATGCTATCGGCGAGGCAAAAGGTGCAGATGTTGCCATAGCATTTGGTAAAGGCAATGGCATGATCATGCGTCACGGCGAAGTGGTCGCAAGACTGCCTGAGAGCGAGCTTGTGGATAGATTTCTACAAGAGATCGATGACGAGATAAAAAGTAGAGACTAAAGGAAAAGTTGTGGCAAAGCAAAGAGTTAACGAGATAGAATTTACTAACCTTTACGACATTGATATGGAGCGAGCAATACTAAGCTCCATTTTGCAAAACAACGATATTTTAGGTGAAATTTTTGATATTGTTAAGGCAAAGGATTTTTATCTAAAAGGGCATTCGCAAATATACGATGCAATGGTAGCATGCCTAAATAGCGATGATCCTATAACTATGCCATTTTTAAAAAATAGACTTGGCGAAAAATACGACGAAGAGCTAATACTAGATATTTTGGGTACAAATTCCCTAATAGACATTCAAAAATACGCAAACGAACTAAGAGAAAAATCTATAAAACGAAGTCTTGTAAAGATCGCTCACAATATACCAAGCAAAGTAAATGAAGATAAACCAAGTCGCGATATGGTCGATGATCTTAGCCAGGAATTTTACTCTTTGATAGAAGGTGGAAGCACTGGAGTTATAAAAGAAGGCAAAGAGATCATCATGAAAATGATGGATCATATTAATGCTCAGGCCTTGCTTGGCGAAAAAGATATAGTTGGACTTGATACTGGATTTAAGAAGCTAAATGAGATGATAAAGGGCTTTAAAAATGGAGACCTCATCATCGTCGCAGCTCGTCCAGGCATGGGAAAAACGACGCTTTGTTTAAATTTTATGAGTCAGGTTTTAAAAAATAATGCTGGAGTTGTTTTTTTCTCACTCGAGATGCCAGCTGAGCAAATAATGATGAGAATGCTAGCAAGCAAGACCTCTATCCCACTTCAAGACATAATGACTGCAAAGATGGATGATGAAGCGTTGGCTAGATTTAGCGATGCTTGTGAGGAGTTTGCTGCTAGCAAGCTTTTTGTACATGATAGCGGCTATGTAAATATCCATCAAGTAAGAACGCAAATGCGAAAACTAAAGGCTATGCATCCTGAAATTTCACTTTGTGTGATCGACTACATCGGTCTTATGATGAGTACAAATAACTACGCTGATCGTCACGTCCAAATAGCTGAAATTTCTCGTGGATTAAAGCTTTTAGCACGTGAGCTAGATATGCCAATCATCGCTCTTTCTCAGCTAAACAGAAGCCTAGAATCTCGCGCAAATAAACGCCCTATGCTAAGCGATCTAAGAGAGTCAGGCGCGATCGAGCAAGATGCTGACATCATTCTTTTTGTCTATAGAGATGAGTTTTATCTAGAACAAGAAGAAAAAGAGAAAGAAAAACGCGCAAGTGCCGAGGGCAAAGAGTACAAGAGCAATCACGTCTTTAATAAGCTTCAAGAAAAGGCTGAGATCATAGTTGGCAAAAATAGAAATGGCGAAACTGGCTCAGTTGATGTGCTCTTTCAAAAGCAACACTCAAGGTTTGAAGATATGTCTGCAATGCCAGTATCTGATGTTTCATTTGAAGGCTGATGCGTTTTAAAGCTTTAAAAAATAGAGAAATTTTTACTATATTTTGTCTGTTTTGCCTTTGTATTTTTTCTATAAATTTAGCTATTAGCTACCATAAATATCAAATTTTCATGGACAAAGGCGAACAAGAGCTAACAGCAACCGTGATTTCTAGCTATGAAAAGCTTGGAGATGACGGCAAGAAAAGGCAAATTTTAAAGCTTAAGACTGATGAGTTTTCATTTTATACGCTTGGAGCTAAAACAGATGACTTTAAAGCTGGAGATAATATATTTCTAAGCGTCATAAATTTAGACGTTAGTTTTAAAGACTATCTTGCTTCCTCCTTTTACATGCCTAGCTTTTCACGCGAAAAACTGCCACAAAAAGCCACGCTAAATATCAATCAAAAATTACAATCACTAATCTACGCCCAGCATGAAAATAACAAAATTTCACAGCTCTACTCGGCTCTATTTTTAGGCACAAGTATTGACGCAGAGTTAAGAGATGACGTCTCGCACCTTGGTATAGCGCATCTTATAGCCATAAGTGGCTATCATTTAGGCTTTATAAGTGCGGTTATATTTTTTGTATTTAGGCCGCTTTTAAAATTTTTATATGCGAGGTTTTTACCTTTTAGAAACTACAACTTTGATCTAGCCATTATCGTTTTTATAGTCTTGTCATTTTACTTTTTTATAATAGGCTTTATACCAAGCTTTTTGCGAGCGTTCTTAATGAGTATTTTAGGATTTTATTGCGCGTTAAAAGGTGTTAAAATTTTAAACTTCAAAACACTTTTTATAGTGGCACTTGTTAGTATATCGCTATTTCCGCAGCTACTTTTTAGCGTAGGTTTTTACTTTTCACTCATGGGCGTTTTTTACATATTTTTATATTTTAAACACCTAAAAGATAAATTTTCACCCTTCATCCATCTTATACTTTTAAATTTATATGTTTGCTTTGCAATGGAAATTTGTGTGCTTTATTTCTTTCCGCTCATTAGCTTACAGCAGCTTAGCGTCCTTGCTATCAACTACATCTTTAGCATTTTTTATCCATTAAGCGCCATACTTCATATGGCTTCGTATGGCGGCATTTTTGATGGATTGCTAAATAATGTTTTAAATTTTAGACTAAGCTCAACTAAAATTTTCTTGCCAGCTATTATTTTTATCTTTTATAATATCGCTTCACTTCTAGCTATAAAATTTAGATCAATATTCTACATTTTGCCACTATTTGGACTTCTGTGTTTTGCTATTGCTAGCTATAAAATTTACGCCTAAGCGATCTTCATACCATAAAATTTCATTATCTTATTGTGAATTATCAAAGATATATACATTATAACAGCGCCTAAAATTAGCCTAGTTAAGTCTGTATCCTTTTGCCAAAAGACTAAATTTACGATGATGGCGGCTGGAATGAGAGCGTTATTCATAATGGCAAGCACGCCACTATCAACTTCGCAAGCACCTTTGTTCCACATAAAATACCCAACTCCACTAGCGACTATGCCAAGCCAGAGAAGCACTAAAATTTGCGTTGAAGTAAGTGAAAATTTGGCTGGATTGCCAAGAGTAAGAAGCGCAACGACAGCTACAAAAAATGCCCCAAAGTGAAAGTAGCCAAAGACATTTTTTTGATCCACGTCAAATTTTTCTAAAAGTGCTTTATATGCGCTCTGCCCTGCTCCAAAGCAGATATTTGCCGCTTGCACTAGCAAAAAGCCCTTTAATACACCATCGTTTATAGCACCGTATTTTATGACCAAAGCTCCAAAAACTGCAACGCCAACGCTAAATAGATAAAGTGGTCTAAATTTAAAGCTAAATGCGTCATAGATGAGCGTCACATAAAACGGCGTAAAAATGGTAAAAAGTGCGACTTCTGGCACGCTTAGATACAAAAATGAATTGTAATAAAATAGATACATAAGTCCTATTTGCACCGCTCCGATCGCCATTATGCCAAATGCTAGCTTTGGGCTGATGCCACGAAATTTTGTAAATGGCAAAAAGACTAAGCTCGCAAGCGCAACCCGAATAAAAACAGCCAAATAGCTATCAACCTTACCAGCTAAAAATTCCCCTATCAAACTAAAGCTAAACGCCCACAAAATGGTTACAAAGATCAGTTTATTCAATTATCACCTCATTTATTTTTCTTGCACATTCAAAAAAATACTCAAGCTTGTTTAGCTCAAGTAGATCGCCATCAAGGATAAAATTTGCCCTATCACTAAAATTTTTCTCACTCACAAATAGAAATTCTTCATATTTTATCTCGCCATCAAGATAGCCATTTAGCAAATCAACAAAATCACTATCAAGCTTACCTTGCTTAAAATCTTGCAAATTTAACTTTGCACTTAAGCCTTTGATCGTGCTTTCTAGCTCTTTTAGGCGAGTGATTATCCTATTTTCCTCATCGCTTAGATCAAGTGCCGCCTTTTGCTCTTCAATGCGTTTAACTTGACTTTGCTTGCTAAGACTTAAGCTATCAGGTAGCTTCCACTCAAACTCCACTCTAGGCCTGTTCGCATCAGCGTAAGCGCCTATCATCTGCGAAGTCGTCCTCTCACCTTTTTTAAAGCTGTTATTATTCACACTTTGCGTATCTTTTAAGTAAATTTTTGGAGCAAATTTACTCTTTTGCTTCTCATTTTCTTGCTCTTTTATAAATTTTTCTTGCTCCATCGCCCCAAGTTTTGCGCTTATATCATCTTTGCTAAAATCAGGCATCACTATCTTTGAGCCAGCATTAAAGCCGATCTCGCCGTTTGAGAGTAAATTTATCCTTGAGTTTAGCTCTGCTAGCTTAAGCCCAAGCTCGTCAAGCTCAGATCTTTTTTTATTTAACGTGAAATTTATCGCATCAAACTCGGCTTTATTTATCTCGCCATACTCAAACCAAAACTCATTTTCAGCCACAGCCTTGGCAAAACTATCCACAAATTTTGTCTCTAAATTTATAAGTGAATTTAGTGCAACGGCGTTAAAATAGACCTTTGCGACCTGAAAAGCAGTGAGATTCATCAGCTCTTCATCTTTGTAAATTTTCTCCACGCCCTTGTGGTCTAAAATTTTATCAGCAGCTTCGCTTGCGCCGCCATCAAAGATAAGATACTCAACCTTTGCTGTGATCGATCCAGCCTTTGTCATATATCCGCCCTTTATCTCATCAGGCACAAAGGTATATCTGCCATCAAGGGATAAATTTAGCTTTTTGCTCTTATTTTTATTTATATATTCATTTTTATTAAATTCTTTCAAACTCTCAAGCCTTGCACTTTGCGCTAGAGCGATGATCTCTAGTAAATTTCCAGCCCAAAGAGGCAAGGCAAAGAGCAAAACTGCCAAAATTTTCTTCAAATTCTCTCCCTTTCATAAAATTTTCTTATAAATTTATCAAGATTATAGACCCATGCAAAAAGCACTGGCACGACAAGCAAGCTTAGCAAAGTCGAGCTAATGAGCCCAAAGATGATACTTATAGCCATAGGTGAGTTGGCCTCATAGCCAGCACCCCTGCTAAGAGCAAGTGGCAGCATGGCAAATATCATCGCAAAAGTGGTCATCAAAACAGCTCTTAGTCGCTTCTTAGCAGCCATTTTCACAGCTTCGTTCGCCTCCATGCCGCTATTTGCAAAGTGGTTTGCAAAATCAACCACCAAAATGGCGTTTTTACCGACCATGCCAAAGAGCAAGATGACGCCAACCATGACAAATAGGCTAAATGGGTTGCCGCTTATAAAAAGACCGATCACGACGCCACAAAAGGCAAGTGGCATGGCAAGCATGATAAGAAATGGTAGCAAAAAGCTCTCATAAAGTGCAGCAAGCACCATATAAATAAGCACCGCACTAGCACTCACTGTAAAGATAAAAGAAGCGTTCGTATCATCCATCAGCTCCACAAATCCTAGAAATTTATACTTGAAAGTTGCTGGCAAAATTTCATCAAGCTTCTTTGAAATTTCATTTGCCACGCTATTTAGCGGAGCGTTGTTTTTAGTATTTGCTAGAAATTTGATCTCATCGGCTCTATTAAACCTTGAAATACTAGCTGGCTTTTGCTCAAAACTAATCGTCGCCACATCGCCAAGTGTCACGAAAAAGCCCTCATTGCTTCTTATCTTGGTCTTTAAAATATCATTTGTATCGCTTCTAAATTTATCATCAAGGCGCATATAAAGCTCATACTCTTTGCCATTTTCGTTTTCAAAAACAGAGACCTCGTTTTCGCTAAATGCGCTATAAACGGCGCTTGCAACGCTGGCTTTGTCTAAATTTAGCCTCTTAGCCTTATCTTCATCGATAGAAATTTGCACGCGCTTTAGCAGATCTTCTTCAGGCGAATTTACGTCCGTTGCGTCATTTATCTCTTTTAGCATCTTGCTGATCTTTGGCACAAATTTCTCTAGCTCTTTGCCATTTTCGGAGGTGATAGTAAGCTTAACTGGCTGCACATCGCCACCTTCAACCACCGGAAGATCAGCTACGATGACGCTCATATCATCACTTTTTAGCTTGTCACGAAAACTTTGCATGATAGTGTTTTGCCGCTCGTGATTAGCTCTATCTTTTAGCTCCTTTAGCCTAACATAAGCTTTTACAAGATAAGGCTGCTTAGCGTCTGTGTAGCCAAGGATGAAGTAGGCGTAAGCTACCTGCGGATCAGCATTTATGAGTGAAATTTTATCTTTTAGCCTCTCTTTGCTAGCTTGCAGGCTAAGTGAGGGATCAAGTTTAAAGTAGATGTTAAACTCCGAGTTATCCTCGCTTGGCATGAAGTCACCGCCTACAAATTTAGCCAGAGCAAATGAGCAAACAACGACCACAAGCGTTGTAGCTAAAAATATGAGCTTAAATTTAAGCGCTAAGGCTAAAATTTTCTCATAGAAATTTTCAAGCGCCTCAAAAAATGGCTCGCTTTTTAGAAAAAAGCCGCTTTGTTTGGCATTTACAAACCTAGCACTAAGCGTTGGCACAAGAAAGATACTAACAAAAAACGATATGACTATGCCAGCTGCCACGCTCATGGCAAATGAGTTAAAGTATTTGCCAACGATACCACTCATAAAGGCTATTGGCACAAAGACGCAAAGCAGCACGAGCGAGATCGCAAAGACGCTAAAAGCTATCTCTTTTATACCTGCAAAGCTTGCTTTTAGGGCATTTGGCTCATCTTTTAGCTTGCTAGCGATATTTTCAGTGACGACGATCGCATCATCTATGAAAATTCCAATGCCAAGCGTAAGGGCAATAAGACTTAGGCGGTTTATGTCGTAGCCTAGGGCGTTTATGATGAAAAATGTTGCCACGATACTAGTTGGGATCGCTACGACTGAGATGATAGTGATCGAGAAATTTCTTAAAAACAGATATACGATCACGATAGTTAGCAAGACGCCAAGGATCATATCAAAGGCGGTTTGATCGATGTGCTTTTGTATTACTTCGCTCTTATCGTAGGCTATTTTTACGTCGTATTCGCTGCCAAGCAGGCTTTTAAACTGATCTAGCTTTACTTTAGCTAGAGCGATCACGGTTAGAGCGTTTGCGTCTGGAGCTAGCTCAAGACCCAGCAAGACGCCACTTTTTTTATCCATTATCGCTGCTTCGTTTGCGTCTTTGTAAGCAAGATCAACGCTTGCGATATCTTTTAAAAAGACCCCTTGTTTGATCGTTAAATTTCTTATCTCATCTATGCTTTTGGCGCTGAAATTTGACTTGATCGCCATTTGGATCTGCTCATTTTCTATCTTGCCAAGAGGTGCTTTTGAATTTTCAACCTTTATCAAATTTGCCACTTCATTTGCGCTAAGAGCGTTTTTATCAAGCTTAAATCTATCAAGTAAAATTTTCACCGCTGGCTCTAAAAAGCCATTTGTCTTGACCTTTGAAACACCGCTAATGCGCTCTAAAAATGGCTTTGCAACGTCATCGATTTCTTGCATGAGTTTAGTTTGATTATTATCAAGCCTTGTGACAAAGAGGCTAAAGACAGATGACGAGAGCCCATTTAGCTTTTCTATCTCGTAGTTTGCGTTTAACCTTGCTTTTTGCATCTTGTCGCGGACGTCGTTTGTAGCGCTCTCTAGGTCTTTGTTTAGCTCAAATTCGATGCTTACCACGCTTAGGTTGTCAAAGCTGGTTGAGTAAAGCTTTTTTATCCCCTCGATGCTTGAGACCTCGTCCTCGATCTTTTGCGTGATCTTTGTCTTGATGTAGTTCATATCGCCGTTTGCGTAGGTCGTGATCTTAACGATTGGGATATTTACTTGCGGGTACAAATTTACATTCATCGTCTTTAGCGAGTAGATGCCAAAGACAACGAGGCTTAAAAATATCATAAGCGTAGTTATGGGGCGGTTGATGGCTGTTTTTATCATTTATTTTCGCCGATTATCACTTTTCCTTGACCAAACATGCCTGGTTTTAGCCCAGTGTCATAAGCCTGGGCGTAAAATTTCCTAGTCTCTCTTTTTATCTCTGGGTAAATTAGCGCTATTTTAACCTCTTTTCCCTCGCTTGTCGCGTCAAGCTTAAATTTAAATATGTCGCCAACTTTTACTAAATTTGCATATTTTTCGTCAATCGCTATTAAAATTTTAGCCTCCTCAGAGTTTAGAACAAAGGCTGGCTGAAGCGGCGAAGCACTCTCGCCAAGCTCGACATTTTTACTAGCTATCACGCCATCAAATGGAGCTTTTAAAACAGCTTTTTTAAGGCGATCTTGTGCATTTAAAATAGCAATTTGAGCACTTTGAACCCGAAGTATCGCTTCGTCAAATTTATACTTTACTTCATCAAATTCTTGCTTTGAAGTGACGTCCCTTACTTGAGTAAATTTACTTAAAGTATTTTTTGCAAATTCACTAGCATTTTTGGCAAGCACTAGATCGTTTTTTGCCTTTTTTAGAGCGATCTCAAGGCTCGTTTGATCAAGACTAGCTAAAACGTCGCCCTTTTTAACGTGGCTTGAGACATCTACAAAAATTTTATCCACCTTACCGCTGCTCTCAAATGCAAGCTTTGAGCTTTGCTTAGCATAGACTTCAAAATCAGCAAAAATCTCTTCTGCTGCAAATGAAAAGATGCAAAATATCATTAAAATTATCAGCTTTTTCAATCTCTAATCCTCTCTAAAATCGGCTCGCCATTTTCAAAAAAGAACTCCGCTTTTTTAATCTCAAGCTCATCTTTCGCCCCTTCAAAAAGGCTAATAGCGTCAAATTTCTGAGAGAGCGCCTCAAGCAGGTCGCTATATCCCAAAAGCCCAGAGTTATACTTTTCATAGCTAGCTTTTAATGCCAAATCGCTTGCTTTTACATATTCGTTTAGTGAAGCGATTTTTGAAGTAAGTACCACGATTTCACTTTGCAAATTTTTAAGCTTTGTCTCATTTTCACGCCTTTTATACTCCAAATTTAGCCTTGCCTCATCAAGTGCGATCTTCTGGGCCTGACTCATCTTGCTAGTGGCGAAAAAATCAAAAATTTTCCATTTAAAAGCGATACCAAATTTATTGCCGTGTGTATCTTCTTTTAGATATTTGTCAAGATATGGGCGGTAAGCGCTATATTTGCCAAGGTCGATGTCGTAGTTATTTTTGTAAAATCCATAGGTGTCATAAAGCGAAATTTGAGGCAAGAAGCCAGCTCTTGTCTCGCTAAGCTTAGCCTCGCTTAAAGATATATCTTGATTTAGCCTATCAAGCTCGGCATTTTTTGAAGCTAAATTTGAGCTAATATCAGCCATTTTTGCCCCGCTAAGTGGAGAAATTTGCTCGCCTGTTAGCAAATTTATCTCATTTAAAATTTGCTCCATTTTGTTTTTGTATTCAAGCTGCGTGCTGTTTGCCAAGTGGTATTTTGCCCGCACATTTTCTAGCTCATCTTTTGCGGCAAGGCCTGCAATGTTTGCCTTTTCAAGCTTGTCTAAAACGCCTTTTAAAAAATTTGCCTGAGCCTTTTTGGCAGCTATTATATTTTCAAGTGCGCAGGCGTTAAAGTATAAATTTACAGCCTTAAAAGCAAGGTAGTTTTTGGCTTCATCGCTTGCGATGGCAGCTTTATTTTTTAAAAGCTGGCTCATCTTTAGCCTAGCCTCTCTAGCTCCACCATCATATAGCAAAAAATCAATCCTAGCTAGCACGCCAGCTGACTCTTTGGCGACTATGCTTGGAAAGGTGCTTGCATTTTTGCCGTATGAACCCTCTAGGCTGAGGCTTGGCATATATGAGCTTAATGTGGCTTCATCGTTTAAATTTGCTCTTTTTAGCTCAAGCTCTTTGATCTTTGAAATTTCATTTTGCGTTGCTTTGTTTGCGATCACACTTAAATTTGAACCAAGCAAAAATACCGGCAAAAAAATGAATAAAATTTTTTTCATTAGTGAAAGCTTTTTACAAGATTTCCTATTAGTAAATTCCAGCCATCAACAAGCACGAATATGAGCAGTTTAAATGGCAGTGAGATCATTACAGGAGGAAGCATCATCATACCCATAGCCATCAGCACTGAGCTTACGACCATGTCGATGACAAGAAATGGCAAATAGAGCAAAAACGCTATCTCAAAAGATGTCTTTAGCTCACTTATCATGAAAGCTGACATTGCGATACTTAGCGGTATCTCTTCGATATTTGCTGGATTTTGTAAATTTCTAATCCTAAAGAAAAGTGCAAGGTCTTTTTCTCTTGTGTTTTTTACCATAAATTCTTTAAATGGCTTTAAGCTCTTATCAAGCATCTCTTCATAGCCTATCTGCTCAGCTATATAAGGCTTTATGCCATCATTATAGCTCTTTTGCCCAACTGGTTCCATGATAAAAAAGGTAAGAACCATCGCAAGCGAGATAAGCACTGTTGAAGGAGGCACTTGTTGCGTGCCCATGGCTTGGCGTAAAAATGAAAATACGATAACAAGCCTTAAAAAACTTGTCATCATAAAAATGAGCGAAGGAGCGAGTGCAAGTGCGGTGAGGATTAGTAAAACATTTAAAGAATTTACAAGTTGCTCGGCATTTGTTGGAGAATTTAGACTTAAATTTATAGTTGGTAGTGCAGGATCAGCCCCAAAAACCGTGCAAAGTAAAACCGCTAAAGCAAGCAGTGCTTTCACGACTAATTCCTCATATCAAGGATACTTTTCTTAGTAGCCTCTTTATTTTTTGGCTCAAGCGATATGAAGTGAATTTCTACTCTATTATTCTTAGCTCTGCCATCTTCTGTGCTGTTACTAGCGATCGGATCAAACGAAGCTTTGCCAGAAGCTATTATTCTATTTTGTGGTACGCCATCGTTAATTAGCTCTTCAACCACGCTTAAAGCCCTTGCAGTTGAGAGCTGCCAGTTATTTTTATAAGCTGAGTCTTTGCTTGGTTCTATATTATCTGTATGGCCGATAATATCGGCTTTTACATCATTAGGCATTTTCGCAACAATCATGCCTATTCGTTTTAAAAACAGCTTCGCATCTTCGCCAGAAATTTCAGCACTATCTTTCTCAAAAAGCATAGTTGCTGGAAGCCTTACGATAAAGCCATCTTCACTCTCTTCCATAGTGATCTCAGGTGCCCCGCTAGCAGCTAGTAATTCATTTATCTTTTTAACATTCATATTTAGCTCACTTTGTGAGCCCTTTTGCTTGCTTATCTTTTTTGCACGAGTATTTTCTGGATCCGTCTCTTTTTCTATCTGATTTTCAGGTCTAGCACCACCTTCAAGCACACTTAATGCACCAGCTAGTGAGCCAACGGCAGCCTCCATCTTTTTAGCATCCATTGTCGCCATAGAAAGCAATAAAACGAAAAAACAAAGCAAAAGTGACATAAGGTCGCCAAAAGCAGCTAGCCACTCAGGCATACATTTTGGACACTCTTCTGGTTTTATTAACTTACCCATTATTCGAACTGACTTTTTCTATCTTTTGGTGGTAAAAATGCTAAGAGTTTAGCTTCAAGCGTTCTTGGATTATCACCCGCTTGTATCGACATAATTCCCTCAAGTACGACTTGTTTTTCAAGTGCTTCATCAGCATCGCGAATAGAGAGGATATTTGCCACAGGCGCACCTATGATGTTACCTATCATCGCACCATAAAGTGTCGTAAGCAAGGCAACCGCCATTGATGGGCCGATCGCACTAGGATCTGACATGTTAAGAAGCATCGCAACAAGACCGATTAGCGTTCCGATCATACCCATCGCACCCGCAAAACCGCCAACTTGCTCAAAAATTTTAATATTATTTGAATGTCTTGTACTAGTTTGATCGATATCGATCTCCAAAAGCGCTCTGATCGCATCTGGCTCATTGCCATCGACCGCCATTGAGAGGCCTCTTTTTAAAAACTGATTTGTCTCATTATTTACTTCGCTTTCAAGCGATAAGATACCATCACGTCTAGCTTTAGTTGAATAATCGACTATTTTTTTTATAGTCTCAGGCAAATTTACTACGACTGATGGCTTAACAGCAATGCCATAAAATTTACCAATTCCTTTAAGCGTCTCCATCTTGAAGCCAACCATCATAACGCCGATAGTACCACCAAAAACGATCATCACAGAAGGGATATCGATGTATGGTCCTATACCAACGCCTATCGCCATTGATCCAAACAAAAGCACCAGGGTCAAAACCCAGCCGACGACGGTTCCTAAATCCATTTAAACTCGCTTTATTTATAAATTCTTAAGAATTGCTATTTTATTAGCTTTTTGTTGAAACAATCGTTAAATTAAAAAAAATGTTTGGCATTTTTTGCTACAATCTGCGAAATTTTTAACGTTAAAAGGCTTAAAAATGAACAATACTTCAATCATAATTTTAGCGGCTGGTCTTGGCACCAGAATGAAATCAAAACGCCCAAAAGTTCTATTTGAACTTTGCGGTGAGCCAATGATTATTCACATCTTAAAGCAAGCTTATGCGATAACAAATGACGTTAGTGTCGTGCTTCATTACGAAAAAGAGTTAATTAGCAAAAAGATAAAAGAAATTTTTCCTCAAACTAAAATTTTTGAGCAAGACCACACAAATTTCCCAGGTACTGCTGGTGCGATAAAGAGCGTAAATTTAAGCGGCGAAAAGGTGCTTGTAACTTGTGGCGATATGCCTCTTGTAAAATCAACCGATCTAATGCGTCTAGCAAATGCCGAAGCAGACGTGGTTATGAGCTCATTTGAAGCAGCAAATCCTTTTGGCTACGGCAGAGTCATCATAAAAAACGGCAAAGTTGAAGGTATCGTCGAGCAAAAAGATGCTAGTGAAGCGCAGCTTGCCATAAAAAGCGTAAATGCTGGCTGCTACTGCTTTAAGCGTGAGGCGCTAGAGCAAATTTTACCGCTCATAAGCAACCAAAATGCGCAAAAAGAGTACTACCTAACTGATGCCATAAAAATAGCAAATGAAAAGGGCTTAAAGTGCGTTGCAGTAAATGTTAATGAGCAAAATTTTATGGGCATAAATGATAAATTTCAGCTTAGCATTGCTGAAAAGATCATGCAAGATGAGATCAAGCAAAATTTGATGAAAGCTGGCGTCTTGATGCGCATGCCTGAGAGTATTTTCATAGATAGCAGGGCTAAATTTGAAGGCGAGTGCGTGCTCGAAGAAAACGTAAGCATTCTTGGTGAGTGCGTCATCACAGAGAGCATCATCAAAAGCTCATCGGTGATAGAAAGCAGCGTCATCAAAAACTCAGACATCGGCCCACTAGCTCATATAAGGCCAAATTCTGAAATTTCTGACACACATATAGGAAATTTCGTCGAAGTTAAAAAAGGTGTTTTAAATGGCGTAAAAGCTGGACACTTAAGCTATCTTGGCGACTGCGAGATAGAAAGTGGCACAAATATCGGATGTGGCACGATCACATGCAACTACGATGGCAAAGCAAAATACAAAACCAAAATCGGCAAAAATGTCTTTGTTGGCTCAGATACACAGCTAGTAGCCCCTGTAAATATCGCTGATAATGTCATCATCGCAGCTGGTAGCACCATCACAAAAGACGTTGAAAGCGGTGCGCTAGCGATTAGCAGAGCTCGACAAGAAAACAAAAGCGGCTTTTTTGAGAAATTCTTTGGCAAAGATGATGTTAAAAAATAAGAAAATTTTACTTGCCGTTTGCGGTAGTATCGCCTTTTATAAGGCATTCGAAATTTTATCACTGCTTAAAAAGCAAGGCGCTGATGTTTATGTGGCTTTAAGTAACGGAGCGCTTGAATTTTGCAGTGTAAGCGGCTTTGAGGCGCTAAGTGAGCATAAAATTTTAAGCTCACAAACGCAAAACTGGCAAGACGGCGTAAATCACATAGCCTACTCTAAAATGGATCTAGTCCTCATCGCACCTGCCTCGGTAAATACGATAAATAAGCTAACAGCTGGCATCTGTGACAATGTCTTCATGCAAACACTAATCGCCGCCTCACACGTGCCCCTAGTTGTCGCTCCAGCTGCAAATAACAATATGATCGAGCACTTCGCGACGCAAAACTCACTTGAAATTTTAAAGAAAAACGGTGCTTTAATTGTTGAGCCGGTTCTTAAAACTCTAGCTTGTGGCGATGTTGGCAAGGGCGGTCTTGCCAGTCCTGAGATGATAGTAGAAGCTGTCATAAAAAGACTTAGCAAGCCTCTTTTTGTAGGCAAAAAAGTAGTAATCACTGGTGGCGCGACGACAGAAAAGATAGATGATGTTAGAGCCATTACAAATTTCTCAAGCGGTAAGATGGCGATGGCGCTTGCGAGGGCTTTTTACTACGCTGGCGCTGATGTTATGCTGCTTGCTAGCTTTGAAGCGAAAAACGAGCCATTTGAGATTTTGAAATTTGGCTCAAGTAGCGAGCTTTTAGAGCTTTGCAAGAGCGAGTGTGAGAGTGCAAATTTACTTGTGATGTGTGCTGCAGTAAGTGATTTTATGCCGACAAAAATTGATGGCAAGATAAAAAAAGAGGACGTTGGCGAAATTTTAAGCTTAAGTCTAAAGAGAAATGTCGATATTTTGCAAAGCTTAAAAGAGTTTAAATGCAAAAAGATCGGCTTTAAGCTTGAAATCTCAAGCGAGAGCGCACACAAAAACGCTAGAGCAATGCTAGAGCAAAAGGGGCTTGACGCAGTTTGTCTAAATATATTGGGTGAGAAAAATGGCTTTGCAAGCGAGCAAAATGAAATAAATTTTATCACGAAAAATAATGAAACTTTGCTGCCGCTTGCCGCAAAAGACGAGATCGCAAGACATATCGTGGAGCTAGCGGCAAATTTATGATAGAGAAAATTTCTCGCATTCAAAAAATAGCAAAAAATGCAAATTCACCGTTAGTAGCTATAAATTCGTCACTTCCGCTTAGTATCTTAGTAAGCCAAAAGATCGGTTTTAACAGATACATTTTAAATTTTGCAAATAGAAATTTAAACACAAAAAGCGCAAAAGAGCTAAACGTAGCCTCGAGATACTGGGGCGAGGTGCAAAGCCAGGGCGAAAATATCGTCATAAAAAATTTATACGAAAAGCCAAGAATTTTAGACGAAGATGTCTTGGCAGATGGGCTAAATCTTATCGAAAATTTGATAGAAAATGAGAATTTATCGTGGTTTTATGACCATTTATTTAAAAGTTTAAGTGAAGCTAAGACGAAAGACGAGATGAAAGTGCTAGCGAAAATGCTCTTTGCTCTGCAAGAAAATGTCGTGCATATACCATTTATTTATAATGGCATAAACGGCGTTTTTCAGCTAAAAAAAGAGGAGAATGATATGAAAATTTTTTTAATATTTTCAAATTTTGCTCCACTTATTTTTAAATTTAAAGATGAAGCTTTATGCGAGATCGCAACTCCATTTAATAATGTAGCTAGCTTGCTAAAAAGAGAATTTAACGCCAACATAACAGTGCAAAATGTGAGTGCTCTTTGGAGCAAAAAAGAACAAATTATTGATATAAAAGGCTAAAGATTGAATGAATTAAACCACCTTGCTATTATCATGGATGGAAATGGACGCTGGGCTAAAAAACGTGGATTTTTGCGGACAAATGGGCACGAAGCCGGAGCAAATGTAGTAAGCGATATGTGCGAATTTTGTATCGATAATGGAGTGAAAATTTTAAGTCTTTATGCATTTAGCACCGAAAACTGGAAAAGACCACAAAAAGAGGTCGAGTTTTTGATGATTTTGCTTAAGAAATTTCTCATTTTAAAGCGTGCTGACTTTATAAAAAATGGGATCAAATTTAACACAATTGGCGATATTTCGCCATTTAGCGATGAGCTAAAAAACGAGATAGAAATCACCAAAAACGCTACAAGAGAGAATAAAAATTTATTATTAAATTTAGCTATAAACTACGGCTCAAAAGATGAAATCATTAGAGCCGCAAGAAAGCTAAATTTAGAAGGCTGTGAGATAAGTGAAGCAAGCCTAAATGCAGCACTTGATGAGAGTGAGCCGGTAGATCTTCTCATTAGGACTGGTGGCGAGAGCAGGCTTTCAAATTTTATGCTTTGGCAAGCAAGCTACGCGGAGCTATTTTTTACGTCAACACTTTGGCCTGACTTTAGCAAGGATGAGCTTACAAGCATCGTTAGTAAATTTAAAAACATAGAGCGAAGATTTGGCGGAGTTTAGCGAGATAATGGATAATTTAGTCATCTTTTTTGCCGTTTTTGCTTTTGTTTTTGGCATCTGCGTGGGCTCATTTTCAAATGTGCTGATATATCGCTTGCCACGAAATGAGAACATAAATTTTCCAGCTTCTCATTGCCCAAACTGTGATCATAAGCTAAATTTTTATCACAATGTTCCAATTTTTTCGTGGCTATTTTTAGGTGGCAAATGTGCCTTTTGTAAGCAAAAAATAAGCCCCATCTATCCAGTGATCGAGCTAGTTTCTGGGATACTTTTTTTGATCTGTTTTTTTAAAGAGTGCGGCGAAATTTTAAGTGTAGAAACACTGCTTTACGCGCTATTTTTAGGGCTTTGCTTTATAATGCTGCTAGCTCTTAGCGTCATAGACATAAGATATAAAGCTGTGCCAGATCCACTTCTTTTTGCGGCGCTATTTTTCGCATTTATCTACGCTCTGATGCTTTTTATATTTAAAGGAAATTTTGCCCAAATTTTAAATTTATTCCTTTTTGCACTTATCTTTTGGGTGCTTAGATTTGTCGTAAGTTTTGCCATAAAAAAAGAAGCGATGGGTAGTGCAGATATCTTTATAGCAGCGATCATCGGAGCTATTTTGCCAGCCAAACTGGCTCTAGTGGCGATCTATCTTGCAGCGCTTTTTACACTTCCAGTCTATGCGATCGTTCAAAAAAAAGGCTATGAGCTGGCTTTTGTACCGTTTTTAAGTCTTGGCTTACTTATTACATACGCTTTTAAAGAACAAATTTTAGAAATTTTAAGGTTTATTTATGAGTAGAGTGAATAGATATCTTTTGTTTAACTTCCTAGGGACTTTTGCATCACTATTTAGTACGCTTTTTTTGATCATGTCGATCGTATTTTTCATCCAGATCGCACGCATCACCTCTTACATTGAAATCAGCTTTGGTGAGCTTTTTAAACTCTACTCATTTATGCTTCCACGCGTGCTACTTTTTGTCGTGCCTATCGCATTTTTTGTATCACTTGCGATGACTCTTTTTAGGCTATCAAAAGAGAACGAGAGTATCGTTATTTTTACGCTTGGTGGCTCACCAAATAAGATTGCTAAATTTTTCTTAATATTTTCAGCATTTTTAAGCACCGCTCTACTTGTAATCGCTACCATAATGATACCAATAGCCGCACAGCTAAATGTAAATTTTATTGATTATAAAAAGACTGTTGCAAAGCTAAATTTAAAACCAACTCAGTTTGGACAAAAATTCTCCGACTGGATGGTCTATGTGGGTAGTGAAATGCAAGATAACAACGGCACTACCTATAAAGATATCGTGATGTTTAATCCTTACATTAAAGACTCCCAACGCTTAATCACTGCAAAAAATGCAAAGATCACTAATACAAATCAAAGCATTGAGCTCTCTTTAGTAGATGGAAAAATGTATGACATAAAAGATGAAATTTATCATCAAAGCAACTTCAAATCCATGAAAATAAGGACTGCACAAAGTGAAGAGATAAGCGATATAGGCAGTATAAAAGAGTACTGGGCGGAGGCAAATAGTAGCGAAAAAAGAAGAAAAGACCTTAGCACATATGTGCTTGTTGCACTATTTCCACTTGCCAGTACACTTTTTGCCATAAGCTTTGGCATCGTTACTTATAGATATGAAAAGGGCATGGTTTATGTTGGTACGTTTGGCGTTTTATTTGGGTATTTTACGCTCATAATGCTATTTTCATCAAAGCCAGCTCTTGCGATTCCGCTAATATTTTTTGTTTTTTTATTGGCAGGAATTTTGCTTTTTAAAGCCAAGATCATGCGAAGATACTAATGAAAATCCAACTAATCTATAGCTACGATGGCTCCAAATTTCAAGGCTCCCAAACTCAGCCGCATGAAAATGGTGTAGAAGATGAGCTTTCGCGTGCTCTAGCTCACGTTGGAATATTTGAAAAAATAGTCTCTAGCTCACGTACAGACAAAAACGTTCATGCGATTAATCAAAGCTCAAGCGTAATTTGTGGCGATCATTTTAAAAATTTAGAGCATCTAAAAGAGCTAATCAACCGCCATGCCCACCCAAATATTCATATAAAACGTATAAATTTAGTTGATGAAAATTTTCAAGCAAGATTTGACGCCGTAGCAAGGTCTTATAGATACATTATAGATCATGGAGAATTTGATGTTTTTAGCTCAAATTATAAAGTCTTTTTGCCAAAATTTGATATCAAAAAAGCAAATGAAATTTTATCTAATTTTGTTGGTGAGCATGATTTTAGCTCCTATATGAAAACAGGAAGTGACACAAAAAGCTCAGTACGAGAAATTTTTAAGGCATTTTGTTATGAATACAAAAACCAAACTATCATAGTTTTTAAAGCGAATGGCTTTTTGCGCGCCCAAGTACGGCTTATGATTGCAAATCTACTTAAAGCTTTAAGTATAAAAAATGGCGGTGAGCTCATCAATGCTTCACTTAACGGATGGCCCGCATTAACGCGTATCCCAGCTCCAGCTGAAGGACTTTATCTAAATAGAGTTTTTTATAAATTTAACTAGGTATTTATTATATTCAATAGTAAGATTATTTAAATATTAAATAGAGAATCTTGTAAGCTAGGATTTCATAGCTAGTTTACCCCCTGCTTTGTATTAATACCCAGAACCTAAAGCCTGCCCGCTTGGTGGCAAGATCGAAACTCTCTTAACCACCCACTTCCTAAAAGCACAAGAAGCTTTAGAGGATAGTTTAAGAAGTATTACTTTACAAGATCTATTAGATGAACTTATT
>NZ_POZK01000025.1:0-19140 GCF_002913945.1 Campylobacter concisus | reverse complement strand
ATAAATATTGATTTATAGGGCTTTATTGTACTCTGGTACAATTTACAAGACTTATGAAAATTTATACAATGCGATAAAATTTTTTAACAAGGATGAGAAAATGATCGCAAAAATAGAGGGCATAAAAGTGATGCCAATGCAAACTAAAATTTTAAATTCTGGCACAAACTTTTATGAAAATAACTTCACAAATACAACTTTAATTTTTCCTTTTTACGCGAAGAAGTAAAACAACTTCTAATCTCCAAAACAAGAGCGATTTAGCTTTTATTTTAAATTTAATTTATAGTTAAGAGAGTTTTATATGCAAAGTGAAAAAACAGAAATTTTACTTGATGAAGTGAATGAAACAATAGATTCGATATTTAGAACCTGTAATAAAAATGGTGGAACAAAGAAAGCTTTGGAAAATAGAAAGCTAAATAAAGAAATTTTAAAAGATAAATTTGCATCGATCTTTTTAAAATTTGACCAGATAGACGATGATAATTTTAAAAGCATAGTTCTTGCAAGTGATGAAACAAAAGAGCTAAGCGATATGGTAAAAGCATTTGAAGCGGACAAAGATATAGACTTGCCAGAGCTAGAGCGAGCAATAAATTTTAACCTTACTAGAATCAAAGAAGCAATCTATAAATTTCAAAACAACAACTAAAAGCTGGTGCGAGAAAAATCTCACACCAGATACTGCTAATAACTAAATACCTCCGGATCAATAACCATCGCCCTATAAGCAACATCATCTCTTGAAGCAGAGTCCACATCCATCTCAAATTTGATCTCATTTGTCTTTGGATCGATCTCAACTAAGACCATTTTAATAGTCTTGTCAGGACGGAGTAAATTTACATTTGAGCTTGAGATGAAGTAGGTATTTTTATCTTTTTGCCACTCGACGTTGCTAGTAACTGCGCTATAAAAGTCAAAGCCACGCTCTTTGCCAAACTGCCAAGTTTGTTCAACCGTGCCCTTTTTCTCATCTATCTTGTACTCAACCGCGCGGGAGTATTTGTCCTCTTTAAAGGCTGGCTGCTCCATGCCCCTTGCATCGCCATTGTCAAATACGCTTAGGTGTTTTATACTACCTTTGTTGTCGTATCTTGGCGTTAGCCATGCAGTGTGCTGAGTCCATGACCAGTCAAATTCGCCCTCGCATTTTGAGTTTTCGCATTTTATCTTATTGCCTTTGCTATCGACTGGAGTTAGCACTTTGGCTTTAAATTCTTCACTCCAGCCCTCAGGCGAAGCTAATATCCATTTTACTTTCTTGTCACGTCCTATCTTTACGATGCCTTGGTGGCGAAGCGAGAGGATAATGCTATCGTCGCTCTCATCGTATGAGATAGAATTTACGTGAGCCCAGTTTCTGCCTGTGCCAGTAGAGGTGATGTCGCCAAATGGCTGATCGTCGCTTATCTTTATCTCTTTTGCGTCCATATCGATATTTAGGCAAACAGCTCTTGCATCAAGTGCTTTTATGAGGTTGCTGCGGTAGACGTTATTACCAAAAATTTCATTTAAATCCCACTCTTCGACCACTTTACCAGTGTTATCGACCTCGATGATGTGATCTCTTATGGTGTGAGAAATTTTGCCATCTTTGTGGTGGTAGTTGTATTTGCCAACTCTAAGAAGTGCGTGATCGTTCTTTAATGGCATAACTTCATGGCTTAGATCGATGTAGCCTCTTGGAAGTGGGCGATTATAAATTTCTTTTCCCATAAGGTCATATCTTAGATATCTTTGAGCCATACCAAAGCTGATATCGCCATTTTTTAGCTGATGAAAGCCCATCATCATGCCTCCATCCATCACTCTTCTCTCGCTGCGGTCGTAAAATTTCTGATAGTCAAGATACCATCTAACCTCACCCTTGGTATCTACGATGTAGTTTTCGGTAAAGTCGTTCCAGCTAGCAGCTCCGCCATTTTTCCAATCAAGTGGTTTATAGACGCTTGTAATTGTATTATTTATGAGATAGAGCCTGTTTTTAAAGGCAGGATCAACCTTTTTGACGCGAGTCTTTTGCATGTGTGAGAACCTAAAATCACGGCTATATGTGACGATAGGTTGGGCGTAAATTTTATATGTTTCTACCTTTTTAGCTCCGTTAAATGTGTAGCTTACGACTACTTCATTTAGATAGTCAGGGTAAAGCCCCCAAATAGGCACACCATCATGCGTAAGCAAAGCATGCTCTGAGACGTTGTAGTCGATATCGATGCCACCATCTGGCTTGCCTTTTACTTTGACATGGATATCTTTGATATCTTTGCCAGCTCTATCGATGATAGCAGTTAGAGGCGATACGTCGTAAGGATTTATAAAGACTGATCCAAGCTCGCCTTGAACCTTTACGTGATGAGCCAGGACTCCAGCCTCTAGTGGCGTGATGCCTATACTAAGACCACTAACCAAAACAGCCGCAAGGGCAACTGAACCTAAGAAATTCTTGCTCATTTTCGCTCCTTTAATAAAATTTAATGATATCTTACTACCCAAATTTCACACAGAACTAACGCTTATATGAAAAGTGGCTTAAATAAATTTATAAAAGAGTTGTTTTAAAGGGTAAAAATAAAAAGAAGAATTTAGGAGCAAACGCCCCTAAATTTTAGTTATTTGCGTCAAATTTCTTAAGAGAAAAAAGAACAAATTTATAGCTAGCAAATAGCGTCACTGGCCAAAGTATCAAAAAAATTCCTGCTTCTAACATCTTTTATCCTTAGTATGCGTGATGATCGTTTTTGATCTCGTCTTGCGTGATCTTCTTGCTATCTATCGCTCGCCAAACGACGATGATATAGGCAAGCACTACTGGCACTAGTAAGCTAACATAGGCCATAACGCCAAGTGTGTAGTGGCTAGAGCTTGCATTTTTGATAGTTAGCGAGCTAGCAAGGTCGCTAAATGACGGATAAAATGCTGTGCCATTTAGTCCTGTTATCAAAAATAGCGCAGTCACAGCAAGCGTTACGCCAACGCCATAAGCAAAAATTCCACGTATGCTTTTTGTAAATGCCCCTTGGAAAATTCCAACAAGTACCAAAACAACGCCAACAAGAAGCAATATACCAACGATAGGTATCTCGATCAAATTTATAGCGTATTTGTAATGCATAAGGCTAACTACGCCATTTGCGTCGTATGCAAAGCCATCTTTTGTAAGCACCCAAGCAAGAAAGCCTAGGAAAAATGGCAAGAATAGCACGGTGTTGATAAGTAGCTGTTTTCTAGCATTTTGTATAAATTCGCCATCAGCGATGTTGTTCATAAGATATAAGCAGCCGCCTATGCGAGATAGGAAAAACATCGCTATGCCAAGCAAGTACAAGTAAGGATTTGCCAATGCTTCAAGGCCGCGAAACGGAGTCTTCCACTCGACAAAGTTGTGCTCATTTAGCACAAAGTCGCTTCCGCTAAAGAATGTACTAACAGCCATGCCGATAAGAATAACGCCAAGTGAGCCATTTATGAAAAGGAAAATTTCATAAGTTCTAGTGCCTAAGAAGTTATCAGGCTTTTTGCGGTACTCGTAGCTTACAGCTTGGACGATAAAGCAAAATAAAATAGCCAGCCAAACCCAGTAGGCACCACCAAAGCTAGTAGCGTAAAATAGCGGGAACGCTGCAAAGCATGCGCCTCCAAACATAACAAGCGTCGTAAATGTAAGCTCCCATTTTCTACCGATAGAATTTATGAGCATATCTTTTTTCAGCTCATCCTTGCCAAGGCTAAAGATGAGCGACTGTCCACCTTGAACAAACATCATAAATACCAAAAGTCCGCCAAGAAGGCTAACTATAAACCACCAATAAATTTGTAAATTTTCTAAGCTTAAACTATGCATGGTCGTTAAATCCTATCTTTATTTGCTTAAGCATGATTTTGATCTCGGCAATTAGCAAGACCGTAAATAAAACAGCAAATAATATAAATGAAATTTTGATATTTGAGTCTGCTAAATTTGTAGCTCCTACGCCAACGGTCATGAGATCTTGTATCACCCAAGGCTGACGGCCGACCTCTGCTACTATCCAGCCAGCCTCAGCTGCGATGTAGCCAAGCGGTATAGTAAAGAGGCAGATCCACAAAAAAGCTCTTATGTTTTCAAATTTATATTTTCTTGAAAGATTTAGATAGAGCGTAATAGCAAAAAGAGCTATGAAGTAAGTGCCAAGTACAACCATGATATGGAAGCTATAAAATGTAAGCGCAACTGGTGGCACAGCTTCTTTTGCGTCTTTAAGATAGCCATATCCTAAGAAATTTAGGTTGCTTTCTAAATTTGAAAGTGAGCTTTTCATCAAGCTCTCGTCATTTGCTTTTTTAGCCTCTTTGTAGTTTTTAAGAGCCTCGATAGCTACTTTGCCCTTTGCCATCTTCTCTTCTACGCTTATTAGATTGTGCTCGCTATTGCCATAAAGTAGGTCATTTATACCTGGTGTAAATGAGTCAAGCTCTCTGTTTGCCATGATGCCAAGTGCATAAGGCACCTTTATCTCAAGCAAAAATGGCTCGCTCTCGTCGCCAAGCTCTTTAGCTAGGTTTAAAATACCAGCGGCAACTAGACCAGCGTTTTTCTCGCCATTATAAAGTCCCTCCATCGCAGCAAGCTTCATAGGCTGCTTTTGAGCTACAAAATATGCACTCTCATCGCCACTAAGTAACAAAAATGCCGAAGTGATAAGTCCAAATGCGCTAGCAACGACGATGCTTTTTTTAGCTAGCAAGATATGGCGTTTTTTGATTAAAAACCAAGCAGAAATTCCTATCACAAAGATAGATGAGATAGTGTAGCCACTAGTTACTGTGTGTAAAAATTTGCTAATACCAAGTGGATTTAGCGCAACTTCAAAGAAATTTTCCATCTCCATTCTTGCAGTATCTGGGTTAAATTTCATGCCTATTGGATACTGCATCCAGCCATTTGCGATCAATATCCAAAGTGCGCTTAAATTTGAACCGATCGCGACAAGCCAAGTTGAAAGCAGGTGAAATTTCTTGCCAACCTTTTCCCAGCCAAAAAACATAATGGCAAAAAATGTACTCTCCATGAAAAATGCGAGCAAGCCTTCAATCGCAAGTGGAGCGCCAAAGATGTCACCTACAAACCAGCTATAATTCGCCCAGTTTGTACCAAACTCAAACTCCATGATGATGCCAGTAGCAACGCCGATAGCGAAATTTATACCAAAGAGCTTTAGCCAAAATTTCGTTATCTCGAGCCAGACTTTATCGCCGGTTTTAACATATATCGTCTCCATAATGGCGATGATAAAACTTAGCCCCAAAGTAAGTGGGACAAACAAAAAGTGGTAAATGGCAGTCAGCGCAAACTGAGCCCTAGACCAATCAACAAAATCCATCTCAGACATTTTATTCCTTTATTAAATTACGAATTACAAATTCGCTTTTTTCTTCGTCGGTTTGAAATTTGGTATTTAGAGTCTCGTTAAAGATGAAGGCTTTTAAAATTCCAAACATGATGATAAGCTTTATTATTATGAGAAGCCATAATTTTTTGCCTATTTTCATGTTTTTAAAGCCCTCTATATATAAAGAGGCAATGATGTTTAGGTAGTTTTTTATCATAGTTTGTGAAGTCTATAACAAAAAGACTTAAAGAATAATTTTTAAAATTTATACGATTAATGCCTTACTAAATATTTAAGGGGTATAATCCGCAATTAAAAAATAAATAAATTTAAGGAAATTTAATGGCAAAAGAGACGAAGTATATTTTTATCACAGGTGGCGTTTTAAGCTCACTTGGAAAAGGCATCGCAGCTGCGTCTATCGCGACTCTTTTAAAAAATTCCGGACTAAAAGTAAGTGTTTTAAAAGCTGATCCATATATCAATGTAGATCCTGGCACGATGAGCCCGCTTGAGCACGGAGAAGTCTTTGTCACAGACGATGGTGCAGAGACAGATTTGGATTTGGGGCATTATGAGAGATTTTTAGATGAGAGCCTAAGTCAAGACAATAACTTCACAACGGGCAGAGTTTATAGCTCAGTGATCGAAAAAGAGCGAAGAGGCGACTACCTTGGAAAGACTATTCAAGTGATCCCTCACATCGTTGGCGAGATAGTTGATCGCATCAAAAAAGCAGGCGAAGGTAAAGACGTACTCATCGTTGAGATCGGTGGAACAGTTGGCGACATCGAGGGATTACCATTTTTAGAGGCGATAAGAGCACTAAGGGTGGAAGTTGGCAAAAAAAGAGCGCTAAATATTCACCTAACGCTTGTGCCATTTATAAAAGTGGCCGGCGAGCTAAAGACAAAACCAACCCAGCATAGTGTAGGTGAGCTAAGACGTATAGGCATAACACCAGACATAATCATCTGCAGATCTGAAATGCCACTAAACCGCGAGCTAAAAGATAAGATAGCAGCAAGCTGTGGTGTTGAGAAAAATTGCGTCATAGAGAGCTTAGATAGCGCAAGTATCTATCAAATTCCACTTTCATTTTTAAAGCAAGACATACTAACGCCAATCGCTGAAAATTTAGGCTTTAATGAGCTAAAACCAGACATGGCAAAGTGGGATAGCCTAGTAAAAAGGATAATCGCTCCAACAAATGAAACTACAATAGCATTTGTGGGTAAATATATCGACCTAAAAGAGAGCTACAAGAGTCTAACTGAGGGTATCATCCACGCTGGAGCAAATTTAGACGCTAGGGTAAATTTACGCTGGATAGATAGCGAAAAGATAGAAGAGAACAATGTAAATGAGCTTTTAAAAGACGTAGATGGCATCTTGGTCGCCGGTGGCTTTGGCGAAAGGGGCGTTTTAGGCAAGATGCAAGCCATTAAATTTGCTCGTGAAAATAAAATCCCTTACCTTGGAATTTGCCTTGGTATGCAGCTAGCACTCATTGAGTTTGCAAGGGATGTTTTGGGCCTAGAGGATGCAAATTCTATGGAATTTGACAAAGAGTGTAAAAATCCTATCATCTATCTAATCGATAGCTTTATCGACGCTCACGGCAAAAAACAGATAAGAACGCACACAAGCCCACTTGGCGGCACGATGAGGCTTGGAGCATATAACTGCGACATCAAACCAAAGACACTTCTAGCTGAAATTTATGGCAATGCAAAGAGTGTAAAAGAGCGTCACCGCCACCGCTACGAGGCAAATCCAAAATATAAAGAAATTTTTGAGAAAAATGGTCTTTTAGTAAGTGGCGAGAGCGATGGGTTGATAGAGGCTATCGAGCTAAAAGGCCATCCGTGGTTTGTGGGCGTGCAGTGTCATCCTGAATTTACTAGCCGTCTAACTAAACCAAATCCTGTGATATTAGGCTTTATAAAGGCAAGTTTAGAAAATATTAAATCTTAAATTTAGAGCCATCTGGCTCTAAAAATTCTTTTAAAATTTTGCTGTTTTTATTAAATTATTTATCAGATAAATCCCACTACTTGCCATAAATTTTTAAGGAGAAAAATGAAAACCCTAATCATCTTAGCCCACCCTGATATCCAAAACTCAGTCATAAACAAACGCCTGCTACAAGAGGCTCTCAAAGAGCCGCAGCGCTTTAGCGTACATGATTTGACGCAGGTTTACAAGGGCAAAAGTATCGACGCCGCGCGCGAGCAAGAGCTCATCAGAGCCCACGATGCCCTAGTTTTACAGTTTCCGCTTCACAACTTCTCCTGCCCTCCGATTTTAAAATCATGGATTGATGCGGTGATGACGCACGGCTTTGCCTACGGACGCGGCGCAGACGGCATAGCGGGGCGCAAAGTAGCGCTAGCCGTGACCGCAGGCATCAAAAAGAGCGATTACTGCCCGCAAGGACGCTATCATTTTAGCTTGCGCGAGGTTCTTACGCCGTTTGAGCTTGCGTTTAAATACTATTTTCACGCCAATTACCGCGACTTTTTCGCATTTTACGGCGCCGAGGAGACTCCTGGCGTGGACTACGTATCAAGCGACAGCGAAATAGAACGCGGCGCCAGAGAATATGCGGAGTTTTTGAGAAATTTGGAATAAATTTTTATAAAAATGGTTTAAACTTTATGACATAAAGCATTTAAAAATTTATAAATTTAATTGTATAAATTTTTGCTAATGTTTACTATTTTTGGTGGGTTAAATTTGTAAAGACTATCAATTTAACAAAGCTTTTAAGCTCGCCATTAGCCCTAAAATCTTACTTTTATTTAAAATTATAAGAAATTAAATTTCAAAAAGATATAATCCAAGCATTCAAAATAAAGACGAAAGATTGCGATGAAAAAGAAGTATTTTTATAGCCAAATTTTTGGCAATATGGGTGTAAATTTAAGTGAACAAGTGGCATTAAATAAAATTGGTAAGTTCTTCAAAAATTCTTACCAAAACCATGCTAAATAAAGAGGATATAAGGAATTTACTAGCGCATAGATTTTGTAACGACATACATAAAAAAATTAGTGAAATTCCGACACCAAGCGCCTTAAAAGATATCTACAAAGGCGCTAACCGCATAAAAGAAGCGATCGAGAAAAACGAGCGCATAGCCATTGTGGGCGATTATGATGTTGATGGTGTGGTTTCAAGTGTGATTTTGGCCGAGTTTTTTGATGATCTTGGCATAAAAGACTACCTAGTAAAAATTCCAAATAGATTTAAAGATGGATATGGGCTAAATCCTGAGATAATAGACGAACTCTCAGCTGATGTAAGCTTGATTATCACCGTTGATAATGGCATCTCTGCAAACGATGCGGCCATTATCTGTAAAGAAAAAGGCATCGATCTTATCATCACTGATCATCACATGCCACCAGCTGTTCTCCCAGAGGCTTATGCGATCATAAATCCAAAACAAGAAGACTGCAACTTCCCAAATATTGAAATTTGTGGCGCTGAGGTCGCTTGGTATTTGGTTGGAGCGTTAAAGGATGTTTTTGGTCTAAATTACGATATGAGCAAATTTCTAGAGCTTTTAGCTATCGCAATAATCGCTGATATGATGGAGCTAAGAGATATGAATAGAATGCTTGTTCGCCTTGGTATTTGTAAGTTAAATGCGTCTAAGCGTTCCGCATTTCATGCTATAAAAGAGTTTTATGGTAAGGAAAAATTTGAGTGCGATGATATTAGCTTTCTTATAGCCCCACTTATAAATTCAGCCGGACGCATGGACGATGCGATGAATTCATTTAACTTTTTACGTGCCAAAAGTATCGAGGAAGCCTACAACTATCTTGACATGATAATAGAGTTTAATAACTCTAGAAAAGAGGAGGAGCGTCAGCTCTTTGAGTGCTCGCTAAAGGACGTAAAAGAAGACGATGAAGTCATCATCACTTGGGGTGAGCAGTGGCATGAGGGTGTGATAGGCATCGTAGCTAGCCGCTTAGCAAAGCACTTTGCAAAGCCAGCTATCGTCTTTAGCATCGATAAAGGTCGTGCAAAAGGCAGTGCTAGAAGCATTGGTAAGCTTGATATCTTATCTCTTATAGCAAGCCACGAAAATTTACTAACAAGCTACGGCGGTCACAAAGGAGCGGCTGGACTTACGCTTGCGCCTGAAAATTTGGTGGAATTTAAAGAAGCGATAAATAAAAGTTGCTCATGCCTAAATATGCAAGATTGCAAAAGCTCGGACGAGCTACTTGGCGATATAATGCCAAGCGAGATAGACTTTGAATTGCTTGAAATTTTAGAATTTTATGAGCCATATGGGCAGAAAAACCCTCGCCCAGTATTTAAGATAAAAAATGCTCTTGTTAAAAACGAAAGACTTATAGGAAGAGATCAAAATCACTTAAAGCTCATCTTGCAAAAGGATAATAAAACGCTTGAGGCTCTATTTTTTAACTTTACAAGACATGCTAGAGTTGGTGAGATGATAGATATTATCTTTTGTATATCAAAAAATTCATTCCGCGGACTTGTTACCCCACAGCTACTCATAAAAGAGATTTTATAAATTTTATCTCGGTTTTATAATGCTAAAATTTTAATAAAACCGAGATTGCTTCGGTTTTAATTCGCCAAAATCGTTTCTTTATATATTTAATGCAGTCCAACTAAAATAATACTATTTGACTCAAATTTCTGTATTGTAAAATTAATGTTATATAAATATTTATACTTTATTTAAGTTTATTTTTGCTTTAATTTTAATTTTAAATATTAATTTCATAGGACTAAACATGAAAATTTCTTACGTTTTAGCATTTGCTTTAGTACCAAATTTAATGCTTGGTGCTGAAGAAACGATAGACCTGGCTCCGGTTACCGTTTCTGCAAAGATACAAAAGTCCGTTCTTGACGAACCAACAAAGGCCCAAATAGTAGGCAAAGGCGCGATATTAGAAAATGGCGACATCGCTAAATCTCTTTTAAATTTGAGCGGCTTTACGATGGAGCGCAAGGGCGGAGGCGGCAGCGAGGTTTATTACCGCTCGCAGACGGCGGCCAGACTGCCGGTGTTAATCGACGGTAGTACGCTAAACGGCGGTTGCGGTATGCGCATGGATACGCCCATCACTTACATCTCGGCGCAAAATTATAGCTCGGTTCGCATCGTAAAAGGCCCGCAAGACGTCAGATACGGCGCGCTCATTAGCGGCGGTATATTTTTCGATAGAGAGATAGCAAGGCTATATAAACCGAGCTTCGGAGGAAACGTAAGCGTGCTTGGCGGTAGTTTTAGAAGGTTTGAAACTACCGCGGACGTAGCGGCGGGCAACGAGCTAGGTAGCCTAGAAATTTCCGGCGGACACTACCAGAGTGGCGATTATAAAAGCGGCGACGGACAGAAAATGCATACGCACTATAAACGCAACAGCGTCTCACTCGTGGGTACGCTAACGCCCACAGATACTACGGCCTTGCAGCTAAGCGCGGATCTGGGTAATGGAGAAGCGGCGTATGCCGATAGGATGAGGGACGGCGTACAGTTTGACCGCAAGTCTTTCGGACTAAAATTTGAACAAGACGTCGGCGAGCACAAGATCAGGCTAAGCTCGTACTATCACCAGATCGATCACATAATGGACAACTTTACCATGCGTCCAGTGGTGCCGGGTGCAGGAATTGGCAAGGGATACAGCATTAGTCACCCGATACGCGATATGTACGGCTTTAAGCTAGAAGGCGAGCTAAATTTCGATAATCTAACCAGCTTCATCGGCACGGGATACTCTCAAGATACGTTTAAATGGCGAGGTGCCGGAAGCGGTATGGCCGGCGTATCTAAAGCTCAAATGGACGCCGCCCTATCAAAGCCGCACGTAAAAGAGCGTAAGGTAACGTATAAAACGATATACACTCAAAACGAATACGTCCTTGAAAACGACTACGGGCTTTTTGGCGGACTTAGGCTGGACGCGGGCGAGAGAAAACTGTTAAAAACGCATAAGAGTAGGAAAGAAAATTTATTCTCAGGCTTTTTTAGATACGAAAAATATCTACAAAATTTAACGCTTTATGCGGGACTAGGTCACGCGCAAAGGTTACCGGATCACTGGGAAACGAATAAAGACGATAATCTTAAGCTAAATAAAGAAAGAAACACTCAGCTTGACTTTGGTACCGTGCTAAAAGATAAAAATTACGAGCTAAACGTGAATTTCTTCGTCTCGAAGATGGATGATTACATAATGATAAAGTATAACCCTATGGGTATGTCTTCAAACGTATTTAATACCGATGCTTTACTATACGGCGGCGAGATCGAGGGCGATACGCTACTGGCCGATATGTTTAGGCTGGGGGCGGGCGTATCCTACGTCTACGGCAAGGTGACTAAAAATTCGGGCGGCCTAAAAGACGGCGACGCGCTGCCTAAGGTTTCTCCTCTAACGTTTAAACTAAGCGCCGGCCTAGAAAAGCCAGACTGGTTCGTCAAAGCCGACTTCTACGCTAACGCATCGCAAAAACGTGCGCAAAAAGGCTATGGCGACGTGGGCGGTATGGATCTTGGCAAAAGCGATAGTTTTTGGACGCTGGGGCTAAGCGCGGGCTATAAATATAAAAATTATCAATTCTTGCTAGCAGCGGAAAATTTAAACGACGCCAAATACGCCTATCATAACTCAAAAGGCGGCTACGGCGGCGGTATCGCAGGCTACGAAACTATCCCGAACGGCACGAGGCTTTATGAGCCGGGCAGAAGCTTTTGGGCGAAATTTAAGGTGCATTTTTAGGGCGTAACTTAATAAATTTGGCATGGCTGTGGGCTTAGGATTTGCCCTAAAGCCGTGCTAAATTTAAGTATTTTTACTCTTATATTCTTAACAATACTCACGCTTACTACATTTACCATTAGCAATAAATTGGCACTTGGTATAAAATTTCTTATTAAATTTAAATTTTATATAGATTAAAAGCTTAGATGTAAAATCTCAGAAATTTTTTAAAGGAGAGGTATGAAAAATTTACTTGTAAAATCAAGCTTGATTCTAGCTTTGGTAAGCTCAGTGGCACTAGCTCAAGGTGCATTTGTTGGTGGTGAGGGTGATTATTCGTTTAACTCAAAAATCAAAACAAAAAACATAGCAAGTAGTGAGAAAAATAACTTCAAAAAAGGTCACTATGGTCTTGGCTTTTATGGCGGTTATGATTTTGACAGCTATAGAGCATATGGCGGTTATTATTATGACTTTAAAGCTAGGAAAAATGCTGGTGAATCAGATGCAAAATGGGGTAAGCATAAATTTTTAGGCGGCGTTGATTATACGCCAAGCATCACTGAAAATTTTAAAGCTGTTCTTGGTGGATATACAGGTCTTGGCTACTTGAGCGTTAGAGAGAGATTTAATAACGAAACAAGTAAGAAAAATTTCAAAGGCTTGCTAGTTGGCGCAAAAGCGGGCGGCATCTACTCATTTGACGAACATAACGCGATCGAGTTTGGCTTAAAAGCTGATAAGACTTTTTATAAGAAAAATAGCGGAGCTCAGCTAAGAGATACAACTATAGGAATTTATACAGGCTATACTTATAGATTCTAACATTTAGGCAAAGCTTAGGGCTTTGCCTTATTTTGGACTACTCTCTACCTTCAAGAAGTGGCACAAAAAGGCACTCATCCAAGTACTCTTTTTCTAAATTTCCATCTTTATCTTTTTTAAATTTAGTGATAAATTGCTTGCCATCTTTTTTCATTGGAGCTACTAAAATTCCACCATTTTTAAGCTGCTTAAATAAATTTGGCGAGATCTCATCAGCAGCTGCCGAGAGCAAGATACGATCAAATGGTGCGTAGCTTCGCCAGCCATTGTTGCCGTCATCATATCTTACATGCACGTTTTTTATTTTTAGTGCCTCGAAGCGTTTTTTCGCCTCCATGGCTAGCTTTTCTATTCGCTCGACGCTAAAAATTCTATGTGCAAGTTTGCTTAAGATCGCTGCTTGATAGCCACTGCCGCAGCCTATCTCTAGGATGTTATCCATGTTTTCGCACTCTAGCGCCATTGTCATCTTTGCAACGGTTAGCGGTGAGCTGATCCACTGATTGCCCAGTATCGGCTGAGCATCGAGCTTATAAGCATGCGCAGTGATTGGTACAAAAATTTCACGCTCAGTGGTAGCTATCGCATCAAACAAAAGTGGGCTTAGCGTGATCTCATCGGCTATATCGCTAGCCAAATTTTGGCATTTTATCGCTTCTAGTTGAGTCAAAATTTATATCCTAAATAAAAATTAAATCGTTATTATACGATTTAAAACTTATCTTAAAATTTATAAAATCCCTAAATTTGTCTTGATCTCTTTTATTAAATTTGCATCAAAAATCGTTTCTTTAACAAGTGTGCCATTTGGTAAAAATACCCCAGCAACTTCTAATGCAAGAGAGCTTGAGATCATGACATAGCAGTTGTTTGCGATAGCTAGAGCCTTACATAGACTAAGATAAGCATCCTCTCTAGTCTTGCCCCACATGGCTGGTACCATGATGATATCACATCCTTTTAGCTTTGCCCAAAGTGTGCTATCGCGTAGTTCAAAGCATATTAGCACGCCAAGCTTTAGCCCTCTAAAATCAAATGCATTTATATCGCTCACATCGCCAGCGGCAAAAATTTCATGCTCCAAATTTGGCCGAAAAAGTTCGGCTTTAAATTGTGAATGAAAGACATTATTTGAGTTAAGAAGCAAAAATTCGTTATAAATTTTTGGCTGGTGCGGATTTAGATTTGAAATTTGAGCGAGTCCTGCGCTTTTGTTTAGGCTAGTAAGGTGTGTAAAACCAAGAAATTTATCTGGACTAAGTACCTCTTGCAAGCGTTCAAGCAGCATTGCATCAAAGCTACCTATCATGCCACCAAGTATCGCTTTGTTCGCCCCAGCAAAAAAGCCGTCAAAGTCATAGCCGCTGATGCAAAGCTCGCTTGCAAGAATGAGTGAGTTTTTAGGCGCAGCCTCAACTAAATTTGCAAGCTCCTCTAGGCGATCCGTTGCATTTTTTGCCTTTAAAGTTAGGCTTATTAGGTTTAAATTTTCGCTCATTTATTTTCCAAATACAAATGTCATAGGTTTTTCGTCGTGGCAGTCTTTTGGAATTTTGCAGTTTATATCCGTGCCACCGATGTTTGGTGTGTTTTTTAAAATAACGCTTATAGCTGTGATTTTATCATCGCGCTGGGAGAGCGGATCATTAAAAACCCAGACCTCAAAGCCAAGACCCCTAGCCTCATCATGTGAAACTATTCTTACCTCTTTTAGGTCTTTTGCCTCAAAGCCACACTGTTTGTTTATGCCAAACATCACGTCATTTCCTAGCACAGATCCTAGCGGTGCGAAACTTGGTGCAATTTCACCGTTTGGCATCTCTTGATAGATTTCCGCTTGGCTTGTCTCTTTTACCTTAACAAGCTTGTAGGCGTAGAAATTTTCGAGATTATTTTTATTTGCTTGATCAATTATCCTTTGATTGCTGCTCGCACACCCCACAAAAAGCACGCAAGCAAGGGCTAAGATGCCATTTTTAAAAGTCATCAAAGCTGATACTTCCCTTGCTGTAGTTTGTCACCTTTGCTTCAAAGAAATTTGACTTTTGATCGTTAAACTTCGCAAAGTCATCGACCCATTTGATCGGGTGAGCGACATTGTATTTGCGTTTTAGACCGATCGCAACTAGGCGCTGGTCGATGAGATAGTGGATGTACTGCTCGATGATATCATCAGTAAAGCCCATTATTTGGTTTTGGGTGATATATTTGCCCCATTTGATCTCTAAATTTCCAGCTTTTTCAAACATATCATAAATTTTTGCCTCAGTCTCAGGCGTGAAAAGGTCAGGCCTCTCTTTGCGGACTGAGTTTATCATGTTTTGAAATAAAAGCAGGTGCGTGATCTCATCGCGTTGGATGAAGCGTATCATCTGTGCTGAGCCTAGCATCTTGCCAGCACGAGCTAGAGCGTAGATCGCTGTAAAACCGCTGTAAAAGTAGATGCCCTCTAAAATTTGGTTCGCAACCATCGCAAGAAGTAGCTTCTCATCAGTCACTTCGCCCGCAAGCTCCTCATAGACACTTGAGATGTAGTCGTTTTTCTCGCGCAAGACATCGTCGTGCTTCTCCATCTCGTAGATGAGGTCGGTGTTGTCACAGATCGCCTCGACCATGACAGCGTAAGACTTACTGTGGTTTGCCTCTTCGTAGGCTTGGCGGCTTAGTACGGCGTTGATCTCTGGCGCGGTAATGTAAGGGTTGATGTTGTCAGCTAGGTTGTTTGTCTGAAAGCTATCCATCGAGATGAGCTGGCTCCAAACTAGGTCATACATGCGTTTTTCGGCCTCTGTGAGGTTGTAGGCGTAGTCGCGCACGTCATCGGTAGTATCGACCTCTTTTGGAAACCAGGTGTTTGCCTCCATGAGGTCCCAGAGCTTTAACGCCCACTCGTATTTTGCCTTGGTAAAATTTAAAATGCCGTGTGGGTTGCCGTTAAAGACTCTTCTGTCGGTCAAATTTTCATTTGAACTTGGGTTGTATATGCGTTTTCTGTTCATAAATTTCTCTCTTATTTGTAGTAAAAATTTCTCAAAATCTTACCCAAAGCAAGGTAAAAATTTACTTTTATTTAGAGTGCCTTAGTCCTTTTTATGGTCATTAAAAAGCCAGTTATTATTAGTAAAACTGCGATCACGCATGATACTGCAAAGACGATCTGACCGATCTCGCCAAACATTTCACCAGTGTGCAGACTAAGCACTTTTCGCCCAGCCTTTTTGGCCTCTGGGATGCTCTCAGCCTTGCTAACAAGCTTGTTTTCTTTGATCTTGCCAGCGCTCGCGTCAAGCTTTAGCTTGCCCACTTGGCTCTCACTTGTTTCGTAGTTTATAGTGTAGGTGCTTTGGTTGTTTTCAGGCACGTTTATCGTGAGGGATTTTAGATCTAGCGTGACATTGCCTTTAAAAATTTGCTCCGCAGTCTCGATCTCTTTAAATTTCTCATCGCTTATTGGGATTAAATTTCTTTGAGGCATTGCCCTTTGCGTCTGACTTGGTTTTAGCTCGAAAAATACGCTATTTACGCTGTTTCTGACCCAGCCATAAGACCAGTAAAGGCCAGTTAGCGACATCACGACAAGCAGGATCGCCACGTAGGTGCCAAGGCTCGTGTGGAGGTTGTAAAAGCAGGCGTAGCCCTTTGCGTTTGGCTTGATCTTTAGCGAATTTAGTAAATTTCGCTTGATCGCTGGGGCGTAGAGGATGAGGCCGCTGATGGCAAGAAGCGCCATGATGATGGAGCTAATGGCGACTATTTGCTTGCCGATGTTGGCTGGGACTTTGCTATCAAGCAGGGCAAGACCTAAATTTCTATGAAGACTTAAGATAATGATACGAAATTTCTCACCCCAATCCTCACTGATCACCTCGCCACTTCTTGGATCTATGAAGAAATTTAATTGTTTTTTATCCTTTGTAATGCTTATACGATAAGCTTCATTTGCTCCACCTATTTGTAAGCTTTCAAGTGTATCAAATTGAATCTCACTTTTTGCTTTAGCTAGGAGTTCATTTAAGCTTAAATTTTCTTTTTCGCTAGGAACTAAGTTTATAAAATTTTTATTTATAGCACTTTTGATCTCTTCTCTATAAGACGCAAATGGTGCTGAAAGAGTCATGAATATTAGCGGAATAGCCGCGATTAGTCCAATTATTAGATGGATGTTGAAAATAATTTTTCCTCTTTTTAAAAACATTTTTTTCCTTTAAATTTTAATAGCGAATATTATTTTATTTTTTGTTAAGAGGAGATAAATTTGGTAAGAAATTTGCTATTTATTTTGGGCGATCGGCAAGAGATACTCAAAGGTTCTAATGGCCGCGTTTAGATCCTTTTTGTTTAGAGATTTGAATGGTCTTAGCAAGTGATAAAGTGGCTTAAATTTTATAATTAGCTGCAGCGAGCGCGTGTAAATTTCACTCCCTCCGGCTGCCAAATATTCGCTAATGACTTCGCTTGCAAACTCGTCTGAAATTTTAAAACGAAATAACTCATCTATAAAAACAAGCAGATCGCGACACTTTTGAAGCTCTAGGTCATGGCTAAAAAATTTTGACTCAAAATCTAAAAATTTTATCTCGTCATTTTTTATGGCGATATCCCTAAGGGCTGGGCGTCCGTGCGCAAAATTTAGTGCGTGAAGTCCAGCTAGTGCGCGGGCCGCTTTTAGTAGAATTTCATGTTTAAATTTTTCATCGTTGCTATACTTAAAAAGCTGAGAAATCGGTTCACCGACATCTTCTATCACGAAAAACTCATCACTTTTTAGAATGAGTTTTGGAGCAGGGGCTTTGGCTTCGTTTAAAATTTCAAGTTTTTTTATCTCGTTGGCAAATGATTTATAAGGATTTGGCTTGAAAATTTTAGTTAAAAAGCCACCTTTAATGTTTTTTTCAATGCATTTTAACCAAAATTTTTGTCCATCAAATTCAAAGCTAAAGACACGATCATTGCAGTCACTATGACTTTTTAAAATTTCATTGACATATTGTTTTAAATTTTGCATATTTGTAATTTAGCGAAAGAAATCTGAATTTTTACATATATGTGGCATAAATTTTAGTAAAAAGTGGTGAAAATGTATTAAACAAAAAAGGCAGTAAAGCACTGGTGGAGTTAAGCGGGATCGAACCGCCGACCTCTTGAATGCCATTCAAGCGCTCTCCCAGCTGAGCTATAACCCCAAAAAAGATTCGGTATTTTATCTTTTTATGCCTTACAATATTTTGAAATTTACATTTTGCAAAATAAATTTTTAAGCAATTTTTGGGTAACATTGCAATTTTTAACGCGGGAATAGCTCAGGGGTAGAGCACAACCTTGCCAAGGTTGGGGTCGCGAGTTCGAATCTCGTTTCCCGCTCCATTAATTTAGCCCGAGTGGCGGAATGGTAGACGCAAGGGACTTAAAATCCCTCGGTAGTTTTTACCGTACCGGTTCAAGTCCGGTCTCGGGCACCACGATATGGCGACATGGCCAAGTGGTAAGGCATGAGCCTGCAAAGCTTTGATCCCCGGTTCGAATCCGGGTGTCGCCTCCAAACTTCAAAAATAACTACTCTAAGGAATAAAAAGTGAGAAATTTACTTTTAGCAGCGTATATAGCATTTTTTGTAGCTGGTTGTTCAAATACTTGGCATGGCGTAAAAGAAGATACTCATAATGCTAAAGAATGGACTAAAGAAAAGATAAATGATGGAGCTACATATATTAAAGAAAAAACAGAGTAAATTTTAGAGATTATAGTAAATTTTAAGCAAAGTTGGTTATAATCACAAATCTTTTAATTCGGGAGATGGCTGAGCGGTCGAAAGCGGCGGTCTTGAAAACCGTTGAGGTGTGAAAGCCTCCTGGGGTTCGAATCCCTATCTCCCGGCCACCTTCTAATTCCTTGTTTATTTTATAAAGCATTACCTAGATTCATTGTTCATAATGGCTATAAGAAAATTTTTATAAAAATTTACTCTAAAATTTACTAAAACTAAAAATAGTATCAAATTGCTTATTCAAAGTAAGATACTGTAAGATAAGGGAAAGTTTAAGAGTTTTTATATTTTATTTTTGGCTATCTTAAATTCTAAAAATAATATTTGTAGTAGCACATCCAAAATATATAATAGGTCATACCCCTATGTATAAATAAAATTAATAATATTGAATAAAGAATTTAAG
>NZ_POZK01000024.1:0-26639 GCF_002913945.1 Campylobacter concisus | reverse complement strand
ATTAATAACTTTTGGTTTAGGGATAATTAAATTTATGGATTAAAATTTTTCCATCAAATCTTTAAAAATTTCATAAAGTTTATTTATTTCACTGATACTGACTCGTTCGTTTTTGGCATGTATACGATCGTTTATCACGCCAAATTCTATCGCATCTACGCCAAATTCAGCAAAGTGCCTTGCATCGCTCGTGCCGCCCTTTGTATTTAAAAGTGGCGTTACACCTGTGATCTTTGTGACAGAAGCTATTAAATTTTTTACGATTTTGCTATCTTTTTTTGTTAAAAATCTCTTTGAGCTTTGCTTTATACTAAGCTCGTAATCAAGCTCCTTTAAAACGCCTCTAAGATAGCCCTCAACGTCATTTACGTCAGTTAAATTTGAGTTTCTCACATTAAACATTATGCTAAGCTCGCTTGGCGTGACATTACAAACTTGCATGCCGCCTCTGATATCAGTTATCACAATCTTGCTTGGACTAAAAAACTCGCTCCCAGCGTCCATATCGTGATCAGCTATCTTGCTTAAAAGTGGAGCTATCAAATTTACCGGATTTACACATTTTTCTGGGTATGCCACGTGGCCTTGAGCACCTTTTATCACGATCTTGCCATTTATTGAGCCACGTCTGCCAACTTTTATGCTATCACCAAATTTTTTATCGCAAGTTGGCTCAGCCACTACGCAAAATTTTGGCAAATCATTTATTTCGCGTAAATATTCAAGTACTAAAGGCGTACCATATGTGCCATCGCCCTCTTCGTCGCTTGTTAAAATAAGACTTAGCTTACCATTAAATTTCGCATCTTTAGCAGCGCAAACAAAAGCAGCCACGCCACTTTTCATATCCTGCGCGCCCCTTGCGTAGATGTAGCCATCTTTTTCAAGTGGGCTAAATGGCTCGCTATCCCAGCCATCTCCTGAAGGCACGACATCAATGTGTCCAGCAAAAGCTAGATGCTCGCCGTCTCCATAAATTTTAGAAAGTATGAGATTTTTGGTGCCATTTTTTTCTATAAATTTCGCCTCAAAGTCAGGCAAAAATTTAGCGATAAATTCTAAGCTTCCAGCATCATTAGGCGTGATAGAGCGAAAGCTTAAAAGCTCTTTTAAAAAGCTAATTACCACTAGGTGCCTTATGAGCCGGCACGCTCTGGTGCACCAAAGTAAAAGCCCTGAAACTCATCTACGCCGATCTCTTTACAGATTTCAAATATCTCTTTTGAATGCACATATTCAGCAATAGTTTTTATACCAAGGTCTTTTGCAAATGCCACGATCGCACTTGCGATAGAGTGTGAATCTTTATTTATGTCTATATCTTTTATAATAGAGCCATCGATCTTCACGTAGTCAGGCTTGATCTTTATAATGTAAGAAAAATTTGAATATCCTGAGCCAAAATCATCAATAGCGATCTTTGCGCCCATACTTTTTACACGCTCGATAAAATTTGAAACTCTCTCTAAATTTTTAAGCTCTTCATCTTCAACGATCTCAAATACTACTCTACCAGCAACATTATGCTTGTTTAATAAATTTAAAACAAGTGAGCTAACATCACCATCGATCATATCTCTACTGCTTAAATTTATAGAAAGTACTAAATTCTTATCCTCTACAAGCTGCTTAAAACACTTTACAATGAGTTGTTTCTCAAGATCAGCATAACGCTTAATGCGCTTTGAGATATCTAAAAAGACATTTGGTGATATAACATCGCCTCTATCTAAAAGTCTTATCAAACATTCGTATTTTACAGGTACCTTTTGGTCATTAACTATCGGCTGAAAATAAGGAACAATATTGTTATTTATAGTAGCGTATTGTATCAGTTTAGAGCGTTCTATTTGAGTTGCGTATTCCTCTTTTTGATTTAGCCCTTTGAAGTAGCAAACATAGTCTTTATCTTGCTCTTTTGCTGTTTTTAATGCTATTGTTGCTTTTCTTAGTGTTTGGTCGCTATCAAGAGCAAAACCTATTGTACTATGTATCTCGATACCTTCTATCTCTCTACCATCTTCATCTACTATACTTAGCATACGACCTTTAAAAATTTCTATCAAATTTTCAACCATATCTTCATATCTATCGATAAAGCTATCGCTATCTTCTACCAGAGCAAACCTATCTGCTTCTATACAGTAAGCCTTCATATTCTCATCTTTGGCAAATTCACTGATCAAATCAGCCATCTTGACCAAAATCTGATCACATGCAAATTTACCGTAAAAGTCATTCATCTTGCCAAAATCGTCAATATCTATAAGCACTACTTTAGGATTTTCATAGCTATTAATATCACGTACCAATGCTGTTTTATTTAAAAGTCCAGTCATTGGATCTATATAGAGCTTTTCTCCAAACTCTTCTATCTGCTTTTTAGTATCCGTTTTTAATGCGTTATAGTTATTTTTTTCTTTTATATATTTAACCGCGTACCATATACAAGTAGACAAAGCAACTATTGCACCAACGAGGCTTAAGATAAATGTTAAAGCCATATTGTTTAAAAGCCACTCAAAAAAGTACTCATCATGCGTGCCAGTAATACGCTGATCGACCTTTCCTTTAAAGCCTAATATATACTCTCCGACCGGCACAAACATACAAACTTGAGCAGCATTTTCTGGCAAAATTTTTGCCCAAAAATAATCTTTTTGGAAATTATGAGCAAAGATGTTTCCACAGCTTTTGTCGTTAAATTCTTGATTTATTATTCTTTTATCTGAAGACGCTACGACCTTGTATCCATTTTTATTATCATCCTTTAATAAAAGAACATCACCCATAGCACTATCGTTAATGTAAGATTGGAAATTTGCGACATCATATTTGCTGACATTTTTGAAATAATCAACATATTGATATGTCAAATAATCAACTTTCTTTCGAAGATTAAAACCATTTTCAGCAGAAGCATTATTAAATTTAAAATAAAAAACTGCCAGGTTTTCGACTAAAAAAATACTTCCCAAAACAAACACTAAACCTATAATCGTTTTAGTGATGTTTAGATTTTTACCCGTTTGCTCGTCCTTGTTACTCAAAAGTTACTTCCCTTATTTTGTGTACTTGTCCTGATTATATCAACCTTAAAATAAATTTTAACTTTTGGGAAAAAGTTAAAGCCTGACTATTTTAGCGCCATATCCGCCTTGATTTGCCGGTGCATCAAAAAATTCTTTCACACTTGGATGCTCTTTTAAGAAATTTTTAACTGCAAAGGCAAGCTTGCCAGTACCGATGCCGTGAAATACGCTAACCTCATCAAATCCCATAACAAGACTATCTGAGATAAATTTATCAAGCTTTGCTATCGCCTCGTCAGCTCTCATGCCGTGTAGATCAATTGAGAGTGAGGCAGACTTTGGCTTATCGACATTTAAGCTTACGCTACTTTTTTTAGGTAGAGCCACTTCGTTGCCATTTTTTCTTAAAAGCTCAAGTGGCACACGTAAATTTATGCCATTTGACTCGATCATAGCGTCATTTTTAGAGATGCTTAAAACCGTGCCTTTTATATTTTCATACTTCACTCTATCGCCTACTTTTAGGCTCTCGCGCTCAGTTTTCTTAGGCTTAACGATGGCAGCTTTTTTCTCATTTGCCACGTTTAGCGCTCTTTGCTTGTCTTTAATGTCTTTGAAATTTATAACAGCTTTTGCCGCATTTATCGCTTCATAATACTCTTTTTCTAGGCGCGAAATAGTCGCATTTAGCTTGATCTCATTTTTCTCTTTTAGCTCTTTTTGCTCCTCAAGCAAGCGCTCCAGCCGCTCCTCTTTTGCCGTGACCTCTTTTATGCCTTCATTAAGCTTAGTTTGTAAATTTAGCGTCTTTGTGATGATCTCGTTTAAATTCTCTTTATCTTCGCCGTAAATTTTCTTTGCCTGAGCCACTAGATTTTGAGATATACCGTATCTTGCCGCTGTTTCAAAGGCGTAAGACTTGCCGATCGTGCCTTTTAAAAACTCAAATTTAGGCCTTTGAGCCACCTCGTCGTAAAGTGCCGCCACTAGCTCAACCTCTGGATTCTTAGCTAATAGCATCGCAAGGCGCTTGTGGTGGGTCGTGATGATCATTTTGATATCTTGAGTGATGAGGCGCTCTATCATGACGCCATACAAGCTCGCAGCCTCTTCAAAATCGGTGCCAAGCTCGATCTCGTCGATACCGATGATGATCGATTTTTTAGTAAAAAGCTTTGCAAAATGCACCATCCTGCCAGCAAAGGTCGAGATGTCGTTTTTCACACTTTGTGGATCTTCGATGATTGCGTCAAATTCTTTAAAAGAGCCGATGCTTGAGCGGTTTGCGTCGATACGCATAGGCAGCAGATACTTTGCAAGAAGCGTGGCTGAGATGATAGATTTTAAAAGCATCGACTTACCACCAGCATTTACACCGGTTATTAAAAGCACCTTTTTACTAAAATCCACGCTCACACTTTTTGGGTTTTTAAGCGCTGGATGAGCAAATTTCTCAAGCTTGATAACGTGCGAGCTATTTGGCAAAACAAACTCATAGTCACGCGATCTAGCCAAATTTACACGCGCTTGATACGCATCAAACTGATCAAAAGCGTTATTTATAAATTTCAAAAAAAGCAGGCTCTTGCTCATCTGCAAGCTAAATTTCTTACAGTGCTCAAAAATAATCTCCTCTTTTTTATCAAGCAACTCGCTTTGCTCCTTTTTTAGGCGCTCGGTGCTTGCAGGTGCGACGTAGAAGTAGCCGCCTGAGCTTCTAGCGATCACGGTGCCTTTTAGGGCGTGGTTAAAGCCGCCACGCACCAAAAGTGCCTCTTGTGAGTTGATGTAGTGTGTCTGGGTATCGACTAGATAGGGCGTGATGTGCTTTGAGTAGATGAGCTTTTTAAGCTCGGCGTCGATCTGACGTTTTTTCTCGCTAAACGCCTGCTTTATCGCAGCAAATCTCTCATCCACGCTATCGCTAAACTCGCCGTTTTCATCAAAGCTGTTTGCCATCTGGCTCATCGCTTCAGGGATTTCAACCTTTGCGATCCACTCTCCAAGTCTGCCTTCAAATTTTTGCTTTTTTAGATATGAAAAATATTTAATAATCTTTGCAAACTCGTAAATTTCGCTGATGTGAAGTACTGCTTGCTTGCTAAGTCTAATTAGCGCGTCATCAAGCTCTTTTATCTCATCAGGCGCCTTAAAATCATACTTTGAAAGCTCGCTAATATTTTCAAAGTGGATTTTGCTGTCACCTTGTAAAAATAGCGGTTTTTGCCTTGCCAAAAAGGAGTTAAATTTCTCTAAATACTCGCCCAGATCGAGCTTTAAAAATATCTCTTCAGTCATTGCTCACAACTTTTTATAGGCACGATGACGTCTGAGAGATCGCTAAATTCTCTTTTAGCTAAAAATGACGCCGTGCCAAATTCGTAGTTAAATTTCTCAGCGCTTACGTTGTATTCGCCACATTTTAGCACTTTGCCCTGCTTAAAATCGCTAACTAGCTTTGAGATGGCGTCCTCGTTTTTTGATAAATTCTCTTCGTAAAAATAGACGCAAACAAGGATAGCTACAAGCACTGCGCTAACGAGCGCTTTTATGCCTTTACTGATCTTTTCATCTTTTATCGCCCAGATCGCTCCAAAAAGTAGCATCACGCCGGCGATTATTATCAAATTTCTTACCATTTTACGCCTTTATACTTTGCGATGAGCTCTTTGTAAAGCTCAGCATGAGGCTTGATCTTTTCTAAAATTTCAGCCCTAACCTCGCTGATATCTTGCTTTTCAACTAGCAAGCAAACAGCTAGATAGGGGGCATTTGGCAGCATATCTTTTATCTGGGCGCTACTTAGCTTTTGTGACCTTGCAAGTGCGATCAAGATATCTTTTTTGCCTAAATTTATAAGGCTAGAAATTTCATCCTCGCTTAGCTCTTTTTCTTTTATCTCTTTTAAAATTTCATTTTCATCTTGAGGCTTGAAATTGCTTAGATCCATTAGTAGCCGCCTCTTAGTTGCACGCTGATATCGCCCGCTCCAAAGCCAACTACGATGCCGTCACTTAGGCGGTTTTTCACGCCAAATTCATCTGTAAATTCTATCCCCTCTTCAACCCTCTCGACCTTGTCTGTAAAGATCGGGTTATACTCGCTAAATTCGCTCTTCATATCAACTTCGATAGGATTTTCTCCAGCTGCATAAACTGGCAAGATGACAAGCTCATCAACGCCCTTAAAGCACTCTTTAAAGCCAGGTAAATTTGTGCTAAGTCTTGTGTAGCGGTGCGGCTGAAATATCGCTGTGACGCTCTTAATACCTAAAATTTTGGCGTATTCAAAGACTGATTTTAGCGTCGCTTTTATCTCGGTTGGATGGTGCGCGTAGTCGTCTATTAGGACGAAATTTTTGTTTGCGCTAAGTATGTCAAAACGCTTTTTGATGCCTTTAAAATTTAGTAAATTTTCTCTGATATCTTTAAGCGGCGTCTCGTGCATCGCAGCAAGGATAGCCAAAGATGCGTCTATAGCGATGTGCTCGCCCATGCCAAAGGCTTCAAATTTGCCTAAATTTTTAAGGTTAAAGCTAGTGTATGGCTGATAGTCTCTTACAACCATCGTAAGCTCGGTGATATCGGTACTTGGGTAAAGCCTGATCGCGTCAAGCTTAAGCGTGCTTAAAAACTCGTCCTCAGCGTTTATCACTCTAACCTTTGCGCGCTCCAAAAAGCCCTTGTATGCTGCGTAAAATTTAGCTAGATCATAATCATAGTGCTCCATGTGCTCTGGCTCTGCGTTTGTGACGATGGCTAGATATGGGTTTGAGTTTAGAAAGCTAGAATCGCTCTCATCTGCCTCAAATACGACGTTGTCGCTCTTTGCGTAGCGCATATTTGAGCCAAACTGTTTTGAGATGGCGCCGATGATGACTGAGCCCTCGATTAGGCTTGCTAACATCGCAGAGGTCGTACTCTTACCGTGCGCGCCAGCTACTGCAAAAACGCACTTATCCTCAAGCACATAAGGCAAAATTTCTTTTCTTGAAAAGCACTTTATGCCCTTTCGTCTGGCCTCCACTAGCTCGATGTTGTCCTCTTTTATCGCGGCTGAGTAGACCACGAAATCTTGGTCTTTTATCGCCTCTTTACAGTGCGGTGTGATGACCTCGATGCCTTCATTTTGAAGCTCAAGCGTCGTTTTGCTCTCTTTGATATCACTGCCGCTTATCTTGTGGCCTTTTTCGTGTAAAAATCTAGCGATGGCTGAGATGCCGATACCGCCGATGCCTATGAAATGGACTTTTCTGATCTCGTTGTTTAGCTCTTGCAAATTTTATCCTTAAATTTTTTTGTGATTTTAACAAAAACTACTAAATTTAAGGCTGAAAATGGCTTTTATTTGCTTAAGGCAAAACTTTCATCTATCAGGTCAAAAACTATTTTTTGTGAGATTTTGGAGTTTAAATTTACGCTTATCCAGTGCTTTTTATTCATGTGATATGCTTTAAAAATTTGCTCTTCATCAACTAGCACCATGGCTAGATCAGGGCTGCATTTTAGATTTAAAACTTCTATCATTTCATCACTTTCAAGCCCAAGTTTGCTAGCGCTTAACTGCATAAGTAGCGCAAACCACTTCTTGTTTTTCTTGTGACGAAAGACGCTAAATTTTGGATATTTTGGGGAAATTTGCTCACCTAAAACATCAAATTTCTCTTTTATATATCTCTCAACGTCACTTCGTTTCAAATTTCACTCCAAAATTCTTTTAAAAAGCGATCATTATCATAGTTTTGATGTCACATTACCCAACTCGTAATCGTAATAACTTTTACTAAATTTGCTCTTTTCTACCTAGGCACAGCGTTTTATCTTTTAAATTTTGCCTCTATCTGCATAAAACCCCAAGTGTTTCTAGCCTCGCTAAGCTCCTTTTTGCTAAGCTCATCCATCATCATCTCTTCATTTTTACCAAGCCTATTTTTAACTTCACCAAACGGATTAATAAGCATCGAATCGCCGTAAAAGCTCCACTGAGCATCGTCACTTTTATGGCTTCCTACGCGGTTTACGCGCAGCACGTAGACGTTGTTTGTAAAGGCTCTAACCTTCAAAAGCTCCTCCCAGCGCGCCTGCGAGAAAAATGTACAAGCCGTTGGCACGAGCACAATATCAACCTTTTTAGCACTCATATACGCCCAGCACACATCAAAGTGCGCCTCGAAGCCAAACATGACGCCGACCTTAAATTTCTCGTAGGTAAAAATAGGCAAATTTAGCTCATCGCTTGTGTTATTAAAGAATTTCGCCTCATTCCAGTGAGCGTAAGGCATGAGAATTTGCTGATCATATAGCTTGACTTGTGTTGGGGTAAATTTGGCTAGACTTTTAAAAATTTCCTTGCCTTTTAGATTTACAATGGGTGCAACGATATTTAGATCATACTTTTTTGCCATTGCAAAAAGAGCCTCTTTTTTGCGCTCGCTTTGCTCTTTTATAAGGCTTTTTGGCATGCTAATGAGCTCTTTAAAAAAGCTATTTAGCACATATTCACCAAGCACAACAAGTCTTGCGTTTTCGTCAGCACAAATTTTTAGATAATAATCAAGCCTTGCCTCACTTAAAGGCTGCGTTGGTAGCTGAAGAGCACAAATTTTACTCATCATCCACCTGCTTTATGCTAAGTTTTGCGTTTTCTAAAATTTCTCTTGCTTCATTTAAGAGCTTTTTGCCCTGCTCGTGAAGCTTTATGCTGTTTTCTAAACTCACATCATCTTTGTTTAGATCGTTTAAAATTTTATCTGCTAGGGCTAATTTTTCTTCAAAGCTTTGCTCTTTTTGCTCCATTCTCTATCCTTTTAATATATTTTTTATATATCCATCAAATTTTTCTATCTCGACCAAAAATGCATCGTGGCCGTAGTTGCTATCTATCTCTACAAAATTTGTATTCTCTCCTCGCCCCATCTCACAAAGCGTATCATAAATCTCTCTCATACAGCACGGCGGAAAGAGTAGATCGCCTTTGAAAGCGATTAAATGCAAGTTTGCTTTGATCGGCACAAGGGCGTCTTTTAGGCTATCGTAGTGCCTTGTGCAGTCAAAGATATTCATCATCTTTACGATATATAGGTAGCTTAGCGGATCAAATCTCTTTGGGAAGTTGTAGCCGTTGTACTCCATGTAGCGATCCACCTGAAAGCGCCCAGAAAGCTCATAAAGACCGTCAGTTTCTACGTAGTTTCGTCCAAATTTCTCATCCATGCTATCAGGACTTAAAAAGCTGATATGCCCTACCATCCTGCCGTAAGCCATACCTTTTAGACCATTTTTTCTTATAAAATCCGCGTCGTATTCGCCATTTTTAAAATTTTCATCATTCAAAATGGCTTCAATGGCGATTTTGTTAAACGCTATCGCCCATGGCTTAGTCTGGTAGGTGCTTGCAAGCATTATGATATCTTGTGCAAATTCTGGAAACTCGATAGCATAGCAAAGTGCTTGCATACCGCCAAGACTGCCACCTATCACGGCTCTTGCCCTTGTGATACCAAGCTCGCTAAATAGCCTCATCTGCGCCTTTACCACGTCACTTATGGCAAGGACTGGGAAATTTAGCCTATACTCTTTGCCGCTACTTCGATCAACGCTTAGTGGCGAGGTCGAGCCAAAGCACGAGCCTAGGATATTTACGCAAATAACGTAAAATTTATCGGTATCGACCGCCTTTTTGCTGCCTATTAGCCCGTCCCACCAGCCAGCTTTCTCATCGCCTGCGTATGTGCCAGCAGCGTGGTGTGAGCCAGTTAGGGCGTGACAGATCACGATAACGTTGCTTTTATCAGCGTTTAGCGTGCCGTAAGTCTCATAAATAAGCTTGAAATTTGATAGCATACGGCCACTCTCAAGATAGAGTGGCTCGTTAAATTTAATAGTTCTAGTTTGCAGGTCTAACACTAATTAACTTTGTAGTTTGGTGCCTCGTGAGTGATAACTACGTCGTGGACGTGGCTCTCTTTTAGTCCAGCGCTTGTTATCTCGACAAATTCAGCTTTTTCTTGAAGAGTTGGGATATCTTTTGCGCCAACATAGCCCATAGCGCTTCTTAGGCCGCCTATTAGCTGATGTATCACATCTTTTATACTACCAGCAAATGGCACACGGCCCTCGATACCTTCAGGCACAAGCTTGTCTTGAGCGGTGCCCTCTTGGAAGTAGCGGTCTGAGCTGCCCTTTGTCATAGCACCGATCGATCCCATGCCACGGTAAACTTTGTACTGGCGACCTTGAAATGTTATAAGTTCGCCTGGACTCTCTTCGCAACCTGCTAGCAAGCTTCCTGCCATAACGCAAGCAGCACCTGCTGCAAGGGCTTTTGCCACGTCGCCTGAGTATTTTAAACCACCATCTGCGATAACTGGGATGCCATATTTTGCTGCTTCGCTTGCGCAGTCGTCAATCGCAGAAATTTGAGGCACACCAACACCAGCAACGATCCTTGTAGTGCAAATAGATCCTGGTCCGATACCTACTTTTATACCGTCAGCTCCTGCTTCTGCTAGGTCTTTTACGGCCGCTGGGTTTGCGATATTGCCAGCTACGACATCAACTTTAAAATTTGCCTTTACCTCTCTTAAAGTATCGATAATACCCTTTGAATGGCCGTGAGCCGAATCGATGACGATGACGTCTACGCCAGCATCAACTAGCGCTTTAGCACGCTCTATCTGACCCACACCAATAGCCGCTGCTACGCGAAGTCTGCCATAACTATCTTTGTTTGCATTTGGATACTCTTTGCGTTTTTTTAGATCTTTTATGGTGATAAGTCCGTCAAGTCTGCCATCTTTATCGACGATAGGTAGCTTCTCAACTCTATTTTGAGAGAAAATTTTCTCCGCATCATCAAGCGTGCAGCCCTTTGGCGCAGTTATAAGCGGTGCTTTTGTCATGCGGTCTTTTACTAAAGTATTCATATTTGTTTCAAATCTAAGATCGCGATTTGTCAAAATTCCTATCAGCTTGCGGTCTTTATCAATGACTGGAACGCCTGAAATATGAAGATCTGACATAAGGCTTAGAGCTTCAGCCACGGTCGCTTCTGGATTTATAAAGATAGGATCGATGATGACGCCACTTTCACTTTTTTTGACGCGTTTGACCTCTTTTGCTTGGCTTTCGATATCCATGTTTTTGTGGATGACGCCGATACCGCCGAGCCTTGCCATCATGATAGCAGTTCTATGCTCAGTCACCGTATCCATCGCAGCAGAGACGATCGGGATATTTAGCGTGACGTTTTTACTGATCCTGGTTTTTACATCAACTTGCTTTGGCAAAATTTCAGAGTATTGCGGCACAAGAAGCACATCTTCAAACGTTAAAGCTCTCTTTACTATCTTCATATTTTTATCCTTTTATTAAATTTTCTAGGCTCTTAGCACCATTTATCAAGGTCTGTTCGTCCCACGCTTTTGCTATGAGCTGGGCGCTTACGTTTAAATTTTGATCATCTTTGCCAACTGGCACAGAGATAGCTGGTAGGCCTGCTAAATTTACGCTGATCGTGTAGATGTCGCTTAGATAAGCTTGAAGTGGATCACTGTGGGCTCCAAATTTATAGGCTGTGCTCGGAGCTACTGGCATAAATATCAGGTCATTTTCTTCTAAAATTATCTCGTATTGAGCTTTTATATGTGCTCTTGCTTTTTGTGCTTTGATATAGTAAGCATCGTAGTATCCGCTACTTAACACAAACGTACCAAGCAAAATTCTTCTTTTTACCTCTTCACCAAAACCCTCAGAACGTGAGTTTATATATAGCTCTTTTAAATTTTTAGCCTCGGCTCTTCTGCCGTATCTTACGCCATCGTAGCGGCTTAAATTTGCACTTGCTTCTGCGGTTGCTATTATGTAGTAGGTTGCGACGTCATATTTTGAGTCTTCAAAATTTGTGTAAGTTACGCTGTGGCCGTGTGATTTTAGCTTCTCGATGGCTAAATTTAAAGCAGCTTTTGTCTGCTCGCTTGCGTTTTCTACGTAGTTTTTGATGACGCAAATTTTTAGTTTTTTGTCGCCGTCTATCTTGTCGCTAACGCTAACAAATGGCACATCTGCGCTCGTGCTATCTTTTTCGTCATGTCCAGCGATCGCGTCATATAAAATGGCTGCGTCTTCTACGTTTTGAGCAATCGGGCCTATTTGATCAAGACTGCTTGAGTAAGCACCTAGGCCATATCTACTTACTCTGCCGTAGGTTGGCTTAAGTCCTACACATCCGCAAAATGCCGCTGGCTGGCGGATCGAGCCACCAGTGTCGCTACCAAGTGCGGCTACTGCGATACCAGCTGCGACTGCTGCTGCTGAGCCACCGCTACTGCCACCTGGGACGTGAGCGTGATTTAGTGGGTTTAGTGTTTTGCCGTAAAATGAGCTTTCAGTCGTGCTTCCCATCGCAAATTCGTCCATATTTGTGCGGCCAAATGGAGCTAGATTTTTACTAAGTAGCTTCTCTATAACCGTTGCGTTATAAGGTGCTACGTAGCCTTGTAAAATTTTAGAAGCACACGTGATGTTCCAGCCTTTTACCTGGATGTTGTCTTTTATAGCGATTGGTACACCCTCGCCTAGTTTTGCGATCTCTAGATTTGCTAGCTGCTCAACATAAGCGCCAAGCTCTTTTTCTTTTATGATCTTTGCCTCAAGCTCAGCTCGTAAATTTTTTATCTCTTCAGCTGAAAATTTCAAAGCTTCTTTTAAAGTTACCACTATTTTTATCCTTTAAATTTATTAACCAAAAATATGCCAAATAAGCTAACAACGACCACCGCAGCGATCGTTGCTATTATGATAGTTGCGCTTACTGGCTCACTTAGCACTTATGACCTCTTCACATCTTGGGCATAGCGCATCTTCTTTGCTAGCGTTAAATTTCCAGCATCTTGGACATTTGTGAAGGTTGCTTGCTATGATCTTAAATTTATCACCCTCAAGCTCAAACTCAGCTAGTGGCTCGCTATCATCGTAAGCTTTAACCGAGCTTACCATGTAAAGATCGGCCACTTCGCGCTCGTCGTAGCTTGTGATGCTATGACTTGTGGTCTCTAGGCTTAGCTCTAGAGTTGATTTTATCTTTTTGTCCTTCTTAAGAACGTCCACGATCTCGTTAAATTTCTCCCTGCTGGCAAAAAGTAGCTCATCTTCAAAGCTAAGGTCAAACTTGATCGGCTCATAGACTAAGTCAAATGCGTCTTTTGCATCGCCTTTGATGATCTTTGGAGCATAGTCCATCACCTCATCAACGGTGTAAGTAAGCGTTGGAGCGATGAGGGGAAGTAGTGTTTTTGTGATGATCGCCATTGCGCTTTGGGCTGATCTTCGTCTTGGGGCGTCTTTTGCGTCACAGTAGAGTCTATCTTTGCAAACGTCAAGATATACGCCGCTAAGATCGGCTGAAAGGAAATTTAAAAGGATGTTAAAGCCCTTTGAAAAGTCGTAGTTTTTAAAGCAAGCGCTCGCCTCATCAAAGACCTTTTTAGCGCGTGCTAAGATCCACTTATCAAGGATGTTAAATTCTGTATTTAAGCTCTCAAGGTCATTTACGTTTGCTAGTAAAAAGCGGATAGTGTTGCGGATTTTGCGGTATTGCTCGCTTATTTGCTTTAATATATCTTCGCTTATTTTTAGGTCACTTGAGTAATCACTCATACCAACCCAAAGACGTAAAATTTCCACGCCATGAGTTTTAGCTACGTCTTGTGGAGCGATGACGTTGCCCTTGCTCTTACTCATCTTCTCGCCCTTAGCATCGACGGTAAAGCCGTGAGTTAGTATGCTCTCGTAAGGTGCGTGAGAATTTACGGCCGTGCTTACTAGAAGCGAGCTTTGAAACCAGCCGCGGTGCTGGTCTGAGCCCTCAAGATACATGCTTGCAGGGTATTTGCCAGCGTCGTAGTTGTCGCTTTGCAAGACTGCATGCCAAGTCGAGCCACTATCAAACCAAACGTCAAGGATATCCATCACTTTTTCTAAATTTTCAGCCTTGTATTTTGAGCCTTTTGGCAAGAGCTCATCAATACTTAGTGCCCACCACGCATCAGCGCCTTTTTCTTTAAAGATGCCTGCGATGTGGTCTAAAATTTCACTATCAAATATAACTTCTTTTGTCGCTTTATCTCTAAAAAACGCGATCGGCACGCCCCAGTCACGCTGGCGAGAGATACACCAGTCTGGGCGATTTTCTATCATCGAGCCTATTCTTTTTATGCCCACGCTTGGGTAAAATTTAACCTTTTCAAGCTCCGCACGTGCTGTTTGTCTAAGCGTCTTACCACCTAGTTTTGGCTCGTCCATAGCTATAAACCACTGTTTTGTAGCCCTGTAAATGACGGGCTTATGTGTTCTCCAGCAGAAAGGATAAGAGTGTCTAAATTTAGAGACGCTAAGTAAATTTTTGCCAAGTAGCTCTAAAATTTTCTCATTTGCTTTAAAGATGTGCATACCGACAAACTCGTCTACCGCGTCACTTCTAAATAGTCCATGATGCTTCAAGCTCTCATCATAGCAGCCACCATCATCAACCGGCATCAAAATTTCACTAAAGCCATATTTCAAGCAAACGTAGTAGTCGTCCTCGCCGTGTCCTGGCGCTGTGTGAACAAGTCCAGTACCGCCGTCCATCATGACGTGATCGCCTAGTAAAAATTTAGACTTTCTGCCATTTAGCGGATTTATCGCGTGAGTGTTTTCAAGCAGGCTTGATTTAAACTCTTTTTTGACCTCACCCTTGCTTAGGCCGCTTTGCATGATACTCTCAAGCAGAGGCTTTGCAAAGATCAAATTTTCAGCTGTTAGGACGTAAATTTCCTCTGGATTTAGGCTTATGGCTTGATTTGATGGAAGCGTCCAAGGCGTAGTTGTCCAGATGACTGCGCTCGCCTCTTTTACACCAAGCTTTTCTAGTGCGTCGTTATCAAGCTCAAAGGCTACATAAATAGAGTAGTCCTCTTTCTCCTCGTACTCGACCTCGGCTTCAGCTAGCGCTGATCTAGCCGCCCAGCTCCAGTAAACCGGCTTGCTTCTCTCTATCAAAAGGCCCTTTTTAGCGATCACGCAAAGTGCTTTGTAGATGTCAGCCTCAAACTCAAATTTCATCGTCATGTATGGATTTTCAAAGTCGCCGATGATGCCAAGAGTTTTAAACTCATTGCGCTGGATGTCTATAAATTCTCTTGCGTGTTGTCTGCAAAGCTCCCTGATCTCGACCTTGCTAAGCTCTTTTTTCTTATCGCCAAGCTTAACTTCTACTTGCTGCTCGATCGGCAAGCCGTGGCAGTCCCAGCCTGGTACGTAGCGAACGTTTTCGCCGTAAAAATAGTGCGTTTTTGTGATGATATCTTTTAAAATTTTATTTAACGCGTGGCCGATGTGTAGGTGGCCATTTGCATACGGAGGGCCGTCGTGGATGTTGAAATTTTTAGCCGCATTTTGGCGGTTTTTCTTCATTTTTTCGTAAACCTTGCGGTCTTCGTACCATGATTTTAGTCTTTGTGGTTCATTTTGTGGGAGATTTCCGCGCATCGGGAAATTTGTCTCTGGGAGTAAAAGTGTCTCTTTGTAGTCCATTTTTTACCTTGATTTTAAAATTTGCTAATTTTACACCTGTGCTGGTTAAATCACACTGAAAAATAGTATAATGAGGCAAAAAAAGGAGCTTAAAAATGAGACAAAGTATCTTGATAATAGGCGAAGATCTTGAAATAAATAAAGAATTTCTAAACTACATTTTTCAAAGTTACGAGGATCATTTTGGTGAGCTTGGAGTGGTAAGTTTTGCTCCAAAAAATAGCAAAGAGCTACCTTTTATAATAGAAAATTTATCAAAAGATTACGACTTTGTAAGCATTTTTGGCTCGGATGAAAATTTTGCCATCGCCGCAAAGATCGTAGCGACACTAACTGGGGACTCACTCGAGTTAAAAGATAGCACGACCCTTGCACTTAAAGATAGCTTAGACTACTCTAAAAATAGCTTTTTAGCCAGTCTAAATAACGCCAAGATAAATCTCATAAAAGCTAATCCAAATGAAGAACTAGGCGAGTTTCTAGCCGAGTATGAGCCTGATTTTAGCTACTTTCATCTAATGGACATCGACGCTGATAGTGCGAGGATCCTTATGCTGCCACTTGCTAAAACTTACGAGGTTGATATCACTCTTGCGCAGATCCTGCCAAATTTGATACTAGTAAGGGCAAAAAGCAATAAATTTGGCCAGATAGAGAGCTTTTTGCAAGGGGTAAAAACGCTATTTTCGCAAAAATTTATCCCACAAAAAGATGTGATCAAATTTGTAGCAAAAAAGCTCATGCAAAAGGGGCTTAAAATTTCATTTGCTGAGTCTTGCACGGCTGGGCTGGCGGCAGCTAAATTTGCAAGATATGGTGGCATCTCAGCTAGCTTTGATGGCTCGCTAGTAACCTACGCAAACCACATAAAGCACGAGTGGCTTGGCGTCGAGGATGAAATTTTAGAGACCTACGGAGCTGTGAGCGAGCCTTGCGTAAAAGCGATGGTAAAAGGCACACTAAGCACGACAAATGCGGACTTTGCACTTGCGATTAGCGGTATAGCAGGACCAGGTGGTGGCACAGCTAGCAAGCCAGTTGGCACGGTCTACGTCGCAGCTGGCGATAGAAACGGCAACATCGAGGTTGAGAGGTTACTTTTAAAAGGGGATCGCAACTACATTAGAGAACAAAGCGTGCTAAGCGCCTATCTATGCCTACTTCGTCTAAAAAGCGAGATATTTTTCGCGTAAAATTTCGCTTTTACTAAAAATTTATAAAAGTCTTACGCTAAATTTAATGAGCCAAAATAAAATTCGGCAGTGATTTTCTAGCAGAAGATCAAAAATAAAAAGCCAAATTTGGGAGGCTAAAGATGTTTAAAAAGATATTGTTTCTCGTCGTTGGTGCATTATTTGCATTTGGTGCTGAGACACAAGCGGGCGAAATAAAAGCAAGCGACTCGCCCTTTGGTTACGCTAGCGTTGGAGTAGAGCAAAATTTTGGCGGATACGCCGGCAAAGAGAGTAAAGAAGTCGTCGTAAAAGATAGACAAGAACTCGTAAAATACGCTCAAATGGGTGGTTACGTCATCTATGTGGATGGGCTCATAGACCTTAGCGAAGGCAAGATCCCACAAAATGGCAATAGCGATGGGCTGGATAAATTTATAAGTGAGATTAGCGGTGGCGAGTTTAACTCTTATGCCAAATTTATGCAGGCTTACGGTGCTTCGTGTCGTGCAAATTTAGACGGTTCGCAAGATCCAAAGTTAGCAGCGCTTCGCAAAAATTTAGCCAACGAGTGGAAAAAGCTCATCGTAGTGCCGGTAGCTAGCAACACCACAATAATCGGCTTAGGCGAAAACTCAGGCATAAAAGGCGGCTCGCTTTTGTTAAAAAATGTCCAAAATATCGCGATCCGCAATATTAAGATCGAAGATGCTTTTGATCCATTTCCAGATATACAAAAAAATGACGGCTTTAATGCGCAATATGACGGCGTCAGCATAGAGTCAAGCAAAAACATCTGGGTAGATCACTGCCATTTTAAGGACACGGTCGAGCTTGGTCATGTGCATTTAGCAGGTGGAGAGCTTACCAAATGGCAGACTTACGACGGACTATGCGACATCAAGGGAGACAGTGCGGCTATCACGATCTCGCACAATATCTTTGAAAACCATGACAAAACGATGTTAATTGGCTCAAGAGACTCTGACGGCAGCAGCGAAACAAGGACTATAACGGTCGCTCATAACGTTTTTGACAACTGCGCACAACGCCTACCTATGGCACGCAATGCAAAGGTGCACGTCTATAACAACTTTTATGACTCAAAAGATGGCTTTTATGACCAAAAATACGCCATTGGCGTGCGCTTTGGCTCACTAATATACGCTCAAAACAACTACTTTACAAATGGCGTCAAGATAAGCTACAAGTGTAACAAAGGCACCATTTTTGAAAGCGGCAACATAGACCTTTCAAAAAAAGGCAGCGTTTGCGAAAAGCTAACCAAGCCGCCATTTGAGCCTCCATATAAATTTGAGCTCATCGAAACCTCAAACGTCCAAAACGAGGTAAATAAAAACGCCGGCACCGGCAAACTAGCCGTTATAAGATAAAAAATCAAAGCCCCGAGCTAGTCAAAACGCCTGGGGCATGAAAACAAAGCTAAATTTTTATATTTTTACAAGATAAAAAGCTAGCACATAGCCCATATATCAGCACACAAAGGCTAACGCTTAATCCAAATACGCTAAGAGCGGCGTCTGGCTAAAAGATAGCGCAAAAAACGAGATAAAACTCGTGATAAATGCGCAAAAAATACCATAAATTCGCTCTTTTTCGCTAAGGCTATCATTTAGCGCAAATATCATGTAATCAATCCCCACAGCACTTGCAAGTATGAGTCCAAAGACACCAAAAATGCTTAAATTTATGCCAAAAACAGCGAAAATAAATAGCGTAAGAAGCACGCCAAAGACGATGATGCCCATCACAAGTGCCGAAATAAGCGCGCTAAAATAAAATCATAGCAGTAAAAACGCGATCACAAGCGCTGCTATTTTTAGCTTTAGTGCAAGCTCTTTTGCCTGAGTTAGGCTTTCATTTAGCGAGTCAGCGAAATTTAGACTAAAGGCGTTGTGGCGCTCTAGAACCTCATCACTTGCTGCCCCTTTTACAAAGCCACTCACGTAAGCCACACTTGTATTTTCATCAAGCATAAATTTCTTAAAATCCTTCATTGATTTTAGAGCTAAAATTTCTTTTTTAAATCTTCGACTCCAATCTTTTCTTTTGAAATGGCTAAAACTGCGATATTTTCTTTATGTGAAAGACAGATTTTACCTCGCATCTTTGCTTTAAATTTTAAGTAGCGAGATATTTTAAATGAGTTTTGTTTTATTAAATTTGGGTATTTTTTTACTCTTCTGCGATCTTTTTTATCTAGCATTTTTGGGCTAAATTTCTCACCGCAAAAGCTGATAAAAAGATGAATTTCACCCCTTTTTATAGGCATTTAATCTCTTTTTATAATTTTCATCAAGCTCTAAGGCTTTTTCAAACTCAGCAGTAAATACTCTAAGACAATCATTTTTTTGCTGGTTTTCATCACCAAATGATCTAATACGTGGCGTAAAAGTAATCTCATCTTTTCTAAAATCAGCCTCTTTTAGATCAAAGTTTAAATTACTCATTTTGCTATTTAAGATATGCAAGGCACATTTTCTTGGCCCAAAGATAAAATTTTGCCCGTTTAAGGGCTTTAGGCTTCTTACTAAAATGCCACCATAAAGCGATGGCTCGCTTTTAAAAGATATGTCAAAACCAAAGTTGTGAAAGTAAATCTCTCCTGCCTCGCACTGCCTTTTGTAGGTATTTGCGTCAAAACAAGTATAAATTTCAAGCTCGCTAAATTTATACTCTTTGCCAGAAATAATTAAAACTTTACTTTGCATAAGCTCGCATAAAAAGCTCTGAAATTTCTTATCAAAAAACTCTTTAAAGCCAGCAGTCCCAACTATCTCTTGCTTTATATTTTTATCTAAAATTTTAAAGTTATTTTGTTTAAGCAGGTCAAATTTTTCTTTATCAAAATGACTTTGCTCTAAAAATTTACTAAGCACTGCCACCAGATCAAATTTAGCAAAATGGCTTTTAAGTAGCTCGCCAGCTAGCATCTTTGCTCCTAAGTTTTTATATATTTTAAAGGGTTTGAGTTTTACAAACTAATCTTTGATAAGAATTTACCAACTACCACTTGCTCCACCTCCGCCAAAACCGCCTCCACCGCCACTAAAGCCACCACCTCTTGAACTGCTTGAATGGCCACTGCCACTGCTATTTGAGTCTGATCTATCGCGCCTAAAGTCACTGTGTGTATTTTTGCTTTGAGCATTTTTTTTGAAGGCGTTTTTTAAAATAATAAAAAATATTACAAACACAATGGCAAAGACAATGAAGTAACTTTTCACGCCAAAAAATTGCTCAAATACCGTAGATATCAGCCCTACAAAACACGCACTAAAGCCAACTCGCATAAAAAATTTACCTAAAAAGCCAAAGATAAAACACGAGATCATGCCAGCAAAAAAGGCAACTATTCCAAACGGTATCTCTTCTTCATCACTCTCGCTTTCAAATTCTTCGCCACTAGCTACTTTTATAATGGCTCTTATGCCCTCTATCACGCCACCGCCCATATCGCCTTGCTTAAATTTAGGCACTATCACATCATTTATGATCTGGCTTGATATAGCGTCAGTTAGCATGCCTTCAAGTCCATAACCAACTTCTATACGTATTTTTCTCTCGTTTAAAGCGATTATTAAAAGCACTCCATTGCTGCTTTGTTTTTGTCCCAGCTTGTAGCCTCTAGCTATCTCAAGAGAGATCTCTTCTATGCTTTTATTTTCTAGTGATTTAAGAGTCACGATAGCAATTTGCGTCGTACTATTTTGCTCGTAATTTTGCACCAAGCTTAAAAGCTCAGCTTTCTCATTTTTAGAGAAAATTTGAGCCTCGTCATTTATCTGCTCGTTAAAATTTATGGCAAAACAAAAGCAAAATGTAAAAAATAAAAGAGCAAAAATTTTCTTCATCATTTCTCAAATGAAACTTTTGGATTTATCTTCTCTTCATTGCTTATTTCAAGATTTTGTTTTGGCTTTAGCTCAGGATAAAAAGCACTTGCTATAAATTTATTTGGAAAGCTTCTAAGGGCTACGTTATACTCTTTTACAGCTTCGATATAATCATGCATTGCTACGCTTATGCGGTTTTGCGTACCTTCAAGCTGACTCTGAAGTGAGAGAAAATTTTGATTTGCTTTTAGATCTGGATAGTTCTCACTAACTGCCATAAGCCTGCCAAGTGCCAAACCAAATGAGCTTTGTGCTGTCATAAATTCTTTCATCTTAGCTTCATCGCTAAGACCACTTGCATCAACGCTTACTTGCATGCTCTTGCTTCTAGCATTTGCCACATCTTCAAAAATTTTTTGCTCATGAGCTGCGTAGCCTTTTACAGTTTCAACCAAATTTGGCACAAGCTCGGCTCTTCTTTTATATTGATTTAACACCTGCGACCACTTTGCATTTACATTTTCATCAAGTGCAACAAATGAATTTATATACTTAAAAGCGCCAAAAGCAAGTGCAGCAATAACTATAATAACGGCTATTAAATTTTTCATATTTTCTCCTTTAAGGAGCAAATATTAGTAAAACAAGACTTAAAAAATAATGTGAGTTTGAGTTTGGAATGAGTGCGAATTTACGCACTCATTTTGGGGATTAAAGATCGGTGTGGATTTTATCGTCTATTTGGATATGGATAGTTTTTCCATTTATTTGATCTATGCTTGAGTAGCCTTTAAAGCCACTAGCGTCGTAGTCAGAGTCACGATCCCATTTGTGATCTAGATCAACTTTTGTGATTTTATTGCCATTAGCATCAACATCACCACCTTTTATCTTAAGCACCGTATCATGGTTATCAGTGATATCAAGGATATTTTGTGCATTAAATTTGATCTCTGTCTTTCCTTTAAGCTCAAGATTTTCAAAGCTTTCCACTTTTGAATTAAGATTAGCAATGCCTCTAAGATCAACTATTTGCTTATCAAACACCAAAGTATCATGACCTTCACCACCTTTCATATCTTTGCTTGCGTCAAATTTAACTGTATAGTCTTTAACATCTATATGAAATGGTTCATGAGGTTCATAAGACTTAGACTCTAAACCACCAGGAGTCTTAAGCGTAGCTTTTACTTCCAAATCATAAGCCGATCTAGCATTGATATCAAGTGCTTGATCAAATGTTCTGTTGGCTATATCACTACCTGTTAATGTGTGAAATCCGGTTTTAGTTTGTGTGTGGTGTGGATCAGTATATTTAAACTCTACTGTATCGCCTTCCCTAGCATCTTCATTTAGATAAACTCTGACCGTAGTAGTCTTTTCACCATTTTCTAAGGTAGTTATATCTTTATTAAACTTAATACCTCTTATGGCATCCATCTCGGCATGTACACTATCTTCTACACTTACACTTTCACCAAAAGTATCAGTTAGTGTTACTTTAGCCTTTGTCTCAGCATCAACTGCGATTTTAGCATTAAAATCAAGCAATTGGTCTCTACTTAATGTGCGTTGAGAATTATCATCCGAATCTTCTAAAGTGATATTACCGTTTACATCTTTACCTACTACTTTATATACTTTATCTACCGCATTAGTTGTTTCACCAGGATTTGTTACTGTAACATGTATCTTGTCACCAACTACAACATTTTTTGGAATAGTAACATTTACTTTTGAGGCATTGCTACTTGACTCATCTCTTGAGACGATTCCATTATCATCTCTATCAGCAACTATGTTTACACTTAGTCCTTCTGTACTTAAAGGAACAAGTTTTACTTTAGCTTCATCGCTAGTTGTAGTCTCTGTGCCATTTGTAATAGTAGCTACTGCACTAGTATCACGATCTGGAAACATAGCAACGCCAGGAATTTTTATAGTGTTGTTTACTAGCTGTGTAGTAGTATGAGTAGTATCGTCTATAACTGAAATTATACCATTAGCATTTCCTGTGACAGTATAAGTTACAGTTCTAGTTGACGTAGTGCCATCAACTTGAGGCTCTTTGATAGTCACTGTTACTTTATCACCCGCTACAACACTATATGGTAATTGAACACTTATGGTTGTCTTTTTTATATCGTTGTCCAAAATAGCTTCATCCCTGTCTATTACATTATCTCTACTTGCATTATCTTCAACAAATTCGACTTTTAGACCTTTGGTGTCCATCGCTTGAAGCGTAGCTTTAGCTGTTTTTGTCACTCCATTTATAGTAGCTTCAACCACTGCTGGATTATTTTTATCGATATGAACATCAGAAATTCTTAGTTTATTTCCTGGCTCAAGTGTAACAAGTCTGCCATCTGAATCTTTTATGGTAACGTCTGTACCATCATTTGAAACAACAGTATAAGTTTTCTCTGCTCCACCATTTACCTTGACTTTTATAATATCATCACTTTTTACAGTAGTTGGAATTTGAAGTATTGCCGAAGTGGTATTTAATTTTCCATCATCCATAGCTTCATATCTACTTAGAACTCCATTTCTATTTGTATCTTCATATATAAATAGTCTAAATCCGCTTCCAGATCCATTGCCTTGAGCATCAAGTGTGATATCACTAGTTGTATCTACCTTATCGGCACCCTTGCTATCAACAACCTTGGCATTAACAATAGTAGTATGATCTTCTGTCAAACGAAGTGTGTAGTTAACTAATTTATTGCCCTTATTATCAGTAGTTATATTTAGCTCTTCGCTACCATTTTTAACTACTAGATTATTGTTAACACCAGTAGTGATCTCATATGTTTTTTCTACTTTAGCACCAGTATTTTTGTCGGTAATTTCTATTACTAATTTATCGCCTATAACAAAATTCGAAGGAAGCTTGATGATTGCTGTTGTGGTGTTTTCACTGTGATCACGATTTGCTTCAGCATTATATAAGATGCCATCATTGTCAGTATCTTCTTCAAAAGTGATTCTCATGTCATCATTAAGCGTTTCAAGGATGTTATGATTTTCAGCTTCAGCTTTACCGTTACCCTTTGCGTCCGTAGTTTTTGTTGTTACAGTTATGGTTTTGCCTGGTACGATATCTACGCCAGGAATTTCTATCTGATTACTATTATTAGTGACCACTTCGTTACCGTTTGCATCTTTTAGTATGATATTGTCAGTTGGGTCTCTGCCGACAACTTTATATGTTATATCACCTATCTTGTTGCCGTTATTTACAGTTACATTTACTATGTCGCCGGCTATAACATTGTTTGGCACTTTTACCACTATCGTAGTTTTATGTAGATCGTGATCTGCACCATCTTTGCTCTCAGATCTCGTTAAAGACACATTACCATCACCATCTTCTTTAAAAAATATTGCCGTATCATTTATATTAGAAATAGAAACAGTACTTGTATCCTTTGCATGTTGGATACCATCTTTATCTTTTATCTCAGCTGTTACCTCTGTTGTTGAGCCAGTTGTAGTTTTAATGCCAGGAATTTCAAAGCTGTTACCATTTTTTATACTTACTACATCACTTGGATCGTCATCGTTTTTTATAGCAGTTAGATTACCATTAGCATCTTTTTCAATTGTGTAATGTTTGGTCCTAGGAGATTCATTTGGCTCATTTATAGTTACAGTTAATTTATCACCATTTACTGCATTTTTAGGAAGCTTTATAGTAGCTGTTGTACTGTTGATATCGCCGTCACTATCGTTAATCTTATTGCTAGCTTGTTCTCTACTCATACTCTTAGCACCTTTAGCTTCTTCAAATTTAACTTCAGGTTTTTTTACACGCTCTAAACTAGCTGATACTTCTGGCTCACTTATAGATGTATGCCTGTCAGGATTTACATGTGTGATTTTAGCCTTAATAGTCGTATCTTCTTTATGCTTTAGTTGGATACCAGAAACATTGATGATATATTGATTGTCACCTGATTTTATCGGTGTTAAAACATTAGAAGTTCCGTTTTCCGTTACACTGGTCACAGCACCTTTACTATCCATATGTATAGTAAATTCTCTTGTATAAGTTTTAGAAGGATTATTTACAGGATCAACAGGATCTGGTCCAGTAATAGTTAGCGTAAGCTTATCGCCATCATCGATCTTATTTGGCAGAGTAATCTTTGCTGTAGTTTTATTTACTTCATTATCCAAAGTACTCTCTTGTCTTAAAAGCTCATTAAGAGTCTTTTCTTCTGGTAGTGTCATATACAAATTTCTACCAATAGGCTCTACACTATCTTGATCTGAATTTTCACTTTTTCTTTTACCATCTTTGTCTTCCACATGAACACTAGCAGTAGTCCTCACACCTGGAAATATTGGAAGAGATGTATTCACTTTTTGATTATCCACCATCTCTTGTGTAAGAGTGATATATTTAGGCGGATTAGATGGAATATTATGCAATGGATCAGTATAAGTTATAACAACCTTATCACCAACAACCACATCTTTTGGTAAAGTTATCTCTACTGTCGTACTTCTAAAGTCATTGTCTTTACTATTTTCTTGATCATTTAAATAACCATCACCATCTTTGCTGTCTTGATCCTCTGTAAATGTCAAAGTCGGCTTCACATCAAGAGTAGTAGAGTCACTTGCAGTTGCACTTATCATTGTGTTTGCACGATCTGATACAAAAGCTTCCACTTTTGAAGGCTTACCATGTTCAACTGGCATATTACCTATCTTATATCCATTATTTATTATGTCTTCATTAATAGTTATATTTCTAGGCTCGGTTGTGCCATCAGGTTTTGTCAAAGTTACATGAAGTATATCTCCAACAATCACATCTTTTACAGTTATAAGTACTGGAGTTTCATTTAGATTGCCGTCTTTAGCATTTTCAGTATATGTCAATAGATTATTATCAGGGCTGTTATCTTCTGTAAATTTAACCTCTGGAGCACTAAAGCCACTTGAAGTTACGCTATCTTCACTTCTACCACTAACATTTCCTTGAAAATTTGTAATAGTTGCATCAACTTTTGAAATTTTGCCAGTCTGTATTGGTGCATCAAACTGATAACCATTGCTTATGATAGTTGGAGTGATAGGAATTGTTTTATTTTCAGTATTACCATCTGGCTTAGTTATAGTGATATTTAGTATATCTCCAGCCCTTACTGTGCCATCATTTGGAATTGTAATAAGAACTTTTGATGTATTTAAATTTGTATCGCGTGCATGCTCAACCCTACTTAAAGTACCATCGTTATTAAGATCGCTTATAAAAGTTACAAGAGGATTGCTTGGAATTATAGTATCATCTCCGCCATTGTATCCGCTTATTGAGCTATCGTATGATGCAAAAGCTCTGTTTGTATCACTTAAATTTCTATATGTTGCATTAATATTTGAGTAGTGACCGCCCTCAGCAAATTTAGCATCACCTAGGCTAACACCATCTCCACCACCAGCAGCAGTGTTTCCACCAGCAGCAGTCTCTTCAAGTTTTGTTAGATCTCCACCATTTAAAATAGCATTTTGCAAATCACTAACATCTGCCAAGCCTTCTGCGCCTATAGTACTTTGATTTAACGCAAGTGTATCATTGCCTACAATCGTAATCTCTTTTCCATTATTTGAAACAATTGTTATTTTATCAGCAGCATCACTTGTCTTGATGCTCTCTCCCATATAAAGGATGTCACCTACTTTTAGCTCTCTCTCATTTCCATTTTGATCGATAGCAACTGCCTTGCCACTAATAAATTTTACTACTCCAGCTTCTTTAGACAAGATTACTCCTTATTATTATTTTTGTATTATTTAAATTTTTGCATGATTATATACTATCTTTATAAGATATAACTTTATATGAGAAATTTTATCTTTTAAGAAAAAAATATATTAATTAAATATATAAATTCCAAATGTCAATAGTTTGTAAAAAGCGAATTCTGAGCTTTTATCAAAAAATAGCTTTTTGATTATCAATATAATTAATTAAGCAAAATATAATAT
>NZ_POZK01000023.1:0-89231 GCF_002913945.1 Campylobacter concisus | reverse complement strand
GATATTTACTTTCAGAATAATATGCTTAAAATATTGAAAATTCATCAAATCAAAATAAAATTTTTCAAAATATTATTTTTTATATTTTGAAAATATATCGCAAAAAAGGGATTTTAAATTTTTTAGTTAAAATTTATTTAATTATAAATATTAATTTTATAAAATAATTTTTTACTTCTTTAAACAAAGATATTATTAACAAAAGTAAAATTTTCAAGCAAAGGAGCTTATATGAATAATGACTTGCGTCAAAAGATAGATAGACGCTTAAGTGAGCTTAGTGCGTTGCCTAAGATGAAAAGCGACTCAAGTATTGCGCAGCTTTTAAAAGATAAGGGCTTTACGAGGCGTGATTTTATGAAGTGGGCTGGTGCGATGACAGCTTTTATGGCTCTACCAAGTGCGATGACACCGATGATTGCTCGTGCTGCTGAGCTTAGCGATAGGCTTCCTGTGATATGGCTTCATATGGCAGAATGCACAGGCTGTAGCGAGAGCTTACTAAGAACCGATGCTCCAAGCATAGATAGTCTTATATTTGACTACATAAGCCTTGAATACCACGAAACTATCATGGCAGCTTCTGGTTGGCAGGCTGAAGAAAATTTAGAGAGTGCGATCGAAAAATACAAAGGCAGATACATTTTGCTAGTTGAGGGCGGTATCCCAACTGGTGCGACTGAAAATTTTCTAACAGTTGGACCTCATGGCACAACAGGTAAAACTCATGCTGTAAATGCTTCAAAAGACGCAGCTGCTATCTTTGCGATCGGCACCTGTTCTAGCTTTGGTGGCATTCAAGCTGCAAGGCCAAATCCATCAAATTCAGTGGGACTTTCAAAGGTAACTGATAAGCCAGTTATTAATGTTGCGGGCTGTCCACCAAGTGAGAAAAATATCGTTGGCAACGTGCTTCACTTCTTGCTTTTTGGCACACTTCCAGCACTTGATGTTTACAATAGACCAAAATGGGCTTATGGCTTAAGAATTCACGATCTTTGCGAAAGACGTGGTCACTTTGACGCTGGCGAGTTTGTCCAAAATTTCGGCGATGAAGGCGCAAAAAATGGCTACTGCTTATATAAAGTAGGTTGTAAAGGTCCATATACATTTAATAACTGCTCACGCGAGAGATTTAACCAGCACACATCATGGCCAGTTCAAGCAGGTCACGGCTGTATAGGCTGCTCAGAGCCAGACTTCTGGGATACGATGGGACCATTTGAAGAGCCTATGGCAGATAGACTCTTTGATACTGTTTTAGGTCTTGGAGCTGATAATGTCAGCGATAAAGTTGGCATCGGAATTTTAGCTCTTACAGGCATTGGCATAGCAGCTCACGCTGTTATAGCTTCTATGAGTAAAGATAAAGAATAAGGCGAAAAAATGAGTGAAAAAAGAATAGTAATAGACCCTATAACACGTATCGAGGGACACTTAAGAATAGAAGTTGTCGTAGATGAAAATAATGTTGTAAAAGAGGCTTACTCTGGTTCAACTCTTTGGCGTGGCTTAGAGCAGATCGTAAAAGGCAGAGACCCAAGAGATGCTGGCTTTTTCATGCAAAGAATTTGTGGCGTTTGTACATACTCACACTACCGAGCAGGCATCATCGCAGTTGAAAATGCTCTTGGCATCAAGCCTCCATTAAATGCAGAGCTAACTAGAACGCTTATGAACGCAGCTTTATATCTTCACGATCACATCGTGCATTTTTATCAACTCCACGGCATGGACTGGGCAGATGTGGTCTCTGCACTAAGCGCAGATGTACATAAAGCTAGCGAAGAGGCGTTTAAATACACTGATTTGCCATTTGCCACTGGAGCTGACAAACTAAAAGAGGTAAAAGAGAGGGTTGAAGCCTTTGTTAAAAAGGGCAACCTTGGACCATTTGCCAACGCATACTGGGGACATAGTACATATAAATTTACGCCAGAGCAAAATTTGATCGTCCTCTCTCACTACTTAGAGTGCTTAAGGATCCAAAGAACAGCGGCTCAGATGATGGCTATCTTTGGCGCGAAAAACCCACACCCACAAAGCTTAACAGTAGGCGGTGTGACCTGCGTGATGGACCTTATGGATCCAGCTAGAATGGGCGAATATATGAGCAAATTTGCCGAGATCAAAGAATTTGTAGATAGAGCTTACTATCCAGATATCTTGATGGCAGCTAAAGCCTATGGTAATGAGCCAAGCGTTCTAAACGATGTTGGTGTGGCAAATTTACTCTGCTACGATGAGTTTTTGATAGGCAAAAATGATCATCTATTTAAAGGTGGCTATATCTTAAATGGCGATCTTAACAAGGTTTATGATATCGATGAAAATAAAATCACTGAAGAAGCTACTAGGTCTTGGTATAAAAACGACAAAGCGCTTCATCCATATGACGGCGAGACTGAGGCAAACTACACAGGCCTTATTGACGGCGAGAGCATAGACGCCGAGGGCAAACTAGCTCATAGTAAGCTTTTTGATACAAAAGGCAAATATAGCTGGATCAAAGCACCAAGATATGATGGCATGCCTATGCAAGTAGGACCGATCGCAAGCATCGTCATAAACTACGCTAGAGGCAATGAAAGAGTTAAAAAGGTGGTTGATGAGTTTTTAGCAAAGAGTGGCTTGCCATTAAGTGCGGTTTTCTCAACTCTAGGCAGAACCGCTACTCGTATGCTCGAGGCAAAAGTAGTGGCAGATCACACAATGGACGCATTTAATGCCTTGGTAGAAAATTTAAAATCAGATCAAGAGACCTGCGCAAAATATGTAATCGATAACAAAAAAGAGTACAAAGGAAATTTCCAAGGCAATGCTCCAAGAGGTGCGCTTAGCCACTGGTGCCGCATAAAAGATGGTGTTATCACAAACTGGCAAGCAGTCGTGCCAAGCACATGGAACGCCTCTCCAAAAGACGCACAAAATCAAATGGGCAGCTACGAAGCGTGCTTAGTTGGTTTAAAGATCGCTGATCTTTCAAAACCGCTTGAGATAATACGAAAAATTCACTCTTACGATCCTTGCATCGCATGCGCTGTGCATGTTATGGATACAAAGGGAAATGATTTGAGTACTTATAAGATAAATCCAAATTTGTAAGGAGAGAATATGTCACATAAAAATGCTGACAGGATCAGCGAATACGAATTCTCCATCGGCGTTAGGCTGACACACTGGATTAGATTTGCAGCGATCACACTTTTAGTTGTGAGTGGCTACTATATCTCATACGTTTTTGTGAGCCCAGAGATCACGAGCGAACCTACAAATTTTATGCAAGCAAAGTGGCGTATGGCTCACCAGATCGCTGGTTTTGTGCTGATAGCGGCGTTTATCTTTAAATTTTATCTATTTGTCTTTGATAAACACAGCAAAAAAGAGTGGATGAGTGTGGTCGATTTTCTAAATCCAAAAATTTGGATCGCACAGATCAAATACTATCTTTTTATGGGGCCACACCCGCATTTAAGGGGCGTTTATAATCCTTTACAGTTTGCCTCATACTTTTTCTTTTATCTTATTTTGACTCTTATTTGCCTAAGTGGTCTTGTGCTTTATGTTCATGTTTATCATGAGGGACTTGGCGGAGCACTTTATGAGCCAGCTAGGTTTTTTGAAGAGCTTATGGGCGGACTAGCAAATGTCAGAACGATACATAGAATTTGTATGTGGGTCATTATGATTTTTGTGCCTATTCATGTTTATATGGCGGTATTTAACGCTGTTAAAGGTAAAAATGGAGCGATGGACGCTATCGTTAGTGGCTATAAATTTGTAAAAGAACACTGATGAGAGTGCTGGTTCTTGGTATCGGCAACGTGATGTTTGCCGATGAAGGCATAGGTGCTCATTTTGTAAATTTGATGGTTAAAAACTATAAATTTACAAGTTCTAAAAACGAGCTTACTCTAATGGACGGGGGCACTTTAGCCCTCGCCCTAACTCACATAATAAGCGAATTTGACTATCTTATCGTCGTTGATTGCATTAGCGCAAATGGTGCAAGCGTAGGTGATGTTTATTTTTTCGACTTTCTAAACGTGCCAAATTTTATTAGTTGGGACGGCTCGGCTCACGAGATAGAGATGCTCCAGACCCTTCATCTAATGGAGCTTGCAGGCGATAGGCCTACGACTAAAATTTTAGGTATCGTGCCTAGCCGTATAGAGTCATCAAATTTTAGCCTCTCAGATGAAGTGATAAAAGCTTCTAATATCCTAGAAAAAACGCTACTTGATCACTTAAAAGAGCTTGATTTTAAGTGTGAAAAAGTAGCAAATTTCACCCTAAATGATATCGTTGATGAATACGCTAAAAAAGGTTTAAAATGATACTTGCTTTTAAATTTACTTGCCACAAAGACGCTTCGTTTCTAGCGCCATTTTTGCGCTTGCTTGCTGGCGATCTAGCTCATAGTATAAAGTGCAAAGAAGATGAAATTTGTCTAAAGGTAAGTGGTAATGCCAGCGAGCTTGAGAGCGTGGCAAATAAAGCAAGCGCACTCTTGCCATTTAGTCTTTTTATAAAGCACAGTGAGGTCTTGGCTGCAAGTGAGCTTGATGAAGATAGCAAGATAAATGAGATAAAATTTGGCGGCCTAACTCCGACTCAAGCGAGTACCTTTTTGACTAGTGAAAAGGCTATCTTAAATGAAAGTGGCGTGCTATGTGAGAGTAAATTTGAGGGTGAGATAACAATTGGTAATTTTAATGAAAAGCTAAAAGCTTGCCTAAATTTATTAAAAAATGGCAAGAGCATTTGCGTAGAGCAAGATGAAAATTTATATGAAATTTCTCTTGGGGTAAATTTTGATGCAAATTTCTTGATGCCCGTAAATTTAAAGCAGCTACCAAAAATTTTTATCGCCGATGATAGAGCTTTGACATTTCTAGCTAGCTTTGAAAAGCCACTTTTAGCACTAAAGACGACAGCCATTTATAGGCAAAATCACGAGGATGCACCGCTATTTTTTGACGTGATGGCGCCAAATGATCTTTTTCTTTACGCCATTTGCGAGCAGCTAAATAAAGAGGGCTTTAGCTTTTTAAGCATTGCTGTAAAGGAGCAAAAAAATGCTCTTTCAAGGCTAATTTTACTTGAAAATAGCGCAGTTTTAAGCCCATTTTTCTATGCAAAAAACGAGGAATTTGAGCTTAGTAATTTTATCGATATAGCTTTGGGGCTAAAATTTAGCAAATTTAGTGATGACGAAATTTACCTGCTTTCAAAATCAAGCAAAACGCAGCTTCTATTTTTGCCAAAATTTAGTAGCTTTGAAGAAATTTATGAGCTCATAAGAGCCGAGGAGGGTGGCGAAAGGCTACTTGAAAACTTCAGTAAAGAGCACACCTTGCCAAGCGGTAAATTTAACTCAAATGCTAGCTTTTTCTCGCTATTTTGCATAGCTGGGCGCATACTTGGCTTAGGCGATGACTTTAAAAAAGCAGGGGAGAATTTGCTTCTTATGGCAAGCGATTTTAGCGGTCAAAAGGGCGTTAGGATCGATTACAAGATGAAAGATGACTTTGGTTTAGACGGGGTTAAGTTTGTAAAAAGTATCATTTCGTTTGTCCTTGCTGGCGCTGGAGAGAAGAACATCAGCTTTGGTTGCACCGAGTCTTTGGCGCACTTTTTGAGCGATTTTAGCTATGAAAAACGAGATAAATTTAGCATTAAAAATGTTACTTTAAGCGGGGATCTATTTTATAATAAGGTAGTTAGCAACTTGATAAAAAAGCACCTAAACCCAAATATAAAAACAAATTTTGACCCCGGATTTGGCGTTGAGATCAAGCTTTAGATATGAGATCAAAGGCTTAGTTCAAGGCGTAGGTTTTAGACCTTTTGTCTATACTTTAGCGGATAAATTTAAGCTAGTTGGTGAAATTTACAACGATGATGAGGGTGTGAAGCTAAATTTTAGCGGCGAAGAGGCCAGCTTTTTGGCTTTTGAAAAGGAGCTTTATGAGAAGCTGCCAGCCCTTGCTAGGATCGATGAGCTAAAGAAATTTAAGATAGATAAAATTTATGAAAAGCTTGAGATCATCGCTTCAAAATCAGCCACCAAACAAGCGCCTATCTTGCCTGATTACGCGCTTTGCGATGACTGCTTGCGCGAGTTTTATGACCCTACAAATCCACGCTACAAATACCCATTTATAAACTGCACCAACTGCGGACCGAGATTTTCCATCATCAAAGCATTGCCCTACGACAGGATAAATACGACGATGAACGAGTTTAAAATGTGCAAATTTTGCGAGAGCGAGTACAAAGATCCGCTTAATCGCCGCTATCACGCAGAGCCGATATCTTGCCCAAACTGCGGACCAAAACTCTATCTAAAAGATAAATTTGGCAAAGTCTTGGCTAGCAAAAATGAAGCAGCCAAAGAGGCGGCTAAGCTCATAAACGAGGGCAAAATTTTAGCCATTAAAGGGCTTGGTGGCTTTCATCTGGTTTGTGACGCGACAAATGAAGGCACAGTTAGCGAGCTAAGAGCTAGAAAACACCGCCCAAGCAAGCCCTTTGCTCTGATGAGTAAAAATTTAGAGAATGCTAGAAAAATAGCGCAAATTTCAGAGGCGGAGGCAAAGCTTCTTAGCTCAAATTTAAAGCCGATCGTCTTACTTGAAGCAAAAAACGGCTCAAATATCGCAAAAAGTGTCGCACCAAATTTAAATAAGCTTGGCGTCATGCTCGCATTTAGTGGCATACATCTTTTGCTATTTGACCACTTAGAGCACGATATCGTCGCAACTAGCGCAAACATTTCAGGCGAAGTTGTCATAAAAGATGAGAGTGAGCTAAGAGAAAAACTAGGTGATGTCATAGATTTTTACCTTGATCACGACCGAGAAATTTACTCGCCAAGTGACGATAGTATCGCATTTTGTGTTGGTGATGAGACAATTTTTACAAGAACGAGCCGTGGGCTAAATCCAAATTTCATACATACAAATTTCAAGCAAAAAGGGGCATTTTTAGCCCTTGGAGCTGAACTAAAAAGCTCATTTTGTATCTATAAAAACGGCCTTTTAATGGTTAGCCCATATATAGGAGATCTAAAAAATGTGGCAACTTTTGATAGGTTTAAGGACATTTTCACCCTTTTTGAAAAGACTTATGATCTAAAAATAGATAAAGTTATAGCCGATCTGCATCCAAATTTTTTAAATACAAAATGGGCAAAAGAGCAGGGTTTTGAGCTCATTCATCTGCAGCATCACTACGCCCATCTACTAAGTGTAATATTTGAAAATGAGCTGGCAGACAAAGAGTATCTTGGCTTTTGTTTTGACGGCACTGGATACGGGGAAGATGGCAAAATTTGGGGTGGCGAGGTTTTTAGGCTAGATAAAAAGGGCTTTAATAGAGTTTATCATTTTGATGAATTTAGCTTATTTGGTGGCGAAAATAGCATCAAAAATATCTATTTAATCGCATATTCTATTATTTTAAAATACTCACTTGAGGACGAAGCTAGTAAATTTTTAGTAAATTTTGATGAAAAAGTACTTCATAATTTTAAAAAAATGGAGCAAAAGGGGCTAAATTTAGTTCGTACCAGCTCGCTTGGTAGGATATTTGACGCATTTGGTGCTATTATCTGTGGTCTTTTTCACTCAAGCTTTGAGGGTGAGAGCGGCATGAGACTTGAAGCACTTTATGATAAAAATTTGGATGTGTGTTATAAATTTAGTCTAAATGCTGGAGTGATCTGCTTTAAAGAGGCTTTTAAAAATGCTTTAAAAGATGAGCCAAGGGTGGCTGCAACGGCATTTATAAATGGTATAGCTGATATTATTTTTGAAATTTCTAAAAATGAGAAAAAAGAGGTTTTATTAAGTGGTGGAGTTTTTCAAAATAAGACTTTACTTGATATCATTTACAAAAAATTTACTAAAGCAAATTTGAAATTTTATATCAATAAAAAATTCTGTAGCAACGATTCTAACGTAAATTTAGGGCAAATTTATTATTATTTATCTACATTTTAAAAGAACTGATGTATAATGATTGTAAACGGTAATCAAACGAGAAAGGAGCAAAAAATGGATAGTGTTATACGTTTTAGTGTTTCTTTACCTAGTCAGTTACTAGACGAACTAGATAGGAAAGTTAGCGAACAAGGCTACGCTTCTAGGAGCGAATTTACGAGGGATCTGATCCGTGAAAAGATCGTAAATGATAGCTGGAAGGACGCTAATGAAGAGTTGATCGGTGTTTTGACGCTAATTTATGTGCATCATCACAACGATTTGGTGAATAAAAAAATGGATATCGAGCATGACTCTGATGTGAAAATAATCTGTACAAATCACGTACATGTAGATCATCACAACTGCTTAGAAACGATTTCTATAAGAGGTGAGGCGGCCAAAATAGAACGCTTTTCTGAGAGAATCGCTGGTTTAAAAGGTGTTAAATTTTCTAAACTTACAAAGGCTGCTGTTCCTAAATTTTAGCGCGCTAAAGTCTTTGCGGTGGTAGGAAATTTAGGAGTTTTTAACAAGTATAGCAAGCAGTTGGTTTCTCATAGTTGCGTTGTTTATTGTATTTGTCTTTCAAAATAGTTTTTAAGCGGTTTTTGTGGTTTTTGTAAATCGATATGGAGTTTTGCCGATTTGCTCGTGCAAACTCCGTATCATTTGAATAAATGATAACTTGATGCTCATTTACTCTTTTTATTGGGCTTTGACTAAAATTCAAATTTCTAAAATTTTTAAACTCGTCCAAATATCTCTTCTTAGCATTTACACTATATTTTTATATAATAACAACAAAAATTTGATCCTTATTACTACATTTTACGCTGGCCAAGAGGCTTCTTATGTTTTAATGAGCTTGCAAAGGAGTTGTTGTTGAACTTTTTAAATAGAATTTTTCTAGCAAAAGAGCTGGATCGGTGGCAAAGTGATGGAATAGTCGATAAAGAGACCGCTATAAAAATAGCAAATTTATATGACATCGATCCTGATGTTCATAGTGACAAGATAAGTTTTGTCCTAAAACTCGTAGCATATCTCTTTTTTGCGCTGGCTTTTTTTACGCTTGTTGGTGCAAATTGGGAAGAGATACCAAGACTAGGACGTTTGACACTTGTGTTGTTTGTACTTGGACTTGTAAATTTTGGTGGAATTTACTATCTCGCAAAGGGAAAGGAAAATCTATCAACGGCGATGTTTTTTCTTGGAAATTTTTGCTTTGGTGCGGCGATTGCTCTTATTGCTCAAATTTATAACATTAGCGATGAGCCAAGCGGCGGTATCTTGCTTTGGAGTATCGGAGCGTTTGCGGTTTCTTTTGCTAGTAAGAAAGGTGTGTTGGTAGCCCAAAGTCTTATCTTTGCGACAGTTTGGTTTTTTATGATAGCTTATCAGGGCGACTTTGGCTTTGGCTTTATCATTTTTATAGTACTTGGCGCATATACGCTTTACAAAGACGACTCAAAATGGCTTGCTTTTGTGCTTTTCATAGATATCTTTATATACATCATTTCATTTTGCGGCTACATTAGTGGCCTTAGAGCGATATTTGATTATGGATTTTTGTTTGGACTTCCTATGGTTGCGATCGTATCGCTATCTTATGCACTTTTACTTATTAGCATTTCGCCGCTACTAGATAAATTTAGAGTAGGGCTTGGCACATTTGCAAAAGAATTTGGTAAAAATTTTGGCGTTTTTGTGTTGTTGCTTTGTCTATTTTTATTTGAAGAAAGAGATTTATTTGAGGTTGGAGATGAAGAGCTTTGGTTTGTGAAGTCGTTTTTTAAAAGCAACTTTGGCTTTGTCTTTATACTATTTAGTGTTGCTTCTTTTGCACTGTTTTTTAAAGAAAAAAACAAGAGTGGTTTGCTGCTTGGGGCACTGCTCGTGTCGTTGCCCTTTGTCTTTAGCTACGGTCCTGGTTATGCAAATATATTTTTTTCGCTCGCAAATATCATAACAGCTGCGGTTCTTATCAAAAAGGGTGAGTTAAAACTTGGTCTTTGTATGATATTTTTGGTTGCAGCCGTGAGGTATTTCCAGCTAATAGGTGATTATATCGGTACTACGGCGCTATTTATGGTATTTGCTTTCATAGTGCTAGTTGTTGCTAGAAAAGGACGTAAAAAATGAAGATAAAAGTATTAATAGTAGCTGTGTTTTTTCAAATTTCGCTTATTGGCATTATGCTTGGCTACGCACTTATGCCACTTTATTTTGGGCAAGAGGTAAGAGTAAGGGTCAATCTTTATGATCCAAGAGATCTTTTTCGCGGAAATTATGTTGATTTAAACTATGAGTTTTCAAATTTTCATTCAAGAAATTTTGACAAAAATAATGAAGATGACCGCTATATCGACCAATACGATGAGAGAGTAAGGGATGGGGCTAGAATTTATGCTGTTTTAAAACCAGATACTAATGGCACTTACAGCTTTGCTAAATTTAGTATAAGTAAGCCAGACAATGGAGTGTTTTTAGCTGGTAGATATGATGGCTACTCACTAGTAAAATACGGCATAGAGCAGTTTTATATGTCGCCTGATAGTGCGGCTAATACTGAAAATGAAATGAGAGAAGAAGATGTTGATGCATATGCGGTTTTGATGGTTATGGAAAATGGCAAGGCTAGATTAAAGGATCTAATAATTCAAAAGAGTGCTGGAAAGAATAGTAAAAAATTATTTGGTGATGAAAATTTTGATAAGCTGGATGATATTAGGCAAAAAGAGTAAAGTAAATTTAGTCAAAGCATTTGTAAAAACTCATAAAAATTTAATTTTATTTTTAAATTTAAGAGTTAAAATCTCCATAAATTAATAAAAAAGGATAAAAAAATGTGCAAAGATTGCGGTTGTTCAATGGGTAATCACGCCCATGTTCACACTCACGCTGATGGCACCACTCACTCGCACTCACACACTCATGATGGACATATAGAGCACGCTCATGATGCGCACGAACATAGCCATGAGGCTCACGCACATCCAGTGCTAAACGAGAGTAAAACCATAGACGTTATAGAGAAAATTCTCTCTGAAAATGATAAAGAAGCTGCCTACAACAGAGCTCATCTTGATGAAAAAAAGATACTTTGCGTAAATTTAATGAGTAGCCCAGGCGCTGGAAAAACTACACTTTTAGAGGCTACGATAAAGGCTGGTAAGTTTAAAATAGGCGTTGTTGAGGGTGATTTAGAGACAAATCAAGACGCCGACCGTATAGTAAAGGCTGGCGCAAAGGCTCATCAGATAAGCACAGGTCAGACCTGTCACTTGGATGCTTTTATGGTGCACGAAGGCCTTCATCACTTGCCACTAAATGAGCTTGATCTAGTCTTTATAGAAAATGTTGGAAATTTAGTCTGTCCTGCAAGCTATGACGTTGGCTCACATTTTAACGCTGTGCTTCTTTCAGTGCCAGAGGGCGATGATAAGGTGAGTAAGTACCCAGTGATGTTTAGAGCTGCTGATGTGCTTCTCATCACAAAAGCATCGCTTGCGCCGCACTTTGACTTTGATATCGAGCGAGTGAAAAACGATGCTAGAAAGCTAAACCCAAAGGTTGATATCTTTGTGGTAGATAGTAAAACTGGTGAAGGTATCGATAAATGGATAAGTTATTTGGAATTTAAAAAAGAGCTGAGATAATGTGCCTCTCAATTCCTTCAAAAGTGGTAGAAATCGACGAAAATAACGTCGCTACCGTGGAGACTCTAGGCGTTACTAGAAAAGTAAGCCTAGACCTTATATCAGAAGAAGTAAAAGTAGGCGAATACGTGCTAATCCACGTTGGATACGCAATGCAAAAGATCGATACGCAGTTTGCACTTGAAAGTCTTGAAGTCTATCGGCAGATCGCTGACGATATGAACGCGGGGAAAATTTGATGGATCTTATAAATGATTTTCGCGATAAGGATCTGATTTTAGCCCTTTCAAAACTCATACAAAAAGAGAGTGTAAAACCGCTAAATATCATGGAAATTTGCGGCGGACACACGCATAGCATTATGAAATTTGCACTGCCAAGTTTGGTTGGAGAGCATATAAATTTCGTCCACGGACCAGGCTGTCCAGTCTGCGTGATGCCAAAGAGCCGCATCGATGAAGCCTGTAAGCTAGCAAGCATGCCAGGAGTGATCTTTTGCACGTTAGCTGATATGCTAAGAGTGCCTGGCTCAAAGACAAGCTTGCAAAAGCTTCGTGGCGAGGGACACGACATAAGGGCACTTTATACGCCACTTGATGCGCTAAATTTAGCCCAACAAAATCCATATAAGAAGGTCATATTTTTTGCCATTGGTTTTGAGACGACGACTCCGATGAGCGCAAGTTTGGTTGAAAAAGCGGTTGAGCAAGGCATTAAAAATTTATACTTTCATATAAATCACGTAACCGTTCCAGCTCCAGTTAGAGCGATAATGAGCGATGAAAACGTAAGAATAGACGCATTTTTGGGGCCAAGTCACGTGAGCGTCATCACTGGAAGTAAAATTTACAAAGAGCTAGCAGATGAGTTTAAAAGACCGATCGCCATTAGCGGTTTTGAGCCGCTTGACATCATGGCTAGTGTGCTAAATTTACTCCGTCAGCAAAACGCAGGCACCTATGAAGTCTATAACGAGTATGCAAGGGCGGTCAAAGAAGAGGGCAACTTAAGAGCAAAAGAGCTCATAGCTAAGTACTTTGAGCCGTGCGACTTTGTCTGGAGAGGCCTTGGCGAGATAGCACAAAGCGGTATGAAGCTAAAAGATGAGTTTGCTTATCTTGACGCTAGAGTGCAGTTTGACTGCAGCGTAGAGAGTACGAGCGAGAGCAAGGCTTGCATTTGTGGGCAAATTTTAAGAGGGCTAGCAAAGCCAACAGAGTGTAAAGTCTTTGGCAAAGTTTGCAACCCGCAAAATCCGATAGGATCGTGCATGGTCTCAAGCGAGGGCGCTTGTGCGGCGTATTTTAAATACGCAAGAGTTGGTTAAGGAATTTAATGAAAAAGATAATGCTAAGCCACGGCGGCGGCGGCGAGGAGATGAACTCGCTTATAAACGAGACGATATTTAAAATTTTTGATAACGAAATTTTAAGGCAGAGCAACGACTCGGCGATACTAAATTTAAACAGTAAGATCGCATTTAGCTCCGATAGCTTTGTGGTAACTCCTATTTTTTTTAACGGCGGTGACATCGGCAAGATCGCGGCTTGCGGCACGATAAACGACCTAGCAATGGTTGGAGCAAGCGCAAAATACCTAAGCTGCTCGCTCATCATTGAAGAGGGGCTTAGTATAGAGGAGCTTGAAAAGGTGCTTGGCTCGCTTGCAGAAACTTGCAAAGATAGCGGCGTGAGCGTGGTTTGCGGCGATACGAAGGTCGTGCCAAAGGGCAAATGCGATAAAATTTTCATAAACACAGCAGGTATCGGCGAGATAGTTTGCGAGGGTGTGGAGCTTAAAAATTTAAAAGCAGGGGCAAAAATTCTCATCTCTGGAGATGTTGGCAGACACGGCGGCGTGGTGCTAGCAGCAAGAGAAGAATTTGAGCTTGGACTTGATCTAAAAAGTGACTGCAAGAGCCTAAAAGAGGTTGCTTTGAGGCTATTTGAGGCTGGTATAAAACCGCAGTGCATGCGTGATGCGACAAGAGGCGGACTAAGTGCAGTGTTAAATGAATGGACTAAATTTGCTAAATTTGACATCTTGGTTTTTGAAGAAAATATCAAGGTCGCAGACGAAGTGATGGGCGTTTGTGAGCTATTTGGATTTGAGCCTTACGAGCTTGCAAATGAGGGCACTTTTGTGATGGCTGTCGATGAGAGTCAGGCTGAAGAGGCACTTGAGATTTTGCGAGAATTTGATAAAAACGCGATGATAATAGGCACGGTAATGGAAGCTAAAAACGAGCGTGTCATCATCGAAAACGCCTATAAATCAAGAAGATTTCTCGAGCCGCCAAAGGGCGAGCTACTACCAAGGATCTGCTAATGCACGAGCTTAGTATCGTTCAAAATTTAGTTAGCCTTTGCGAGAAAAATGCCGCCAAAGAAAACGCAAAAGAGATAAGCAAGATCGAGATAAAGATTGGCCGCTTAAGCGGAGTGGAGCCACACTATCTGGAGAGTGCATTTGATGTTTATAAGGCTGGCACGATCTGCGAAAACGCCGAGCTTGTAATAAATTTACAAGGCATTGTTGTAGAGTGTTTGGATTGTGGATTTGGCGGAGAGCTTAATGAAAATGACTTTACATGTCCTAAGTGCAAAAGCCAAAATTTAAAGGTGACTGACGGCGAGGATATGTATCTGATGCGCCTTGAGATGAAGTAAATTTTACATATTTTTATATGTAAAATTTTATGTTTTTTATTAAAATATTTTAATAGTGGTAGTAGCAAAAAAATAGCTACCAAGGTCTTGATCTTTAGCTTTCGATATCCTTTTTATGCGCTTTGCGAGCCGAGGATAATATATATAATCAAAAATGAACGCCTATTTTTGGCTTTAGAAGCAGCCAATAATTTTTCTATAATTTCTGTGCGTTGCAGATTTAAACTACTCAAATATCAAAAACGGAGCCTGAATCACGTTTCTTATTATCTTTAGTGGCGAAAGCAGAGCGTCTTGCAGGATCTGCGTCGAGTATTCAGGCTTATCGGTAGTGCCTCGTATGGCGATGACAGTTGAGAGCGAGCGGTCCTTGCCAAGGATTATTTGATTTACCAGTGGAATTTTATCAATGATACTGCTAGCGTCTTTTAGTAACTTTAGCTCAAGGTCGATATTTATCTTTTTACTCTTTAGATCGATCGTACCACGTCCGCCGATATCAGCGCTTGTGCCTATCATTTCAATCGCCAAAAACTCGATCATATCGCCATTTCTAGTGAGTAAAATTTTACCATTTTTAACAGTAAAGCCTTTGTCGTTAAAATCAGGTGTTTTAAAGCTAAGAAGCGATGGAACCGAGTTTAAAAAGCTAAGCAGTCTTTGATAAAAGATATAATCTTTTAAAAAAGTATCAAAAAATCTCACCTCAGCTTTGAAATTCTTAGAGTTTTCTCCAAGCATTTTTAGGCGAAATTTACCGCCCTCGAAGCTCTTGATGCCAAAAAGGTCGTTGATAAATTCTCCGCTTATGTCGGTTGCGTCTAAATTTATACTCTTTTCATCGTTAAAATAGCCAACTCTTCCTTGCTGCGCCAGCCCATTTAGCGAGGTGCTTTTGCCCTTTTTCTCGGCACTAAAGCTAGCAAATGGCAAGGTCTTGTTTAGATCCCTTAAAACGATATCGCCATTCTTTGCTAAAAGCTCAAGCGGCGTGCTTTGCTCGCTGGTTTTGTTATCATCAAGCACTAGCAAATTTAGGTCTTTAGTTTTTACGTTTATGGCTTTTTCTTTTATGTCTAGGCTTAGCTTTTTACTTGCGCTATCTACCTTTACACCAGCTTTTGAGACTAAAATTTTAAGATCGTCATTTTCATACTTTGAGCCATTTTTATCTAAAAACGGCAAATCAAAGTTTGCTTCTTTGGCAAAAATTTCAAGATCAGTAAAATCCTTACTTTTTATACTAAGCTCATCAAAACCAAGCACTCCATTTTCCTTCAAAACAGGCGAGTTCTCTATGAAAAATTTACTATTTTTTGTTGTTATTTTGCTTTCACTACCAAAGCTCATATCAAGCCCAAATGGCTCTATCTTAAGTAAAGTTTCACCGGCCTTGCTAAAGTCTAAAAATGCGCTAAATGGCTCATTTTTAAAAGTTAAAATTTCATCATTTTTCTCTTTTAGATCAAAGCTTTCTATCACGCCTTTTATCTCGCCAGTACTTTTTTGTAAATTTATATCAGCCTTGGCATTTGCTTTAAAAAACTCAAGCCCAAAGCCAGTAGTATCGATGTTTAGCACAGAAGTATTTACGAGCTTTACAAGGGCACTTTTAGCGTTAAATTTACTCCCAGCGATATCTAAAACCGCGTCACTTATCTTAAAATCGCCATTTGCGATGACGCTTTTTTCATCAAAATTTTCTAAGCTCTTCTCATCAAGCTTTATCAAAATTTTTAGGTCTGCGTCCATTTTGCCGCTTAGCTGCCTAACTGGCACGTTGATCTTATAAGCTCTTAGTATCTCATTTATCGCCTCATCGTAAATGGAATTTGTCTTTATAAAAAGCTCTAAATTTGCACTTTTTTCATCAAAGATATTATTTATTGCGACATTTGAGCCATCAAGCTTTTTATCATTATAAACAGGCGCTGTAAGGTTAAATTTAAGCTTTGAGTTATTAAGCGTGATGTTTGCCTCAGCGACATTTACAGCTGGCAAGCCTTTATCAAATTTAACAAGTAAATTTTTAGCATTTGCAGTCGCGTTTAGCTCGTTTAAGAAAAGATCATTTTCTTTAAGGTCAGCCTTGCCATTTATCTCATTTAGATGATAGTCATCAGCCACTATGTAGCCATATATCCAGTTTTTAACTTCGCTGTTTAGATGTATGCGGCTATCAAGCTCATCAATGAAGTTTTTAATGCTTCCAGCCTCGACATCGTAAGCTTTGTAAGTTAAAAATGTATCTTTTAGAGCAAAATTTAGCTTACCGTGCAGCTCATGAGAGGTAAAATTTCCTTCAAATTTATAGTCATTTTTATCAAAATCAGCACTCCCTTCGCCGCTAATACTTACGTTAAAATCCTTAAAGCTTAAATTTCTTACTATGAAGAGATCGACGCCATTTTGCTGCTCTTTTTGAAATTTGATATCGATGTTTAGATAAGGGCTATCAACGAAAAATATATCATCTAAAAATAAAATTTTGATATTAAAATCATCTCCTATTTGCACATTTTCAAGTGAAATTTCTTGAAAAATCGTATCTATAAAATCTACGCTTTTACTAAGATTTAAAAGGCGCTCATCGCTGCTTTTTTGCTTGCTTTCTTTCTTAAAATTTGGAAGCCTTATCTGCTTTGCTCTTGCAATTATTTTTTTATCTAATTTTATATATAATTGCTCCAATTTTACGCCGTAAAACTCAAAATCGTTAATTTTTATGCCGTATTTTAAAAGTAAGATAAATGAAAGAATCAAGATGATAAAAAATTTTATGAAAAAGCCATATTTAGACATTTTTTTTGATATCGTAGCCATCATTTTCCTAAGTATTTTTGTCTATTTGGCACGCCCTATAAACACAAGCAAGGTCGTTTTTATACCAAAGGGAAGTGTGGGTGAGATTATATCTTATTTAGCTAATCGCAACTTTAACTTAAGCGTGATAGATAAATACGCCATACTTTTTATCGGCTCTCCGCAATCTGGCTGGATAGAGATCGGCCAAGATAAAATTTCAAGGGTTGATTTTTTAAAAAAACTTGCAAAATCAAAAGCGGCTTTAACCGAGATAACGCTAATACCAGGCGAAACAACTATCGTTTTTTTAAACCAGATCGCTGCCCAGCTAGGACTTGACCCAGTTAAGCTAAATAGCGAATATAACGCCCTTGCTCCAGTGAGTGATGGCTTTTTGATGCCAAATACATATAAAATTCCAATAGGCATCAGCGAAAGGCACCTTGCTTTTTATCTTGTAAATTCATCAAGAAAGGCTCAAAGCGAGATCAGCAATAAAATTTTTGGCGAATACAACGAGAAAAAGTGGTTTAAAATTTTAACCATCGCCTCGATCATCCAAAAAGAAGCGGCAAATGACGCTGAGATGCCACTTGTCGCCTCAGTCATTTATAACCGCCTAAATAAGGGCATGAGGTTGCAGATGGACGGCACACTAAACTACGGAATTTATTCACACGATGTGATCACGGCTGAGCGCATAAGAAGCGATATGAGCGAGTTTAATACATATCTAAACGACGGCATTCCGCCAAGCCCGGTCTGCTCGGTCTCAATAAGTGCGATCAAGGCGGCGATAAATCCTGCAAAGAGCGATTATTTATACTTTGTGCTTGATAAAAATGCAAAAAAACACATTTTTTCAAAAACCTTAAGCGAGCACAACCAAAATATAGGAAAATAGAGTTAGAATTTGCAGCAAATGCCTAAAATACAACGAGATTTAATAAAGAAAGTGATAAATTTTAAAAAACTAAAAGGGCTAAAATGAGTGACATTATCTGGACCAAAACTGACGAAGCACCGCTATTTGCAAGCTACTCTCTCTTTCCTATCGTTAAGAGCTTTTTATCCCGCGCTGGCATTAGCATAACTATGGCTGATATCAGCCTAGCAGGGCGAATTTTATCTCTTTTTAGCAAAGAGTTTGGACTAAGCAAGGCCGATGAGCTAGAGCTTTTGGGCGAGCTAACCGCACACAAAGAGGCAAATATCATAAAACTGCCAAACATCTCAGCCACACTCGTTCAGCTAAAAGCGGCTATTGAAGAGCTAAGAAGCAAGGGCATAAACGTGCCATTTTATCCAGACGAGATCATCACAGACTACGACGAAGAGGTCGCTAAAAAATATGCAAAAGTGCTAGGAAGTGCAGTAAATCCAGTGCTAAGACAAGGAAACTCAGACAGAAGAGTCTTGCCTCCGGTTAAAGAATTTGCCAAAAAGCATCCACATAGCAACGGCGACTGGGACAAGGCAAATAAAACTAAAATTTGCTACATGCTAAAGGGCGATTTTTATGAAAATGAGCGCTCAATCATCGCAGAAAAAGATGAGAAATTTTATATAAATTTTATAAGTTTAGATGGCAAAAAAGAGCTTTTAAAAGAGCTTGCTGTTCAAAGCGGCGAGATCGTAGATGCGACATTTTTAAGCGTAGATGAGCTAGATAAATTTTATGAAAGCTGCTTTGATGAGGCAGAAAAAGAGAATTTGACCTTGAGCCTGCACCTAAAATGCACGATGATGAAGGTTAGCGATCCAGTCATCTTTGCTCACGCGATAAAAAGTTATTTTAAAGAGGCTTTTGAGCTATTTGGTGAAGAGTTTAAAACTCATAGCGTGGAGGCAAAAAACGGCTTAAAAGATATGTTTTCTAAAATTTCAACTCTTAAAAATAAAGATGAAATTTTGGCTAAATTTGATGAAATTTTTAGCAAAAAGGCAAAAATTTGGGCACTAAATGAAAATGCTAGCAACTTTGACGTGCCAAATGACGTCATCATCGATGCCTCCGTGCCAGCGCTTATTAGAAACTCTGGCAAGGTAAAAGATAGAAGTGGCGAGCTAAATTTCTCGCTTTGCATGATCCCAGATAAAACATACGCTAGGGTTTATGAGGCTTGTGTAGCGGACTTTAAGGAGCATGGCGCGCTTGATGTGAGCAAGATCGGTAGCGTAGCAAACGTGGGGCTCATGGCTAAAAAGGCTGAGGAGTACGGCAGCCACGATAAGACTTTCATCGCAAAAGAAGACGGAGAATTTGTAGTTTTTGACGAAGCGAGCAAGAGCGTCTTTAAATTTAGCGTCAAAAAGGGCGACATTTTTAGGATGACGCAGGCTAAAGAAGATGCGATAAATGCGTGGTTTGAGCTTGCTTTAAAAAGAGGCGAAATTTCAAAAGATGAGCTTATTTTTTGGCTAGATAGTAGCCGTGCTCATGATAGAAATTTGATAGCTAAATTTGAAAGATTTAGAGAGAAATTTGCTAGCGCTGGCGTAAAATTTGAAATTTTAAACTACGAGCAAGCAACCACAAAAACGCTTGAGGCAATAAGAGCTGGCAAAAACGTTATAAGCGTAACTGGCAACGTTTTAAGAGACTATCTAACCGATCTTTTTCCAATCTTTGAGCTAGGCGGTAGCTCAAAAATGCTCTCAGTCGTGCCGCTACTTGCTGGTGGAGCGATGTTTGAAACAGGTGCTGGCGGAACGGCTCCAACGCTTGTAAAAGAGCTAAAAGAGAAAAACCATCTACTTTGGGATAGTCTCGGTGAGTTTTTAGCACTTAGTGCTTCGCTCGAGCATTTAGCGTTTGCTAAGCAAAAAAAAGAGGCAAAAGAGCTAAGTGACGCGCTAAATAGAGCGGTTGCTAGCTATCTTGATGAAAACAAAACGCCAAACGCCACTCTTGATACCAGGGAGTCGCACTTTTATCTGGCACTATTTTGGGCAAGAGAAATGGCAAAAAGTGGCGGGATTTTAAGCAAAATTTTTGAAAATTTAGCGGACGAACTAGAGAAAAATGAGAATGAGATTCTAAAAGAGTTAAGACAAAATGATGGTGCAAGCGTGGAATTTGGCGGATATTATTTGCCAGATGAAGTGAGGGCAAATGAGGTCATGAGACCAAGCAAAATTTTAAATCAAATAATAGGATGAGAAAATGAAAATAAGTATAGTTGGAGCAGGAAACGTCGGTGCAAGCATAGCTTATGCGCTTTGTATGAGAGAAGTTTGCGATGAGATCGCGCTTGTGGATATATTTGGTGATGTGGCACGTGCAAAAGCAATCGATCTAGCTCAGTCAAGCTGCGTTTTTAATGCTAAAACTATTGTTTGTGGTGGCGATGACTTTATGCTAATAGAGGGCAGTGATATCGTAGTGGTAACTGCTGGAAGCCCAAGAAAAGAGGGTCAAACAAGAGAGGACTTGCTCCTTAAAAACGCCGTAGTCGTAAAACAAACAGCTCAAAATATCGCAAAATTTGCACCAAATGCGGTGATAATCGTCGTGACAAATCCGCTTGATGTGATGGTCTGGACGGCTCATAAATTTAGTGGTTTTAGCAAAAATAAAGTGATCGGCATGGCTGGTGAACTAGATGGGGCAAGATGCAGATATGAGCTAGCGCTTCTAAAAGATAAAGATGCAAAAGAGCTAAAGACAAAGATAATTGGCGCTCACAACGACGAGATGATCGTATCAGCTAGTAATATCAGCGAAAATTTAAACGAAAATGAGTTGGCAATTCTTAAAAAAGAGACAAGCACAGGTGGCGCAAAGATCGTTAAGCTTCTTGGCACTTCAGCTTACTACGCACCAGCGGCTGCAGTTGTGAAAATGTGTGAAGCGATCATGGGCAAGAGTGATGAAATTTTAAGTGCTAGCGTGCTTCTTGATGATGAGCTAAGTTGCGGCAGGCTAGTAAGGCTTGGACGCGAGGGCTTAAAAGAAATTTTAGAGCTAAATATAAATGAAAGTGAGCAAGAGCAGCTAAGTAAAAGCGAAGCTGATATTAGAAAAAACATTAAATTTTTAAAAGAAAATTTAGATTAGGAATATAGATGATAGTAAAAGAAAATGTACCTGTTTGGGTCGATGAGAGCAGGTGTAAAGCCTGTGATGTCTGTGTGAGCTACTGCCCAGCAGGCGTGCTAGCGATGAGACTTGAGCCAAAAGCGGTGCTTGGTAAGATGATAGAGGTCGTCTATGCTGACTCATGCATAGGCTGTCGCGACTGCGAGCTTCATTGCCCTGATTTTGCCATTTATGTGGCTGAAAAAGGCTTTAAATTTGCAAAATTAACGCCTGAGAGCAAAGAGCGAGCTGCTGCCGTAAAGGCAAATAAATTTGCAAAGCTTGGAGAGAGCGCATGAGAGAGCTAGTATCAACTGGAAATGCCCTAGTAGCAAGGGCTGCTGTCGAGTGTGGCTGTAACTTCTTTGGTGGATATCCTATCACTCCAAGTAGCGAGATCGCCCACGAGCTAAGCGTACTTTTGCCAAAACATGGCGGCACATTTATACAAATGGAAGATGAGATAGCTGGGATTTCAGTAGCTCTTGGTGCAAGTGCGAGTGGCGCTAAGGCGATGACTGCTAGCTCAGGGCCTGGAATTTCACTAAAGGCTGAGCAAATAGGCCTTGGCTTTATCGCTGAGATACCACTTGTCATCGTAAATGTCATGCGCGGCGGCCCTTCAACTGGCTTGCCAACCCGCGTTGCACAAGGCGATATCTTGCAGGCCAAAAACCCAACTCATGGCGATATAAATATGATCGTCCTCTCGCCTAGTAGCCTTGAGGAGTGCTATACGCAGACAGTTCGAGCGTTTAACCTTGCAGCTAGGTTTATGACGCCAGTTATGCTACTACTTGATGAGACGATAGGCCATATGCAAGCAAGGGTGCGTTTGCCTGAGATTAGCGAGCTAGAAATTTATAAAAGAAAAGAATTTAGCGGCGAGCCAAAAGAGTATAAACCCTACGAGGCTGCACCAGATGAGCCAGCTACGCTAAATCCTTTCTTTAAAGGTTATCACTACCATATAACTGGGCTTCATCATGGAGCAACTGGTTTTCCAACAGAAGATGGAAAAATCGTTGAATACTCAATGAATAGGCTATTTGATAAGATAAATTTACACACTGATGAGTGCGAGAAATATGAAGAATTTATGCTTGAAGACGCTGAAATTTGTATCATCGCTTTTGGTAGTGTGGCTCTCTCAGCCAAGCAAGCGATATTAAATTTACGCGAAAAAGGGCTAAAAGTAGGGCTATTTAAGCCACTCACACTTTTTCCAGCTCCAGCTAAAAAGCTAAAAGAGATATCAAATAAATTTAAGAAAATTTTAGTCTGCGAGCTAAATTTAGGCCAGTATAGCGGCGAAATTTCAAAGGTCATCTTAAGAGATGACTTTGCAAAACTGCTAAAAGCAAACGGCAGACCGATAAGCCCAAGCGAGATCGAGGTGAAGATGGGAGAAATTTATGGCTTTTAATTACGATAAATATTTACGAACAGATAAAATGCCTACTCTTTGGTGTTGGGGTTGTGGCGACGGCGTCATACTAAAAGCACTCATCCGCTCTATCGACACGATGGGTTGGGACATGAACGACGTTTGCGTGGTCTCAGGCATCGGCTGCTCTGGCCGCTTTAGTGGATACCTCGACTGCAACACCATCCACACAACTCACGGCAGAGCCGTAGCCTACGCTACTGGCGTAAAGATGGCAAATCCAGATAAGCACGTCATAGTTGTAACTGGCGATGGCGACGGGCTAGCGATCGGAGGTAACCACACGATACACGGATGCCGCCGAAATATCGGGCTAAATCACATCCTGATAAACAACTTTATTTACGCGCTAACAAACTCGCAAACCAGCCCAACCACGCCAAAAGGCATGTGGACGGTCACAGCGCAATACGGCAACATCGATCCTAGCTTTGACGCCTGTAAGCTCGCAACCGCCGCAGGTGCTAGCTTTGTCGCTCGTGGTAGCGTCATTGAGCCAGAGAAGCTTACAAAGCTCTTTGTAGAGGGCTTTAGCCACGATGGATACAGCTTTTTTGATGTATTTTCAAACTGCCATATAAATTTAGGCCGCAAGAACAAAATGGGTGAGGCGGTCAAAAATTTAGAGTGGATAAAGGGCCGTACGACGAGCAAGGTCAAATTTGATATGTTAAGCGATGAAGAAAAAAAGGGCATTTTCCCACTTGGCGTGCTTCATAAAGATGAAGAAAAGATCGAATACACCAAGGCTTACGACAAGGTAAGAAAGGCTGCTATGAGCAATGAAACGATAAATTTTGAGGAGCTAGCATGAAGTCACAATTAAGATTTGTCGGCGTTGGCGGACAGGGCGTCATACTAGCAGGCGAGATCCTCTCGGCTGCCAAGATAAAAGCAGGCGGATACGGTGTGAAGGCATCTACCTACACATCTCAGGTGCGTGGCGGCCCAACGAAGGTCGATATCATACTTGACGAGAAAGAAATTTTATACCCTTATGCAAACGAGGGCGAGATAGAATTTATGCTAGCAACTGCACAGATAAGCTACGATGCCTTTAAAAGCGGCGTAAAAGAGGGCGGCGCGATCGTTGTTGAGCCAAATTTGGTAAAGGTGAGCGATGAAGACAAAAAGTGCTGGAAAATTTATGAAATTCCTATCATTTCTATCGCAAAAGACGAGGTTGGAAATGTCATCACTCAAAGCGTTGTGGCTCTTGGTGTGGCTGTGGCTATGAGTGGATGTATGGATGAAAATTTAGTGCGTGAAGAGATGCTAGCAAGCGTGCCAGCTAAAGTTAAAGAGGCAAATGCTAAAGCTTACGAGCTAGGCCTAAAATACGCAAAAGAGCTTTTAAAATAAATTTTGGCTAATTTTTAGCCAAAATTCTACTATAAACAGAAAAATCAATTATTACTTTTCTTAAAATTTTAAGCATCACTTATCGATATAAGAGATTATATTTATAGTATTTATTTATCTTATCAAAGCTATGAAATTTTTAAAAATTGTTCTCATAATGCCTTATTTTAGCTTTCTTAAATAAAATGTATTTTTAAATATTTAATAAATTAATAAATTATATTTAAGATTTGTTTTAGTAACATTTCAGACGTAAAATTTTTGTAAAAGGAGTAAAAATTGAGTTACAAAATCTCGGTTGCAACATGTGCTGCACTTTTGATGTGCAGTGGTTTTTAAGTCAAGTTTTTGCTGTGCAAACGACAAAGCTTGAGGGTGTTGAAGTAAATTCAGTTGGTGATAACATCGGCGAGAGCGGTATTGATGAGGGAATTTTAAGCAAAAGAGTCGCTGCTGGTCCTTTGGCTGACAAAAAAGTTTTAGATATGCCTTATCAAGTAAATACGATCTCAAAAGAGGTTCTTGATAATCAAGGTGTTCAAGGTTTTGAAGATGCAGTTATGTACTTCCCTTCAGCACAAATTCAATATCGTGGCGGTGGTGATGTTGGTCGCCCACAAACTCGTGGTTTTCAAGGTTCAATTGTAGGTAACGTTCTTTGGGATGGTTTTTATGCTTCATCAACCACAACTATACCTATGGCGATGTTTGAGAGTTTACAAATCCAAAACGGACTTGCCGGCTCACTTTATGGTGGTGCTACACCTTCTGGATATTTCCTCTACTCTCGTAAACGCCCAGTTTCACTTCAAAATATCATCTGGACTGATTACAGCTCAAGGTCAAATTTAGGCGTAGGTCTTGATACTTCAAACAAATTTGAAAAAGTTGGATATAGGGGCGTCTTTTACTATTCGGGTGGAGAAAAGAATGCTAAAGATAGTAAATTCTCTCGTCGCTTAGCCTCACTAGGACTTGATTTTTACCTTACAGAGAATTTAACACTTGAGACAAACTTTAGCCACTATGAGCATAAAAACTCAGGTATGCCAGGTGGATTTAGCATGCCATTAACAAACGGAGTTGCAGACTTTGATGTACCAAGCCCTGTAAAAGATACCAAAAGAGGACTTGAGCAGTCTTTTGGTGGCAATCACCTTAAAACAACAACAGCTAGTGTAAAGTTAAAATACGCTCCAACAGACAACTGGTACTTTGAGGGCGGCTATCAGTGGCAAAAGGCTATCCGTGATATGTATGGCACCGATGGAAAATTTTTAAATCAAAATGGAGATTATGAGGTTACTAAAAGTGGTGGTAGTGGTGCATCTGGCAGATTTGATGTAGACAGCTGGTTTTTAAAAGGTTTGACAAATTTTGAAACAGGTCCTTTATCGCATAATTTTGCCGTAGCTACAAATGGATACCGCTGGACTATTTATAGTGCTAGAAATAGTGGCGGTAGAGCAAATCTTGGTACGTCAAATTTGTATAACCCAAGAATCTTTAACGATCCACATGTGGCAAAAGGAAGTGGTAGATATAAAAGTAGTAGTAGCGATATGAAAAATATTTCTGTTGTTGATGATATTAAATTTAATGACTACTTCAGCACTATCTTATCAGTTTCAAGAAGCTGGTTTACAAGCTATAGGCTAGATCCATCTAAAGAGAAAAACTATGATAAAAGTGGCTTTAACTACGGTGTAAGCCTTGTCTATAAGCCAGTTGAAAACGTAAGCCTTTATACTACTTATGCAGATAGTATCTCAAATGAACAATCAACTTATACTTTTAGAAGAGGACCTAGAGCAGGTGAGACTTTAACAGTAGAGCCTATTAGAAGTAAACAATATGAGATCGGTGCAAAAGCAAGACTAGGCGAGCTTGATCTATCAGCTGCGATCTTTGAGATCAAACGTCCAGTAGCATACCTATTTGGAAATGGAGCAAGTGCAGAGTATAAAATTCAAGGCACACAAAGAAACCGCGGCTTTGAGCTAACTACTGGCGGAAAGCTTGTTGATACATTAAGTATGTATGGGGGTTTTACACTTCTTGATGCTAATATAAAAAATGCTAAAGATGGCGTGTCTGAGGGTAAAACAGTTATCGGTGAGCCAAAATTTCAAGCAAATGTCTTATTTGACTACGCAGTTCCTAGCACAAACAAACTTGCATTTACAACAAATTTCCACTACACAGGCAAACGCTACATCGACAATGCCAACGCTCATAGTGTAGATGGCTACTTTACAACCGATATTGGAGCTAGATACACTACAAAAGCTTGGCTAGGCAAAGAGACAACTATAAGGTTTGACATAAATAATCTCTTTGATAAAAAATACTGGGCAGGAATGTTCCCATCTGACGTAGATGGAGCGATTGCTGGACGCGGAACCTCACTTTTCTTGGGACAAAGCAGAACCTTCATGCTTTCAGCTCAAGTTAAATTCTAAAAACCAAAGCCAAATTTATTTTGGCTTTAGGCTCTTTAATTTTGCCCTTTTTGTAGGGCAGATTTAAATAACCAAAGGGAGAAAAGATGCAAGGGTTGGTTGATTATCAAGCGATTTTGGAGCGAGTGTTTTCGCCTACTTTACAAAAAGTAAAAGGCAAAGATGGCGGTATAAATTGGGATGATTACGCAGATATGTATAACGAGATGACACGCATGGAGGCGGCTTCTACGCTAAATTTACTCTCAAATTTACCTATCACAAAAGATGATAGTGTGCTTGACGTGGGATGTGGTCCAGCAAGGCTTAGCGTGCCACTTGCAAAGCTAGCAAAGAGCGTGAGCGCTCTAGATCCATTTGCAAAAATGCTTGAATATGCCAAGAAAAATGCAAAAGAGGCTGGGGTAAAAAATATAAATTTCATCCAAAAAGACTGGGGTGATGAGCAGGGCTTAAAAGACTTGCCAAAACATGACATCGTGCTAGCATCACGCTCAGTTGGACTTTTTGATATAAAAAAGCTTTGCAAATTTGCTAAAAAATATGTCGTGATGACCTCGTTTTTGCCAGATCATCCAAGCCTAAAAGATATCTGGCAAGACTTCTTAAAAGGGATAAAAGATGAAAATGAGGCAGGTCTTAGCGACAGGAGATTTAGCTATAACTTTATCTTCAATATCGCTTACGACATGGGAGCAAATCCAAATTTAAAGATAATCGACACCATTTTTGAGAGGGATTTTGCTAGCCTTGAAGAGGCGTTTTCTTATTTTAGATTTGTCGGCAAGATCGCACCTGAAAAAGAAGAAATCTACAAACAAAACGTAGAGAAGTATCTTATCAAAACAAATGACGGATATAAATTTAAAAGAGAGACAAAGAGCTATCTTATCTGGTGGGACGTATGGGAGATGAAATTTGAGTAGTCAAAAGATCATTTTCGCATTATTTGCGCTACTTTTGCTGGTACTCTTTTTTTCTCTAGGTATCGGACGCTACGAGATAAGTTACGCTCAAATTTTTGAGTTTATAAGATCAGCCATTTTAAACGAGCAGCCAAGCGACGAGCAAGGATATACGGTCTTTACGCTCATCCGCTTGCCAAGGGTGCTTTTTGCTATCTTAGTTGGTGCAGCGCTTGCTAGCTCTGGAGCTGTCTATCAAGGTCTTTTTAAAAACCCTCTAGTCTCGCCTGACATCCTTGGCGTCTCAAGTGGCGCAGCTGTGGGAGCGAGCGTGGCTATCATCTTAAATTTCAACTACATAGGCGTACAGCTTAGTTCCTTTGGCTGTGGTCTTTTTGCCGTTTTTGCCGTCGTTTTTATAAGCAGCGTTATCGCAAAGGGTAGGCTAAATTTACTCGTGATGGTGCTAACTGGCATCGTCATCTCATCTCTTTTTGGAGCGCTTAGCTCGCTCATAAAATTTCTAGCTGACAGCGAAGATAAGCTGCCTGAAGTTACTTTTTGGCTGATGGGAAGCCTTGTAAGAAGCGGCAGATATAAAAATTTAGCTCTACTTTTTTGCGTAGTCATGATCTGCCTTGTGCCACTTTTCATGCTTCGCTTCAAGCTAAATACGCTTAGCTTTGGCGAAGAAGAGGCTAGGGCGATGGGGTTAAATGTGAAATTTTATAACATCATAATCATCATCGCTTCAACGCTTCTAACCACTACTTGCGTCTCATTTTGCGGTATCGTGGGCTGGGTGGGGCTCGTCATCCCTCACATTATGCGCTTTGTCGTGGGAGCAAATTTCATCACGCTCTTTCCAGCTTCGCTGCTTGGCGGAGGGCTGTTTTTACTGATAGTTGATACCACTTCACGCAGCTTAATGGCAAGTGAGATCCCACTTGGCGTCATCACATCACTAGTTGGCGCATCTCTTTTTGTCTATCTGCTCTATAAGAGCAAAAAGGGTTTTGCGTGAAATTTGAGATAAAAAATTTAAGCTGTGGCTACGATAAAAAGGTCGTTATAGAAAATTTCAATGCAAATTTACAAGATGGCGACATCTTTTGCCTGCTTGGTAGCAATGGCGTTGGCAAAACAACGACGTTTAAGACGATACTTGGCTTTTTAAAGCCACTTGGAGGAGAAATTTTAATAGATGGCAAAGACGCGCTAAAGATGAGCGAAAAAGAGCGAGCAAGCTTTATAAGCTATGTCCCGCAATCTTACACTCCGCCATTTGCCTTTAGCGTTTTTGACGTCGTGATGATGAGTGCAAATGCAAGGCTTGGTATATTTGAGCGCCCTAGCAAAGAGGACGAGAAGATAGCGCTAGATGCGTTAAAGACGCTAAATTTAGAGAGCTTTAAAGATAAAATTTACACCGATCTAAGTGGCGGTGAGCGGCAAATGGTGCTGATAGCTAGGGCTTTAGCGCAGCGCTCAAAGGTGATGCTACTTGATGAGCCAACGGCAAATTTAGACTTTGGCAACCAAATGCGAGTTTTAAAAGAGATAAAAAAGCTCGCAAAGCAAGGCTACATCATCATCCTCACCTCTCATCAACCAGAGCAGGTCTTTTATCTAAATGCAAAGGTTGCGATGCTTGGACGGGATAAAAACTACATCTACGGCGAGGCTAGCGAGGTGATGAATGGCGAAAATTTAAAGAAAATTTACGGCGTAGATATACGAGTGGTGAAAAATATCATCGATGAGCGCGAGCATTACTCTTGCGTGATGGTGGATTGAAAGGAGAAGATATGTTTAAGAAAATTTTACTTTTGGCTTTTTTGCTTGTTAGTTTGCAAGCAAGAGTGGTGCTTGATAGCGACAACAAAAAGGTAGAAGTGCCTGATATTATCGAGCGTGCGACGCCTTTGATAGGGGCATTTGTGCAGGTCTCTGCGATGCTTGGCAACGAAGATCATATAATTAGCGGTGCGCCAAAACTGCCTCCACTAATGTCAAAAATTTTTCCAAATATAAAGAGTAACAACAATAAAAGTGGCATGCTAAGTAGCAGCGTTGAGACGATCATAGCGTCAAAAACGCAAGTTGTTTTTGGGCCAGTTGGTATGATGTTTGATGAAAACAGCAAAGCTCAGCTTGAGAGCGCTTGCATCGCAGTTGTGAAGATAGATAAATTTCAAAGCATCAAAGAGATACAAGATAGCTTTAGCAAGATCGCTGAAATTTGGGGTGAAAAGAGCGTAAAAAGAGCGCATGAGTTTAATGAATATTTTAACGACAACATAAAATTTGTAAGCCAAAAAACGGCAAATTTAACGCCAAAAAAGAGAGTCTTGGTGCTTAACTACAACTCAGGAAACTTAGCACCATTAGCTCAAAGGATATCGGCGCAGAGTATATTAGCGTGGCTGGTGGCATAAATTTAAGCTCAGAGCTAAGCGATGGTGATTTTAAAATTTCAAAAGCGATAAATGAAGAGCAAGTCATCATCTTTAACCCAGACATTATCATCACAAATTCACAAAAAAGTGCCGATGCTATCGCTAAAAACGCATCATTTGCCAAGCTAAAAGCTGTGCAAAATGGAGAAATTTTTGTAGTGCCAAGTGGCGTTTATCTTTGGAGCGTAAGAAGTGCTGAAGGTGCGCTTTATCCGCTTTGGCTGGCTAAGACATTTTACCCAGAGCAATTTAGCGATCTAAATTTAGAGCAAAAAACAAGAGAGTTTTACGAGAGATTTTATAACTATAAGCTAAGTGATAGCGAGCTAAAAGAAATTTTGCACCCAAAGGGTGAATTTTGATAATAGGACAAAAATAATGTTATTTATTATATTTAATATATTTATTTAAGTATAAAAGTAAATTTATCTTTCTGATATCCTAAAAAAGAGCTTCTAAAGCTTAAAAACTCAAAAATAAAAATAAACTTCAAATCGGTAGAAATTTTTATACATCTTATAAAATTTCTACCGCTAAATTTATATAAATCGCCTAAAAAATCCCATTTTATCCTTTTTGATTTTAATATCAGCTCTCATTTCTTAATCTAAAATAAATCTTTATGTTTCTTTTAAGTAAATTTAATGTAATCTTTCATTATTAATTATTTAATTAATATAGTTATTTTAAAAAATATTAAGAAATGAACTGGCGGTGCGTTTTAAACGCTAAAAATTTACTAAGATAGGAAGTTATCAATGAGTGAAAAATTTACCAGAAGAGAATTTCTACAAAGTGCCTGTATCAGCGTAGGTGCGCTAGCTACAACAGCTGGTGCAACCAATGTTTTTGCTGGTGAGTTGCCAAAAGGCAATGAAAGTGGCTTGCCATCCGTTGATGTGCTAATAATCGGCTCTGGTGGTGCCGGACTTCGTGCAGCAACAGCCGTTCGCAAGCAATATCCAAACTCAACCGTCGTTGTTGCTACAAAGATGATGCCATCTCGCAATGCGACCTGTATGGCGGAGGGCGGAATAAACGGCGTTACTGACTTTAGTAACGGCGATAGCTTCAAGCTTCACGCTTATGACACAGTTAAAGGTGCGGCTTATCTTGCTGATCAAGATGCAGTTGTGAAATTTTGCGAGGCAGCAGGCGCAGTCATCCACGAGCTAGACCACAATGGCATGCTCTTTTCTCGTATAGATAATGGTGACGTGTCCCGTAAAGATAATGGTGATGTTGCGTTTCGCTTCATGGGTGGCGCTAGCAAAAAGCGCTGTAACTACGCGGCTGATAAAACTGGCCACATTTTGATGCACGCCTGTCTTGACGACGCTATCACAGCTGGCGTTAAATTTCTAATGGATCATGAGCTACTTGAGATCGGTCTTGAGGATGGCAAGGTTGAAGGCGTCGTTCTTCGCAACATCCAAGATGGTCAAATTTATCCAGTTCTTTGCAAATCTCTAGTCATCGCAACTGGCGGATACACTAGAATTTTCTATAACCGCACATCAGTTCCATTTATAGCAACTGGTGATGGCATTGCTGCTGCGCTTAAAGCAGGTCTTGGTTTTGAAGACCCTGAGATGCTTCAGTTTCACCCAACTGGCGTTCAAAATGGCGGCACACTAATCACAGAAGCTGCTCGCGGCGAGGGTGGTTACTTGTTAAACAACAAGGGCGAGCGTTTTATGAAAAACTATCACGAAAAGATGGAGCTAGCTCCTCGTGACGTCGTCGCTCGTGCGATCGAGACAGAAATTCGCGAAGGCAGAGGCTTTGGCGAGGGTATGAGTGCTTACGTGCTTTGTGACGTTCGTCACCTTGGCAAAGATACTATTATGAAAAAGCTTCCAAAAATTCGCCACACAGCCATGCTTTTCCAAAATATCGATCTAATCGAACAACCAGTACCTATCCGTCCAACAGCTCACTACTCAATGGGTGGCATAGAGGTAGCTAAATTTGATGATATGAGCACAAAAATCCCTGGAATTTATGTAGGTGGCGAGGCTTCATGTGTATCTATCCACGGTGCAAACCGCCTTGGCGGAAACAGCCTAACTGACGCAGTTGTAACTGGTGATCTAGCTGGCAAAGGTGCTGGTGCTTACGCTCAAAATGCAAAATTTGCAAGCGGAAAGAAAACTTCTGAGCTAGCAAAAATGTGGCAAGATAAATTTAAAGCCATAGCAACAGGCGAGGGCGGTGTGAACGACATGTACGCACTTCGTGAAGAGCTTGGTAAAAATAACTGGGATCTAATGGGTATCTTTAGAACTGGCGCAAAACTTGATCAGCTTTCTAAAAACCTAGAAGCTATCCAAGCAAAATATGACACTATCAAAGTGCCAAATCAAAACCCAGTTATGAATACAGCATTTACCGACTATGTCGAGCTTGGCAATCTTATACTTCTTTCTCGTGCAGCATGCCTTGCAGCGCAAAATCGTCTTGAGAGCCGTGGCGCTCACACAAGAGAGGACTATCCAAAAAGAGATGATGTAAATTTCTTAAAACACAGCATAGTCACACTAAAAGACGGCAAGCTTGAACTTAGCTACAAAGACATTGTGACAGGCATATTTTCACTTGACGGCAAGAAGCCAGAGTAAGGAGCTAGGATGGAAATTATTATCGACCGTTTTGACGGAACTAAAAAATATGAATCAACTTATGAGCTAACAAATGAAGAGATCAAAGGCAAAACTCTTTTAACAGTGCTTCTTGATATCAAACAAAAAAAGGATGCGACGCTAAATTTCACTGCATCTTGCCGTTCAGCGATATGTGGAGCGTGTGCTGTTAGAGTAAATGGTCACTCGTATCTAGCTTGCGATACAAAGATGAATGAGCTTTTGGCGGAGTATGACAATCCAGAGAGTATAAGAATTTCTCCACTTGGAAATTTCAGGGTCATCTCTGATCTTATGGTGGACTGGGAGCCAAGTATCGAAAATTTACGCAAGATTAGGCCTAGCATCACTGCTAAGTCAGAATTTAGCGCAGAAAAAGGCTGTAAGCAAAGTCAAAAAGAGTACGAAAAAGTAGCACTTGAATGGGACTGCATACTTTGCGGAGCGTGCGCTAGTGAGTGTAATAAGCTTGAAGCTGATGCGAGCGATTATATGCAGCCATTTGTATTTGTGCATGCTTATAGAGCGGCATTTGACTCACGTAGTAAAGATCCTATGCCGCATCTAAAACCAGCTATCGATAATGGTCTTTGGATGTGTGTAAAGTGCCAAGAGTGCGCTGATCGCTGTCCAAAAGGCATAAGCGCATGCAAAGACATAACTGATCTTCGCATCATGGCTATACAAAAAGGCTTTGATGATGGTATGGGACCAGATCACGCTGAGGCGTTCTTAACCGATCTAGTTGATGGCTCAGGCAGACTAAATGAGATCAAGCTTGCACTTCGCTCTGAGGGAGTGTTTAGAAATATGGGCAAAATGGATATCGCTGCAAATTTAATGCTTGCAGGTAAGATGAATCCGCTTCATATCTTTGGCGAAGAGGACATAGAAGGACATGATAATCTAGTAAAAATGATAAATGCGGCTCGCAAAGCTGCTAGTAAGGAGTAATTATGCAAAACGAATTCGCTTTTTTTCCAGGATGCGTACTCTCTCAAGCAGCTAAAGAGGCTAAGATGTCGCTTGAGGCTATCGCTCCGATACTTGGCTGGAAGCTTCACGAGATAAAGGGCTGGAGCTGCTGTGGTGCCCAACAAGCACAAGACGTAGATCCTATCGCTACGCTTGTGGCAAATGCTAGAAACATAGCGCTTGCAGAGCAGATGAATATGCCGATGCTTACGACATGCTCAACTTGTATGCTAACTCTAACAAGAGCAAAAACTACACTTGATAAGGGTGCAAAGGACCGCATAAATACTTTCTTGGCTGAGGGCAATATGAAATATAATGGCTCAACCGAGATCACAAGCCTTCTTTGGGTGCTTTATCAAAACGTAGAAACGCTAAGAGCAAAGGTTGTTAAACCACTTAGCGGGCTAAAAGTAGCGCTGTTTTACGGCTGCCATAGCCTAAGACCTGAAAAAGATCTGCACAATAGAGAAAGCTCAGTCAATCCAAAGAGCTTTGAAACTGTTGTAGGCGCACTTGGTGCTACTATCGTGCCATTTGAGAAAAGACTTGACTGCTGTGGTTTCCACGCTAGCTACCCAGCTGGCACATCTGTAAGGAAAATGTCAAGTCAGATCGTAAATAACGCCGATGAAAACGGCGCTGACGTAGTTGTCACACCATGCCCACTTTGTCAAATGCAACTTGACATCTACCAAGAGAGATATCAAGATGAGAACCACTCAAATGTGAGAAAGCCTATCATTCACCTATCTCAGCTTGTAGGTCTTGCACTTGGACTATCTGTTGAAGATCTTGGACTTGATCTAAACATCATCGACGCTACCAAGATAGCGTAAATTTATCCCACGTCTTTTGGCGTGGGAAATTTAGCTTACACAATTAAATTTTTACCGTAATAAAGATAATAAATATAGGAAATTTAAATTTATAGAAGCAGGTTAAAGCCCAAAATTTCTCTTGGGCTTTATAAATTTAGATAGCTTTTATCATCACTTTCGTTAGTAGCTCTGAAAATTTAGCAGGGTTTTCTAGGCTCATGCCCTCATTTAGCCTTGCCATATCAAGAAGCAAAGGCGCAATGTCGTAAATCATAGCCTCATTTTTCTCTAGTTTTGAAAAAATTTCATGGTCAGCATTGATTTCTAAGATCGGCTTAACTTTTGGAGCGTTTGCACCTTGTCCCATTTGTTTTAGCATCTCTTGCATAGCATAATCAGGATCGTTTTTATCATAAATTAGCACAGCAGCGGAGCTTGAGAGTCTTGAGCTAAGTTTTACGTCTTTAACTTCATCTTTTAAAATTTCTTTCATTTTAACAAGTGTATTTGCAACTTTGCTTTCATCTACTTTTTCATCGCTTTTTATCTCATCATTAATATCAGCGTGCGAGATAGATTTTATAGGAGTTTTGTCAAATTCATTCACCATTGGCATAACGATCGTATCTATCTCTTCATCCATAATAAGAACCTCGATATCATTTTTCTTAAAGCTCTCAAGGAGTGGAGAATTTCTTAGCATATTTTCGTTGTTGCCACTGATATAATAGATCGACTTTTGATCATCTTTCATTGCTTCTTTGTACTCTTTTAGGCTGATAAGTCCATCTCTTTTTGAGGTTTTAAATAGACAAAGATCTAAAATTTGCTCTTTTTCAGCACTGAATCCATAAAGACCTTCTTTTAAAACCTTACCAAATAGTTTGTAAAATTTTATGTATTTTTCACGATCGTTATCTTTTAGTTTTGCAAGCTCGCTTAAAATTTTCTTCACGCTTTGCTCTTTGACACTTCTCATGATCGCATTTTCTTGTAAAATTTCACGGCTTACATTTAATGGCAGATCCTCAACATCAATGATACCCTTGATAAATCTTAAATATGGCGGCAAGAGTTCTTTTGCATCATCTGTGATAAAAACTCTTTTTACATAAAGCTTTACGCCACTTTGATAATCAACCCTAAATAGATCAAATGGCTCGGTGCTTGGCACATAAAATAGAGTTGAGTACTCGATCTTGCCTTCAGCCTTTGTATGAATATAAAGGAGAGGATCGCTACTGTCGTGAGAAATTTGCTTATAAAAGTCGTTGTAATCTTGCTCTTTAAGGCTAGCTTTGTTTAGCCTCCAAAGCGCATTTGCCTTATTTATTTGCTCATTTTTAGTCTCATATGTGCCTTCTTTTTCGCCTTCTTTTGGAGCGACATAGCTTTGCTTATCCATAAATATAGGATAAGGAATGTGGTTTGAATACTTCTTGACTATCTCTTCAATACGCCAAGAATTTGCAAACTCATCATCGTTTAGATACAAAGTGATATCAGTACCAAAACTCTCTTTGCTGGCCTCCTCGATCTCATAGCTTTTTGCATCAGATGTCCATTTGTAGGCCTTATCGCCAAGTACTCTTTGGCTGATGACTTCGATCTTGTTTGCTACCATAAAAGCTGAGTAAAAGCCAACGCCAAATTGGCCTATTAGTGAACTATCTTTTTTTGCATCACCGCTTAAATTCTTCATAAAGCCTTTTGTGCCGCTTCTTGCTATTGTGCCCAAATTTGCGATAAGCTCATCTTTGTCCATACCAATGCCGTTATCACTAATAGTCAGTGTTTTGGCTTTTTCATCGATTTTGATATCGATCCGTGGGGTATAGTTTAGTTTTTTGTACTTTTCGTCGGTCAAACAAAGATAGTTTAGCTTGTCTAGTGCGTCGTTTGAGTTTGAAATAAGCTCTCTTAAAAATATCTCTTTGTTTGAGTAAAGAGAGTGAATCATTAAATTTAGAAGGTCATTAACCTCGGTTTGAAATTCAAATTTATCTGCCATTTTTCTTTTCCTTTTTTTAAAATTTTTGGCAGATTATAACACAAAGTGATAAAAATATACTTAACCTTGATAGCATTACTATCAAGATTTTTAAATTAATTTTTTAAAATGATTTCAAAAAAGTTATAGTTTATGAATAAAATAATAATAGTAATTTATTAATTATTATTAATTATGCATTCTTGTATAAAGTTTATTTAAAATAGTGCTATAATCAAGGCTAAAATTTTTGGAAAAAGGAGACAAAATGAATTTACGAAGCATTTTGGTAAAAGTTTCAGCAACGATTGCTACGGTTTTGGCAGTATCTATGAATGTTTTGTTGTATATACGTCAAATATTTTAGAGCGCGAGATAAAAGATGGTGTGCTTACAACAGTAGAACAAAACGTCCAGCTTGCTATGAATACGGTTAAATTATTTGAGAAAGATAATGTAAGTAGTGCAGAGCTAATAATGAGTGTTTTTAAAGAGATGATTGGAAAAATTTCAACTAATCACCAGATGAGCAAGACTGGTAAATACGAAGCGATAGAACTAATATCTCAAAATGGTATTTTAAACAATAACTACGATATTCTAGATAAATTTAACAACGCTACAAAAGGTGGAATTTCAACCATTTTTGCAAAATCAGGTGATAATTTTTTAAGAGTTAGTACATCAGTGACGAAGGCTGATGGTAGCAGGGCCGTTGGTACAATGCTTGACAAAAGCGGTCAAGCCTATAAAAATATCATGAATAAAGATAGGTATATAGGTGTTGTAAATTTATTTGGACGCAACTATATGAGCGTTTATGATCCTATTATTGAAAATAACGAGGTAATAGGAATTTTATTTGTTGGTTATGATCCTACCGAGGGATTAAACAATATGAAAAAGACTTTTTCTGAGATGAAACTTGGTAAGCATGGATATTTTTCTCTGTACAATACTAAAACTGGTAAATTTGACTTCCATCCAACTAAGGCAGATCAAGAGCTAAATAGTGAATTAAAAACTACTATGGATAATATTGTCAAAAAAGGAAAGGGCATTGAGCCTATTATAATTGATGGGGTTGACTGCATAGTTGCTTTTGAGTCATTTGATAAACTAGACTGGATGGTTTTAGGTTCAGCTGTTACTGATGATTTTTTAACACCACTAAAAGTAGTTAGTAAAAATTTCATCATAGCAAGCATCATAGTTACCTTACTTTTGATAGCTGTTTCGATGTTCTTGCTTAAGAAGATGGTTGCAAATCCTATCGATAGACTAGGAGCAAATTTAAATGCGATAACATCTGATTTTACAATTAAAATTCCTATTTATGGTAAAGATGAGATAGCTAAAATAAGTAGAGATATAAATGATTTTATTGAAAGAATAAGAATATTAATAAGTGATACAAAGCACCTTTCAAGTGAAAATAGCTCCGTTGCAAATGAGCTTAGTTCTACATCTCTTCAGACAGGCAAACGTGTAGAAAAATCAACCGAAATAGTGGAAGAGACAAATCAAAGATGTAAAGTAATGCAAGAAAATATGAAAGAATCTTTAGCAGTAGCTCAGGCCGGCAAAGACGATCTTCAAAAAGCAAGCACACATATAAAAACGGCAACTGAAGCTATAAGATCGCTATCGGCACAGATTATTGACTCTGCTAATGTTGAAAATCAAATGGCTGATAAGATTGATCAGCTTAGTCGTGATGCCGAGCAGGTAAAATCAGTCCTTGTTGTTATCAATGATATAGCTGATCAAACAAATTTACTTGCTCTTAACGCAGCTATAGAGGCTGCAAGAGCAGGTGAGCATGGACGAGGCTTTGCCGTCGTTGCTGATGAAGTTAGACAGCTAGCTGAGAGGACTCAAAAGAGTTTAACTGAGATAAATGCAACTATCAATGTCATCGTTCAAGCGATCAATGATAGCAGTGAGCAAATGGGTATCAACTCTAAACAGATCCAAGAGCTAACTCACGTGGCAAGCGATGTTGAAAAAACTATAAATGTTATGGGTGAGACAATGAATAACGCTATAGCAATGTCTGATAAGACTATGCAAGACTACATAGCAACTGGCAAAAATGTAAATGAAATCATGGAAGGCATCTCAAATATCAACCAAATTTCATCTGAAAATGCTAGAAGCGTCGAAGAGATAGCTTCAGCAGCAGAACATCTAAACAAGATGACAGATGCATTAAATTCAAAGCTTAGTGTCTTTAGAACTTAAGAACTTATCTGCAAAACTAATATTTTTAGGTCTAGCTCTTGCTAGACCTTTTTAAATTTATTGATAAAAATTTATAGTATGAAATCAAAATTTTATAGATAATGATATAGAGTAGGGGCTTTGTAAATTTGCAAAAACTAAATTTATTTTCTATTTTCGTCTAGGACTTTTTGCATACTCTCTCTAGTCGCCTCTAGCCAGTTTTCTTTTGAAGTATCGACTAGATCAAGGCAAAAGAGCTTGATATCTGCTTTTTTAAAGCTAAATTCTTTTACTTTCATAGCATCGCTTCCTACAATAACGATAGGCTGAACTTTTAAATTTAGCTTTTCAACTAATAGTTTTGCACCGCCCTTAAAAGGTAAAAGCTTATTAGTTTGAGATCTAGTTCCTTCGGGAAATATGGCTAAAACGCGACCATTTTCAACTCTATCTTTTGCTTCGCTTAAAAGCTTTATAAGTGAGTGTTTATTTTCACGTTCAACCGCTATCATTTTTGGTAAGCTTAAAATTTTACCAATTATAGGAATTTTACCGATCTGTGCCTTTGCGATCCAGCAGACATTTTTTGGGTGAAGCTCTTCGATGACTATGATATCAAGCATGCTTTGGTGGTTTATAAGTAAGATATTTGCTTCATCACTAAAATTGCCTATCACTTCAAGTTTATATCCACCAAAAAACCTTTGCGATCTTCCCCAAAATTTTCTTATGGCTCTATTTTTGTCATTAAATAGCCACATAAAAAAGACGACTAAAACAACGCTGATAACAAACTCAATAGCAAAAAATAAAGCTCTAATTTTTGACAAGATTATCCTTTTTTACCCAGCCAATCTTACCATCAGCAAATAAAATTTTTGAGTAGTCATCTTTCGTGTCTAAAATTTCAACATTTTCATTTTTGTGAGATGTGTAAAAAACGGTTGAATTTTTAGTTGGAAGGATAGTAACGCTCACATCTGGCTTAAGTGCTGCTTTGCCAAAAGGGTTGTAGGTATAAATTCCAAGTGCGATAAAAACAGCCGCCACAAAAAAGTAGCTAAGCCTTCTGCGCCAAATAGCTAATAACATAAAAATTACCGCGCAAGAGTAGATCGTGACATCTTTATAGGTGCTAAACTCACTTTGTTTTGGATTTAGTCCGATCTGTGTGCTGACATCGTCATCTTCGACACTCACTGGCAAAGAAAAGCTTTCAAATTTAGCCTTTTTTAGGTTGTAGTAGTTAAAGTCAAGCGATTTTTTATTTGGCTTAAATACTGCAAAATAATATGCACTTTGTGAGTTAAAGTCGCCATTTATCGTATCTACGCCTTGCTTTAAGATGGTTTTATTTTCTATATTAAAAGCACTTAAATCTACGTTGTTGCCATAAATTTCTACAACCATGATATTGTTTATATCATCAAATTTTGTTGTCTTAAATTTCTTAACTTCAAGATTATCAGCCACGATATGGTTGTAGTTCTCATCACTTCTAAGCTCTTTTAACTTCGGCAAAAAGATATTTATGCTTGAGCTCTGATAGTTTTCGCCATTTCTTTTTAGGGTTAAGCTAACTTTTAAAGTCTTTGCGTCAATGCTTGTTGCCTCAAGATAAAAAGTACCTACATATTTGTTGTCTTCACTTTTTACCCATTGAAAATTTTTCTTATTTAGCCATTTAATATTTGTTTCATCAAGCTGTGTCTCAAACTCAAACTCAAAGTCATTTTGTGTATCAGCCACTACCTCAACACTAAAAATTTCTCCTATAACAACATTTTTTGGCACATTTGTGGCTTTTAAAAGAAGCTCTTTTACTTTGATCTTATCATATACTTGATTGTCTGGGACGCTAATGTCTGGCTCGTTTGTTGGCACAATGTTTCGCATCTGCTCTGGAGTGATACGTTCTGGCTGTGGTGATACAAATTTTCTTGAAAAATCTTGTTCTTTTGGCGGTTTTTGAGTTTTTGGATTTGAAGTAGGGCTATTTACAAATTTATCCTCCCTAGCTTCGTCCATCATATCAAAAACGCTTACTTCATCGGTATTTGCAGCAAATAAATTTAGTACGAGTAGGGAGATAAAAAGAAAATGTTTTACCAAACTAGACCTTTTAGTATCTTCATACCATCATCTGTACCTAAAATTTTCTCACAAGCACGCTCAGGATGAGGCATAAGACCAAAAATCTTTTTGTTCTCATCACAAATTCCTGCTATGCTATCGACTGAGCCGTTTGGATTTATTTCGTTACCTTTAGCATCACAGTATTTTAGTAATACTTGATCGTTGTCGTAAAGGCCTTTTAGAGTGGTTTCGTCAGTATAATAGTTGCCCTCGCCGTGAGCGATAGGTATATTTACTATTTCATTTTTGGCTAAATTTGCTAAGAATTTATTGTTATTTGAAATCACCTTTAGGTGATGATATTTTGAGACGAAATTTAAATTTTCATTTCTTCTCATCGCACCCTTTAAGAGTCCAAGCTCAAGTAGCATCTGAAAACCATTGCAAATTCCTAAGATATAGCCGCCTTTTTTTGCATGCTCTTTTACAGCTTGCATAGCTGGGCTAAATTTAGCTATCGCAGCTGTTCTTAGATAATCCCCATAGCTAAAACCGCCTGGAAGTACGACTAGATCAGCATCTATTTTATCTTCTTTGTGCCAGATTATTTGTGTTTGGCATCCAAGTAATTTAAATGCGTGAGCTGTGTCTTCTTCGCAGTTTGTGCCAGGAAAAAGTATGATCGCTACTTTCATAGCACGATCTCATAGTCTTCGATGACGGTATTTGCTAAAAGCTCCTCGCACATCACTTTTAGCTGCTCATTTGCTTTGTTTTTATCGCTCTCATCGATATCTAAAACGATTTGTTTACCTATTCTGACATTTGATACACCGCTAAATCCAAGAGAATTTAAAGCATGCTCCACTGCTTTGCCAGCAGGGTCAAGGACCCCACTTCTTAATGCTATATTTACAACAGCTTTCATTTTTGTCCTTACGATAAAATTCTTCTTAAAACTTCTTCGTAAGCGACTTTTACGCTACCAAGGTCTTGTCTAAATCTATCTTTATCAAGTTTTTCATTGGTTTTAGCATCCCAGAATCTACAACTATCAGGGCTTATTTCATCAGCTAGAATGATATTGCCGTCTTTATCGATACCAAATTCTATTTTAAAATCAACTAGTTTTAGATCTCTTTCGGCAAAAAATTTAAATAATATAGAGTTGATCTCTCTAGCTGTGTGTCTTAGAGTTTGAAGATCTTTTTCGCTCTTTACTAATCCCATAATGATACAGTGCTCATCTGTTACTAATGGATCGTGCAAATCGTCGTTTTTGTAGTAAAACTCAACAAGTGTAAAAGGTAAAACCGTGCCTTCTTTTATGCCAAGTCTTTTGCTTAGTGAGCCAGTTGCGATATTTCTAACAACAACTTCAAGAGGTATGATCTCGCATTTTTTGACTACTTGCTCAGTGTCGCTGATAGTCTCAACTAAGTCAGTCACGATACCTTTACTCTCTAAAAGCTTAAAAAGCTGTGTTGAAATTTTATTATTTAATGCACCTTTTCCAGCTTCGTTGCCTCTTTTTTGAGCATCAAATGCTGTTAGATCGTCTTTAAATTCAGCCACAAGCAAATTTGCATCGTCTGTGGCATACATTTTTTTACCTTTTCCCTCGTAAATAAGCTCTCTTTTTTGCATGGAAATCTCCTTCTAATTTATTGTTTTATTTTTAAAATTTTGATCGTATCAATTGCCGTTTTTAATTGAATATCTTCATCAACTTTTTTTTGCGTGATTATCTTTTTATCATCTTTTGCTTCAGTTTTATTGCCCTCGCTTGTAGGATTTATCTTGTTTAGCTCGCTTTTTAGGTGCGCTTTTAGCTCACTTTCTTTGATGCTAAATGCACTATCGTCGCTTTGTGGCACTTTACCAGGATGCACGACTACATCAGGTGTTACGCCAACTGCTTGGATAGTTCTGCCACTTGGCAAGTAGTATCTTGCGATAGTTAGTCTTAGTGCTTCGGTGTCGTCTATTGGTAGGATTACTTGAACGCTTCCTTTTCCAAAGGTATTTTCACCGATTATTACAGCACGTTTATGATCTTGAAGTGAGCCACTTACGATCTCGCTAGCACTAGCACTTCCGCCATTTACTAGTGCAACAAGTGGTAGTTTTGAAAGAGTTTTACTAGTACTTGCTTTATACTCTACATTTTCAGATGCGTCGCGACCTTTTTGAGAGACGATGACGCCGTTATCTACAAAAAGATCAACCAGATCGACAGCTTGATTTAAAAGTCCGCCAGGATTGTTTCTAAGATCAAGTATGATGCCACTTGCTTTTGGATACTCTTTGATCGCTTCTTTTACCTTTGTAACAACATTTTTGTCAAAATTTGTGACACGTATATAAAGGATATTTTCATTTTCTATCATTCTTGCATAGACAGACTCAACTTTTATGAGATCTCTTATAATCTTTACATCAAATGGTTTTTGCTCACCTTTTCGCAAAATTGTGATAGTTATTGGAGTTTTTGGCTTGCCGCGCATTTTATTTACTGCTTCATCTATCGTTGTGCCGATAGTTGAGTTCCCATCTATCCTTAAGATAATGTCGCCTGATTTTATACCTGCTTTATCAGCTGGGGTATCTTCTATCGGTGAAATAACGGTTAGTGCGCTATCTTTCATGCCAACTGTTATGCCAAGGCCACCAAATTCTCCACTTGTTTGCACCTGCATATCTTTGTAAGCTTTTTCATTTAAAAAGCTTGAGTGAGCATCTAAATTTTGCATTAACCCTGCTATGGCTTTATCAATGATCTCTTTAAATTTAATGTCATCAACATAGTATTTTTCAACGGTTGAAATTGTTTTTGTAAGCTTTGAAAGTGCTTCAAGCTTCGCACTTGCTTCGTCTTCACTCTTTGCAAAAAGTGCATTCACTGCTACGCTTGAGATAAGCAAAGCACCTGTAATTTTTAGTGCAAAAAATTTACTAAATTTATTCAAAATTTCTCCTATAATTTTTGGCTCAATTCTATTAGCTTTTGGCTAAAAAAAGTATAAATTTAAGCTTATATTTTTGCTTTTGGATAGTTTTTTTGATACAAATTTATAACGGTAAATTTTAGCAATTAAATAAAAAGAGTGACAAGCATTATAAAAATACTTGACAATATAAGACTAAAGTTATATAATGGCGACCATATAAAATAATCCAAGGAGATTTAATGGCTGATATAACAGAAAATTTAACAGCTCAGATGCAAGAAACTCTTGAAAAAGGTATTAGTTTAGCGATATTTTCTAAAAATCCGCAAGTTATTCCGCTTCATATTTTTTGGGCTTTGCTTGCAGATAGTAATTCTATTTTAAACCAAGTGTTTAATAAAATGAATGTAAGTAAAGATGCTGTCGAGCTTGAAGTAAAAAGTAAAATTTCTTCACTTCCAAGTAGCTCAAATGTTACAAAAGATAACGTTTCAGTTTCAAGAGAGCTTATAAACTCTCTTGAAAATGCAAAAGCTTTAATGGTAAGCATGGGAGATAGCTACGTAGCTGTTGATACATGGATTATCTCATCTCTTGAACTTAGTGAGATCAAACAAATTTTAAGCAAATTTTGCGACATCTTAGAGATCAAAAAGAATCTTGAGAGTATAAGAGGTGGCAAAAAGATAGATAGCCAAACTGGCGATGATACTCTTGATAGCTTAGAGAAATTTGGTATCGATCTGACGCAAAAAGCGCTAAATAAAGAGCTTGATCCAGTCATCGGCCGTGATGAAGAGATCACTAGGATGATGCAAATTTTAATAAGAAAGAGTAAAAACAACCCTATCTTGCTTGGTGAGCCAGGCGTTGGTAAAACAGCCATCGTTGAAGGGCTAGCTCAAAAGATAGTGGCTCGCGATGTGCCAACAAGCCTTGCAAACAAGCGTGTCATCGCGCTTGATATGAGTGCGGTTGTAGCTGGTGCAAAGTATAGGGGCGAGTTTGAAGATAGGCTAAAAGCTGTCATCGACGAGGTTAAAAAAGCTGGCAATATTATACTTTTTATAGATGAAATTCACACCATAGTTGGAGCTGGTGCGAGCGAGGGCGGAATGGATGCTGCAAATATCCTAAAACCAGCTCTTGCACGTGGCGAGCTTCACGCTGTTGGTGCGACGACATTAAAAGAGTATAGAAAGTACTTTGAAAAAGATGCAGCACTTCAAAGACGTTTTCAACCAATAGACGTTAAAGAGCCAAGCGTAAATGAGGCACTTCAAATTTTACGTGGTATAAAAGAGCGTCTTGAAGTTCATCACGGCATCACGATAACAGATAGCGCGCTAGTTGCCGCAGCAAGGTTAAGTGACCGCTACATCGCAAACCGCTTCTTGCCAGATAAAGCGATCGACCTTATAGATGAGGCAGCAGCTGAGCTTAAGATGCAAATAGAGAGCGAGCCATATGAGCTTTCAAAGATAAAACGCGAGATCGTAACGCTTCAAGTAGAAAAAGAAGCTCTAAAGATAGAGGATGCGGATAAAAATAAAGAAAGACTTGGCGAGATCGAAAAAGAGATCGCTGATCTAAATGAGAAAAAGCTAGCGCTTGATACTAAATTTGAAAACGAAAAGGCCGTTTTTGGCGGAATTTCAAAAGCAACAAAAGAGATCGATAGCCTAAAATCACAAGCTGAGATAGCAAAAAGAAATGGCGATCTTCAAAAGGCTGCCGAGATAGAATACGGCAAGATAGCTGACGCTAAAAAGCACAAACACGAGCTTGAAGAAAAATGGGAGAGCATGAAAAAAGAGGGCGTGCTTCTTAAAAATCAAGTCGATGAGGAGCTTGTAGCTGAAATTTTGAGCAAATGGACTGGAATTTCAGTCAAGAAGATGCTAACAAGCGAAAAAGAGAAGTATCTGCGCATCGAAGAGCATCTAAGAGAGAGCGTTGTCGGTCAAGATGACGCACTACACGCACTCGCACGTGCTGTTAAGAGAAACAAAGCTGGACTAAATGAGGGTCAAAGACCGATTGGTTCGTTTTTATTTCTTGGACCAACAGGGGTTGGTAAAACTCAGTCTGCTAAGGCTTTGGCTAAATTTTTATTTGACGATGAGAAAGCACTTATTCGCTTTGATATGAGCGAATATATGGAAAAACATAGCGTGAGCAGGCTTCTTGGCGCGCCTCCAGGATATGTAGGTTACGATGAGGGCGGTCAGCTAACAGAGGCTGTTCGTAGACGACCTTACTCGGTCATACTTTTTGACGAGGTTGAAAAGGCCCATAAAGATGTATTTAACATACTTTTGGGAATTTTAGATGACGGACGTGCGACTGATAATAAAGGTGTAACGGTTGATTTTAAAAATACGATCATCATTTTAACCTCAAACATCGCTTCAAATTTCATAATGGAGCTAAAGGGCGAAGACCGTGACGCTGCTGTTAAAAACGAGCTTAAGAACTACTTTAAACCCGAGTTTTTAAATAGGCTTGATGATACTATCATCTTTAATCCTCTAAACGAACAAGGCCTAATCTCTATCGTTGAGATCATGTTTAAAGAGCTTGAAAAGACTCTTCATAACCGTGGTATCAAGGCAATTTTAAGTGAAGAGGCTAAGAAATTTATTGCAAAAGCTGGCTTTGATATAGTTTATGGTGCAAGACCTCTTAGAAGAGCGCTTTACGAGCTAGTTGAAGACAAGATCGCTGATATGATCTTAAAAGATGAGCTTGAAAGCGGCGATGAGATCACCATCGATAGCGATGGTGAGAAGATCATCATTAAGAAAAAATAACTTCAAATTTACTTGGCAGGTTGGATCAACTTGCCAAGCCTTCATATAAATTTTATACAAAAATTATCTAAAAAATAGGGCGGTTTAGCTATTTAAAAATATGACTAAACGCCTAAAAATTTAGCAAGGGCAAAATAAAATATAGCTGATGAGATAGCAGCTGCTGGAAGCGTGATGAGCCAAGCAAGAATGATTGGTCTTACCATTTTCCAGTTTGCATTTTTATTTACGATACCGATACCTAAAACTGCACCTATTAGAATATGAGTCGAGCTAACTGGTATGCCAAGCTTTGTAGCTAGAAGTATGACGATACTTGAGGCAAGCTCAGCACTAAAGCCAGTTGTCGGTAAAATTTCAGCTAGTTTTGAGCCGATGGTGGTGATCACCTCTTTGCCTAAAAACCAAAGTCCAACGACAAGCGAGATACCAAAGGTTACCATTGCGATGCTTGGTATGGGCGAGCTTTCGTTTATAGAGCCAGTTTTTAGCACGTCAAGTACGGCTGCAAATGGTCCAACTGCGTTTGCGATATCGTTTGCACCATGTGAAAATGCAAAAGATGAAGCGGTAAAAATTTGAAACCATGAGAAAATTCTATTGATACTCTTTTCGCTATCGTTTTTGCTCATGACGTTTATAATAGCAAGGCTTGCAAGATATGCTAGAGCTCCGATAACAAAGATAATCCAGACGGTTTGGATGATGCTAAAGGCTAAATTTATATGCTCAAGCCCTTTAAAAAGCATCATTGATGAGATGACCATTGCGGCAAATCCAGCGATGATCGGGATATGCTTTTTCATCGCTTTAAAGGTATCTATCTCTTTTTCGCTATCTTTCATAATGCGAATTTTTGAGCGATATTCGCTGTATTCAGTGGTTTCGATCTCGTCCTCATCGATAACTGCGATCTTTGAAAGAGTGGCTATTTGCTCCTCAGCTGGCTTTGTTTTTAGTGCTTTTATGAAGCTTTCTTTATATGCTTTTCGCTCAGCTTTTAGAGCTTTTAGATTCATTTTAAGTTCATGTGTTGGCTCGATAATCTTACTTTTTACATAGCCAAATATAATGTAAGACATCACGCCGCCAAGCAGTGGCGAAATGACCCAACTTACGGCGATTCTACCGATCTCGCTCCATGAGACCATGCTAAATGGCTCTGGATCTTTTATCATAAAACCCATAGCAAGTCCTGCACCAACGATGCCGCCAACGATCGAGTGGGTGGTTGAGACTGGCAGACCTTTTTTGGATGCGTAAAATAGCCAAAGCCCAGAGCTAAGAAGGGCTGAGATCATAATGATGACAAATTTCATTGGGTTTAGATCGCTTGGAAATTTCACGATCTCGTTTCTAATCGTATTTGTAACCTCTGATCCTGCAAATATCGCACCGCTAAGCTCAAAAATAGCTGCGATGATGAGAGCTTGCTTAAGTGTTAGCGTCTTAGCACCAACGCTTGTGCCAAAGCTATTTGCAACGTCATTTCCACCGATATTAAAGGCCATAAAAAGACCAAACATGCCAGCGATCAAGAATAAAAAGTAGTTATTTGTCGGGATGTATTGATAGCCCCAAACGAAAAATCCAACGCTACAAATTGCAAAAATAACAAATGCTAATAAGTTATCTCGAAGCAATCAAGCCCCCTTATAAGGTTTTTGATAGGGATTATATCTTGAAAAATATTAAAGTTTTTAGAATTTTTCAACTTTAAATGATACTAAATTATCATATGTTAGAATCTGCAAAAATTTTTAAGGATAAATTTTGGTTATAGCGATCGATCTTGGCTCAAACACATTTCGCGTAGCGCTTGTCAAAAAAGAACAAAATGGCTTTAGTAATGAGCAAATTTATGAAAAGATAGTGGGAGCTGCTAGAGGACTAAATGAAAGTGGCAAGATAGCAGATGAGCCCAAAAATAGGCTCTTTGAAGCGATAACAGAGGCTAAAAATAAATTTGATTTTGATAAATTTAAATGCGCAGCAGTCGCGACTGAGGCTTTTAGGGTAGCGTCAAATAGCGAGGAAATTTTTAGCGAGATAAGAGAGAAATTTGGCATAAATTTTCATATCATCAGTGGCAAAGCAGAAGCAAAGCTTACATTTTTGGGTGTTCAAAATGCTTTTAAAAAGCTTGGAATCAATGAAAAATTTAGCATCATTGACATCGGTGGAGCAAGCTCAGAAATAGGCGAAGATGGAAAATTCATAAGCTTTAAATTCGGCATCATCACTTTTTACGAGAGGTTTAAAACGCTTGATCTGATGCAAGAAAATGCAAAAATTTATACAAAAGGGGCAAGGGAATTTTTAACAGGCCTTGACAATAGACTTATCGTGCTAACTTCTGGAGTGCCGACCACTATCGCAGCGCTAAAGCTTGGGCTAAACTACGAAAGCTATGATCCCAAAAAAGTGAGTGGATATGAACTTAAAAATAACGATCTTGCTTGGTTTGTAAATGAGCTTTTAAAGATGGATGATAAAAGTGCTGACGTGGCGGTTGGAAGAAGTAGAAAGTATCCGCTCATCGCTGGAACCTTGCTTTTAGAGGAGCTTTTAAGTGGGCAAGAAGCAAAATTTTTAGTTATTGACGATGGGCTTAGAGAGGGTGTTGGGGTGGCCTATCTGCAAGGAAAATTTCAAGAAATTATCACAAATTTTTAGTTAATATTTCAAAAATTTAAAGGAGAGAAAATGAGCATAAGAGAGCAAATTTTAGCCGACATAAAAGAGGCCATGAAGGCAAAAGATGAGTTTAAAAGAGATACTTTAAGAACGTTAAATGCAGCACTTAAGCAGGTCGAAGTCGATCAAAGGATCGAAATGACTGATGAAGTGGTACTTCCACTACTTCAAAAGGAGATCAAAAAGAGGGCTGACTCGGTTGAGCTTTATATAAAAGGTGCTAGAGAGGATTTGGCTAAAAAAGAGCAGGGCGAGATTGAGCTCATTAAGGCATATCTGCCAGCACAACTAAGTGATGAAGAGCTTAAAGAGAAAATAAAAAAGATTATTGAAAGAGTTGGTAAAAATTTAGGCGCCGTAATGAAAATAGCAAAAGATGAGATCGGAGCAAGTGCTGAAGCAAAACGCATAAGTATGATTGCAAAAGAGCTTTTGGCTTAAAATCTACAATCTTATAAAACTTCTAATTTTGAAAGCTTACTTCTAAATGTGTAAGTTTTCAAAAAAACAAATACAACTTTCATTTTAAAAAGATAATTTTAAAAGCATAATACTTATATGAATATGTTAAAGGGTAAAATACAAGCTTTTTTATATATTTGTATTGAAAACTGTAATTTTCAAATTAATATTTTAAAATCTTTATTTTACTCTTTTGAAAGTTTTAAATGACTAAATATAGGCATTTTCGTGTTTTATCTTTTGTATAATTTTAATTTATCCATTAAATTTGTCGTAAAAATATTTGTAAGAAAATGAGTTAAATTTTATACTTTTTGAAAATTGTAAAATTTGTATTTATCTTATACATAACTTAAATTTTGATCTACCCTATTGTGTAATTTTTGGGCATAAAGTTCTGCCGTCCATTCATAAAAAGCTAGAAATTTTGGGTGTCTTTTAAATTTAGGTAGTGCTCGCTATTTATAAGCAGTAAATTTGCCGTCTTTGCTGCACGCGTTTGCCTCGTAGTCCCAAGCCGAGCTCATATATTAAAATTTGCCAGCCATGGCTTTATAGATATTTAGCTCGTCTTGTAAGAGTGTGTATTTTGCCTTTAGTAGCCCTATTTTGGCTTCTAGTTCGCTATTTTTAGCCTCCAAAAACTGCTTTAGCTCGACCTTGCCATAAGAGTATTTTAGCTCGTAAATTTTTGAAATTTCCTCGTAGTTTTTTATCTGCTCTCGGTAGTTTGTAAGTAGTGCTTCGTCGTTTAAGTAGCCTTTGTAAAATGCGTCTATTTCGTTAAGAGCGCTATTTAGAGTGCTTATGTAGTTTAGTTTTGCAAGCTCAAAATTTGCCTCGCTGACCTTTAAATTTGACTTTAGTTTGTGGTAGTTTAAAAATGGTAAATTTAAAGCTATGTTGCCATTTAGGAATTTAAGGCTAAACGCTTCCTCTTTTTTGTTGGTACTACTTTTTAGGCTAGCTCCTAGCGTGATGCTTGGATAAAAATCTTTTTGACTAGCTTTATAGTTTAGGATGCCCTCTTCTATGCGGTAAATGGCCGCTCTTATATCAGGGCGGTTTGCTATGGCACTTGTTGGCACATTTAGATCAACGCCCACTTTTTTTACAGGACTTAGCGTGAGGCCCTCAAATTTAAGCTCAAAATCCGGCCTCTCATTTAGCAAAATCCTAAGCATTTTCTTGGCTACGACTAGCTCTTTTTTGGCATTTTCTATCTTGTTTTGAGCGCTTAAAAGCTGTGAGTTTATCTGTTTTAAGCTTAGCGCCTCCTCTTTGCCAAGCTCAAATTTAAACCTAACTATCTCATTTAGTTCATTATAAATTTCTAAAATTTGCTTATAAGTTTTAATGCTCTCATTTAGATATAATATCTGAAAATACGCGTCTGCCACAGAGTTTATCACGCTTAGCTTGCTAGCTTCCAGATCAAATTTAGTAGCCTCTGCTTCAAACATCGCTGCATCTTTGCTATTTGCAAGCTTTTGCCAAAGATCAAGCTCGTAGCTAAGCCCTATGCTTGAGCCAAAATTTCTGCTAGAAGCACCACCCTCTTTTATATTTTTGTTGCTTGATGCCTCAACGCCAGCGTTAAAGCTTGGGATTAAATTTGCCTCCAAAATTCCAGCTTGAGCGAGTGCTTTATTTACATTTATCGCAGCTTTTGTAAGGTCGGTGTTGTTTTTAAGTGCTAGATCAATGAGTTCATTAAGATAGCTTTGGTGATACTCTTTCCACCAAGATGTGTTTAAATTTAGCTCCCTGCTAGCGTTATCTTCAAACAAAATTTGCTTGTAGTTTTCATCTATATTTTTAACAGCGCAGCCGCTTAAAACAAGTACTAAAGCTAAGCTTAGAAATTTCATATTACTCCCTTGAAAGCGCATCTATTGGATTTAGTTTTGAGGCATTTTTGGCGGGCATGTAGCCAAAGATGATACCAATGGCCATCGATGTAACAAGCGCAAGCACGATCGAGCCGTTTGAAAAGATCATGGTAAAACCATCTAAAAAGTTGTTAAAGATGTAGCCTATAGCGTAGGAAAAGGCTATGCCGATAGCTCCACCAATTAAGCAAAGTAGCACTGCCTCTATCAAAAACTGCTGTAAGATGTTGCTCTGTCTGGCTCCGATCGCCATTTTTATGCCTATCTCTTTGGTGCGTTCGGTGACTGAGACTAGCATGATGTTCATCACGCCTATACCACCAACTACTAGTGAAACTACGGCGATACTTGATATTAGAAGGCGCATGGTTGAGATCGTCTCTTCGATAGTCTGCTTGATACTATCAGAATTTCTTGTAAAGAAGTCTTTTTTGCCGTGTTTTATCGTTAAAAGATCAGTTAGGCTCTTTTCTGCGATTTGAGCATTTACGCTTTCATTTACTTTTACGGTTATTGAGCTAATAAATTTATCGCCCGTTATCTTGTTTATCACGGTCGTATATGGAGCATAAATTTTAAGTGAGCTAGCATCACCGACTTTAAACTCATCTTTTTGCAAAACGCCTATAATGCGAAGTGGCTTTTTATTAAAAAGTATGATCTTGCCGATCGGATCTTCGTTTTTAAATATACTATTTTTGGTATTTTGATCTATTAATGTGACAGAATCTGAGTTTAAGACCTCGTCGTCATCGTAAATTCTTCCTTTTTCTAGCTTTAGTCCATTTACGTCAAAGCTCCCTACTCCACCACCTTTTAATGTCGCTGTTAAGGAGATATTTTCATACGTTAGTACGCCTGAAGTGCTTGTATTTGGAGTGACTGAGTCCAGAAATGACTGTTTTGAGAGCATATTTGCGTCACTTATAGAGAGCGTTTTTACCCTACCTGAGAGCATATCGCCAAAGCCTTTTCCTGGCATTATGTCGATCGTATTTGTGCCGATTTTTCTGATGCCAGCTAAAATTTGCTCCTGTGAGCCTTTGCCAAGAGCTACGACGCTAATGACCGCCGTGATGCCAATTATAATGCCAAGCATGGTTAAGAGCGATCTTAATTTGTGAGCTAGCATCGCGCTTACCGACATCTTAAAGCTTTCAATTAGCTGATCTTTATAGTAGGTAAATTTACTTTTTTCTGGCTGAGTTTGCTTTTTGGCCTCAAAAATTTCACTATTTTTTACATTATCGTTTACGATGTTGCCATCTTTTATCTCGATCACACGACTAGCATACTCGGCGATCTTTGGATCGTGCGTGACGATGATGATGGTGTGACCTTTTTTGTAAAGATCCACTAAAATTTCCATCACTCTAAGACCACTTTTGCTATCAAGCGCTCCTGTTGGCTCATCTGCCAAGATGATCTCGCCCCCATTCATCAGCGCCCTTGCTATGGAGACCCTTTGCTGCTGTCCGCCTGAGAGTTTATTTGGTAAATTTTTTGCTTTTTCGCTAAGGCCAAGAGAGTCTAAAATCTCCATCCCTCTTTTTTCTCGGTCGCTCTTATTTGCCCCTGCGTAGATGCTTGGCAGCGCTACATTTTCAAGAGCATTCATTGTGCTAAGAAGGTTATATCTTTGAAAGATAAAGCCAAATTTATCTCGTCTAAGCTTAGCAAGTGCGTCGCTATCAAATTTTGATATATCTCTGCCATCTAGTAAGTACTGCCCGCCACTTGGGCTATCAAGGCAGCCAAGGATGTTCATAAGAGTTGATTTACCAGAGCCAGACTGACCTATGATAGCTATAAATTCGCCCTTTTTTATCTCTAAATTTATACCATGAAGAATTTCTATTTCATTCTCACCTAGCTTAAAGCTTTTTGTGATATTTTTTAGACTTATCACTTAAAACTTCTTATTTTCTTTTTCGATCATCTTGGCTATTTCGCTTGCTGAGCCTTGTGATGTGATGATCTCATCACCCTCATTTACGCCACTAATGATCTGCGTATCGAGGTTGTCTTTTATGCCGGTTTTGACCGCTGTTTTTATCGCTTTGCCATCTTTTAAAATATAGACAAACGTGCCGTTTTCATCTCTTTTAATGCCGATGCTTGGTACTATGATAGCATCCTTTACGTTTGCTATTAAAAGCTCATTTTGCGTGGTCATGCCTATTCTTAAAATTTTATCTTTATTTTCAACTATGCTTTGCGCGTAATAATAAACAGCTGAGTTGCTTGAAGTGCTTGAACTTGTAGATTTGCTACTACTGCTAGAGCCGTAGCTACCATCGCTTAATGTCGTTAAGCCAGGGTCGATTGAGCTAACCGTCGTTTGAAATTTTTTCGTTGGCTCAGAGAGGATCGAGTATTCAACTGGCGTGCCAACTTTTATCTTTGTGATGTCGCCCTCGGCTATTTGCATCTTCATCTTAACATAGCTAAGATCTGCGATCTTTACGATAGTTGGCGTAGTTTGATTAGCATTTACAGTCTGTCCCTCCTCTACTTGCACGCTAACTACGACGCCATCTCTTGGTGCGGTGATCTTTGTGTAGCCTAAATTTATCTTAGCTGTGCTTAGCTCGATATTTGTTTGCTTTATCTGAGCCTCGAGCTCCTTTATCTTGGCACTGTTTGCGCTATAAGTATTTTTTGCGCTTTCAAATTCTTGTTTTGAAGTGGCGTTTTTGGCAAAAAGTGCATTTTCTCTATCAAACTGCGTTTTTGCAATGTTTAGAGCCACTTTTGCACTTTCAAGCTGAGCTTTATAGATAGCAAGTTGAGCTTCTTTATTGTCTATGCTATTTTGCTGTGTCGAGCTATCGATACTTGCGATCATATCGCCTTTTTTGACCTGATCTCCAAGCTTAACATAGAGTTTTTTTATCTGGCCGCTCACCTGAGCACCAACATCAACTAGCTCGGTAGCAAAAATTTCTCCAGTGGCATCGACCTTTTTGCTAAATGAACCTTTTTTTGCCTTTTTGGTGATAAATTCCACCTTTTCATCTTTTATCTTAAAAAAATTATCATAGATAAAATATCCACCGACGCCTAAAATAAGCAGGATTATTAAAATTTTAGATTTTTTCATCGCTTCTCTTTGTAAAAAATTGGTCAATTTTACTTAATAAGATTAAAATTCTCTTTAAACTTCCTCTTTTGCCATGCCAGCCTCTATCAAAAACCTACTCGGTTGGTAGTTGATCTTCTTTATCTTGTCGTATTTTGCGTAACTAAGATAGAGTTCGTCTTTTGCTCTAGTTACGGCTACGTAAAAGAGCCGTCTTTCTTCTTCTAGGCTACCGCCCATGCTCATTAGCTTTAAATTTGGAAAGCGGTTTTGCGCGAGATCGACGATAAAAACTTGGTCAAACTCAAGCCCCTTGCTCGCATGCACGCTAAGTAAGCTAACGCCCTGCCCTTCGCTCATCTCGTTGCTGCCAAGGGCTAAGAAGTTATAAAATTTACTGATATCTTGATACTTTTTAGCTAGCTCGCTTAGCACCACGCTCTTTGCCATTATGCGCTCTTTGACCTCTTCTTTGAGTGCTAGGTCAACGTTGCCATTTTTTAGAGTTGCCCTTTTTGTGCTGAGATTTTCAACGATTAGAGAGTAAATTTTACTAGTTTTTATCTCGTTTATCATCGTGGCTGGCTTTGAGACATTTCTCATGCCTCTTAAAAAGTTGTAAATTTCATATAAAAACTGCGCCCCACTCTCGCTTAGCTTTTGTAGCTTTAGCACTGGATGACCTAGGAATTTATCGCTAAAGCCAAGCTTAGAAAACCTTGAAACCTCGGCAAATTCGTCAAGATCATCAAAAAGACCAAGCTGATAGTTTCGCCTTTTGTTTGATGAGATATTTACGCTCTCATCTGGCTCAACTATCCCTTTTATCAAATTTCCATGTCCAAGCTTAAGCAGTGCGTCAAAAATTTCTTTGCTAACTGCGCTGCCAACGCCCTTTGCGTATTCGCAGATGTGGATAAATGCCATTATATCTTTTGGATTGACATAAATTCCCATGATGTCGATGAGTGCCTTGATCTCGCGGCTCTCAAAAAAGCTCACCCCGCCCTTTCGCTTTGAGCTGATACCTCGCTCTTTTAGCGCAACCTCGATGCCATCAGCTGATGAGTTATTTCTAAAGATGATAGCAATGTTTTCCCTATTAAATGGCGAAAGCGAGATAATGTCGGCAATGTTTTGATACTGATCAAAAAGCTCGTTATAAGCAAGCAGTCTTGGAGGCTTAAAATTTCCCTCACGGCTCACTGTTAGGTGCTTTTCATAAAGCCTTGGGTTATTGTTTATGACCTTGTTTGCAAGGGCAAGTATGCTTGAGCTTGAGCGGTAATTTACATTTAAGGCGTAGATATTTGCATTTGGAAAGCGATCTTTAAATGAGCCAATGATCTCGATATTTGCGCCGTTAAATGCGTAGATACTCTGGTCAAAATCGCCCACGCAAAAGAGGCTCTTTGTCTTAAATGCGTCTATGAGGCTGCCTTGAAGCGTGTTTGTGTCTTGATACTCGTCGATCAAAATTTCATCATAAGCTAAATTTGCTCCCTTTTTTAGCTCGTCGCGCATTTTTATGAGAAGATCGTTAAAATCAGCATAGGCAAATTTGGCCTTCTCAGCTTCAAACTCCTCTAAAACATCTTCATAAATTTCAGCATAAACGCCCTGCTCTTCGCTCTTATCGCTTATCCATTTGCCAAAAGTAGTGCCTTGTTCGCTGTTTTGAAATAGCGAGTAAAGGTCGTACAAATACGCTCCACCATAAGGTTTGACGTCGCTTAAGTGGTAAAATTTACGCCTCTCAACAAGGCTTTTTAAAAGCGTCTTTAGCTCGCTTGGCTGCTTTAGTGTGACGCCTTTATCAAGGCTTTTTAAAAGCGAAAATGATACCGAGTGGAAGGTGCCTGCGGTGATTTTGGAGGTGATTTGTTTATCAAAATATCTATTTAAGCGCTCTATCATCTCGCTAGCTGCTTTGTTAGTGAATGTTAGAAGCAAAATTTTCTCTGGCACAACGCCTAAATTTAAAAGATGGGCGATGCGTGCGACAATCGTGCTAGTCTTGCCAGTGCCAGCTGAAGCGATGATGAGATTGTGTCCAAATGGCGCGGTTGCGGCGGTGTATTGTTCTTTGTTTAACCTAGATAAGGGCATTGTTTCCTCTTTTTTAAAAAGGTCTAATTATAGCTACTTAAACTTTAACAGCTATAATCACGCGGATGAAAAAGTTTAAATTTCTAAAATTCCTTGCCTTATTTTTGGCTCTATTGGTTGCTATTTTTTTGATATTAGATCAAATTTATCCACTAAATTTAGATGCACTTAAAAAAGACGAAGCCAAAATTTTACTTGATAGAAATGGCAACATTATAAATATGAGGCTTAGCAGCGACGGAATTTGGAGATTTCACGAGCAAAGCTTCCCAAACTCACTAAAACAATGCGTCGTGCTCTTTGAGGATAGGTATTTTTACTACCATTTTGGCGTAAATTTTGCCTCCATTTTTAGAGCATTTTTTCACAACCTAAGAAGCGACAACCGCATAGGCGCGAGCACTATCACGATGCAAGTAGCCAGGATGCTTGAGCCAAGTGATCGAAGCTATAAAAACAAGATAAGAGAAATTTTTAGAGCATTTCAGCTCGAGCTTCACTTTAGCAAGGATGAAATTTTAAATTTTTATCTAAATTTAGCCCCATATGGTGGCAATATCGAGGGAGCAAAGGCGGCAAGTTTTTTTTACTTTGGCAAGGAGCTAAATGAGCTTAGCTATGCCCAGGCTGCACTTTTAAGCACGATCCCTAAAAATCCAAATAAAAATAGACTAGATCGTGTTTCAAACATAAATGCTCTAAAAAATAGAGTCATAAAGATGCTTTATAAGGCAAATTTAATTGATCTTAGTGCCTTCAAAAGAGCACAGGCTGAGCCATTTAAAAATGTAAGGATAAGAGCCGTCGTAAACGCGGGCGACTACGCAAATGTTGCTTTTAAAAATCAAATCGTAAAGGCTAGTTTGGATCTAAATTTACAAAAAGATATGCTTAAAATTTTAAAAGATGCGATGTTTTTACTAAAGGCTAAAAACGCAAACAACGCTGCAGCCGTGGTAATAGATAATAAAAAAATGAGCGTCGTAGCCTTTATAGGCTCGCATGATGAGCACGCACGTGACGGTAAAAACTCAGCACTAAATATGAAACGAAATACCGGTAGCACTCTAAAGCCATTTATTTATTCACTTGCTCTTGATAGCGGGCTCATCACGCCAAACTCGCAGCTAATTGATACACAAATTTATGTAAATGAATATGTGCCAAAGAACTTTAATAACAACTTTTTGGGGCTTGTGAGCGCCAAAGACGCCCTAAATTTTAGTCTAAATATCCCAGTTATAAATTTAAACTTAAAGCTAAAAGACAACTCACTTTATGAGCTACTCGAAAAGGTAAATTTGGTAGATGAAAGCAAGGAATACTACGGTGCTTCGATAACTCTTGGCAGTGCTGAGATGAGCCTGCTTGAGCTTGCACATCTATATACTATATATGCAAATGGTGGCGTTTTTATGCCACTTGAGTTTGCAGGCAAAAACTATAAAAATTTAGACAAAAACTTAACTCTCATCTCGCCTCAAAGCGCCTACTTGACCGCTAAAATGATGAGTGAAGCCTCAAGGTCATATCTAAAAAATGCTTGGCAGTACGCACAAAACACGCCAAAAATAGCCTTTAAAACAGGTACAAGCGCAAATTCGCGCGACCTTTATGCCATAGGTATTGATGCAAACTACACGGTTGCTGTTTGGGTGGGGAATTTTAACGCCGATAAGACAGATAAGCTAACAGGGCTAAATGATGTTTCAAAGATGGTTTTTGACATGTTTAAGATCACAGCTCAAAGGCAAAATTTAGAGTTTATGGATGCCCCTACTGGTATAGTAAAGCTTCCGACTTGTCTTGATGTTTTTAGCTATGAGCAGTGCCGAAAAATGGCAGTCGATGAGAGGATAGAGGGCGTTGAGCTCGCAAATAAATGTGAGAGTTTAAGAGGCGAAGAGCTTGAGTTTTTAGTTAAAAATGAGCTTTTAAATAAGGACGAAATACAAAAAAGTCCTTGCGCTGAAATTTTTAAAGATAAAAAGCCAGTTTTTGCCTATCCTTATGACAAAGAAGAGATAGTGACAGATGAAAATATTACCCAAGTTATGGTAAAATGCTACGCGTTCTTAGGTGATGAAATTTACCTAAAAATAGATGATTTAAATTTTACAAAAATAGAGAATGCAAGTGAGAAAAAGCTTGATATGACTCTTGGCGAGCACAGCATAAAATGCCTTGATCAAAACTCAAATCAAAGTGAAATAATAATAAAAATAAGGAGATAAAATGTGGCAAAAAGTAGCGCTTCTAGCACTTTTGGGAATGACAAATTTATATGCTTTGAGCCTAAATGGCACTGCGCAGATAAAATCGCCCCTAAGCGTAGAGTTTGGACTAGAAGATAAAGTCAATAAAAATTTTGTTGGTATGCTAAGTGATAAAAAGCTACTTTTGTGCCAACCAGCATTAAATGGTACGGTTAGATTTAATAGTCAAAGCTTGCTACTTTTTACAAAAGATATGCATGCTGGTTTGGATTATAGCTGCAAGCTTGAAAATGGAAGCACTGCTAGTTTTGCCACGAAAGAATTTGAGCTAACAAAGATAGAAAAAATAAGCGATAGCAAATATATACTTAAATTTAATGATGAAGTAAATATTGAAGCTATCAAAAATATTGCCGTAAAAGATGCAAAATTTAAAGTAATTGAGCTTTCTAACAATAGCTTTGAGCTTAATCTTGATAAAAATTTAAGCAATCCAGTTTTTGATTTTGGTGAAAAATTTGAGAGCAAATTTGGCGCAACGCTTTCAAGTGAAACGATAGTAAATTTTGCCGATGAAATAAGCGAAGAAAGCGTAAATATAAATGATAATGCAAAGAGTCTTGAGATACCAGGAATTTATCCAGTGAGCCTTGATAATGGTATCTTAGGCTTTAGAATTTATCTAAAAAATTGGCTTGATGACGACATTAACTTAAAAAAATTTATAAACATTAAAGGTGTAAAAAACTTTAGCATTAGTGACGTTAAATATAGTGACAGCTATGAAGAAAACTCAGAGCTTAGCGAGTATTATTACTACATTGATATTACAAGTGACGATTTTAAGCCACAAAATAGTTATGAAATCACCATTAAGCCCGGTTTTGGCGATGATAGAAATGTAGTAAGAGAAGAAAGTAGCTATGAAGTAGTAGCTGGCAATTTTACTCCATTTGCAAATTTTATAAATAATGAGCCATATATCTCAAGCGTCGGTGAGATCGGTATCAGAAGTGCAAATTTGCCTGAGTTAAATGTAAGCATTGAAAAGCTAAGCGATCAAAATTTTAGATATTTCTTAAATTTTAATGACAATAACGAAGAGTTAAGCAACTTCAGCACAAAAGTGGCAAGCAAAAGCTATAAACTTGATGGCGCATTAAATGAAATTTCTCTAAATAAAATCAAACTCGACTTTGCCGGGGCTGGAGACGGAGTTTATAAGATAAACTTAAACTACGGCAAAGATAAGAGCGTCTCAAAAGTAGTCTATCTAAGTGATATCGCCGTAAATGCAAAGCTTGGCAAGGATGAAATTTTCGTATTTGCAAATCGCCTTGGCGAAAATACAATGCTTCCAAACGCAAATGTGAAAATTTATGGCAAAAAGAACGAAGAAATCGCAGTTGGTGCGACAAATGATATAGGCGTTTTTAAATTTAACAAAAAAGATATTTACAAAGATATCTCCTCAGTGGTTGTCTCTCTTGGAAAAGAGCAAAATTTTCTTATTTTAAAAGAAGACGAAGCGCTAAATGAAGCGAAATTTATGAGCCAAAATGCCAGTGAGAGTATCAATGCGTACGTTCATTTTGCTTCAAATATCATAAGACCAAATGAGAGTTTAAAGGGTGCAATCTATCTAAGAGATAGAGATTTTAATCCTTTAAAAAATATGCCTATAAAGATAAAATTTTTCGATCCACAAGGCAAAAGTAGTGCTGAAATTTCAAAAAATACAAATGACGTTGGCATGGTAAATTTTGAAAAAGAGATACTAAGCGATCTAAGCGGTAGATTTAATATGCAAGTAATTTACGCAAGTAAAGTGATCTCAAATGTGCCATTTTTTGTTGAGAGTTTTATGCCAAATAGGATAAAAAATGAGATAACGCTTGAGAGAGATAAATTTTTCGCAAATGAGCTTGTTAGAGCAAATCTAGCTAGTAACTATCTCTTTGGTGGCGCTGCTAGCGAGCTTGATGGCAGCATGCAGGTGAGCTTTTTTGATGATGAATATAAAAATAGTGAGTTTAAAGAGTATAAATTTAAAAACAATACGCTAAAACCAAGCGCTTATCCATCTTTTGAAAACGATCTCACTCTTTCAAAAGATGGTAAATCAAGTCAAATGATAGATCTTAGCTTCAGCACCAAAAATGCCTCTTCTATCATAACAGGCGTGATAAATTTCAATGTAAATGATGACGGCAAAAACGTAAGCGATACAAAAAGCTTTACGCTCTATCCTTATAAAGATATGGTTGGTATCGCAGCAAGCACGACATTTGCTGAGCCAAACGAAGATGTAAAAATAAGAACGGTTGTAGTAGATATGTCAAGTCAAAAGGCCGTAAAATCAAATTTAAAATTTGATATAAAACGCGTTACTTGGCAATACCAAAGAGATGCAAATGGCTATATAAAGTGGTTTCAAACGCTAGAAGATGTGGATAATTTTTATAAAGATAATGGCGAGTTTAGCTACAAATTTACACAAAGCGGCTCATATGTGATCATCGCTACAAATCTAGTAAGTGGAGCAAGCACAAGCCTTGATATGGACGTAAGTGGCTACAACTACTCTACTCTAGCGCCTACAAAAGAGCTTAGCAAATCTCAAATCAAACTAAATAAAAATATCTACAAAAAAGGCGATGAACTAAGTGCTGATATAAGCTCAGCCATAAAAGAAGGCATCGCCCTTGTTACACTTGAAGATGGTGGCGTGAAAGCTTACAAGGTCGTTAAGATAAAAAATAACTCAGCAAATGTGAAATTTAAACTTGATTTTGATTTTAGTGGACTTTACGTTAGTGCAAATATCTACCGCATGACAGATGGTGGATTAACTCCGTTTAGGACTTACGGTAAGGTTTATGCTAAAGCTGATAAGTCATCAAGGATACTTGATCTAAGTCTTGACGCACCAAATACGGCAAAAAGCGATGAAAATATAAAAATTTCGCTAAAAACAAAGCCAAAAGCTTATGTAAATTTATTTATCACAGATGTTGGCGTGCTTGATATAACGTCACAAAAGCCAGCTAATCCACTTAAATTTTTTGACAAAATTTTACCAGATGGCGTTTTTGATTATGACATTTATAATATGCTCACAAACTATAAGGTCGAGGGCAAAACTTTAAGCTTTGGTGGCGATATGGCGGCACTTGCCATGGAGGCAAAAATGGCAAAACATGCTAGCCCAATCGATAGCAAAAAGGTAAAAACATATGCAAATTTAGTAAGCCTTCAAGCTGACGATAATGGTGAAATTTCATACGAGTTTAAAACGCCAAATGGCTTTAACTCAGCCGTTAGAGTAGATGTCGTGGCAAATAATGAAAATAGTATGAACGCTATAAATAAAGAAATTCTAGTAAAAGATGATGTGATTATTAAGCCAAGTGCGTTGGTTTATTTGCTAAAAGGCGATGAGCTAAATGCGAACTTAAGACTTATAAACACAACAAATGAGGATAAAAATTTAACCATAAAAGTGGCTAGCAGTAAAAATTTAAGCATTAAAACAAAAGAAAATGCGAATTTAAAGCCGCTTGAAAATAAAGCCTTTACATTTAAAATTTCAGCTCTTGAAGCTGGAGCTGGCGAATATAATATAACAATAAGCGACAAAAATAGCTCAAAAACTGCTCAAAATTTACTTGATGTAGTTAATCCTTATACGATTAGCACCTATGCAAAAAGTAGCGTCTTTGACAAAGAGAGTATGATCTCGCTTCCAAAAGGCTTTCACAATGTTAGTATAGATGCGTCAAGCTCGGTCTCAAGCGTATTATTAGCAGCTTCTAAAAATTTAGTCGAGTACCCTTACGGATGTGCGGAGCAAAGGAGCTCAAGACTGCTTGCGCTTTTAAATTTAAAGCCAAAAAATGAGCTTGAAAAAAATGATCAAAAGAGATTTATTGCAAGCGGTATGAGTGAGCTAATTAAGATGCAAAAACAAGATGGTAGCTTTGGCTACTGGAGCGATCTAGGTAGTACAAATGCATTTGCTTCGATCTATGCAACTGATGTGCTGCTTGATCTTGAAGAGGCTGGATATGAGCTAAATAAAAATATAAAGCAAAGAGCATTAAATTCGCTCTTAAAATATACGAACACAGATATTGAAGCCCTATATGCTATCTATGTAAGCTCCCGCGCAAATGTTGCTGATAAATCAGTGCTAAATAAAATTTATGACCATAAAGCTTACAATACGACTGCACTTAATAAATATCTAATGGCAGCGGCTCTAAAGCTAAACGGCTTAAATGACGAAGCAAAGGTGGCGCTAAAAGATATTAAAAAAGCTCAGATAGCTGATTACAGCAGGGATTATTCTAGCTTTGGCTCAAAGATGAGAGACAATGCATTTATCTTGTATCTGCACGCAAAATATTTTGAGAAAAACGACTACTCAGATGATCTTGCAAATTTCTTGATCACAAATTTAAATGAGCTTAGCTCAACGCAAGAGCGCGCTTTTACACTTAGAGCGCTAAATGCCTACTTTGGCAAAGATGTTGGCGAGAAAAATAATAAATTTAAGCTTAGCTACAATGGCGAAAGCAAAGAATTTGACGGCCTTTTAAACGTATCATTTACAGCAAAAGATGGAAATTTTACCATCACTCCACTTGGTGAAAACAAGCTATATGCTACTATTTTAAGCTACGCTTATGTGCCACTTGAGATTAAACATAAAATAGAGCCAAAAGAGCTTGATGTTTATAGAACGTTTGTCGATGAAAAAGGCAAAGAGCTAGGTCTTGACAGCCTAAAAGTAAATGACGTCATCTACTCAAAAGTAGTGATAAACTCAAAAACAATGGTTAAAAATGGCGTTATTAACGAGATAGTAAGTAGCTGCTTTGAGCCGATAAATGAAAATTTAAGCAACTTTAGCAAGAGCTTAAAAAATAGCTTGCAAGTTGAGTATAAAAGCATAAAAGATGACCGCGTACTAAGCTTTTACACACTAATTGGCGACGAAAAAGACGCCGTACTTTACACACCTTATCGCGTAAGACTTGGCGGCAAATGCTCACTTGGCGCAGTCACAACTGAAAATATGTATAACGAAAGACAAAACGACTACGACTTAGCTCAAAGAAGCTTTACCGTAAAATAGCCATTTAAACTTTGGGGCGTTTAACCGCCCCAAGCCCATATTTCCCCACTTTTGCAAAGATTTTTTTAAACAAATTTTAGATAACATTAAGCATTTTTTAAACGAAAGAGGATACAAAAGTGGCAGAATTTTACAATGCAAAAGAGATAGAAGATAAATTTTATAAAATTTGGGAAGAACGCGGATACTTCGAGATAGACGCAAACAAAGATATCCAAAAAGATGGACGTAAATTTTGCATTATGATGCCACCTCCAAACGTGACTGGCTCGCTTCACATCGGACACGCCCTAACCTTCACACTTCAAGATATCATGACTCGCTATAAGAGGATGGACGGCTACAAGACACTTTGGCAGCCAGGGCTTGATCACGCTGGTATCGCTACTCAAAACGTCGTTGAAAAGCAGCTCCTAGCACAAGGCATCAAAAAAGAAGAGCTTGGACGTGAGAAATTTGTAGAAAAAGTGTGGGAGTGGAAAGAAAAAAGTGGCGGCATGATAGTCCATCAGATGCGAAAACTTGGTATCACTCCGGCTTGGTCACGCCAGAGATTTACTATGGATGAGGGCTTAAGAAAAGCTGTGAAAAAAGCCTTTGTAAATTTATACGACAAAGGGCTAATAGTCCAGAAAAACTACATGATAAACTGGTGTACGCATGACGGCGCACTCTCTGACATCGAGGTCGAGCATAAGGAGAACAAAGGCAAGCTTTATCATTTGAGATACTACTTCGCAGACAAGCCAAGCGAATTTGTTGTTGTTGCAACAACTCGTCCAGAGACCTATTTTGGTGACACTGCCGTAATGGTAAATCCAAACGACGAGCGCTATAAAAATTTAATCGGCAAAAAAGTTGTGCTACCTATCATAAATAGAGAGATCGAGATCATCGCAGACGAGCACGTTGATATGGAGTTTGGAACAGGCCTTGTTAAGGTCACACCTGCGCACGATCAAAACGACTACGAGGTCGGCAAAAAACACAACCTTGAGTTTATCACCGTCTTTGACGAAAAGGGCATCTTAAACGACAAGTGCGATAAATTTGCAGGACTTGAGAGGCTTGAGGCTAGAGATATCGTAGTAGCCGAGCTTGAAAAACTTGGCAATATTGAAAAGATAGAAGACTACGAAAATCAAGTAGGTTACTGCTACCGCTGCAAAAACGTCGTCGAGCCATACATCTCAAAGCAGTGGTTTGTCAAAAAAGAGATCGCAGACGAGGCGATACAAAAGGTCTCAGAGGGCCTTGCTAAATTTTACCCGCCGCACTGGATAAACAGCTTTAACGCGTGGATGAGAGAGCTAAGAGACTGGTGTATCTCACGCCAGCTTTGGTGGGGACATCAAATTCCAGTATTTTACTGCGATGATTGCGGTCACATGTGGGCTGACGAGGGCGAGCCGTGCGAGTGCAAAAAGTGTAAAAGTAAAAACATCCACCAAGACCCAGACGTGCTAGATACGTGGTTTAGCTCTGGTCTTTGGCCATTTAGCACGCTTGGCTGGGGCAATGGAAATGAGCTAAAAAATGAAAAATGGTTTGAAGGCGACTTGGCTGAATTTTATCCAAACAACCTTCTCATAACTGGCTTTGATATTTTATTTTTCTGGGTTGCTAGGATGATGTTTCAGGGTGAAAATGCCCTTGGCAAGCTGCCGTTTGACGACATTTACCTGCATGCGCTTGTAAAAGATGAGTTTGGCAGAAAGATGAGCAAAAGCCTTGGCAACGTCATCGACCCGCTTGATAGCATAAATGAGTATAGCGCCGATATCTTACGCTTTACGCTAACGCTTCTAGCCGTTCAAGGACGCGACATCAAGCTAAGTGACGCTAAGATGAAGCAGGTAAGAAATTTCACCAACAAGCTTTATAACGCGAGCAAATACCTCATGCTAAATGAGAGCAAATTTGCAAATTTAGAGGATATCAAACTTCAAACAAAGCTCGGCATTTATATGAATAGCCGCTTTAACGAGTGCGTGAGAGAGGTGCGCGAAAACATCGACGCCTACCGCTTTAATGACGCTGCAAACACACTTTATAAATTCCTTTGGGATGAGTTTTGCGACTGGGGTATCGAGCTTAGCAAGGCTGACAAAGCGAGTGTAAAAGAGCTTGGAAGTATATTTAAAGAGGCGATGAAACTGCTAAATCCTTTCATGCCATTTCTCTCAGAGTATCTATTTCAAGAGCTTAGCGGCACACAGCTTGAAAACGCAAAATCAATAATGGTGATGAGCTATCCAGAGATAAAAGAGCGAAATTTAGATGTTGAGAAGAAATTTGAGCTAGTTATCGAAGCGATCGTGGCGATTCGTCGTGCAAAAGCTACCATCGATCTTGGCAACTCAAAGATAGCAAAAGCCTTTGTTAAATTTAATGAAAAAATCGACCTTGACGAGGTTAAAGAGTACATCAAGTTGCTTGCAAAATGCGAGGAGATTGGCTTTGTAGATGAGAAAATCGAAAATTCAATAAGAGACGTGAGCGAAAATTTAGAGTCATTTGTTCCGCTTGAAGGGCTTGATATGAGCGGTATCATCACAAGGCTAAGGTCTCAAAAGACAAAGCTTGAAAAAGAGATAGCCAAACTCTCAGGCATGCTAAATAACCAAAATTTCGTGGCAAACGCACCAAAAGAGGTCATAGAGACAAACAAAGAGGCACTAGAGGGCGCTGAGGCTAAATTTAAAAAAGTATGTGAAGAATTAGAAGCTCTTGGAGAAAAATAGTGGTAAAGATAGAAAATTTAAGTAAATTTTATGGTGATACGCAGATCCTTTTTGATATAAATTTAGAGGTTAAAAAGGGTGAAATTTTTGCTATCGTAGGACATAGTGGTGCTGGTAAATCAACGCTTTTAAGGTGCATAAACGGCCTAGAGAGCTATCAAGGTGGCAGCTTAAAAGTCTTTGATCAAGAGATAAAAAATTTAAATGAGATGCAGCAGAGACATTTAAGGCGAGATGTCGGAATGATATTTCAGCATTTTGCCCTGATGGCTAGGAAAAATGTCTTTGAAAACGTCGCTACTCCGCTTAAATTTTGGGGATATAAAAGCGATGAAACTGAAAAAAGAGTGAGAGAACTTTTAAATTTAGTCGGTCTTGAAAGCAAGGCAAAAAGCTATCCAAGCGAGCTAAGCGGCGGTCAAAAACAGCGTGTCGCCATCGCTAGAGCACTTGCTTTAAATCCTAAAATTCTACTAAGCGACGAGGCGACTTCGGCTCTTGATCCAAACACGACAAATCAAATTTTAGAATTGCTTGAAAAGATAAACAAAGAGCTAGACATCAGTGTCGTCATCGTCACGCATGAGATGGAGGTGGTAAAGTCCATCGCAAAACGCGCGATACTGCTAGAAGGTGGCAAGATAATAGGCTCTGGAAGCATAGAGGAGCTATTTTTAAAGCCAGATGAGAAGATGAAAGAATTTTTAGGTGAAGTAGAAATTCTGCCAAGCACTGGCACAAATATCAGGCTATTTTTCCCAAAAGAAGTGGCTCAAAATAGCGTGATCACACACATGGCAAGAAGCCTAAATATCGACTTTAACATAGTCTGGGGCAAGCTTGAAAAGCTAAACGACAATGTCCTTGGCTCGCTTGTCATAAACATAGATGAAAAAGATAAAGAAAACGTGCTTGCCTACATCAAGCAAAGTGGCGTTTTGTGGGAGGTGGCTTGATGTTTGGTATTGATTTTTCTAAATTTCCTGATGTATTTTCTAGGATACTTTTGCCAGCTATCGGCGAAACGCTATATATGAGCATCGTCTCTACCCTGCTCGCCTTTACCATAGGCCTTATACCAGCGGTTTTGCTCATACTTTCAGATAAAAATGGCCTAAAGCCAAACAAACAGCTTTATTTTGCCCTTGATATCGTTATAAACGTGCTTAGAAGCTTTCCGTTTATCATTTTAATCATCGTGCTCTTTCCAGTCACAAAAATGATCGTAGGTACAAGTATTGGCACCACAGCTGCGATCGTTCCACTAACTATCGGAGCGGCTCCGTTTGTAGCAAGGCTCATTGAAAATGCACTAAAAGAGGTTGACAAAGGCATCATCGAAGCTGCTCAAAGCTTTGGTAGCTCGAAATTTCAGATCATCTTTCGCGTTATGTTTGTCGAGGCACTTCCTGGCATCATCTCAGCATTTACGCTAACGCTTATCGTAAACATCGGCTTTTCAGCGATGGCTGGTGCAGTTGGTGGTGGCGGGCTTGGCTCAGTCGCTATAAACTACGGATATCAGAGATTTCGCCCAGATATCATGCTCTACACCGTGGTTATTCTTATCATTATGGTTCAAATTTTTCAAGTTTTAGGTAACTATTTATATAAAATTTCTAAAAAATAGGTCTTTGTTTTTATCTGATTTTAAGTTTTTTTTCTTAAAATTGCCAAATTAATTTTAGCTGAAAGGATAAAAGATGAAATCAGATATGTGCCACATGTGCCGCTTACTAAAAAACGCGTTGTCGAAAGACTAATCTCTAAGCACAAAATTTCTTTTTAAGTGCTTAGAACTAGCTTAAGCGCTTAAAAAGAAATTTAACCCTCTAGCTTAAATTTATCCTTTTTGGTGCTTGGCAAATTTTAAAAAAGGATAATAAATGAAAAAACTACTTCTTACTTCTTTAGTTGCTCTTGGTCTTAGTGTAAGTGCAAATGCAGCTGATAAATCAAAAACAATAATCGTTGGTGCTACACCTATCCCACACGCTGAAATTTTAGAGGTTGTAAAGCCTATTTTGGCAAAAGATGGCTATACGCTTGAGATCAAAGAATTTAACGACTACACCACGCCAAACCTTGCGACAGAGGACGGCGACCTTGACGCAAACTTCTTTCAACACATCCCATATCTTGAAGAATTTAACAAAAACAAAGGCACTCACCTTGTAAAAACAGTTGGCGTACACCTCGAGCCAATGGGAGTTTACTCTAAAAAGATCAAAGATATCAAAGAGCTAAAAGATGGCGCGATCGTTTCTATCCCAAATGATCCAACAAACGAGAGCCGCGCACTTGACATCATAGCTAGTGCTGGCCTTATCAAGCTAAATGACAACCCACTAAAAACTCCACTTGATATAGTTGATAACCCTAAAAAGCTTAAATTTGAAGAGATAGAGACTGCTCAAGTACCAAGAACACTTGATGACGTTACTATCGCGGTTATTAACACAAACTATGCTCTAAATGCTAATCTCAATCCGGTAAGAGACGCGCTTGTGCTTGAAAGCAAAAATAGCCCATATGTAAACTACGTTGTAGTTAAGTCTGGCAACGAAAATAGCCCTAAAATAAAGGCTCTTGATAAAGCAATAAACTCATCAGAAGTTAAAAAATTTATCGAGATCAAATACAACGGCGCGATTCTTCCAGCATTTTAATTAAAATTTTAAATAAGCGACGTAAAAGCTTTTACCTTTTTAGCGTCGCTTAAACCAAACAAAAAAGGAAAAACAATGAAATTTATCAAACTTTTAACCGCATCTTTAGTTGCTCTAAGCCTTCACGCAGCCGACAAGGACCACACTATCGTAGTTGGCGTTTCACCAGTACCACACGCTGAAATTTTAGAATTTGTAAAGCCAAAACTAAAAGATAAAGGCTACGACCTTGTTATCTCTGAAATTTCAGACTACTCTATCCCAAATGTCGCCACAGAAGATGGCAGTTTGGATGCAAATTTCTTTCAGCATTTACCATATCTTGAGGAGCAAAACAAGGCTAGAGGCTTGCATCTTGTAAGCGTTGCAAACGTGCACGTAGAGCCACTTGGCTTTTACTCTAAAAAGATAAAAAACATAAAAGAGTTAAAAGATGGTGCAAAAGTTGCGATCGCTTATGATCCATCAAATGGCAACAGAGCGCTTAGAATTTTAGAAAAGGCTGGCCTTATCGAGATCGATAAAAACGTAAAAGTTGCAACTATAAATGACATAACTAAAAATTCTAAAAATTTACAGTTTGTAGAGCTTGAGGGTGCTCAGATACCAAGAACGCTTGATGATGTCGATATCGCTGCCATTAGTACAAATTTCGTCCTTGATCTTGGCATGAGCGTGGCAAAAGACGCGCTTTTACTTGAAGACGCCAATAGTCCTTACGCTAACATCATCGTTACAAAGGCCGGCAACGAAAATAACCCTAAGATCAAAGCTTTGATTGATGCGGTACTTAGCCCTGATACTAAAAATTTCATCATCACTCGCTATAAAGGCGAAGTCATACCTGCATTTTAAAAATGGGGCGAGCTTTCGCCCTATTTTACTTCTACTTTCATCTTGTTTTAATAAGCTATAAACTCTCTTTATTTTTGTCAAAAAGCTTAAGCTATGCTTTGCTAAAATGGCTCACTTTAAAATTTTTCAGGAATTTAAATGCTACATGATGTTATTGATTTTATAGTTGCGAGTGTAAGTAGCTGGGGTTATGCTGGCATATTTGTGATGATGTTTTTAGAAAGCTCGTTTTTTCCATTTCCAAGCGAGGTCGCGATGATACCGGCTGGCTATTTGGCGCATAAAGGTGAAATGAGTTTAATTTTGGCCTTTCTTGCAGGCACGCTTGGTAGCTTACTTGGTGCTATTTTTAACTATTATCTTTGCTACTTTTTTGGTTGCGAGATCGTTTTAAAATACGGCAAATTTGTGGGAATCACTCACGAAAAAATGGATAAATTTGAAGCATTTTTCAATAAACACGGCGAAATTTCTACATTTAACTCACGTCTGATTCCTGGCATTCGCCAATACATCAGCCTACCAGCTGGACTTGCTAAGATGAATATATTTAGATTTTGTCTATTTACCACACTTGGCGCTGGGATTTGGTGTGCTGTTTTGCTTGGAGTTGGCTATTTTCTAGGTTCAAATCCTAGCAAACAAACACTTTTAATAATCACGATCGCTCTTTTGGCTGTAGTTGTAGTAATAAGCGTGGTCTATATAATAAAGCAAAGAAAAGGCTAAATACATATAAAAATATGTAAAATTTAGTGTATTTTCTAAAATTTTTATTTGTGGTATTTAGTTAGATTTAGCCTAGCAAATCGCCCTCATCTTTTCTAGATGAGTTAAATTTCTTGAAATTTTATCTAGCTCAAATTTACTGAATACTTCATTGCCAGAATAGAAAAATCTAACTTTTGGGGCTTGATCTAAAGTAGAAATTTTTAGTCCAAGCTCACTTATAAGGCGATTTATTGTCCCTTCATTGCCATCAATTATGCTTATATTTGGTGGCAAAATTTCTCTTAGGCTATCTTTAAAATAGTTAAAGTGTGTGCATCCAAGCACTAAAAAACCAAATTTATTTAGATCAAATTTAGCTAACTCTTCTTTTAGATATGATTTCACATTCTCGGTGTCAAATTCCCCATTTTCAGCAAAATTTACAAGGCGTGGTAGAGCGAGCAGCTCAGTCTTATCTTTTGCGTGTAAATTTGCGATTAGCTCTTTTAGTTTTGCACCATTTACGGTGACTGGAGTGGCTATGACAAGCGTTTTTAGGATGTCATCACAGCTTAAGTCATGAGCTTTTTTTACGGCCGGCTCCATGCCGATGATCGGCACGCTTAAATTTGCTCTAAGCTCTTTTATCGCTACACTAGTTGCTGTGTTACAAGCTACTACAACGGCGTTTGCGCCATTTTCTATGAGAAATTTCACCGCATCAAAGCTAAATTTTAAGATCTCATCCCTGCTCTTTTGTCCGTATGGGACATTTTTCACGTCTGCGTAATATAAAAATTCATGTTCTCTAAGCTTGCATAAAGCTTCGTTTAAGACGCTTAGCCCACCAAGTCCTGAGTCAAATATACCTATCTTCATGCCCATCCTTAAAGCCTGCAATTATAGCAAATAATATCTTTGTAAGCCGTTTTTTATTATACTTTGGCACTTTTTAAACTTGGAGTTAAATTTTGGCAGTTGATAAGATCATTTTCTATCTTTGTTCGACTTTGATCGCTATAAGCATTATTTTTTCACTATCTTTGCCAGTTTTTACGGTTTTATTTTTTAATTACGACGAGTTTCACTTTTTCATCCGCCAGTTTATTGTTGGTTGTATCGGAATTTTCATTATGTGGTGGCTCTCTAGGCTCAATCCTGAAAAGACGCTTGTTTGGATAGGGTTTGGCCTTCTTATATCTTGCGGTATCGCCATGGGGCTAATGCATGCATTGCCAGCTTCAATGGTAACTGATGCTGGTGGTGCCAGGCGTTGGATCAGGTTACCTGGCTTTTCGCTAGCTCCAGTAGAGTTTTTTAAAATCGGTTTTGTCTACTTCTTGGCTTGGAGTTTTACTAGAAAATTTAGTGAAGGCAAAAGGACCCTGCTAGATGAGATTAAGATACTTATGCCTTATATTATTCTTTTTGGTGTTGCCATCTTTCTTATCGCTGTTATGCAAAATGACCTTGGTCAAGTGGTCGTGTTGGCGCTTACATTTGTGACGATGGCACTTTTTGCAGGAGCAAGTGCGAGACTTTTTAGCATCGGTATCTTAGGAGCTGCTTTTGTTATGACAGTAGCGATAATCAGCTCTGAGCATAGAATTTTACGTATAAAGTCGTGGTGGGGCACGATACAAAATATGGTGCTTTCTTTCTTGCCTGATAGCGTTGCAGATGTATTAAGAGTGGCTGATGCGCCAGAGCCATATCAAATTTCTCACTCGTTAAACGCTATAAAGCATGGCGAATTTTTCGGCGAAGGGCTTGGCGCTGGTATCTTTAAGCTCGGCTTTTTAAGCGAGGTTCATACTGACTTTGTATTAGCTGGTATCGCTGAAGAGGTCGGTGTATTTGGTATTTTGTGTATCGTAGCTATATTTATAACGCTACTTTATAGAATTTTTAGAATTTCAGCTAGAAGCGAAAATAAGGTCTATCATCTATTTACACTTGGTGTCGGGCTTATTTTATCGTTTTCATTTTTAATGAATAGCTATGGCATCACATCGATCACGCCTATTAAGGGTATTGCTGTGCCATTTCTTAGTTACGGTGGTAGCTCTGTGCTTGCGATTTGTATCGGTATCGGCATGGTTTTGATGGTTAGTAAAAGGGCAAAATTATGATTGTTATTTGCGGTGGAGGCACTGGTGGGCATTTAGCTATCGCGAGAAGCTTTTGTGAGGAGCTAAACGAACGAGGCATAAAGCCTATATTTATCGGCTCAACTAGCGGTCAAGATAAATTTTGGTTTGAAAATGATGATAAATTTTCACAAAAATTTTTTCTACCAAGTAGTGGCGTGGTAAATAAAAGAGGTTTAGCAAAGCTAAAATCTCTAGTAAACATCATAAGCCTAGCTCTAAAATGTAAGAAAATTTTTAAAGAAAACGGCGTTAAAGCAGTTATTAGCGTGGGCGGCTACTCAGCAGCACCAGCAGCTATCGCAGCCATCATCTCAAAAACACCACTTTTTATCCACGAACAAAATGCCGTAATGGGCAAATTAAATAAAATTTTAAAGCCCTACGCGAAAGGCTTTTTTAGCTCTTATGATGAAGTTTCGCCCTACCCTTATCCCGTAGCAAAGAAATTTTTCGATAGTGCAAGAGTGAGAGAGGAGCTAAAAACTATTTTGTTTTTGGGCGGCTCGCAAGGCGCAAAAGCGATAAATAAACTAGCTATAAATTTAGCTCCATATCTTAAAGAAAAAGGCATAAATATAATTCATCAATGTGGTAAAAACGGCTTTGATGAACTTAAAAAAAGATATGATGAACTTGGCTTTAATGAAACGAATTTAGAAATTTTTGAATTTAGTAAAGAGATAGAAAATAAGATGAGCAAGGCTGACCTTGCCATATCAAGAGCAGGAGCTAGCTCGCTTTGGGAGCTTTGCGCAAATGCTTTGCCATCTATCTTTGTGCCATTTCCTTATGCCGCTGGTAATCATCAGTTTTATAACGCTAAATTTTTAAAAGATAAAGGCATTGCTGAAATTTGCTTGCAAAATGGAGAAAATTTAGACAAAGATGAAGTTATAAGAATGATAGAAAATTTTGATCTAAATAAAAGCAGCAAAGCTCTAAAAGAGATTCTTTTGCCAAATGGAGCAAAAGAGATAATTGATAAAATTTTAAACTAGCTCCTCACCTATCGCACAAGCTTTTAGTTCTTTTAGCTCAAAGATCAAGTAGTGATAAATAAGCTCATTTGTATTTAAAATTTTTGCACTAAAGACCGGTTTTATCATAGTTATTATCTTATCAGTTATACCCGCGATCTCCACAAGTAAAAGTTCATCTTTGCGTTGCTTCGCAGCCTTAATACAATTATAAAAGAACGTATAAATTATCTTAAAATTTTGCAAAATAACATTTGAAACTATCCTAGAATGAATATGTAAAACATTATGTATACGCTCTTGTAGAGTATTTAGCTCTGCAAGTAGTGATTTTATTTGAGTAGTATCTGTTGTCCTAGAAAAGAGATTTTTCGCTTTATTTTTGTTTTGTATTTGATACTCTGCTACTAAAATTTCTATTATATTTAAAATGGCGACATAGCTTTCTTGTAAATTTTCATTTGCCTTAAAGCTCACACCGTTTTTCTCAATTTTATAATTTAAGCTTCTCTTTATCTGCTCCAAATAAGTACTAATGTTTTCATAATAGTCCTCTGTATTGAAGACACTTTTAAAAAAATCGCTTTCACCTTTTAAATTTGTAAGCTTTTTTTTAAGTTCATCAGCGTTTTTATTAAACTCTACAACCCCAACTGCCAAGCCGATCTCGTGCTCGCTATTTTGTTCTAATGCTGTCAAACTTTCTTTTAGTACTAAAATTTGTTTTTGAATATTTTGAAAATCCATTTTTTCTCTTTTAATTTTTATGCTTATTTTACTATAAAAATTATGAAGTTTGTCATTAAGAATTAAAAAGATGGTGCGCCCGAGAGAATTCGAATCTCTGACCTTTTGAACCGCAATCAAATGCTCTATCCAGCTGAGCTACGAGCGCACAAGAAAGTTAAGTCGAGATATTAGCCAAACTTTCCTTAAAGAAAAATTGTATTCATTTTAATTTTATAACTGTTTTAGTAAAATCCAATAAAACAAAAGGAGTAAAAATGAATGATTTTTTCGATAGTTTAAAAGAGATAAAAAAAGAACTTACTAAAGAGCAAGGTGAGATCAAAAAAACTCAAAAAGAAGCCGTTTCTCATACAAAAGAAGAGGCGATCTTGTATAAAGAGAATAAACTAAAAAATGAATTTGCAGAGTACATTAAAGGCCAAGATATAAGAAAAATATAAATTTGGAATGCTTATTGCTAAAACATGTAATATTTTATGTGGAGTAGGCAATGAAAGTTACGCAAACATTAGAATCTCTAAGTATTTTAACTGATAATGACACTTTGTTTCGTGAGCTTAGAGATATGATAAGCAGAAATTTTACAAAAATTTTATCTAATAAAAATAAGGTTATTTCGTTTTACGAAGAGAGCGAGATCCCACAACGCAAGTGCTTTTTAAAATTTATAAAAAAACTTTATGAAAAGCAAAGTGATGATAAACTCGATATTCGTTTTGCAAACTATAAAACCATAAAACTTGGCTTTGTTCAAAAAAATACCCTAACTCCAGTCATTAGCCTAAATGTAAATTTTGTAAAAAATGAAGCCAAATTTGAACTAAAAGATGCACTTTGCAGAGATTTTGCTAGCTACATCAGTGAGAGTCTAGTAAAAAGCAATGTTGCTTTTAGCAAAAATGATGATTTTTTAAACATCACCATCTCAAATGACAACGACATAAACACATTAAACAAACTGCTTTACAAAAGAAGCTATCCAAAATTTAGCGTAAATTTTATCTATGATGAAAAAGACTACAAAGCCTTTAAACAAGGCATAAAAATAAAAAGCTCATCTAAATTTGTAAGCAGATTTTCTGTGCTTGCAAATTTACTTGAGGAAAATTTTGGGATTTTGGGTTGTAAAAAAGATGATGACTTTGAAACTATCAGGCAGAGCTACCTTTCGCTCGTAAATATCTATCACCCAGACAGGCACGCCAACAAAAATCCTCTCATACAAGAAGAATACGCAAAGAAATTTAAAAATATTCAATCTGCTTATGAGAGCCTAAAGCCATACTTTAAAAATCAAGAAAATTTTGTGATGGTTGGCTAAAGCACAGCTTGCCACGAGGGCTGTTAAATGGAGAAAAAATGAATGGTGAAATGTTTAATATATGCGCCATTATTGTTGCCGTAAAGCAGGCCATAAAGTCAAATTCTCCTATCCTGTATAATGGCACTAGCTACGAAAATAGTATAAATTTTCACTTTCTCTCAGGCCATAGGGCAAATAGCGTAAATGAGTGGTTTGAGTACACATTAAAACTTGGATTGAGCGATGTAAGACTTACTGCAAATTTAACTGGCTCATCAGATGAACGTTTATTGCTTAGCTTTTCAAACTCTACCGCAAAATCGATCATCTGCATTTTTAAAGAGCACATGAGCTGCTTCGTGCCCTACTGGAGATACAACAAAGGTCAAAGAGGCTGGGACATAATATATAAAGAATTCGGTCTTGAAAAAGATGTAAATTTAGAAAATTTTAGTGACAACACAGAGGCTTTTATGGCCATACTTACCAAGATAGCGGCCTTTGCAGATAAGATAGAGTGTGAGAATTTTGGTGAGTGTTTTCGCGGTGCATTAAAATCACTTAGATCTTCAAGCAATGATGATCAAAAGATATTTAATGCACCGCTTATGCCAAAGAAAAATTTAGCTCTTTTTGCTGCGGCAAGCTTGGCTGATGTTTTTGGTGGTATGGGCTCTTGGAACGACGATGCAGCGGGCATGTCACAATATAAAAAACGTGGAAAAGAGTACGAAGAGTTTAGCAATGAGCTTTTTGCGCAGATGCGCAAGGCCATACTTTTTGCTGTAAATGAGTGGTAGTTAGCCGTTTATCTGATAGACTCTTTTTCGCTGGCTTGAGCTACCGATGTTTAGAATTTTGCGGTATTTTGTGATAGTTCGGCGAACGATTTGGATATTAAATTTAGCTTGGATTAGCTCTTGAATTTTTAGATCAGAAAGTGGTTTTTTGTGGTCTTCGCCTTTAATGAGCTCTAGTAAAAATTCCTTTATTGCAGCGTTTGAGATCTCATCGTCAAAGCCAGTTGAAAAGAAATTTTTAAGTGCGACCGTACCTCTTGAGCAGCTTAGATATTTATTTGCGATCGCTCTTGAGATGGTTGATGGGTTACGCCCAAGCTCGTCTGCTAGGTCTTTTAGCTTCATAGGCTTTATGTCGCCGCCCAAGAAGTAGTCATACTGGTACTCAACTATCATGAGCCCTATCTTATAAAGCGTCGCTTTTCTCATCTCAAGTGCGTCTATGAGCTCGCTTGCCTCTTTTATGCGCGAGCTTACAAAGGCCTCTTTCTCGTCTAATCCCTCGGTATCAACCAAAATTTCAGGATAGTAATCGTCATTTATCTGCACACTTATGCCGCTACTTGTGCTTAGCACGAAGATGTCAGGTACTGCTTCTTTTTTATCTTCAAGATACTCAATCGCCGGTGGATTTTTAAATTTCTTTATGATCTTTAGCGCGTCGTCATAAAATTTAAGCTTTCTAAGCTTTTCTATATTTTCAAAATTTAAGATGATCTTTCTTGTGCACTCGATGATCTCATCACTCGCCTCTGCCTCGCTTAGCTGAAACAAAAAATTCTCTTTGACATCCTTTGCACCAATGCCACATGGCTCAAGGTAGGCAAATCTCGCTCTAACCCGCTCTACTTCGCCCTCATTAAAGCCTGCAAAAATTTCATCATCATAAGAAAAATAGCCCTCATCGTCCAAACACTCGATGATCTTATATGCGATATCTTGAGACTTTTGCGTGGGGAAAAGTGGCGGATTGATTTGACCAATTAGCTTTTCATAGAGGCTTTCTTTGTAGATGCTTAAAGCCTCGATACTCTCACTTACTGAATTTTTACTGACTTGCTCAAAAAAATTTCGCTTTTTTTCGCTTTTTTCTAAATTTTTATGTTCAATCGTGGCAAAAGGATTGTCTTTTATAAAAGGCTCAAGCGTCTCTTTTAGCTCATCAAGCCCGCTTTGAAGGATGGGAAGCCAGCTTCGCAGCGTTTGGTTTAGTTTTATCTTTGGCGCTAAAGTTTGCTTTTGCCTTAGCATCATCTACTCAAGTAGCTTAAATTCTTCGCCAAGATAGTGCGTTCTAACGAGCTTATTGTTTGCCACTTCGCTCGCACTGCCACTTGCTAGAAGTGAGCCATCCTTGATAACGTAGGCTCTGTCGCAAATAGCTAGCGTCTCACGGACGTTGTGGTCAGTTATCAAAACACCGATGCCTAGCTTTTTAAGGTCTCTAACGATACCTTGGATGTCGCTAACAGCGATAGGATCGACGCCCGCAAATGGCTCATCAAGTAGCAAAAATTTTGGCTTTATGATGAGGCTTCTAGCGATCTCACAGCGTCTGCGCTCGCCACCACTTAGGCTAACACCCTTTCTTAGGCGAATAGGCTCAATGTTTAGCATATTTAGCATCTCATTTACTTTTTTAGAGATCTCTTCTGTGTTTTGATCTAAAATTTCAGCTCCGAGAAGTAAATTTTCTTCTACACTTAGCTCTTTAAATATGCTTGACTCTTGCGGTAAATAGCCGATGCCAAGGTGTGCCCTTTTATGAAGTGGAACACTTGTGATCTTTTGATCATCCAAAAAGACATCTCCGCTAGTTGGTGAGATGAGCCCACAGATCATATAAAAAGTAGTCGTCTTTCCAGCGCCATTTGGCCCAAGAAGCCCAACGACTTCGCCGCTATTTACCTCTAAAGATATACCTTTTATGATCTCACTTTTTTTGATCGTCTTTTTTAGATCTTTTACTTCTAGTTTATGCACTTATAACCTCGTATTTTCTGCCATTTTTGCTAGGAGAAATTTTTACTAACGTATAGCTCTCGCCATTTTTCTTTAGAGCTTTTTCTAAATTTTCATCGCCCCACTCTACTAGATGAAGCCCCTCTTCAAATAAATTTTCAAAAAGGCCGTTTTTTGCCATCCCGTCAAAACCGATCTGATAAATGTCGTAGTGATAGATATCTTTACCATAAATTTGCATCAATGAAAATGTCGGAGACGTCACGCTCTCATCTACGTCATGAGCCTTGATGATCGCCTTTACAAGCGTCGTTTTGCCACTTGCTAGATCACCACTTAGTAGCACCACGCCACTTTTTGGCAGCACCCGCACAAGCCGGTCAAGCTCATTTTCTAAAAGCTCAAAAACCATCAAAGCTCTTTTACGTATTCGCTCTGAGCGCTTTTTGGTATGCTTTTTGTAGTTGGGATCGCCAGCACCTCATATCTTGCCTCACGAGCTAGAAATTTGATGGTAATAACATCGCCGATCTTTACATCTTTTGCCGCTTTTGCCTGCACGCCGTTTATGCTCACAACGCCGCTTTTACACATATCTTCGCTAACGGCACGCCTTTTGGTGATATTTACTACGTTTAAAAATTTGTCTACTCTCATGCGGCGGATTTTAACAAAAATAGCCTTAAATTTTTAATCCTTTAGATATTTTAAAAGCTCTTTTAAATTTAGAGGTATGACGCTGCCATGGGTTTCATTTTTAAAAAGCTCAAAGTGAGAATTTACCCCACTTTGCTTTAAAATTTGAGCCAAATCACTCGCCTTTAAAGTGCCAGCTTTGTCAGTCTTGCCCTTTCTTTTTTCAAGCTCGCCAACGCTGAGAAAAACAAATTTAGCCTTTAGTTTCTCTTTAAATTTACCCTCGCTCACATTTTGCTTTAAAATTTCAGACTCACCCCACCAAAGAGATGGTGAAGCGATAAAGAAATTTTGAAAAATACCCTCATTTTTAAGCAACGCATAGAGTGTAAAAAGACCACCAAAAGAGTGTCCATAAAGGCTTTTTGGGAGATCTTGCACATTAAATTTCTGATCGATAAGTGGCACTAAATTTCTTGTCAAAAAATAGTAAAACGCATCTGCGCCACCACCTTTGCTAAACTCCTCGCCCTCTGCCTTTGGCGTGAGATCTCTTGTGCGTTTTTCTACTTCGTAGCTTTTGTTTGTGTCATATCCTATGCCTATTATTAGTGGCGCAGCTTTGCCATCAAATTCATTTAAAAGCATGTTGAACTGGGCGTTTGCATCAAGCAAAAAAAGCACGTTTTTAAACTCATTTTGCCCCTTTAGCTTGGCTGTGAAAATTTTATAAATTTCATCATTTGCGCTCATTTTAAAGGTTGAAATTTCAAATTTACTAGCAGCTTTTTGGCTAAGTGGCTCAGGCGTTTGGCTAGGTCCTGCGTGCAAAATTTGAGTCACGCCAAGCGTAAAAAGCAAAAATTTAAAGGCTCTTACCATTTTGCAGCGACCTTAAACCAAAATCTCCTGCCCTCTTGCGGATACCAGTAGTAGTCTTTGTTATTTATTTGCGCCTCTTCGTATCTTACCTTATCAAAGATGTTGTAGGCGTTTAGACTAAGCGTTAGATGCTTGTTTGCGTCCCAGCTGACGCCTGTATCAAATGTAAGTAAATTTTTCTCATTTTCTCTTACTCTGTTACCAGGGCCAAATTGTACGCTTGTTAGCTTGCTCTCGTAGTTTGCACCAAAAAATGTCTTAACGCTTTTTACAGGTTTATATGTAAGCGTGGCGTGAAGTGCGTGCTCTGGCGTTGCGGTAAGGCTTTTTGCGTCAAGTCTGGCAAGATTTGTCTCGCTAAATTTCATAGCGCCCCTTGGTGTGTTTATCGTTGGGTTGCCAGTTTTTATCTTTGACTTATTATAGGTGTAGTTTGAGCTTAAATTTAAATTAGAAAGGATGTCGTAGTCGCCACTTAGCTCCACACCCCAAACGGTCGCACCCTCTATATTAAAGTAAGTTCCCCAGCCAGGACAACCCCGCACACCTACTGGGCAAGCGCCAAAGGCAGGAATTTTATTGACGTTACTGCCGTCTGTGTCTAGGATCTTATCTTTAAATTCATTTCTAAAAAGCGTCACCGAGCCTCTAAAATCAGCTTGATTGTCATAATACGCCCCAACCTCATAAGTCGTGCTCTTTTCTGGTTTTAGGTCTTTATTGCCAAAATCGACTATCGTCCAGCCACGTTGGATAGTGCCTACTTCTGGGGAGATTTGATTGACGTCAGGGGTTTTATAGCCAGTTGCTACGCCGCCTTTTAGGCTTAGCGTATCTGTGGCGTTATAGACTAGGTAGGCTCTTGGCGAGAGGTGGTTGCCAAAAAATTCGTTGTGTGTGAGCCTTGAGCCAAGCGTTAAAAAGAGCTTCTCATCTAAAATTTGCCACTCGTCTTCGATAAATCCCGCATGCTCGCTCATCGAGTAGGTCTTTGGATCTTTTAAGCCGTTTTTTGAAGCGTTTGAGATGATGAAGGTCGTGCCGACATTTTGTTTGCTAAAGTCATAGCCAAAAGTTAGAGTGTGTGCGCCAAAAAAGGTTGTAAATTTTGAGTTAAAGTTATGATTTTTAGCTTTTGCTGGTATAAATTTGTCAAAAAGGCTCGTTCTTTGCGTCTGGTCATAAATGTAGCTGATATCGGCATTTAGGCTATCAAATTCTCCAAGATAACCCACGCCATAGCTCTTTTTCTCGTAGTCGTAAGCATTTAAGACGTTCTTTTTTGGATCTGGATCGGCTGACTTGCCAACAGTGCGCGAGTAGTCGTGTCTTTCGTTTGAGCCAAGGATGAAAAATTTATTGTGTTCATCTGGCGTGATCCAAAGTTTTGCACTTAAATTTCTCTTATCGCTTTTTTGGTAGCCACCAACGTAACTATCCTCATCTCTTAGCTTTTTATAGCCCCAAAGCTGAAGCGCTAAAAACTCTTTATAAAGAGGTAAATTTAGGTAAAAATCCCCTTGCCTGCCATCACCTATGCCTTTGTGAGTGTTTATCGTGGTTGAGATGCCGACGTTGCCGCTAAATTTTGAAAAGTCTTTTTTGGTAATAATATTTATAACGCCTCCAACTGCGTCGCTACCATAAAGCGAGCTCATAGGTCCGCGGATGATCTCTATACGATCGATCGCCTCGGCCGGTGGGATGAAATTTGAGTTCATATCCCCTGCTCCGCCCTTTGGATTTGCGCTGCTTGAATTTGCCCTTTTGCCGTCTATCAAAACTAGCGTTTGAGAGCTTTCCATACCGCGTATCGAGATACCACTAGCTGGACCATCCTCGCCACCAACGACATTTACGCCTGGCACTTTTTGGGCGATTGAGTGAAGTGAGGTAAAGCTATCTTTTGTTAGCTCCTCGCCCTTTATCACGCTTATGCTTGCAGGGGCTTCTTTTATCTGTTGCGAAAAGCCACTCGCACTTACTACGACGCCATCTAGCTTAGTTTCGTTGTTCTCTTTCTCTACTGCATAGAGAGAATTTGCCACACAAGCGCTAAGGCAAATGGCGATAAATTTTGATCTATTCACGGATATCCTTTTAAAAATTTAATTTGAAAAAGTTTGAAATTTAACAAAGTATCTTTTAAAACAATATTAATTATCATAATTTTAAATAGTAATCTTTTTTATAAAATTTTCTAAGAAAAAACTTACATTATTTATTAAATTAGTTTATTAAAAATTAATCAATTTAGGCTAAAATACGACTATTTTAACAAAAGGAAGAGCTATGAAAAAAGACGTAAAAAAAGTGGTTTTAGCATACTCTGGCGGACTTGACACAAGCATCATTTTAAAATGGCTTCAAGATGAATATAACTGCGAAGTAGTCACATTTACAGCTGATATCGGACAAGGCGAAGAGCTAGAGCCTGCACGCAAAAAAGCCCTAGCGCTTGGCGTGAAACCTGAAAATATTTTTATTGAAGATTTAAGAGAAGAATTTGTACGTGATTATGTATTTCCAATGTTTAGAGCAAATGCGGTCTACGAGGGTGAGTATCTGCTTGGCACATCGATCGCACGTCCACTAATAGCAAAACGCCAAAGCGAGATTGCAAGACTTGTCGGCGCTGATGGCGTGAGTCATGGGGCAACAGGCAAAGGCAACGACCAAGTTCGCTTTGAGCTTGGATACTACGCACTTGGCGATAATCTAACTATCATCGCTCCATGGCGCGAGTGGGATCTAAATAGCCGTGAAAAACTTTTAGCATACGCTGAGAAAAACGGCATAGATATCACTAAAAAACCAGGCAAGAGCCCATACTCAATGGACGCAAATTTACTTCACATAAGCTACGAAGGTCTAGTGCTCGAAGATCCGAGCCACGCACCAGAAGATGATATGTGGAGATGGAGTGTTGACCCTAAAAATGCCCCAGATGAGAGCGAGATCATCGAGATCGGCTATGAAAAAGGCGATCCAGTTAGTATAAATGGCAAAAAAATGAGCCCAGCTGAAATTTTAACCGAACTAAACCGCCTTGGTGCAAAACACGGTATCGGCAGACTTGACATCGTAGAAAACCGCTCAGTTGGTATGAAGAGCCGCGGCTGCTATGAAACTCCAGGCGGCACGATAATGCTAAAAGCTCATAGAGCGATCGAGAGCATCACGCTTGATCGCGGTGCTGCTCACTTAAAAGATGAGATCATGCCAAAATACGCTGAGCTAATTTACAACGGCTACTGGTGGTCACCTGAGCGAAATATGCTCCAAGCTCTCATCGACAAGAGTCAAGAGCACGTAAATGGCTCTGTTAAAGTTGAGCTTTATAAAGGCAACGTGACCATTCTTGGCAGAAACAGCAAAAATGATAATCTATTTAGCGAGGCATACTGCACATTTGAGGAAGACAGCGTGTATGACCAAAAAGATGCAGAGGGATTTATCAAACTAAATGCACTTCGCTTCATAATCGCACGCAAAAACGGGCGAAAATTTGACTAAAAATAAAATTTAAAAGGAAAAAAATGAAAGTATTATTAATAAAAGATGTAAAGGCGCTTGGTAAAGCTGGCGAGATAAAAGAGGTAAAAGACGGCTATGGCAACAACTTCTTAATCGGCAAAGGCTTTGCAAAAGCAGCTACTCCAGACGTTCTTCGCCAATATGAAGCAGCTCAAAAAAGAAAGGCTGAAGAGCTAAAATATGAGATCGCAAATTTAGAAAAACTTAAAGAAGAGCTTGAAAAAGTGACAGTTGTCATCAAGAAAACTCTTGGTGCAAATGGCTCGCTTTTTGGCTCAGTTTCAAAAGAAGAGATCGCAGCAGAGCTTGAAAAAACGCATCATTTAGTTGTCGAGAAAAAAGCGATCGACATGGACACTCACCTAAAAGCAGTCGGCCTTTATGACGTTCATGTAAAGCTAGGACACTCGATAAATGCGAGCTTGAAGGTTGATGTGCAAGGAGAGTAGATGTTTCATGCGACAACTATCTTAGCCTACAAAGGCAAAAATAAAGCGGTCATCGGCGGCGACGGGCAGGTGAGCTTTGGCAACACCGTCTTAAAAGGAAATGCCGTAAAAATTCGTAAAATTCATAACGGTAAAGTCCTAGCTGGCTTTGCTGGTAGCACTGCTGATGCGTTTAACCTTTTTGATATGTTTGAGAAAAATTTGGAGCATACAAAGGGCGATTTGCTAAAGGCGGTTATAGAATTTAGCAAAGAGTGGCGCAAAGACAAGTATTTAAGAAAGCTTGAGGCGATGATGCTTGTGCTTGATAGGGATAAAATTTTCTTACTTAGTGGCACTGGGGATGTTGTAGAACCAGAAGATGGCAAGATAGCAGCTATCGGAAGTGGTGGCAACTACGCCCTTTCAGCAGCCCGTGCCTTAGATAAATTTGCCGATATAGACGAAGAGGAGCTAGTTAAAGAGAGCCTCAAGATCGCCGGCGAAATTTGCATCTATACAAATACAAACATTAAAACTTATGTTTTAGAATAAGAGAGAAAATGAACTTAACACCAAGAGAAATTGTTAAATTTTTAGATGACTATGTGATCGGTCAAAAGGACGCCAAAAAGATTATAGCGATCGCACTTCGCAACCGCTACCGCCGCATGAAGCTTGAAAAGAGCTTGCAAGATGACATCATGCCAAAAAATATCTTGATGATCGGCTCAACTGGCGTTGGTAAAACTGAGATCGCAAGGCGTCTTTCAAAGATGATGGGACTGCCATTTATCAAGGTCGAGGCTAGCAAATATACCGAGGTTGGCTTTGTTGGCCGTGATGTTGAGAGTATGGTAAGAGACCTTGCTATGGCATCATATAATCTCGTAAAAAACGAGCAAAGTGAAAAAAATCAAGATAAAATCAACGCCTACATCGAAGAAAAGATCGTCTCAAAGCTACTGCCACCACTTCCAAAAGGTGCTAGCGAAGAGAAGCAAGCAGAGTACGCAAAGAGCTATGAAAAGATGCTAAATAGGCTAAGAAACGGCGAGCTTGACGAGCTAAGTATCGAGATCGAGGTACAGCAAAATCCGCTTGAGGCTGGCTCAAACGTGCCACCTGACATGGCGCAGATGCAAGAGAGCTTTATAAAGATAATTGGCATCGGCGGTAAAAACATCAAAAAAGAGATGAAGGTAAAAGACGCTAAAAAAGCCCTTCAAAGCGAGGCAAATGATAAAATTTTAGACCTTGAGAGCGTAAAAACTGAAGCTTTAAGAAGAGCTGAAAACGAGGGCATCATCTTTATAGACGAGATCGATAAGGTAGCCGTTGGCTCAGGTAGCTCAAACAGACAAGATCCTAGCAAAGAAGGCGTGCAAAGAGACTTGCTGCCTATCGTTGAGGGCTCAAATGTAAATACTAAATTTGGAAATTTAAAGACAGATCACATTTTATTTATCGCAGCTGGCGCTTTTCACATAAGCAAACCAAGTGATCTCATCCCAGAGCTACAAGGCCGTTTTCCACTAAGGGTCGAGCTTGATAGCCTTGATGAGGACGCACTTTATCAAATTTTAACCCAGCCAAAAAATTCGCTTTTAAAACAATACATCGCCCTACTCTCAACCGAAAATGTCGAGCTAGAATTTGACGATGAAGCGATAAGAGAGATAGCAAGGATCGCTCACGCAGCAAATGAAAAGATGGAAGATATCGGCGCTAGACGCCTTCACACCGTGATCGAGCGCGTGATAGAAGATGTCAGCTTTGAGGCTAGCGAGAAGAGCGGCGAGAAGATAAATGTGACAAAAGAGCTCGTAAAAGAGCGCCTAAAAGACGTGGTTGAGGATCAAGACCTAGCGAGGTATATACTTTGAAATCAGGCTTTGTTAGCATCATAGGACGCACAAATGCTGGCAAAAGCTCATTTTTAAATGCGCTACTAAACGAAAAGATTGCCATCGTTTCACACAAGCAAAATGCAACTCGCAGAAAGATAAATGGCATCGTGATGAATGGTGAAGATCAGATCATCTTCACCGACACGCCAGGACTTCACGAGAGCACAAAGGCGATAAATCAACTACTAATCAGCCAAGCGATAAAATCGATGGGAGACTGCGATCTCATCGTATTTTTAGCGCCTATTCATGATGATACAAGTGACTATGAAAAATTTTTAGCTCTAAATCCTGAAAAACCACATATCTTAGTGCTAACAAAAGTCGATGAGAGCTCAAACGCTAAAGTATTAGAAAAGATCACCCAATATCAAAAATTTCAAGATAAATTTACAGCTTTGCTTGCCTTTAGCACCAAGCAGCCAACCTATAAAAAGCCGCTTCTTGATGAAATTTGTAAGCTTTTGCCAGAGCATGAGTATTTTTACGATCCGGAATTTCTTACTTCAACAAATGAAAAAGAAATTTTTAGAGAATTTATACTTGAAGCGATCTATGAAAATTTAAGCGATGAGGTCCCATATCTTAGCGATGCGATCATAAAAAGCGTAAAAGAAAAACCTGGCATAACTGAAATTTATGCGAGCATCATCACTGAGCGTGAAATTCATAAAAGTATGATCATTGGTAAGAATGGTGAAACGATAAAACGAATAGGAATTTTTGCAAGAAAGTTAATACAAAATTTAACCGGATCAAAGGTCTTTTTAAAGCTCGATGTAGTCGTTAAAAAAGGCTGGAGTAAAGAAGAAAAGAGCCTTAATAAAATAATTGGTTATTGATTTTTTATTGTAAAAATATTAAAATACAGCCCAATTAGAGCATTATGAGGTAAATTTTTATGTTAAAGCTTAGAAAAATTAACGATAATCCAATCGTTACGCTAGATCCTTACGAATATGAAGGTTTTAGATTTTCTAATAGCAATGTCGATACACTAAGTCTCTCAAAGAATATTTTAAAGCGAGACTTCTTTATATCTTACATCGAGTACAAAGATATAATAACAGCTACCATAAACATCTCAAGAACAATAGATGATGAGGATATTGAAAATAATATCTCAATAAAAATTTACGAAGAGCTCTCTCTAGATCCTGCAATTGACTATAAAATAGTTTATTTTGACAGCAATGTTGAAAAAGAAGATAGAATTTTTAATGTTTTTATTGCTACAAATGAAACGATAAATAAAATTTTTAAAAATATTTCTAAAAGAGTACCTTTTATAGATTATGTCGTTGTAGAGCCACTCTTATATAGTGCTATCTATAAAAAGGGCTTACTTCCTAGCACTCAGAGTGATTGTTTTTTGACATTTAGGGCCGATGAAGCATTTATAAGCATTTATGTAAATGGAGAATACCTTACATCAAGAGGTTTAAGATACACACTAAATTATCTAAAAGATAAATTTATAGAGCAAAGTGGCGAAAGAGTAAGCCTAGAAAGCTTTTTGAATATCCTAAAGACAAGAGGACTTTTAGATAGCAATGAAGAAGGCTTTAGCTACGATCTAAATACTGTTTTTGAGGACTATATATTTTACGTAAATGACACGATAAATGTTGTCAATAGAATCTATAGCATAAATATAAAAAATATCTATATTGACTGCGACTATAAAATAGAGCGTTTTGAAAAATTTATCAATACAAAGCTTGGCACAAATGCTACGAAATTAAATACAAGCACTGTAATAAATTCTAAAAATTTAGCTATCAGCGAACGGCATAATATGATGGCTTTGTATGCAAATTTTTATAAAAAAGAGGCCTTTAATGCTGATTTTAACTTCTCAAATTTGCTTAGACCTGATCCATTCACAAAAAGAAAAAGTGGTAAATTTATACTGACATGTGCTGCTGCTTTTTGCCTAAGCATGTCCTATCCACTTTATAATTATATAGCTGGCAGTATTTTAGAGGCAGATTCGCAAAGACTAAGCGATGAGCTTGATGTTCTTAATGCACAAGCAGCACAAATAAGAAATACTCTTGAAAGACTAAAAAAAGAGCAAAATGATATAAAAGGATTAACTGATAAAGAGGAAGAGAAGTTAAATTTTAGAAAAGGGTTGCTTCAAGAAATTGAAAACAAAAAAGATCACTACGTAATGAAAGGTTTAAATCTTTTTGAAATTACAGATATGATAAACAACAATAGCATTTTTATAACAAATATTAAAAACAACGATAAAAATTTAACAGTAACAGTTGTTAGCGATAATGAAAAAAGGATTACGCAGCTAATAAAAGATATTAGCAAGATGCCTAAATATTCAGTAAATACAAAAAAAATTAAAGAAGATAGGCAAAACAACGAGTATGAAAGTAATATAAGTATAGAGATTAGACAATGAGACAAGATGTTTTAAGTAAAATAGATAAGTATTTTGATGCAAAAAAACAAAGTGAAACAAATATAATTTTTTTGGGTTCAGCTTTAATTATTATTTATATTGTTTATATGCTTTGCTTTGATCCGTCGCAAGATTTTTATGATGAAAGATTTAATTCGCATACTAAAATTAGCAATGACCTTTCAAGAACAAGAGATTATTTAAGATCGACTAGCTCACCTAGTGGGGATAAAAATTTTAAAATAAATGAAGAGTCCAAAATACTTGAAGCGCTAAAAGGCAAATATTCTAGTGTTTTAAAATTTAATGCCCATTTTGACTCAAAGCTAAAAGAACTATCGTTTTTATTATTTAACGATCAAAATTGGGCAATTTTTTTAGACAACATCGTATATTTAGCAAAGCAAAATAATATAAAAATTTTAGAGTTAAAAAGTGATATAAAAGAGCCAAATTTCCAAAAGATTGAGCAAATTTTAAATATTGACTTGACATTTTTGGGAGGTTTTAAAGATATACTTTCATATATAAATGGCCTTGAAGAATCAAAGCTAGTGGTTGAT
>NZ_POZK01000022.1:0-66346 GCF_002913945.1 Campylobacter concisus | reverse complement strand
AATAAGTTCATCTAATAGATCTTGTAAAGTAATACTTCTTAAACTATCCTCTAAAGCTTCTTGTGCTTTTAGGAAGTGGGTGGTTAAGAGAGTTTCGATCTTGCCACCAAGCGGGCAGGCTTTAGGTGAGTCAGAGTGGATCTTAAAAAGTTTTTCTTTATCATTTACTGCGTTAAAAATTTGAAGCAAATTTATATCTTTTGGCTCTTTCGCAAGACTCACGCCACCAACTCCAGCTACGACATTCACGAGTCCTGCAGCCTTTAGAGTGCCAAGCAGACGCCTAACTATGACCGGATTTGTGTTTATGCTACCTGCTATAAATTCGCTCGTGACTTTCTCGTCTTTGAAAAAACAAGCTGCTAAAACTATATGAATCGCGGTTGAAAATTTGATCCCTACTTGCACAATCGTCCTTGAAATTTTCTCTGATTATACTTTAAATTTTTACTAAAAGCAGTTTATTTTTAGTTTAGATTTGACAAACCGGCTTTTTGTGCCAGCTATGTCAAATCTATAATTTTATGCTCGCTCGCTAACTGTCGTAAAGCGTTTTTGTATAAATTTTTTGTTTTTTAGTTCGTCTATGATTGCTATGGCAAGGTCTGCATAGCTTATATAGCTCTCATTTTTTGAGTTTAAGATGAGATTATCTCCACCAAGCACGTATTTACCAGTACGAGCACCATTTGCGTCGTAGTCGCCTGCTGGGCTTACGTATGTCCAAAGCAAATCGCTCCTGCCTTTTAGCTCAAAATAAGACTCCGCAGTCGCCTTTGCCACACCCATATATGCAGCCGGAAAGTCTGGCGTATCCATCACCATTGTGCCCTTGTCATCAACAAATAACGTACCAGCGCCGCCAACTACGATGAGCCTTGTGCTAGCGCCTTCTAGTAAATTTATAAGGTGAGCGGCCACTTTTTTGTGAAGTGGGAAGGTTTCTTCACTCCATGCTGCAAATGCACTGATCACTGCGTCAAAGCCAGCCAGATCAGTCTTTGTAAGCTCAAAAATATCTTTATAAACGACCTTTACGCTTTTGTTTTTATACTCTTTATTTCTAACGATCGCTGTGACGTCGTAACCTTGTTTTATGGCCTCATTTACTAAATTTGCACCGCTTTTGCCGTTTGCGCCTATGATTGCTATTTTCATTATTTCTCCTTTAAATTTTGTTTTTAAATTTTACAGCCAGCTTGGCTTTACGTCATCAACTATCACGCCGTCACTCATAGTGTATTGTTCTAGGCTACCTTTTTTACTTTGGATACATATCATTTTTATACCACTTTTGCCAGCTCTAAAGCACCTTTTACCCTCTGGATCTATGCGCACCGCATCTCCTTTGCTTACTTTTAGCACATCACCGTCGATGAAAAGCTCACCCTCACCCTCTAGGATGATGTAAAGCTCCTCGTTTTGCTTATGTGTATGGACAAATGGCACGCTTACATTTGCTGGAAGCTCGTTTATAGATACCTCACAGCCGCTTAAATTTAAAGCCTCTTTTAGCTCGACTCTTGGCTCGTTTGCGATCTTTGCAACCTGAAAATTTTTCATTTTGTTCTCCTTGTTTTTTGTTGTAATATTTTTATTTACAACTGATGAGCAAAGTATAATAATTTTTAGTTGTAATGTCAATAGTTACAACAAAAATTTTTCAAAATTTATAAATTTTGGCTAGAATTCGCGAAAATTTTAGGATTAAATTTGCAAAATAACGCCTTTAAAACGCTAAAGAGCATAGCGACCGAGCACAATAAAAATCTCATTTTGACCTTTGCTTTAGTGTTAGCAGAGAACGGACTTTTTCTTGCTTATCCGATATTTGCGGGCTTTGCGATAAACGCAATCATGCAAGGAAATACGTTAAATGCCCTCATTTACGCACTTTTTGTGCTCATAGCGTGGCTTGTAGGAGCCATTAGGCGCCGCGTGGATACGCAAGTTTTTGCAAATATCTACGCAAAGCTCGCCGTAAACGTCATCATGAATGAAAAACAAAACGCCAAAGACGACTCCGCTATCATCGCTAGAGTGGCACTTTCACGTGAGTTTGTAAATTTCTTTGAGACGCATTTTCCTATGTTTTTTACATCGGTTATTTCGATCATCGGCTCAGCGTTTATGCTCATTTTTGTCGAGTTAAAGGTCGCTGTGGCGTGCTTTGTCGTGATGATCGTTTTTCTTATATTTTTACCAAGATATATCAAGAAAAATGACGACCTTTATCTTCGCTTAAATGACCGCCTAGAAAAAGAGGCAAAGGTGATAGGTGTTTTTAACAAAAGCACGCTAAATAGGCACTACGATGTCGTTTCTAAATTTCGTATAGCGATCTCAAATAGGGAGGCAATGAGCTATTTTATCATCGGTATTAGCGCTTCGCTGCTCTTTTTGGTGGCGATAATAGTGCTAAGCTCGCAGCAGACAAATGCCGGCCACATCTACTCTGTGATGACCTATATATGGAATTTCGTCATCAGTCTTGACGACTCGCCAAAGCTCATCGAGGAATTTTCAAATTTAAAAGATATAGGCAAGAGGATCGACGCCCAAAAGAAGGATAATGATGCACAACAAGAGCGTTCTTAGAAATTCATTTTTTCTAATTTTCACGTTTATGATAGTTGAGGCCGTTTTTGGCTTCGTTTCAAACTCGCTTGCGCTTATTAGCGACGCATTTCACATGCTCTCAGACGTTGCCGCGCTATTTTTGTCACTCATGGCGCTTAAAATTTCAGAAAAAAGGGCAAATTTACAAAAGACCTTTGGCTACAAAAGGGTTGAGATCATCGCCGCTTTCATAAACGCCATCGCTCTTATCGCACTTGCAGTCTTTGTCGTAGTTGAAGCTATCATCAGGCTTTTTAACGAGCCAGAGATAGAGGCTAAAACGATGCTTTTTATTAGTATTTTGGGGCTTGTGGTAAATTTAGTCGTAGCCATTTATATGCATAAAAGCGCTGATACAAAAGAAAATTTAAACATGAAAGGCGCATATTTGCACGTACTTGGCGACACGCTTGGCTCAGTTGGCGCCATCGTCGCGGCACTTCTTGTGATGAAATTTAATTTCACGCAGGCCGATAGCATCGCAAGTATCTTTGTCTCGCTACTCATCATAAAAAGTGGCGCTAGCTTGCTAAAAGATAGCTTTAATATCCTAATCGAAGCCGTGCCGCTTAAGCTTGATACGGATGAAATTTTAGGCGTTATAAAGGGTGTAGATGGCGTTAAAATCGTGCATGACCTGCATATCTGGGCGATAAATGCTGGCACAAACGCGCTCATAGCCCACGTGGTGGTGGATGATGCGCTAAGCGTGGCTGAAATTTCAAAGATGATAAAGCGCATCGAGCACGAGCTTTCTCATGCAGGCATCGGCCATGTCACGCTTCAGTTTGAGAGCGAGAGCCTTGGGCACAAAGCTGGTCTCATCTGTGAGCTAAATGACGATGAAGGACATGAGCACTTTGGACATTGTCATTAAGATTTTTGAGAATAGAGCCAAGTTCTATTGGCGGGCTTATGATAAAAATATATTTATTGGCATTTAAATCAACTTTAGGCAAAATAAAGCCCAAATTTTAGTAAAAAGTAAAGCTTATATGAAAAACATCAGAAATTTTAGCATTATCGCTCATATCGACCACGGCAAAAGCACGCTTGCTGACCGCCTCATACAGGAGTGTGGCGCCGTCAGTGACCGTGAGATGAGCAGTCAGATCATGGATACAATGGATATCGAAAAAGAGCGTGGCATCACGATAAAAGCCCAGTCTGTGCGCCTAAACTACGCACTAAATGGGCAAAATTTTGTTCTAAATTTGATAGACACTCCGGGTCACGTCGACTTTAGCTACGAGGTGAGCCGCTCTTTGGCTAGTTGTGAGGGCGCACTGCTAGTCGTGGATGCTAGCCAGGGAGTGGAGGCACAAACCATTGCAAACGTCTATATCGCACTTGAAAATAACCTAGAGATCATTCCAGTCATCAATAAGATCGACCTACCTGCGGCTGATCCTGCTAGAGTAAAGGACGAGATCGAGCATATCATCGGTCTTGACTGCTCTGGAGCGATTGAGGTGAGCGCAAAAAGCGGCATCGGCATAAAAGAGCTGCTTGAAGCGATTATCACGAGGATCCCTGCGCCAAATGGTGATGCAAACAAGCCCACAAAGGCACTTATTTATGATAGCTGGTTTGACAACTATCTTGGCGCACTTGCACTTGTGCGTGTTTATGATGGTGAAATTTCAAAAAATGATGAAATTTTAGTCATGGGAACAGGCAAAAAGCACATCGTGCTAGATCTCATGTATCCAAATCCTATCGCTCCTATCAAGACAAAGAGTCTTGCCGCTGGCGAAGTAGGCATCGTTGTACTTGGACTTAAAAATGTTAGTGATGTCCAGGTAGGCGATACGATTACACAGGCAAGAAACCCGTTAAAAGAGCCAGTAGGTGGCTTTGAGAGGGCTAAGCCTTTTGTATTTGCCGGACTTTATCCGATCGAAACTGATAAATTTGAAGATCTGCGTGACGCACTTGATAAGCTAAAGCTAAATGACAGCTCTATAAGTTACGAGCCAGAGACCTCGGTAGCGCTCGGATTTGGTTTTAGGGTTGGCTTTTTGGGTCTGCTTCATATGGAAGTGGTAAAAGAGAGGCTGGAGCGTGAATTTGACCTAGATCTCATCGCAACAGCGCCGACTGTAACTTATGAAGTAATACAAACAGATGGTATAAATTTAAAAATTCAAAACCCAAGCCAGTTGCCGCCTGTAAATAAAATAGACTCTATCCTTGAGCCATACGTGAAGGCTACTATCATTACGCCAAGCGAGTTTTTGGGCAACATCATCACGCTTTTAAACAACCGCCGTGGTATCCAAACAAAGATGGACTACATCACGACTGACCGCGTGCTGCTAGAGTATGACATACCGATGAACGAGATCGTGATGGACTTTTACGACAAGCTAAAGTCAAGCACCAAAGGCTACGCGAGCTTTGATTATGAGCCTAGCGACTACCGCGTGGGTGATCTGGTAAAGCTAGACGTCAAAGTGGCTGGTGAAACAGTCGATGCACTCTCTATCATCGTGCCTGAGAGCAAGGCGCAGACAAAGGGCAGGGACTTTGTAAAGGCGATGAAAGAGATCGTACCTCGTCAGCTCTTTGAAGTAGCGATACAAGCGAGCATCGGCAACAAAATAATCGCCCGAGAAACCGTAAAATCAATGGGTAAAAACGTCACAGCCAAGTGCTATGGTGGCGATATCACGCGTAAGAGAAAGTTGCTTGAAAAGCAAAAAGAGGGTAAGAAGCGTATGAAGGCCATTGGAAAAGTGAATTTGCCACAAGAAGCCTTTTTGAGCGTTTTAAAAATAGACTAACGGCTTATCTTTTGTGCCCTTTTGAAAGAGTTGGTAAAATTTTGGCTTAATGAACTATCTGTTCTATCTGCGCCAAAATTTCACGTCACAGCTTTCAAAATCATCACAAAATATTTCGCCTTATTTCGAGGTGGCGATACTGCCGCAGCAAGTATCTTATTTTAGTGGATAGATTTTGATTAAAATTTAAATGCTAAATTTACAAAAAAGGAAGCATATGCCATTTGTGAAAATTTGTGTGACAAAAGAGGGTGATAGCCCAAGTGTGGAGCAAAAAGAGAAGATGATAAGCGGAGTTACAAAGCTAATAAGCGAAATTTTAGGTAGAAGCGCTCAAAATACCGTTGTTATCATCGACGAGATAGACACTAATAATTACGGTATAGCAGGAGAGAGTGTGAAAAATCTCCGCAAAAAACAAAAAGAGCAAAAGGAAGTAAAATGCTAAGAACGACATTATTGGCAGTTTTTGCAGCTATCTTTCTAACTGGCTGCGTGGCTAAAGCTAGCCTTTGTCTATCGTGTGAGGGAATAGATGGCGTGCAAAGTGCGAGCATAAACAGCGAAGATAAGATGTATTTTGAAGAGGTTATGAGGATACCGGCTGATTGCAGTGCTTGTAAAGGCAGGGGCGATGGTCTTTTTATAAATGGTGTTAAATACAAAAGTGATGTAGCAATAAACTGCTGCTTGGAAAAAAATATGATCGATACTAATGTTGGATTAAAAAAGGTTTATTTCCACAGGATCGTCGATGCTAGAAGTAGTGCAAGATCGATATATTACACAGGTGTTGAAGGAAATACTGCAGTTTTTAACTCAAACCCACGCCTTGAAGTGCTTTTTTACATGTTTTTGCAGCGTGAGTTAAATTCTCGCGGGATCGTTGTTGTCGATACTCAAACATCGCCTTACACATATAGGCTTGATTTTAGATTTGACGAGCTTAGAGGAAGCTACTCAGGAAGTTCAGAAATTTTAAATGGACATCTAAATGGGCTTCTTATTCTTTCAAATATAAATTTCAAAAAAACGTTACCTATCTCGACTAGGCACCATGTGGAGAAGCTAGAAGCGTCAGAGTCTGGTCAGTTTGACTTTTTTATCGCACTTTTAGTTAAACAAGCTGCGATAAAAGTAGCCGATGAGATCACTAAACTTTAAAAGGAAAAACGATGAATAAATTTAAATTTTTAGCTATTTTTGGACTTTTTGTTTTATTTTTAACTGGTTGTGCACCAAGTCAAAGTGTTGTCGCATTTGATCCATATAAGGCTGCTGCGAGCCAGCAAAATAGCGGCTTTGAGGCCTACATAAGCGCAGTGCATGATAACCGCAAAAATAAAAGTACCATTGCTACGATCACTGATAGCAAAGGTACCGTAAAAGAATATGTCGTGCTTCAAAACGATCTTGCTACTTATTTTAGTGATTCGCTCAAAAAAGAGCTTATGGCGCGCGGTGCAAATGTAAATGGCATGGGTGGCGTTTTAGTTGAAATTTTTATCAACGAGTTTGAAGCAAATATGAGCGGATACGGTACTGATAATACAAAAGGTAATATTAAGATTACACTTAAGATCCAAAAAGGCGATCAAAGTATCGTTAAAAATATTTCAAATAATCAAACCAAATTTGAGTTAATTCCCACAGGTGGAGCATTTAAATCATTCTTAACTGAGATCATAAATGATGCCATCAAACGCACTGCAATTGCTATTTTAAATAGCTAATGTTTTGTGCGTTTTGCAAGAGCTTTACGCTAAATACATTTTGTAAAATTTGCTCACAAATTTTAAGCGAGCTAAGCCCGATAGTAAGAGAACTAGAGGGCTTTAAAATTTATAGCTTTTACGGCTACTCTGAAATAAAAGAACTCATCCACTCCAAGCACCAAATGCACGGATATTTTATATATAAAAACTTAGCTAAATTTGCATTTAATCAATTTGCTAAAAGCTTTAGCTTACCGGAGAAAGTCTATGCTCTGCCGATAGATGATAGAGTGCATCACGGCTACTCGCACACGGCCATTTTGGCAAATGAGCTAAGGGCTAAAAATCTAAAGCCCATATTTCATGCACTGCACGCAACCAGTAAGATCAGCTATAGTGGCAAGGATTTGCAATTTAGACAAAATAATCCAAGAAATTTTAAAATCCTAAAAAAGATCACTGCGCCAGTTATTTTGGTAGATGATATCGTAACCACTGGTACAACGATACTTGAGGCTAGAAATACTCTAGAAAAAGCTGGCGTAAAAGTACTTTTCGCTCTAGTTTTGGCTGACGCTAAACATTAATTTAGTAAAAATTTATCAGTCTCCAGCAATAGTGACAAATTAGGCAAAAGCGATAAAATTACAAATAAAGCATTGTCCCAAGGCGGATCATATTTGAGCCGCATTTTATCGCTAGCTCGAAGTCACTACTCATACCCATCGAGCATATAACTGCACCTTTTGGCCTTAGACTCTCGTAAATTTTATAAGTTAGTTCAAAGCTCTTTTGAATCTCTTTTGGCTCATCCACATGCGCTCCGATACTCATCACACCTTTTAAATTTATATTTTTGCACTCGCTTTGGATACGCTCATAAATTTCTACCGCATTTGCTACGCTTACACCTTGCTTTGTATCTTCATCAGCCGAGTTTATTTGAAGCAAGGTGTCTAGCTTGTAGTCGAGTCTTTTATCGACCTCTACGGCCCTTTCAAAGCTATCGCAGCTTTGCCAAAGTGTGGGCTTTAGGCTTACCATTTGATTTATTTTGTTATTTTGCAAGCGGCCGATCATATGCCATTTTATATCAGTAAAATTTTGCAGTTCTAGCTCTTTTTTGGCTAGCTCTTGGACTCTATTTTCGCCAAAATTTCTTTGCCCTTGCGCGTAAAGCTCTCTTACTTCAGCACTTGTGACATTTTTGCTAACAGCAATTAGCGTCACGTCTTTGCTTAAATTTTCGATCTTTTCTAGTAGTTCTTTTAAAACTATCATCATAAACCTCCGCTTAATCTTATAATGTCATTAAAAGTCGCAAGCACCATTATGCCAAGCAGTAGCGCCCAGCCGCAGTAGGTAAGAGTAACAAGCACTCGCTCATTTACCTCGCGTCTAAAAATTAGTTCATACAGGTTAAAAAGTATGTGTCCGCCGTCAAGCGCTGGGATGGGGAATAAATTTAAAATACCTAAATTTACTGAGATTAAAGCGACGATCGTCAAAAGTACGCCAAGACTTATTTTTGCGGCTTTTGAAGTAACATCAGCGATCTGCACGATACCACCGACCTCTTTTAGTGGCACATCTCCAACGACTAGCTTTTCAAAGCTTTTAAAGATAAGCTTTGAAGCCTCTATGGTCTCGCCAAAAGCAAATTTTAGGCTCTCTAAACCTGTGTGATAAATTTTCACCACTTCGCCATTTGGAGAAATTCCGATCAATGGTCGCTGCACCTTTTCATTAAATAGATTTATCGTCTCGCCTATCTTTGGTGTTAAATTTATAGTCATTTGCGAGCCGTTGCGATCTATCAAAATGGTGCTTGGCTCAAGCTTTACATTTTTACTGATCTCATCCCACTCGTTTATCTTTACGCCATTTATTGCTAAAATTTTATCATTTTTAGCTAGTCTAGCGCTCGCAGCTGCCGAGCCTTCAGCTATGTGGCCTACACTTGGTGCAAGTCTTTCAACTCCGATAGATCCAAGCAAAATGTATATAAAAAATGCTAAGATAAAGTTAAAAAATGGTCCAGCAAAGAGGATGTAAATTCGCTTTATAGGGCTTAGCACGTTGTAGCTGTCCGCGTCGTAGTTTTTAGCTTTTGGGTCGGTATCGTCTTGACCTTTTAGCTGTACGTATCCGCCAAGTGGGATTGCGCTTAGGCAGTAGTCGGTGCCGCCAATATTTTTGGTGTAAATTTTCTCGCCAAATCCAATACTAAAGGTGTTTACCTTTACGCCAAGCGTTCTTGCTGCCAAAAAGTGGCCAAGCTCGTGAAAAAATATAAGAAAACTAATGGCCAAAACAGTCACTAAAAAATAAAACGAATACGCATAAAGCCCAAGGCAAAGCAGGACTAGTGTGAAGAAAATGCCTTTCAAAACTTACCTTTTTTTGAAAAAATTGATGAGATTTTAGCCAAAGTTTATAAATTTACTCTCAAATTTGCCTTGCCATCTAGGCGAAAATTTCTCTTAGCCAAGAGAGTGTTTTGGCTCTATTTAGCCCTTTGCTGAGGCTAAAATAAGTTTTGTCTTTATCATCTAGGTCAAATTTCAAATCAAAACGTGACTTTACTTGATCAATGAAAGGCTCTAAATTTAAAATATCAGGGCGGGGCAAAATATCTTTTGGCAGCTCTTGCAAAAAGCTCATGCCATCATCGTTAAAATTTATTCTAGCCCTTGGCACAGCGTCGTTTCTAAGCTCTATCTCAAATGTGTGATCATACACAAATGGTGCAAAAAGGCGAATTTCTAAGTGAAATTTACTGGCTAACCCCTCATCACTTAAGCCTTGATTGCTAAACCAGTAGCCAAAATTTACAGCATTTAGCGAGATATTAAAATCATAAGGATCAGTAGGACTCACGCCTATACGGCGCAAAAGCTCATATATAGGCAGTTTTGCTTGCAAGCTATCATAATAGTCATAAAGCTTTGCAAGCAGCGGATGCGAACGACCGGCCTTCTCTTGCAAGCGTAAAATTTCAAAGATGTATCTGTGGGCAAACGAGCGGTGCGATACCGAGCGAGTAGCTTGCATGCTTAGATAGTCTAAAATGTCAGGGCTTTTTGAAAAGCTCATCGCGCTCCAAATGCCACGCAAAGTCTCTATGTCGTTATCAAACGTATCAAATTTATCTGCATGGGTTTTGTCGTATTCTAAAGCGCAGCTTAGTAAAAATTCGTTTAGCTCAGGGCTGATCACACCGCCGATCTTTTCTAAATTTTTAGCATCGTGATAGAAATTTGTGTTGATGATCTTTTGATTTAGTTTTTTTGCTTGTTTTTGTAGCGCTGGCTCTAAAATTGCAGTGCGTTCTAAAATAATCTCTTGCAGGTCGTAGCTCAAATTTAACTCTTTTTCATCGCTTTTACATAGGCAAAGACGTATTCAAATCCAGAATAAAGCGTAAGCGCAACAGCTATCCATAGCAAAAGCTCGCCACCAGGCCAGCTCATCAGCAAAAATCCAACCGCAAACATCTGCGAGACTGTTTTTACCTTGCCAGCCATCGAAGCTGCGACTTCGACGCCATCACTTGCCATCACGACACGAAAGCCAGTTATAAAAAACTCTCTTATCAAGATAAGATAAACAGCCCAAGCGCTCGCTCTGCCAAGCATCATGAGACCCAAAAATGCAGCAAGAATTAGCATCTTATCAGCTAGTGGGTCAAGGATGGCGCCAAGCTTGGTCTTTTGATCCCAGCTTCTAGCGATGTAGCCGTCAAAAAAGTCGGTCACCGAGGCGATCACAAAGATGAGGGCTGCGAAGTAGTTTATCCAGCTTATATGAATTTGCGTAAAAATTTCTGGCGCATTTACGAGCATAAAAAACATAAGCGGAGCTAGCAATATCCTAAAAAATGCCAACGCATTTGGTAAATTTAAACTCACAAATATGCCTTTATGCTTAGAAATTTCACTCTCATTTAAAAGTCGTGCCGCCATCTATTATAAATGTATGTCCAGTCACCCAGCTAGCCTTAGACGAGCATAAAAATAGACATGCTCCGGCTAGGTCAGTCGGCTGTCCCATGCGGTTTAGCGGGCTAAGCTTTGCTGTCATATCGCGCACCTCTTCGTAGTTGGTAAAGGCTCTTAGTGCATCTGTCTCGATAGGGCCGCCACTTACGACGTTTACACGGATATTTTTCTCGCCAAGCTCGGTCGCAGCGTATCTTGCCATGGCTTCAACGGCTGCTTTTGCTGTGCCATGACCTGCGTAGTTTTCGATATATACTAAATTTCCAGTCGATGATAGGCTGATGATACTGCCGCCACCAACTTTTTCTATACGTTTTGCAGCTTCTTGGGTGCCTACGACAAAGGCATTTACTGTTGCTGTAAAGATATTGTTTATGCCTCTTGGTTTTAGCTTCATAAATTTAGTGTATCCGCCAGCTACTGCGCGACCTGAAATAATTGCATTTGATATAAAAAAATCAATCCTATCAAAGTCCTCGTCTATCTTTAAAAATAGCTCTTTATAAGTCTCTGGCTCGAGGATATTTAGCGCGTAGGCTCTTGCTTTTATCTTGTAAGTAGCCTCAAGCTCTTTTGCCTGCTCTTTTGCAAGCTCTTCGTTTGAGTTATAGGTAAATGCTATGTTTACGCCAGCTTTTGCAAATTCTTCAACTATGGCTCTACCGATACCTCTAGTGCCGCCACTGATAACTAGCGTTTTACCTTTAAATTCGTTTAGTGTGTCCTTCATTAAAATCCCTTTATTTCATAATTTTTTATTACTTCTTCGATTTTTTTAAAATTCTCTTTACTTGGTTTGCAAAGTGGCAAGCGGTACTCCAAAGAGTCGATGAGTCCGGCTAAATACATCGCTGCTTTGATTGGTATCGGATTGCTTTCGCAAAAGAGTGTTTTATTTATCGTGTATAGATTGTCGTTTATTAGTTTTGCTTTTTTGTATTCTTCGTTCATTGCAAGGTGCGTAAGCTGTGAAATTTGATCTGGCAAGAGGTTTGCAGTAACTGAGATAACGCCTTTGCCCCCATTTGATATGATAGGATAGTTGATCGCATCTTCGCCGCTAATGACTACTAAATTTGGCTCGTGAGCTAGCAGATCTACGCATCTATCGATACTGCCTGTAGCCTCTTTGATACCGTAGATATTTTTACACTCTTTAAAAAGCCTAAAAACGGTAGATGGCAAGATATCCACGCCAACTCTGCCAGGGACATTATAAAGAAGCACAGGAATTTCAATGCTATTCGCAATGGCCTTGTAATGCTCATAAAGTCCTTCTTGCGTTGGTTTGTTGTAATAAGGCGCAACTGAAAGGATGCCATCAGCACCATGAGCTTGGGCAAATTTAGCGATACCAATAGCCTCGTGAGTGGCGTTGCTACCAGCACCAGCAAGCACTTTGACGTCTGTACCTTTGCATGCATTAACAGCTATTTCGATACAAATTCTATGCTCATCATGAGTTAGAGTTGCACTCTCGCCAGTGGTTCCTACTGGTACGACTACATCGATGCCATGTTTTATCTGTCTTTTTATCAGTTTCTCAAAGCCAGCTTCGTCTAATTTTTGATTTTTAAATGGCGTAATGAGTGCTGTCATCGCACCTTGAAGCGAATTTTCCACATTTATTCCTTTTTTAAAATTATTGTCGTGCTAGTTTTTTCATTAAAATATCTATTTGCTATATCTTTTAAAAGTTTTGCATCAATTTTATCGATACTTTTTTCAAGTTCATAAAGTGGCTTTATATCGCCTCTAGCAAGGTACGAGCCGTATAAATTTGCAACCTTACTTGCACTTTCAAACGAATAGATAAAGTCGCTTTTGATTAAATTTTTAACTCGCAAAACATCGTTTTTGTCGATAGGTTTGTTTTTAATATCCTCTATAATCTTTAAAATTTCAGCCTCAACTGCAGTTGCCTCGACATCCGGGTTACAAATTGCTAAAAATATAAATAAATTTTCATCAACACAGCTCATATTATAAGCGTAAATTTGATTTACAAGCATTAGCTCATCGACTAATTTTTGCTGTAAAACCGAGCTTTTGCCAGTAGCTAGATATTCACTGATCGCATTTAGACCTACTTGATCGGCGTGTTTAAAATTTGGGATTTTGTAAGCGATCGCTAGCATTTGTGTTTGGCTATCTTTGTAGATAATGGCTCTTCTAGCCCCATCTTGCTCAGGTTCTTTACAGTGAGTTTTTGGGATGGCTCTTTTATTTTTTATGCCACTAAAATTTTTCTTAGCTAGCTTAAATGCCTCATCCTTGTCGATGTCGCCACTTATCATCAAAATGGCATTTTTTGGTTGATAGTATGTAGTGTGAAATTCTTTTATGTCGCTAATGTTCCAGTTTTCGATATCTTTTATAAAGCCTATCGGCGTCCAGTGGTATGGATGGTAGATAAATGCGTGGTTGTAGAGCCTAAAGTAGAGATATCCCATAGGATTGTTGTCTGTTCGCCACCTGCGCTCTTCGTGCACTACGTCTCGCTCTGGTTGAAATTCTTTGTCTTTTAGGCTTAAATTTTTCATAAGCTCAGCAAAAAGACCAAGCGTTTTGTCTAAATTTTCATTTGAAGCTTTTATAAAGTAGTGGGTGTAGTCAAAGCCCGTACTTGCGTTATTTACGCCACCAAAACCCTTTACGATCTCGTCAAATTCGCCAGCACGTAAATTTTTAGTTGATTTGAAATTTAGATGCTCTAGCATGTGGGCGATACCACTTTTGCCCATCACTTCGTTTCTTGAGCCAACTTTGTAAAAGACATCGACGCTTATCACTTTTGAACCAGGATTTACTGGTACGTGATAAATTTCAAGTCCGTTTTCTAGTTTAAATTTATTAAATTTTATCAATCTTTTGCCTTTTATTTTTTAACATCTATGCCGACCGCTTCGCTAATAGAGGCAAAGCCATCTCTTTTTAAAAGTTCTAAAATTTCTAAATTTATATCTCTTGTGATCATCGGCCCTTTAAAGATAAAGCTTGTAAAAATTTGCACTAAATTTGCTCCCATTTTTATGCGTTCATATGCTTCTGCACCGCTATCTATGCCGCCACATGCGATAAGCGTCGTCTTGCCATAAAGTTCGTCTGCCACGGCTTTAAAGATCTCTTTGGACTTTTGAGCGATCACCTTGCCACTTAGTCCGCCAAAATCCTTTAAATTTGACGAGTGAGAAAGTGTGTAATCAACGCTTGTATTCGAGACAAGCACGCCGCTAGCGCCATTTTCTACCGCGCAACTACAAAGCCTGATCGCATTTTCGTGACTCATATCTGGAGCGATTTTGAAGATGATTGGTTTTTTGGTAAGTGATAAAATGACACTAAAAAGCTCTTTTATGAAGCTCTCATCTTGCAAGGCTCTCAAATTTGGAGTATTTGGCGATGAGACGTTTATGACAAATGTGTCGCAAATTTCACTAAATTCTTTTACTAAAATTTCATAGTCTTTTATCGCATTTTCATTTGGTGTGACCTTATTTTTGCCGATGTTTGCCCAGATTGGTATGGTGAAAGGATAGATCTTTTTTACTCTATTTTTGATAGCCTCACAGCCGTCGTTGTTAAAACCCATCGCGTTTTGGATACTCTCTTCATCTATGAGTCTAAAAAGTCTTGGTTTGTCGTTGCCAGGCTGCGGTTTTGGTGTAAATGTGCCAAATTCTAAGTGCCCAAAACCAAGGGCTGTTAGCGCCTCAAACATCGTGGCGTTTTTATCAAAGCCGCCAGCTATGCCAACTGGGTTGTGGTAAGTGCTTGAAAATAAATTTTGTTTTAGTGCATTGTCATCGACCACGCATTTGTGCGCTAAAAAGCTTAGCGAGCCAGGGAAGATTTTATTTGCCCCAACCATCGCGACTTCAGCGATCTTGTGGGCAGTTTCAGGGTCAAATTTAAAAAAAATAGATTTTAAAGTATCGTAGTTTAAGCTCATTTTAACCTCTTTAAAATGCCTAAAAATTTCTGCAAATCTTAGCAAAAATCGCCTTAAACTAAGGCTTTGCCCTTAAGTCTTGCATAAATTTCATTTCTCTTGCTAAGCTCCTCGTCGCTTCCACTATCAATGATCTTGCCATCGCTCAAAACTGCGATCTTATCGGCATTTTCAACAGTGCTTAAGCGGTGAGCGATGACAAAGATGATCTTTTTGCTTCTGAGGTTGTTTATCGCCTTTGTGATCTCTTTTTCGCTCTCGTTATCAAGTGCTGAAGTGGCCTCGTCAAAGATGAGAATTTGCGGGTTTTGATAAAGCGCTCTAGCTATGGCGATACGCTGTCTTTGACCGCCTGAGAGGTTGGTACCAAATTCGTTTAAGATAGTATTTATGCCATCATCAAGCTTGCTTACAAATTCATAGGCATTGGCTAGCTTGAGAGCGTTTATCACGGCATCTTCGTTAAATTCTCTGCCATAAGCTACGTTTTTAGCAACTGTGTCGTTAAAGATATAGACACGCTGTGTTACAAGGCCGATATTTTGGCGAAGTGAGTGGATCTTGATATTTTTTAAATTTGTATCATTTATTAAAATTTCGCCGCTATTTACGTCGTAAAATCTCATGAGCAAATTCATGAGTGAGGTTTTTCCGCCGCCACTTGAGCCAACGAGGGCTATAAATTCTGACTTATTAGCCTCTAAATTTATACCTTTTAAGACCTCTTTGTCGCCGTAGTTTAGGCAGACATTGTTAAATTTGATAAGTTTTATCTCTTCACTTAGCTCTTTTTCGCCATCTTTTATCTCGCTTACTTTATCCATCAAGAAAAAGGTTCTCTCGCTTGCAGCAACGGCGTCTTGCATCTTGTTGTATATATTTACGATGCGCTTTAGTGGAGTGTAGAGCATAAAAAGTGCAGTTAAAAACGAAAAGAAAGCACCCATGTTTATGTTACCATCAATAACATCTTTGCCACCTACGATGATAACGGCTGCGACACCAATAGAGCCTATCGTCTCCATTAGCGGGCTTACTACCTGCTCAATTTTTACGGTTTTAAGATTTAGTTTAAAAAATTTATTATTTTCATCAACAAAGCGTGAATGCTCGTATTTTTGGGCGTTATTTGCCTTTATTATCTCGATATTTGTAAAAATTTCACTCAAAGCTGAAGTGATATCAGACGTCTTTTCTTGTGACTTTTTGGAAATTTTCTTCATCTTTTTTGCAAGACGAGAAATCGGATAAATCGCTATTGGCATAACTACAAGTGCAAAAAACGCTAGCTTTGGGCTTTGATATATGACTACACAAAGTAGGCCAATGATCGTTATAAATTCCCTCGCTAATTCAGGTATCATGCTTGAGACTATCGATCTTATGCGGTCGATGTCGTTGATAGTTCTACTTATTAGCTCGCCAGTTCTAAAGGTGTTAAAAAAGTCCATATCTAAATTTATGAGGTGTCCGACTAGCTTTTCGCGAAATCTCCTAATCGTATCTTGTCCGATATATGCCGTAAAATAGGCCTGCATAAAGGTTCCTATATTTTTTAACACATAAATAGCAATAATCGCACATGGCAGCATATAAAGCAATGTTTCGTTTTTTTCAACGAAAATTTTATTTAATACAGGCTCCACTAGATACGCACTGACTGCTGTTCCGCCACTTGCGAGAGCCATGCCGATGAAGGCTATGATAAAGTGTGGAATGTAGTCTTTAAAATATGGGCCAAAGCGTTTTAGCACATCTTTTAAGCCAAAGTTATTCATTATTTTTCTCCCAAACTGCGCCATTTGGCGTATCCATGATAGAGATATTTAGGCTGGAAAGCTCATCTCTTATCTCATCAGCCCTTGCAAAATTTCTCTCTTTTTTGGCTATCGCGCGCTCATCAAGAAGTCTTTGGATGTGCTCTTTTTGCTCATCACTTACACCAAATTGAAAATACTCCACATAATCTGTGCTAGCAATGCCTAAAATTTCACTTATCAGCTCTAAATTTGCCACTATTTCGGACTTATAGACTTTATCTTTTGGATTTGTGTCAAGCCTTTCATTTGCTGCTTTTATAAACTCATCAACACTTGCAAGTGCTTTTGAAGCGTTTAGATCATCACTTAGTGCTTCAAGTAGCTCATTTTTAAAGCTTTCATTTACAGCACCTGCTACAGCACCTGCTTGCACGCCATCGACTCTTTTTTTGAGGCGATAAATTTTATCAAGCCTCTTTTTAGAAGCGCTTAGATCCTCATCTGAATAGTTAAAGTGCGCTCTGTAATGACTCGTAAGCAGATAAAATCTAAGCACTTCACCATGTACGTACTGTAGCGCATCTTTTACGAAAAAACTGTTATTTAGGCTCTTGCTCATCTTTTCGTTATTTACTTTTATAAAGCCGTTATGCATCCAGTATTTGCTTAAATTCTTGTGATAAGCACATCTGCATTGGCTAGCTTCATTTTCATGGTGCGGAAAGAGTAGGTCGATGCCACCAGCGTGGATGTCGATCTCAAATTCTTCATTTGCTTTATCGCTTAGAAATTCTCTTATCATAGCCACACATTCAGTGTGCCAGCCAGGACGACCCTTGCCAAATGGACTCTCATACCATTTTTCGTCAAATTTCCAAAGCACAAAGTCTTTTTCATCTCTTTTTTCACCAAAACTTGCCACGCGTGCAATAAGATCAGTGTTATTATCCTTGCCGCTAATGCTAAAATATCCACTATCCTTGCTCGTATCAAAGTAAATTCCATCACTGGTTTTATACGCCGCCCCTTTTTGCATAAGCAGTTCGATGTAGCCAATGATCGCCTCCAAGCACTGCGTAGCCTTTGGCTTAAAGTCTGGATCAAGCACGTTTAGAGCCTTCATATCGCTCTCATAATGCTCTATATATTTGTTTGTGATCTCTTCTAGGCTTTGGCCGGTTTGTGCCATTTTGTTTAAAATTTTATCGTCGATATCGGTGTAGTTTCTTGCAAATTTTACCTTGTAGCCAAGCGCTTTTAATGCCCTTCTTAAAAGATCAAAGCTAACGGCTGACTTTGCATGTCCCAAATGCGCGTCGTCATAGACCGTTGGACCGCACAGATATATGCTAACTTCACCTTCTTTTATCGGGCTAAATTCTACTTTTTCTCTTTTAGAAGTATCAAAAATTCGCATTAAATGTATCCTTTAAAAATGTTAAACCAAAATAGAGCAAAACCGCTGCAGCAGCGATAGCGACTATAAATTTAGGCTCGATTATAGCTAAAAATCTCTTAGCTCCAAAGGCTCTTATGTATAAAACAAGCTGTAAAAATCCCCCAAGCGAGCTTGCAAATGCAAGGCCAGCTGCTCCAAATTTCTGCATCAAAATGACAGCTAGGATCAAATTTGTCACAAGACAGATGATAGAAATTTTTGCTGCATCTTTTTGTTTCATATTTGCATAAAGCCAAAGTGAGAAAATTTTAGCTAGTCCAAATGGCGTGAGCCCCACTAAATAGGCACTTAGCACCTTGGCACACTCAAGCGTGTTTGCCCTTGTGAAATTTCCCCTCTCAAACAAGAGCCAGATGATAAATTCGCTCAAAACCACACCTGCGATCGTGGCGGCTAGCAGGGCGCAAAGGAGCAGATAAAAGCTCTTTTTCGTCCAAACTAGGGCGTTTGCTTCGTCTTTTTGCTTTAAAAGCCTAGTGATTTTAGGGAAAAGTGCCTGAGAGAGTGCGATCGCAAAGATGGCAAGCGGGAGCTGAAAAATTCTATTTGCATAAAAGAGATAGCTTATCGAGCCGCTTACCAAAAAGCTAGCCAGCCAAGTGTCCATAAATGCGCTTATTTGCATCGCACTTGAGCCAAGTAAGCCGTGGTAGAAATTTACAAAAAAGCCCTTTGTCGAGGCTCTTTTGCCCTTAAAATATCCCTTCAAGCCTCCCCAAAAGGCTCTATTTAGGCTGTTAAATTTCATTGCCAGTAGATGAACAAAGACTTGCAAAACTCCGCCTGCAACGACGCCAAAGCTAAGATAAAGTGCGACCATGCTCTCGCTCTTGCCACGAGCTAAAAGTAGCGATGCGATCATGGCTAAATTTAGCAGTGCAGTAGAAAACGCAGTCGTTGCAAAGTGCCCTTTATACTGAAGCAGTGCACCTATGAAAGTGACGATATAAACAAGGGCTAGATAGTAGAAATTTATGCGCACAAGTGGCACTGCATCTGTGATATTTTGTTCACTCAGACCGCTTGCGATGATCTTTATAAAATAAGGCGTAAATAAATTTACAAAAAGTGTCAAAACGCCTATAAAAAGTAGAAATTTGATGAAAATTTCAGCCTGAAAGATCGCTTTTTTCTTGCTATTTGTAAAATTTGGTAAAAATGCCTGCGTAAAGGCGCCCTCGCCAAAGATACGGCGAAATAAATTTGGGATTTTAAAAGCGATAAAAAAAAGATCGCTAAATATGCCAGCTCCAAGGATAGAAGCTGTTAAAAGGTCTCTTATAAGTCCAAGAATTCTTGAAACCATAATGCCAACCGAGTTTGAAAAAAAGCCTTTTATAAACATCGCCTGCCTAGTAAAAATTTAAAACGCAATAGTAACAAAAGATGCTTTAAAGCTTACATAACCCAAATTTAATAAAATTTTAGAGATAATAAGAGCCAAAAATTTATGTGAAATGGATCAAATTTGAGCGAAAACGTGCAAGAAAACGAGAGATTTTTACCACCAACACAAATTCAAACTTCAACACCTTATATATCGCTTAAAGAATTAAGCAAGCAACACAGCGTACCGGTAGAATTTATAGATTTTAAAATTTTAGACATTTTGACTTATTATAAAAATAAAGATAATGAAGAGCCAGTTTTTGTCCCTGAAGAAAATTTAGACTTTTTTGATGATAATGCTTTTTATCTTGACGAGACACTAGAGATCGAGCAGGTCTATGACGTGGAATTTTTTGATGTTAGGCTAAATGCTGTACCAAAGCTTCCAAAGATAGAAATCGGTGTAAATTCAACGGTTACAAAAGTAGTCGCAAAGGTAAAAGCCACAAAAGATTGTGAATACGAACAGCATTACGAAGATAAACTTTTTGAATACATCGCCAAACAGCTTATGAAAGCTCAAATTTTAATAGGTATAAGGATCGGCAAACTAAAAGATGAGTTAAAACAAATCGCCTCGGTTGTGCATGTAAAGGGCGAACTTGATAAAGACTACATGCTAAATATAACACAAGGTATAAATCCAAAAAAAGCTACCGATGCAAAGATACTTTACTACTACAAAGATAAACTTGATGCAATAAAAGAAGAAGATAAGGTTGATTACGCTGATAGAGGTTTTGTTTTTGGCGTGGCACAAGATGAAGTGATAATGGAAGAGAAAAAGTCTCACGAAGGGCAAAATGGCCGTGATGCGAGGGGTAAATTATTAGCAGTAGAAAAGCCAAAAGAAGATACTGGCAAAGAGATAAGTATAAGCGAAAATATAGAGAGAGTAGAAAATGACGATAGCATAATATACATCGCTAAAAAATCAGGATATGTAGTTGAGAAAAATGGCTCATTTGATATTGAAGAGCGCATAGAGATAAATGAAGCAAATTTTAAAACAACTGGCTCTATTCAAGCAGGCACTGATACAAATGTGACTTTGGTGGTTAGAGAAACTGACACTATAAAAGATGCCATCGGTACTGGTATCATCGTGGAGGCTGACGAGATCGAGGTAAAAGGAAATGTCGGTGCAAATGCGATGGTTAAAGCAAATGAAGTAATAATCGGCGGTCAGACACACCAAAAGGCTAAAATTTATGCAAAGAATGCAAAAATTTCTATCCATATCGGTAAGGTTGAAGCTGAAAATGTCGAGATAGATAGGCTAGAAGGCGGAAATGTCGTAGCAAAAAGGGTTAAGATAAATAGCGTCGTTGGTGGCTCTATAACCGCTCAAAATATCCAAATAAATACGCTTGGCTCAAACTGCACTATCACAGCTTCACACTTAATAGACGTAAGATATCTAAGAGGCACTGACAATAAATTTATAATCGATACCAGTAAAATGCCTGAAAGTGCGGAGGCTACGCAAGAGCAATTAAATAAGATCGAATATACAAAAGCAGAGCTTGCTTCGCTTCTAAAAAATATTGAAACAAAGAAAAATATCATAAATGAAAATAAAGACTCGATTTATACCATAAAAGCAAAGGTAGAAGAGCTCTCAAAAGCTAAAGTGATACCGCCAGTTACCTTTATGAAAAAGCTAAAAGAGTATCAAGGTCTAGTCAATGAATACAACACTTTGCTAAAAATTTTTAGAGATAAAAAAGATTTATTAGCTACTCTAAAAGATGAGCTTGAGATCATGCAAAATGGAATATTTTCTGCAAAAGTGATAAATAGAGGCAACTGGGTTGAATTAAATGAGATTAGATTTGTTATCGTTGATCCTCCACAAAATGTCACTTATATCTCAAAGCAAAATGAAACCGCTCATGCTATTACTTTAGAGAAGATCGGCGATGGCGATGAGGCTGAGTATAAGATCAAAAAGTCAAATAAATTAGAAGACTACACAGATACAAATTTTTAAGAATAAAAGGTTAAATGATGATAAAAGCGATCGAAGGTATTGTCAGCAAAAAAGATCCCGCATTTGTGATACTTAAGACAAATAGCGGCGTAAGTTATGGAATTTTTATCTCACTTTTTTGCTCAGCCAAGCTTAGCAAGGGCGAAAAAGTCGAGCTTACCATAACGCAGATCATAAGAGAGGATGCAAATTTACTTTACGGCTTTTTAGACGCAAATGAGCAAAAGATGTTTGAGATGCTAATAAAGCTAAATGGAATAGGGGCAAGTACGGCTATGGCAGTTTGCTCAAGTCTTAGCTCACAGGCATTTACAAACGCCATAATAAGCGGCGACGCTGACACTTTTAAAAGCGTGCCAGGCATCGGACCAAAGACTGCTAGACGCATTATAGCCGAGCTAAGCGACGCAAAGCTAATAAGTGACGAGAGTGTGCCAAGCTATCAAAATGAGGCACTTTTGGCACTTGAGGCGCTTGGCTTTAAACGTGAGAAGATAGTAAAAATTTTGCCTGAGTGTAAGAGTGAAAATACGAGTGATCTTATAAAAGAAGCATTAAAGAAATTAGGATAAGGATTAAAAAGATGAATTTAGGCGTGATATTTGGAGCAAAGAGCTATGAACATGAGATAAGCATAGTTAGTGCGATAGTTTTAAAAAATGTCCTAAAACAAGAGCTAAAATTTATATTTTGTGACGCAAATAGAAATTTTTATCTTATCGAAGAGAAAGATATGAGAGCAAATTTCTTTAGCTCAGGCAAGTACAAAAATTCAAAAAAGCTCATTTTATCTAAAGGCGGATTTTTCATACACTCTCTTTTTGGCGATAAAAAAGTAGAGTGCGATGTCATTATAAATTTGATCCACGGCATGGACGGCGAAGATGGCAAGATAGCGGCACTTTTTGACTTTTACGGCATAAAATATATAGGTCCAAGGCTTGAAGTAAGTGCGCTTAGCTACAACAAAGAGCTTACTAAATTTCTAGCGCAAAAAGCTGGCGTAAAGGCGCTTGACTATGAGATGCTAACTCGTCAAAGTGAGCCAAAATTTCACTATCCTATTATCTTAAAGCCAGCAAGACTTGGAAGCAGCATTGGTGTAAACATAGTGCATGACGCCAGTGAGCTAGCTTATGCAAAAGACGTAGCATTTGAGTTTGATAAGGATGTGCTTGTCGAGCCTTTTATAAAGGGAGTAAAAGAGTACAACCTTGCAGGCTGTAAGATAGATGGGAAGATAAAATTTTCTATCATCGAAGAGCCAAAAAAGAAAGAATTTCTTGACTACGAGCAAAAATATCTTAGCTTTTCAAATGAAAACAAGGTAAAAGAGGCTGAAATTTCTGAAGAGCTAAAGCAAAAGCTTAAATTTAACTTTTCAAAAATTTATGATTGTGGATTTGATGGAGCGATCATTAGATGCGACTTTTTTGTGATAGATGATGAGGTCTATCTAAATGAGATAAATCCAAATCCAGGAAGCCTTGCAAACTACCTATTTGAAGATTTTGAGAGCACTTTAAATGCTCTTGCAAACTCACTTCCAAGAGAGCGTAATATAAAGATCGATTATAGCTTTATAAACTCGATCACTTCAGTAAAAGGTCGCGGGAAAATTTAGACCATTTAGTAGATTATAAAGTAGTTTGTGATATTTTACGTAAAATTTTACATAAAGAGCGACAATGGTAACTTTTACAAAAGATGAAATTTATACAGCAACTGAAGTGGTTAGAAATTTTAGTTCAGTGCTCTCTCGTGTGGGAGCTAATGAATTAAAAAGAGCGGTCATTGTTAAAAATAATAAATTTGAAGCAGTGCTTTTAAATATGGAAGAGTATGAGCGCCTTTGCGAAGCAGTGAGTGTGCTTGAGAGCATTTATACTGCAAAAAAAAGAGAGAACGATGGCGAGTAGGGCGGTAAAGTACGGCTCAAATGAGTTTGATATAAACTACGAGATCGTAAATCCAAAATGTAAAAAAATAGTGCTTTTCTTGCACGGCTGGGGCGCTAATAAAGAGATAATGAAAAAGGCATTTGGCTCATATTTGAGCGAACTGTGCCATGTTTATATCGATATGCCAGGCTTTGGTAAAAGCTCAATTACTGATCCATTAAAAACAAGTGATTATGCAAAAATTGTTGAAAATTTCTGTGGTGAGCTTGACATAAAGCCAGATATCATCGTAGGTCATAGCTTTGGTGGCAAGGTCGCAACGCTTCTAAGACCGCAATATCTTGTGCTTTTAAGCTCAGCTGGCATAATTGTCAAAAAGCCATTTATTGTGCGCGCAAAGATCGCTATTTTTAAAATTTTTAAGCTTTTTGGATTTGGAAAATTTTATAAATTCTTTGCCACAAAAGATGTGAGCGGTATGAGTAGAGTGATGTATGAGACCCTAAAAAACGTCGTTGATGAGGATTTTACGAAGAATTTTGCTAGCTTTAGCGGCAAGGCTTTGATATTTTGGGGCGAAAATGACAAGGCAACTCCTATAACAAGCGGAGAGAGCATACATAAGTTCATAAAAAATAGCTCATTTTTTCCGCTTAATGGTGATCATTTTTTCTTTTTACTTCACGCTAAATTTATAAGCGAAGAGATAGAAAAAGGGATAAATTTTGAGCCAAATGAAGCAAAAAATGTCGTGCTTGACGATGAGAGCGGTATCGAGGAGATAAGATGAATATATTTTTAAACATAAGCACAGTTTTATTTATCTTTGCGCTCGCTTTTTATGTGATTACTTGCTTTCAGTGGTTTTCATATAGGCCTGAGCGTGTGCTCTTTCACTTCACAAAGCCCGCTTGGCACGTCCTTTTCTTCATCGTGCCTTTGGTGCTATTTTACACGACTGGCAAGTGGTTTTTTATCTATTTTTACTTTGCGCTTTTGCCAGCTCTTTATCTTTGGCACAAAAAACTTGATAAAAAGCTAGTCTTTACTGGCAGGATCAAGCACTTTTTTGTGATCCTTGCTTGTGCTATTATCCTAAACTACGCTCTAAATTTTATCATTCACAGGGCATTTTTAGCTCCGATGCCACTTTTTGTCTTGGTTGTGAGCCTATTTTTTAGTGAAATTTTAGAAAAGATAAAATTTCAAGGATTTAAAAACAAGGCGCTTAAAAAACTGGGTGCAAATAAAGATCTAAAAATCATCTTGATCACAGCAAGCTACGGCAAAACTAGCATCAAAAATTTTTTATTTGAAATTTTAAAAGATAGCTTTGTATGCTACAAAACACCTCGCAGCGTAAATACAATGGCTGGCATCATCAAAGATATCAATGAAAATTTAAGCGAGCAAACGCAAATTTACATCGCAGAAGCAGGCGCTAGGCTAAAGGGCGACATCCTAGAGATCACAAAATTTCTAAACCCGCAAATCGTCATCGTAGGCGAGATCGGCGCGCAACACATTGAGTATTTTAAAACACTTGATAATATCCGTTCTACCAAGCTTGAAGCACTTCAAAGCGCTCGTTTACAAATAGCATTTTTACATAGCTCGACAAAAAAAGAGCCAAGCCAAAATATAGAAATTTACGATGAGAGCCTAAAAGATATAAATGCAAATTTAGATGGAATTTCATTTATGCTTGATGGCAAAAACTACGCTTCGCCGCTACTTGGCAAATTTAACGCTACAAATTTAGCCGTTTGTATAAGGGTGGCAAAATACCTAAAAATGAGCGATGAGGCGATAAATAAAGCGCTGTCTAAGATGAAAAATGTCGAGCACCGCCTAAGCAAGATCGAGGCTGGTGGCAAGCTGATAATTGACGATAGCTTTAATGGAAATTTCTCAGGTATGAGCGCAAGCTACGAGCTTGTAAGCACCTACGCTGGCAGAAAAGTGCTGCTAACACCTGGTATCGTTGAGAGCGATGCAGAGCAAAATGCAAATTTAGCCAAGGTGATAAATGAAATTTTCGATCTCGTCATCATCACAAGCTCACTAAATGCTGAAGTTTTACTAAAGCACATCATAAAGCCAAAGATCATCATCTTAAAGGATAAAAATAAAATGCAAGAAATTCTAGCTCAAAATACGCGTGCCGGCGATCTCATACTATTTTCAAATGACACACCGAGCTTTATATGAAAAAGATAGTTTTTTTAATCCTAGCTTTAAATTTGGTATTTGGCTTTGATATTGATGATTATGACAGAGGTATTGAGGCGCTAAATGCCGGAGATTACGCAACTGCGTATGAAATTTTCTATGATGGCTGTGAGCAAAAAGATGTGCTTTCGTGCGAGGCTTTGGGCGATATGTTTGTAAATGAAGAGATAAATGAGCAAATGGATAGTGATCTAAAAAAGCACTCAAATATCGAGCTTGGCGTGAGTTATTATATGAAAAGTTGCGACCTTGGCTACCAAAATGCTTGTGATGATGTGATGAGCTTAAGGGATGATTTAAACATAAGCCTTCCAGCTGGTGTTTATGAAAACGCCAAAGCAAGGTACGATGAGATAAGACAAGAAGACGAAAAAGAAGAAGCCTTAAGCGAGCAAAATGCGACTTTGCAAAAATAAATTCTCTAGTTTTAGACTAGATTTACTTTTAGCGTATGCTCTTTTAAGCTTGCTGGAATTTTGCCATTTTCAAGCTCGATCAGTTCGCTAACTCTTAAAATATAAAAATCCTGCAAGCTTCTGTTTGCAAATTTTTCAAGCTTTTTTGAAAGCGTGTCAAACATATAAAACTCAGCCTCATTGCTAGCTAGTAAAAAATCAGCCCCGCTATCAAACGCATTAAAGATGGTCTTACTTGCAAATGCAAATGCAAATGCAAGCTTTTCGTTTACTTTTAAAAGCTCAAATCCACAAGAAAATTTATTGTTTAGATTTATAAAATTTGCTCTAAATTTATCTAAATTTACGGGGATTTTATCGCTTACGGCTATTTTAAACTTTTTAAATTTATCTAAGCTTTTTATCTTTTCAAGCTCATTTTTTAAGGTTTCATCCTCTTTTATTCCTAAAATTTCTTTAAAAAACCTAATCGCTTCGGTATAAATTTCGCTTCCGCCAAAGATAAAATCATCAATCTTGCAAGCTATTAAAATACCATTTTTATTGTTGATAAGCCTCATGATCTCATCATTTTTTTCTTTCTTATAAAGATGATGAGCCAGTATGATAGCAGCTGCACCTATAAAATTTGGCTCGTATTCTCTCACAAAATCAGCATAAAAATATGGCTTTAAGCTTGCATAAAATTCTTTGTCTGCTTGATCGCAAAATTTCTCAAATGGCTTAAATTTCTCCCAAAAGTCGTCATCGTTTATCTCAAGATCTAAAACCGCCCTTTTTTCATCAATTGGCGAAATCACAAGCTTATCTGCAAATTTCTCATATAAATTCTCTAATGGTTCAGCAGTGTTCACTACGACATCATTTACTTTCACAAAGCCAGTTGTTGGCTGAAAATAGGGATCAATTTTTTTAACATGCAAAAATAGCTCGTCAAGGTTTGCGTAATTTAAAATTTCTAAAAAATATGGTTTAAAATATGACAAAATATCCTTTTTTGCATTAAATCTAAAAATTTCTATTTTTTGCATTTGGCTCCTTTTTTGGCTTATTTTATCCTAAAATTAAAAGGAGTTTCATTATAATGGCTCGATGGATAAAGAAAATTTTACGATTGAATGCTTTGGTAACGCTTATATTGGCGATGATGCGGCTGTGCTTGGCAAGCAGGTCTTTAGCAAGGACATCTTTGCTGAAAATTCGCACTTTAAGCATGGCTGGCTAAGCCTTGAAGAGATCGGCTACAAGGCGATGATCGTAAATTTTTCAGATACGATCGTGATGAATGCTAGGCCAAAATTTGCGCTTCTTGGACTTAGCTTGCCAAAGAATTTTTCGCCGCAGCAAATCAAAGAGCTAAGTGGCGGCATAAACAGAGCTTGCGAGGAGTTTGGCGTAAAGATAATCGGTGGTGACACGATAAGTAGCAAAATTTTAAATATAAGCGTTAGTATAATTGGCGAGCTAAATGGTAAAGCTGTGCTTAGGAAAAATGCAAAATACGGCGATCTGGTAGCTTTTACTGGCGAGCTTGGAGGTAGCAAAAAGGGGCTAAATTCGCTTCTTAGGCTAGCTAAAATTTCAAAAAACTCACGATTTAAAAAACCTATTTTAAGAGATAAATTTTTCTACAAATCAGCCCATCTTATAAACTCCGCTATGGATATCTCGGACGGACTAAATGCCGATCTTGCTAAGATTTTAAAGGCTAGCAAAAAGGGTGTTAAATTTACAAAAAAGCTAAGTAAATTTGAGCTTAGTAGCGGCGAAGAGTATGAAATTTTATTTACTTTTAGTCCTAAAAATTTAAATGCCATCAAAAGGATCGCCGCAAAAACACGGACAAAGATTAATATCTTTGCAAAAATTTCAAATAAAAGGTTAAAACAAAATGCAAGAAACCACCACTTTTAAGCCACTTTATGCACTCACTCATGCACCTATCGAGGCTTACTTTTCTAAAAATTCAGATGATTTTGTCGTGCGCGAAATACCACTTTATGAGTTTAGCGGTGACGGCGAGCACTTAATCGTTGAAATTTCTAAAAAAGATATGACGACAAGCGACGCTTTGCATGTTCTTAGTGAAGTTACAGGGGCTAAAATGCGCGACTTTGGCTATGCTGGACTAAAGGATAAGCAGGGTATGACGACGCAGTTTATCTCAATGCCACGCAAATTTGAGAGTGCACTTACAAACTTTAGCCACGAAAAGATGAAAATTTTAAGCCTTAATGTGCATAAAAATAAGCTTCGAATAGGACATCTAAAGGGAAATAGCTTTTTTATTCGCCTTAAAAAGGTGCTGCCAAATAATGCCAAAAAGCTAGAGCAAGCATTTGTTAGCATCGATAAAATGGGCTATGCAAACTACTTTGGCTATCAGCGTTTTGGTAAATTTGGCGACAACGCTGCAACTGGACTGGAGCTTCTTAAAAACGGGACGATAAACGGTAAAAAGAGTAAAAATCCAAAGCTAAACGACTTTTTGATCTCGGCATATCAAAGCGATCTTTTTAACCGCTGGCTTAGCAAACGTATGGAGATTTCAAGGTTTGCGCAGGATTTTAGTCTAGGCGAGCTAACCCAAATTTACCCGTATCTGGGCGGCGAAAATTTGAAAAAATTAAAATCGCAAAAGAGATTTTTTAAGCTGATAGAGGGCGAAGTTTTGGGGCACTACCCGCACGGCAAGTGCTTTTTGTGTGAGGATTTGGACGCGGAGGGCGCGCGCTTTGACACTAGAGATATCACTAGCTGCGGGCTGATAGCGGGCGCGAAGGCGTATGAGTCGCAGGGCGCGGCTAGGGCGGTCGAGGATCAAATTTTCGCGCAGGCAAATGAATACAAAGCTAAAATGACGGGATCTAGGCGCTTTGCGTGGTGCTATTTGGAGGATACGAGCTACAAATACAACGAGGAAAAGGCGCACTTTACGATAAATTTCACGCTGCAAAAAGGCAGCTATGCGACTGTTGTGCTAGAAGAAATTTTGCATAAAAACATTTTTGAGTAGAGCAGCGGCTCGTCTCGCGAGCGCTTTTAAATGAATTTTGTGTCTATGCTTGCAAGTGCAAGCAGAGTATAAATTTTGCTCTGCGATAGGCTGTATGCCTTATTTTTGGACGAATTTTACTTCTTTTGTTTAGCTACGAGCATAGTGGCACATAAAACATTTAAAACCATCTCACAAAACTTCGCCTTAACTTTCAAGTTTAAATTTCACAAATCAAAATCTGCCTTGCCTAACGCTTTTTAAAAGCTGTGAGCCAAGCGGGACAAAAACTTTGCCTTGTCGCTTTAAGCTCAAATTTGAGGCTAAATTTATTGCAATTTTATACACTAAGACCCATATCTTAAAATCTCTAAATTTTACCCGTGGAGCAAGACGCGAGCGACGCGAAATGCTAGCGTTTCTAGGCTCGTTTGGATATAATGAGTTTGCAAATTTATATTTTAAAAGGATTAAAAATGGCGAATATTTTTCTTTGCTCTTATTTCGCGGAGGTTGCGAGCAAGATCAATGAAGTGGTAGATTTTCAAGGTAAGCATGTTGCTTTTATCGATACGGCAGCAAAATTTGAAGAGGTGAATTTTTACGTAGATGAAGCGGTGGAGATTTTAGAAAATTTTGGTGCGAAGCTAAGACGCCTTGATGTCTCTTGCACCCAGAGTTTAGCTGTGCCAGTATCTGAGAAAGATGAGCTATTTTGCAACGATGAAATTTTATCCGCCATTAGTCAGTGCGACATCATTTACATTAGCGGCGGAAATACATTTTATCTACTTAATGAGCTGCGAAAATCGCGCGTCTGGCAAGCTATAAAAAATGCAGTCAAAGCGGGCAAAATTTATATCGGTGAGTCAGCAGGTGCGGTCGTAGCGGCACCAGATACGAGATATGCTACGCCTATGGATGAAAATAGCGTAAACGTGAGTGATTTTACAGGCTTAAATTTGGTGGATTTTTTCATAGTGCCACACTTTGGTTGCGAACCTTTTATAGAAGCTACACGCGAGACAATGAAAAAATTTGGCAATTCTTGTGATTTGCGTCCTATAAATAATGCAGAATTTATCGCACTTTAATATAAAAATACAGCTATTTGACTAGTAAAAATTTATATAAAACGTAAGCTAGACTTTTGCTCAAATGGTTGTCTATAAAGTCGCTTTTTGTATGTAAAATCATATGGCTTAGAAGAAGTAAGTGTAGTTGTGATAAAAGCTAAAGCTATAAATTTAAGCCAAAACCGCTATAATTTCGCTCTGGCACGGTAAGCGATCGCTTTTGTTTTGAAAAAGAGGAAAGTCCGAGCTGCGATAAGACAAGGTTCCATCTAACGGATGGCTAGGGAAACCTAAGGGATAGTGTAACAGAAAGTAGACTTCCGCTTCGGCGGTAAAGGTGAAACGGCGGAGTAAGAGCCCACCGGCACGCTTGGTAACTTGCGTGGCCATATAAACCCAACCTGCAGCAAGAAGGGATGGTTTTGGTCTTATATTAAAACCCTTCGCTAGAGCTTGTTTGTAAAAGCAAGCGTAGATAAATGATCGCTCAAGACAGAACTCGGCTTAACGCCGTGCCTTTAAATTTATAAAAATTGATTAGTTTGTTACGTATTTTTGCGCTTTTTGTAGTTTTATAAGCTCATTTTGAATATGTGAAGACTTGCTTTTTAAAAGCTCTATTGCGCCGCCAATTAGTGCTTGTGCTTCTTGTGCTGAAGCTAGGCTTGTAAACATATCTTCACTAAAATTTTGTGATAAAGCAGCTATCTTGCTCGTGTCTTCGTTTATCAATGCTAATTTAAATTCATTGATCCAACTATTCACCTGAAGTTACCTCTCTCCATGCTTCAGATAGTTGCTTTACGACATTGGTTACTTCATTTAAGGCTGCGATATCGTTTTGTATATTTGCCATAGCAAGAAGCTGCATCTGTCTTGTATAAAGGCCGCTAAGATAGTGGGCTACGTCGCCTTGAGAATAATCAAGCGAATTTAAAAGCTCAACAAAAATAGCGTTTGTCCTATTTATATAATAAACTTTTTTCTCTATATTTCCAGCTTCTATCGCCTTTTTTGTACGAAATATAAATTTTAAAATTCCGTCATAAAGCATTTCTATTAATTTAGTTGGGGACTCAATGCCCCCAAAACTAGACTGTGCGTATGCACTATATGCACTTTGATTCATCTTTCTCTCTTATTTTCTGCTATTTATCTCTGCATCGATCATTGATTTTAGTGTCGAGAACTGATTTTCTAAGCTTGCAATGATAGCGTTATACTTGATAAAGCGCTCTTGCATTGTTGTATATTTCTCATCTAAAAGCTTTTGTGTGCTCTCTTTGTTTTTTGTGATCGACTCGTTTTCATCTTTTAACTGATTTTGCATAGCAACCATCGTACCACTTTTGCCAACGACACCATCAAGCATTTTAGCTAGCTTTGTAAATAGCCCATCTGTCTTTTTGGTTACTGGATTTATAGTAGCTTCATTCATACCTAGAGCTGTTAAGGCTGAATTTTTACCTTTTACCTCGATATTTTCGCCATCGCTTCTTTTTAAGACGATTCTTTTGCCACTTTTATCAAGACTAGCTGTAACTCCAGTTATGCCAGCGTCATTTATAGCTTGTTGAAGTTTTAGTGCGTTCTCTTCGGCTGTGGCTGTGGCAGTAGTTGAGAACGTAACTGACTTACCGTTTATCGTAAGATCACCAGCTTTTATGTCTAGTGCTCCAGCGCTAACAGTCGATGCCCCCATATAGCTTATTGGCTCGATCTTGCTTGATCCCATGAAAAATTTCTGAATCTCTTCAGGATCTTTGCTAAGAGCTGCATTTAGCTTATTTAGATCAAGCTGAAGCTGTCCGTCTTTATCAGGCACTATGCCATATTTGCTTAATGCTTTGCCTTCGCTATCTTGTCCATTTACAAGACGGCCAATGTTTGATCTTAAGCTTGAAATTTCGCTAACGCCCTGGAAAGTGCCAGCTCCTTTTTCCTCGTCATATTTTGTGGCTATACCAAGGTTCATGGTCATTAGGTTGTAGTCTTTGATAAATTCCTCAACCGCTTTTATTACCTCTTTTGTATCCTGAGAGACGCTTACGTTTGTTTTACCAGTTTCATTTAATGTAATAGAAATTCCTGGCCTTAAGTCGTTGAAGGTATTTTTACTTCTTTTTACATTTACTCCGTTATATGTAAATTCTGCATCTTGTGCTTTTAGAATTCTATTTTTTTCAAAGTTTGATGTCATCTTTGGTGTGCCATCAGGATTTGTTAGTAGAGTGCCATTTGCATCTTTGTCCTGAAACTGCGTACTATCCCAGCCAAGCTTATCTAAAACACCAGCCGTATCATTTGAAAATTTAATAGTCTGCGTAGCACCAGTGTTACCTGATTGAAGCATGATTTGATTTGGCTTATCTCCGCCAACATTTAAAATTCTAGCTTGCAATTTACCGCCACTAATATCATTTATCTTATCTACAATATCTTGATATGTGGTTGATCTAGTTATGCTAATAGAAAATTTTTGTCCATCGATCTCAACGTCAAAAGAGCCGTTATTTGTCGCACCTACTAAGCTTGAAGCATTTTTGAAATTTGAGCTTTGAAATGTATCTTTTTGAGCAAGTTTTTGCACATCGATACTAAAATTTTGCACGCTAACGCCATTTGCTGCTGAGGCTGTTACGCTTTTACCAGCGTTATTTGTAGTTCTTTTTAGATAAAGTGCCTCTCCGCCAAGTGTTTTGCCACTTACGTTTACGTTGCTAACTAGAGTTTTTAGCGCTGCAAGGTCTTTTTGCTTTAGATCATTTCTTTCTAGCCTTGCGGTTAGTGGTTTGATCTGTCCTGCTTCGTCTGCTTCTTTTAGCTTTTTGATAAGATCGTCATTTAGTCCGCTATTTTTTGTACCGATACCTAAATTTGTTACATTACCTACTGCCATTTTTAACTCTCCTTGTCAAAAAGTATTCCGATGCTTTCCTTGAAATACTCGCTTATTCTTATAGCTTCTTTGCTTGGAAGTTGTGTTATCTCTTCTCCAGTTTTAGCGTCTTTTACTTGCACGACCATTAAATTTAGCTTCTCATTGTAAGCAAATCTTACATTAGTATCGAGCTGCTGCATTTGATAGTTTAGTCTATCGGTGACCTCTCTTGTTCTTTTGGCAAGCTCTTCGTTGCTAAGTCCGTCTAGCTCGTTAACATCTTTGGTTTCATTGTTTTTATCAGCACTTAATTTAACATCAGAATGCTCGATAGGTCTGCTGTCTATTTGACGCTGAGCAGATGTGCTCATGCTCGTATCTAGTACCTGATTTGCTGCTGCCTTAAAGATTTCCATAGTTTTACTCCTTAAAACTTACGTTAGCTTCTACATCGGTAAAATTTTAAAATCCTTTAGTGTTTATATAAATTTTTGATTATTTAGGCTAAAATCGAGCAAAAATTTATAGGAAGAGATATGAAAATTTCATTTGAATGTGACTGCATTTTGCTGCAAAAGACCTTGTTGCTTTTTTGTGGAAATTTAGCCGCTCATCATAAGGATTGTGATTTTGTAGTAAGTGACCGTGAGATCGTCACAAAAAAACCGCTATTTATAATAGGTAAGAATGCTCATCTCTCTCATCCATTCACAAGAGCCACTCTTCTTGATACGCTTGAAGAATTTTACTCAGCCACGCAAATTTCAAAGGCAAAAGAGCCAGATCAGATAATAAATGAAAAGAGTTTGGAGCAAAAAGTATCGCTCTTAATAGATAAATTTAAAGCCGATCTGCTTGAAATTTTAAGGGCAAATCAGTGAAACTTTACACCAAAATTTCAAGTGGTAAATTTAAAGGCAAAAGGCTTGAGCTACCAAGTCTAAGCACGACTAGAAGCACAAAAAGCATCGTAAAAGAGTCCTTTTTTAACGTCATCAGAGATGAAATTTACTCGCTTACATTTATAGAGGGCTTTGGCGGAAGCGGCGTGATGGCAAGCGAGGCTGTTAGCAACGGAGCGCGCGAGGCTATCGCTATCGAAAAAGATAGAGCCGCTTTTAAGATCACGCAAAGCAATCTTGCAAGCCTGCAAAGTCCAAATTTAAAAGCTATAAATGGCGATAGCTTTGCGCTTTTGCCTGATCTTGTAAATTCGCAAAATAGCAAAGTTTTGCTCTATCTTGATCCACCATTTGACATAAGAGCTGGCTTTGATGATATCTATGAAAAGCTTGTAAATTTGATCTCGCAGCTAAAAAAAGAGAAAATTTATATGATAGTTTTTGAGCACAACGGCGACTTTAAATTTGGCGATGAAATTTCTGCATTTAAACTTATCAAATTTAAAAAATTTGGAGCCACTTCTCTCTCTTATTTTCAGTAAATTTTGGAACATCTTTTGCTTTAAAAACCTAAAATAACTAAATTTTAGGAAAAAATATGAATAAATTTTTATCTTTTGTAGCAGTTTCAGTGATAGCTACTTCAGCCTTTGCTACGCAGATAAAAGAGCTTGCAAACATCGTTGGTGTAAGGGACAACCAGCTAATAGGCTATGGTTTGGTCGTCGGACTAAACGGCACAGGGGATGGCTCAACGTCAAAATTTACGATCCAGTCGCTATCAAACATGCTTCAAGGCGTAAATGTCAAGATAAATCCAGATGATATCAAGTCTAAAAACGCAGCCGCTGTTATGGTGACAGCCAAGTTACCTGCATTTGCAAGGCATGGCGACAAGCTTGATATCGAGATCTCATCTATCGGCGATGCAAAAAGCTTGCAAGGTGGTACTCTTCTCATGACGCCACTAAAAGGTGTTGATGGCGATATCTACGCTTTGGCTCAAGGACCTCTAAGTATCGGTGGCAAGAGCGCGGGAAGAAGTGGCGGCAACCACCCAACCGTTGGCACTATCCTAAATGGAGCTTTGGTCGAGCGAGAAGTGACTTATGACATTTACAATCAAGATAGCATAAAACTAAGCCTAAAAGATACAAATTTTAAAACCGCTCTTGATATCCAAAACGCCATAAATGCAAACATCTCAGACGATACCGCAAAGGCGATCGATCCAAGAACGGTCATCGTTAAAAAGCCAGATGATGTTAGTATCATCGAGCTTGCAAGTGCTGTGCTTGATCTTGACGTGGAGTACAAGCCAGATGAGAAGATCGTAGTTGATGAGAGAACTGGTACGATAGTTAGCGGTATAAACGCGGTAGTTAGTCCAGTCGTGATAACTCATGGCGCTATAACTATAAAGATAGAGCCAAACAGCTACGAAGAGGCAGCGCAAAATGATGTAAATATAGGTAGCGACACCTCGGTGGCTCCTAGTCAAAATTTACTTAAAATTTCAGGCGAGAAAACAACCGTCGCAAACGTGACAAGAGCGCTAAACAAGCTTGGTGCAACACCAAGTGACATCATCTCGATACTTGAAAATTTAAAACGAGTTGGCGCGATACAAGTCGATCTGGAGATAATATAATGCAAATAGACAACACCTTAGCACTAAATTCATACAATGAAATTTCTACAAATAAGATAAAAAATGCAAATGCTAAACAAGATGCGCTTTTAAAAGAGCAAACTGATGCATTTGAGGCTTATATGGTAAAGGCTGTGCTTGATATTGCTTTAAAAGAAGATGAGCACAACTCCCTATATCCAAAAGCTGCTGGTAGCGACATTTATAGGTCAATGTATAACGATGCAATGAGTAAAGCATTGAGTGGAAATCTTGGTTTTTCAGAACTTTTGTACGATTTTTTAAAGAGAGACTCTTAAGTAAATTTATATTCTGCCGATGTAGTGATATAAATATTTTATTTTAAGAGGTATGAATATGATAAGGCCTTTGAACCAAAGACCAAATTTTCAGGCAAATACGCTAAATAAAAATAGCGATGCCAAGGTCGAAACTCAGAGTAAAGAAGTAAGAACAAACGAAAACACAAAGCTAAAAGAGATAGCTGATGCCATAGCAAATGGTACTTATCAGGTTGATATCTCAAAAACGGCTAGGGCTGTGGCTGATGCGTTGCTGTAATTAAGGAATTTAAATGATAAAAAAGCTTTTGGACGAGGCTATAGGCGAGCTTGATGAGCTCATAAATTTAACCATACAAGATATCGCAAATATAAAAGAGGCTAAGCACTCAAGCGTTGATGAGAGTGTAAAGAAAAAAAATGCCTTAGTTCGTGCATTTGAAGATACAAAAAGAGCACTAGATAAAGAGCTTTTAAAGGTATCAAAAGAGAGCGGTACGACTACACTTGCTAGTGTTTTAGACGATGAAGTGAAGTCAAAGCTTGTTCTTATGCGTTCAAAGCTTGAAAATTTACATAAAGTTAATAAAGAATATGCAAGGCATGTTGTTGCTGTTAAAGAATTTTTTGACTCACTTAATGAAAAAATTTTTGGCACTAAAGCAAGTGAATACGGCCAAGATGGAAATAGCATAGATAATAATTTTTATAAATCAAGGGTTTAAAAATGGCTAATATCTTTATGTCATTAGGCACGGGTGTTTCAGGACTAAATGCGGCCCAGCTTCAAATAAGTACAACCGGAAATAATATCGCAAATGCCGATAGCAACTACTATACAAGGCAGCGTGTTGTCCAATCTGCATCTCCAGCGATGAATACAGTCCCTGGTGGAGTTGGCACAGGCACACAAGTAGATACTATAACAAGACTTCATGATGAGTTTGCCTACTCAAGACTAAAATACTCATCGTCAAATTTAGAAAACACGGCCTATAAACAAAGAATTTTGCAAGAAGCTACAAAATATTTTCCTGACCTAAAAGATAATGGAATGGTGAAGGACATTCAGGAGTATTTTTCCGCGTGGAATAACTTTGCTTCAAACCCTAATGCAGGTGCTCAGAAAGTAAATTTGATAAATAAAGCAAGTGTATTGACTGCGAGCATCAACCGCTCATCAAAGATGCTTTATGATATGCATGAAAAGATTGATGAAACAATAAAAATAAATATAAATGAGATAAATTCGCTAGGCAGACAAATAGCAAATATTAATAAGCAAATCCAAAGAATAGAATCAGGCGCGGACGCTGGTATAAAAATAAATGCAAACGATCTTCGTGATAAACGTGATGAGCTTGAGCTTGCTATGTCAAAGCTGGTAAATACAGCAGTTTATAAAAGCGATCTAAAGAGCAATTCTAGGGTAGATACAGGAATAACAGATCAAGGAAAATACTACAATCTAAACATTGGCGGTGTAAGTATCGTTGATGGTGTAAATTTTCATGAAATTTCTATGAGTTCAACCGAAAGTGGACGATATACAAAAATTTATTATGAGAGAGAAGACGGTAGAAGAATCCCAATGGAAGAAAAGATTACAGGCGGTAAAATCGGAGCTGCGCTTGATCTTAGGGGTCGAAACTACGAGCCAGATAATGATAAATTTAGCGACGGAACGATCCAAAAATACATTGATAATCTAAATACATTTAGTAAAACCTTGATAACAAGCACAAATAATATCTATGCCGAATCCGCAGTTGAAATTTCTAACTCAGATCCGATAAGTTATTTAGAAGGCGATAAGACATTGATGAATCATGATAATAGTATAAGAAATGGAAGTTTTGAAGCTATTGTTTATGATAACAAAGGCAATGTCGTGGCCAGAAAAACTATAAACGTAAATGGTACGACGACGATGAATGATACAAGATATGGCAACTCTATCGTCAAAGACTTTAACTCAAACTCAGATGACAATAAAGATAATAATATGCTAAATGACGTTGATGACTTTTTTGAGGCGTCATATTTTTATGATAAAAATACTAAAAAAGGCACATTTTCTCTCATTCCAAAACAAGCTCAAGGGCTTTATAGCATATCAATAGTCGATCACGGTACAAATTTTCCAGGCGCTGTTGGCATAAATAGATTTTTTTCAGGTACTGACTCAAATAATATCGGCATAAATCAAAATTTTACCCAAGACCACACAAAGCTTCGTGCCTACTCAAAGCCAGTTATCGGAAATAATGAAGTTGCAAATAAAATGATCCAGCTTCAGTATCAAAAGCAGACCTTTTACTCAAGTGGCATAGCGCTTGATAGAGATGAGACGATCGAGGGATATTACCGCTATCTTACGACTGACATGGCGAGTGATACAGAGGCGAATAATACGATCCACGATACAAATACGTCTTTGCAAAAGACAGCTGAAGAGGAATTTCAATCAACAAGTGGCGTAGACACCAATGAAGAGCTTACAAATTTGATCCGCTTTCAAGCAAGTTACGGCGCAGCTGCAAAGATCATCACGACCGTTGATCAAATGCTTGACACGCTTCTTTCATTAAAACAATGAGCGAGCTAAAGAGCCTTTTAGACTCGCACGTACTTAGTAAAAATACAAATCTGGGGCTGTTTGAAGCCCCAGATCCACTTCAAGTAGCTACTAAATTTAAAGAGCCAAACATAGCGCTCATTTGTGCGTTATTTGCTTATGGTAACGCAAAAATGATAGTGAAATTTCTAAATTCGCTTGATTTTGGTTTGCTTGATGAGAGCGAGCAAAATATCAAGAAAAATTTATCAAATTTCAAATACCGCTTTCAAAATGAAAATGATGTGAGAGAAATTTTTATCACTCTCTCACGTCTTAAAAATGAGGGTGACATAGAGGAAATTTTACGCCAAGGTCTAGCAAAAAATGGCGAGATGATAGATGGCATAAATGAACTTATCAAATTTATATATAAGCTAAATTCTTACCGCTCTGACGGATATGAGTTTTTCTTTGGTAAGAGTTTTGATAAAGAGCCACAAAGTCCATATAAACGCTATAATATGTATCTTCGCTGGATGGTAAGGGATAGCGACATCGACCTTGGATTATTTAAAAATTTGCCAAAAGATAAGCTTTTGATACCGCTTGACGTGCATACACATAGAGTTTCTTTAAATTTAGGACTTATAAACAGAAAGAGCTATGATTTCAAAGCAGTCATGGATCTTACAAAAAAACTTAGAGAATTTGACGAGTTTGATCCGATAAAATACGACTTTGCGCTTTATAGAATAGGGCAGAGCAAAGAGCTAGAAACTATCATAAAAAATCTTAATCAATAAAAATTATTGCTAAATTTTTAAATTTAGGGTAGACTTGCCATACAATTTTATCCATAAGGAGCTTGTATGAAAAAAATCGTTTTACTAAGTGCAGTTTTAGGAACTTTGCTTTTTGCTCACGAAGGTCATCACTTTGATGCAAAAGCTGGAGAGCATCTAGTTATACCTGTTAATGAACTAAGTGAGAAGGGCGATAAGAGTGTCGGCGAAGTAGTAGCTGTTAAGACAAACTACGGCGTTGCGTTTTTTCCAAATTTAAAAGGCCTTCCTGCAGGACTTCACGGCTTCCACATCCATGAAAATGCTGACTGTGGTGCGACTGAAAAAGGCCTTGGTATGAAAGCAGGCGGACACTGGGATCCAGCTGGCACAAAAATGCACTCTTTTGCTTGGGATGATAAAGGTCACAAAGGCGATTTGCCAGCACTTTACGTAGATGCTGAGGGCAATGCGAACTATCCAGTACTAGCCCCAAAGATAAAAAGTCTTGACGAGCTAAAAGGTCATTCATTAATGGTTCATGTTGGTGGCGATAATCACAGCGACAACCCAAAAGCACTTGGCGGTGGCGGTGCTAGAATGCTTTGTGGCGTTATTAAGTAATCACTTTAATAAACGAGTCTTTGAGCTAGATCTAAAGGCTCGTTAAAATTTATAAATTTTAAAAATCTCTCATTTCAAATATAAAAATTTTACAAAAAGATAAGTACAAATAAATTACAATCTGCTTTTATTTCAATTATCAAAAGAGCAAAAAATGGAATTTGATCTACTTAGCTATGTCGTTTTTTTTGTAGCTGCGTTTTTAGGTGGTTTTATCGATTCTATCGCTGGTGGAGGTGGGCTTATAACGCTTCCAGCTATTATGGCGATGGGCGTGCCGCCACACCTTGCACTTGGTACAAATAAGCTCCAAGGAGTTTTTGGTAGCTTTACAGCGACTCTAAATTTCACAAAACGGGGATTAATTAATTATAAAGAGTGCTTTGTAGGTATCGTTTTTACTTTCATTGGAGCTATCATCGGAGCGGTGGTTATCCTATTTTTAAATACAAATTTTTTAAAGATAATTATCCCATTTTTACTGATTGCTATTTTTATCTATACGCTTTTTATGCCAAAAGTCGGCGAAAATGATAGAGCTGCAAAGATGAATGAAAAACTATTTTATGTAGTTTTTGGACTAATGCTTGGCTTTTATGATGGTTTTTTTGGTCCAGGAACAGGCTCTTTTTGGACATTTGCGATAGTGGCATTGATTGGGCTAAATTTAAAAAAGGCTGTTGCTCATACGAAACTCTTAAATTTTACTAGCAATATCGTTGCTCTTGGCATTTTTATAGCCGGCGGACAGATGCTTTGGGCTGTTGGACTTTTGATGGCAGTTGGTCAAATTTTAGGTGCATATTTTGGATCAAATCTTGTCATTAAAAAAGAGGTAAAATTTATTAGAATAATGTTTCTAGTGGTAGTTGCGGTGACTATTTGTAAATTGCTTTTCGATTATTTCAGAGTTTAAAATTAAAAATGTTTTAACAATAATTTTGTTACAATCACGCAAAATTCTAAATCCAAGGTAAATTAATGAAAGATTTGTTTCTATTTTCAAATTTCCTAAATAACTCCCACGCCTTTATCTATGCGTTTCACTTTCTGCTTGTAGCTTTGATTGTTATCATAGTTGCTTATATAGCAAGGAGTAAGATGCAACTTGTGCCAAGAGGTCTTCAAAATATAGTTGAAGCTTATTTAGAGGGCGTTATATCGATGGGAAGAGATACTTTAGGTAGTGAAAAACTAGCAAGGAAATATCTTCCACTTGTTGCAACTATCGGTTTTATCGTATTTTTTTCAAATGTTGTAGGTATTATTCCTGGATTTGAGTCGCCAACTTCAAGTCTAAATTTAACTCTAGTTTTGGCTTTAGTTGTATTTGTTTATTACAACTTTGAGGGCATTAGAGAAAATGGATTTTTCAAATACTTTGGACACTTTATGGGACCGAATAAATTTCTAGCTCCTATTATGTTTCCAGTTGAAGTCATCTCACATCTTTCACGTGTAGTTTCGCTATCATTTCGTCTTTTTGGTAATATCAAGGGAGATGATTTGTTCTTGCTAGCAATGCTTACACTTGCACCTTGGTTTGCTCCACTTCCAGCTTTTGCGCTTCTAACACTTATGGCTGTTTTGCAAACATTTATTTTCATGATGCTAACTTACGTTTATCTAGCTGGTGCTGTTGCTATTAGTGAGCACGAGCATTAAAATTTAAAGCCATATTTTTATATGGCTTTTTCCTTTTTAAAACTCTTTAAATTTTTAAATCACATTCTTTATTTTTCCAGTCAAAACGCTCATTTTTAGATATTTTAAAAGAAAGTATCGCTAAAATATGCCTTAAAAATTTGCATAAATTTAAAGGTAAAAATATGTTTGAAGTCGTTATCGGTTTAGAAGTTCACACTCAGCTTAATACAAAAACTAAAATTTTCTGCTCTTGCTCGACTAGCTTTGGCGACGAGGCAAATACTCACGTTTGTCCGACCTGCTTAGCTTTGCCTGGAGCGCTACCTGTGCTAAACAAAGAGGCTGTAAAAAAGGCTATCAGTTTTGGCACAGCGATAAATGCTAAGATCAATAAAAAATCAGTCTTTAATAGAAAAAACTACTTCTATCCAGACCTTCCGAAGGCATATCAAATTTCTCAGTTTGAGATACCTATCGTAGAAGGTGGCGAGCTAATAATCGACGTAAATGGTACTAAAAAACGCATCGGTGTAACAAGAGCACACCTTGAAGAGGACGCTGGCAAGAACATCCACGAAGAAACCGAAAGTTTAGTTGATTTAAATAGAGCTGGCACGCCACTTCTTGAGATAGTCAGTGAGCCAGATCTTAGAAGCAGTGATGAGGCGGTGGCTTATCTTAAAAAATTGCACTCGATCCTTCGCTTTTTAAATATAAGTGATGCGAATATGCAAGAGGGTAGCTTTCGCTGCGACGCAAACGTCTCTATTCGCCCAAAAGGCGACACCAAGCTTTATACAAGGGTTGAGATAAAAAACCTAAACTCATTTAAATTTATCCAAAAGGCGATTGACTACGAAGTAGAGCGCCAAAGTGCAGCTTGGGAAGATGGCAAATACGATGAAGAGGTCTATCAAGAGACAAGGCTGTTTGACACGACAAATTTAGTGACAAGATCGATGCGTGGTAAAGAGGATAGCGCGGAGTATAGGTATTTTCCTGACCCTGACTTGCTACCTGTTGAAGTGTCAGAGCAGATGTATAACGAAGCGATAAAAATTCCAGAGCTTGCCGAGCAAAAGGTCGCAAGATATGTTAGTGAGCTAGGCGTAAAAGAGAGTGATGCGCTAAATTTAACTCAAAGCGTTGAGATGGCTAGATATTTTGAAGAGCTGATCGCTGCTGGAATTCAGCCAAAACTTGCTACTACATGGCTCATAGTCGAGCTTCTTGGTCGCTTAAATAACGGCGTGACGATCGAGACAAGCCCAGTTAATAGTACCAAAATGATAAATTTACTAAAACGCATAGAAGATGGAACGATAAGCGGCAAGGCTGCAAAAGAGGTTCTAGACTACCTAATGGAAAATGACGCGGATGTCGATAGCGTCATCGAAAAGCTTGGTTTAAAACAAGTTAGCGACGACTCAGCGATTATCGCGATCATAGATCAAATTTTAGCTGCAAATGCCGACAAGGTCGAAGAGTATAAAAACGGCAAAGATAAGATGTTTGGCTTCTTTGTCGGTCAGGTGATGAAAGAGGGCAAGGGTGCCTTTAATCCAGGCAAGGTCAATGAGCTTTTAAAGGCCAAAATAGGCTAAAAGGGCTAAAATGAGCATAGCAGTCATCGGAGCTGGCAAGTGGGGAAGTGCGCTATTTCACGCATTTAGTGAAAATAACGAGTGCGTCATCAGCTCAAGAACGCCAAGAGAGATGCCAAATTTTGTAAGCTTGGATGAAGCTTTGGAGTGCGAATACCTAGTCTGCACGATCCCAACACAAGCTACAAATTTATGGCTAAAGCAAAACTACAAAAAAAAAGGCCAAAAGATCTTAGTCGCTAGCAAGGGCATAGACACGGCAAATCTTAAATTTTTAAATGAAATTTACGAGGATTTTGTTGATAGAGAAAATTTGGCCTTTCTTTCAGGACCAACCTTTGCAAAAGAGATCATGCAGAAGCTTCCTTGCGCCTTGGTGGTAAATTCTAAAAATGAAAATTTAGCTTTAAAATTTGCTTCATTTTTCCCAAGCTATATGAAAGCCTACACCTCAGATGATGTGATCGGCGCTGAAGTGTGTGGGGCGTATAAAAACGTGGTCGCCATAGCTGGCGGCATCTGTGACGGCCTTGGTCTTGGTAACAATGCAAGAGCAAGTCTCATTTCACGTGGGCTTGTTGAGATGGCTAGATTTGGCAAATTTTTTGGCGCAAAGGATGAAACATTTATGGGGCTAAGCGGTGCAGGAGATCTTTTTTTGACTGCCTCATCGATACTTTCACGCAACTACCGCGTAGGTCTTGGCATCGCAAGGCACGAGAGATTAGAGAAAATTTTAAATGAGCTTGGCGAAGTGGCCGAGGGTGTGGATACGGCAAGGGCTATTAGCAAGATCGCCAAAGAAAAGGGTATATATGTGCCGATCGCTAGCGAGGTTGAAAATATGCTAAATGGCAAAGACGTTTTTGAGAGCGTTAAATCGCTTTTGGGAAGAAGATGAGAGCTTTTAAATTTATAATTTTTGTGGCCATTTTTGCTTTGGGGCTTAATGGCGCAGAAGTGAGCCTAAGAGCTAAGGTCTCGCAGATGATAATGGTTGGCTTTAACGGAGCTAGCACAAAGGATGCTGCATTTCGTGCGATGCTAAGCGACGCTGGATACGAGAGATTTGGCGGTGTAATGCTACTTGGCAGAAACGTGACTAGCAAAGTCCAGCTAAAAGCAAGCATAAAAGCTATCAAAGAGAAAAGTCCTAAAATTTTCATCGCTATAGACGAAGAGGGCGGCAATGTAAGCCGCATGAAGGATAAGAGCTTTGACGGTCCATATCCTAGCGCATACGAGATCGCAAGTACGCTTGATATCAAAAGTGCTTATGATCTCTACTCAAAAATGGCTATAAATTTAAAAGAGTGCGGCATAAATATAAATTTTGCCCCAGTAGTTGATCTACACGATGAAAACTCGCCGATCATTGCTGCTAAGCAAAGAGCGTTTAGTGAGTATGCAAGCAAGGTGGTGATCTATGCTGATGCCTTTATGGACGCATTTAAAGAGCAGGGCGTGATAACTACGATCAAGCACTTTCCTGGGCATGGCAGCTCAAAAGAGGACTCACATAAAAATAAGAGCGAGATCACGCTAAGCAAAGATGCGCTGCTGCCATATAAAGACGCCATAAGCACAGGTAGAGCGCAGATCATCATGATCGGACACCTTTTTGTAAAAGGCATCGACGAGGACAATCCAGCCACGCTTTCTAAAAAAATAATAACCGATCTTTTGCGAAATGAGCTTAAATTTAATGGCGTAGTCATCAGCGATGATATGCTGATGAAAGGCGTTGCAGACGAAATTTTGGCGCAAAAGGTGGTTAAATTTATAAATGCTGGCGGTGACATCTTGCTCTTTAGTGAGTTTAAGATAAATAACCAAAGAACGGCCGATCTAGTCACTCAGATCATAGTCGATGCAGTAAACGAGAAAAAGATCAGCAAAGAGCGAATCGACGCTTCATACAAGAGGATAATGGCTCTAAAAGTGAAGCTTTAAGAGTTGCTCTTGTGAGTTAGAAAATTTACTAATCAAGAAATAGAAATTTAGAGTGGAATTTCAATAGGCTTTAAAAAGTATTTTAGACTAGTTAATTTCTAAGAATCTCGTCTTTTTCAAGATTAAAATATAAAATTTCAAGTTGCATATCTTTTTCATATTCAAATTTCATAAACTCTTGTTTTACGTCGTCTATCTTTGGATATATTAGATAGAGCTTGCCACAATTATATTTTTTACCATAAGCATATAGCTGGTATAGGTCGGCTTGTGAAATATCGTCTTTTGACTTTATGATCTTCCATTTTGTGTCGGCTATAAATTCGCTTTCTAAAAATATATCAGGCCTTAGTCTAAAGCTCTTTGGATCTTCTACGAGGTATTTTTCTGAGTGCTGTAATGCAGTGCCTGGTAGCTTTTTCTTTATAAAATTTCCAACATAGCTTTCAAAAAGCGCATTCATATCAAACAATAAGGCAAAGGCCAGATCATCACCCTTGTGCGGTGTAAAAGAGTTGCTTAGTAGAAAGATCTTGCACCATAAAAGTGTTTGCTCGTAATGTTTTACTTGGCGGTTTATGACGAGCTTTGCAAAGAAATTTTTATAATCCTCACACTCCGAAATCTCATCAAATATAAATAAAAGCTCGCGTATTTTTTGCTGATTTTTACTAGAATTTGACTTTTTATATAGAAATTTAAGCGTTGTTTTTATGATTTGATTTATCTTTATGTCGCTTAAAAATTCACTGTATCCTACGTAAAACCGCTCTTTGTGGATGCTATTTCTTTTTATCTGCTCGTTTATATTTAGCTTCCCTTTTAGAAAATTTAGGTTCTCTTCTAGCGTTACATAGTCGCTTTTTATGCCCTTTTTTACAAGAGCTTCAAGCTCACATAAAAACATAGAGATGAAAATTTCCAAAAGCGGTAAATTTTGGGTTTTTAGATTAGCTAAATTTGAGCTTTTAAATGGGAAATTTTTTAGCGTCCTTAGCATTTTTATAAAAACTGCTTTTGACTTATCAATGTCGGTTTTGTCTGCTATTTTTGGCAAAATTTCTATCGTTAAGCCACCTTTTGTCTGCAAGACGCCGACATAGTTTCTGGCTTGTATAAATTTCCCGCCAACCCCACTTGCTATCCTTAAAAACGGCGCATTTTCATCGCTATTTTTAAGGATAAAATTTTCTATATCGCCAAAGTCTTTTTTACCTACATTGTGCTCATATATACGCTCAAATTCAGTAATCGTTAGCTGACTTTGCTTCATCTGCTTGGCTGCTTGTTAAATTGTAAATTTTTAGATAGTTTTGCTCGTCGTAAAAAGCTTCTTTATCTATTTCGTATAAAATTTTGTCGTTTATATAGTCAGTGCCGCTTTTAAATAAAACATTTGCTGGCTTCTTCTCTTTGATAAATTGACTATCACCTAAAACTAGCCTTATTTTCTCCCAGTCGTCGTAAAAATACTCTTGTAGTAGCGGTAAAATTTTATTTTTAAAGACATTTGCAAGCGTTTTTAAGTCTGATATATTTATGAAATAAGCATGCCCTATCGTATGATCTCTGTCGTAAAGATACTCTATACGATCGTTTATTGTTTTTAGCATTTCGCCTATATTTATGCTTTCGATATTTATTTTGTTTAGGTTGTCATATTCTGGCATCATCTCCACAAACTCAAACCTTCTTCTAAGTGCCGTATCCATAAGGGCTATGCTGCGATCTGACGTATTCATCGTGCCTATTATGTATAAATTTGACGGCACTCCAAATTTCTCTTTTGAATATGGCAGCTTCACCATTATTTCGTCATCTGCTCCGAGTCTTTTTGATGGCTCTATAAGAGTTATGAGCTCACCAAAAATTTTAGATATATTTCCGCGGTTGATCTCGTCGATAAAGATGGCATATTTTGGTGTATCGTCATTAAAAAACTTTTGCCGTTCATCTTTTGGTAGATCGCAAAAATCCCTAAGTTTACCTTTGTATCCACTAAGAAGCAAAGCATTTTCGCAACACTGATAAAAAATTCCTTTTGATATCTCATAAGTTATATCACCATCTTCGTTTTCGCTATCAAATACAGGCTTTATGCCCTCAACAAATTCCTCATATCCATAGCTTTGGTGAAATGTTATAAATTTTATTTGTCTACTTCGTATATATTCATCAAATTTATTTTTTAGATCATTTCTGTTTTCGCTTATATCAACTTTTCTTTCTTCTATTATCTCGATAGCTTTTGTCACTGTACTGTATGTCTTTCCAGTTCCTGGAGGGCCATATAAAATTTGATTTAGTGGAAAATTTACCTTAGCTTTTTGTTGTCCATTGTTTTCTATTGGCATTGTATATCCTTTGCCATTTTTAAATTCTATGTATTTGTTTACTGCAGAGTTATAATCAGTAAAACGTTTTTTAGATCTTCCTGATTTTATAAACTCTTCTTCTAGATATTTTGGATTTTTGCTCTTTGCATCATAATAGTCAAAAATTGAGTAAATTTTATTGTTTTCTAAAAAACTAATAAAATTTCTTAAATAGGTTTGATATTGTTGAACCGTATTTTTACTCAAAGTTTTTTTACAATAATCTTTAAAACTGTCATAATCTATATCTTCAAACATACTTATTCCTTTAAATCTAAAATTTATTTGAGTTGATATCACAACCCATCAAATTCTTTCTTTAGTTCGTCTCTTAAGCTCTCGGCTTTGTTTTCGCCGTCTTTGAAATTTGCCCTTACAAAGTCATCAAGCTCGTCCAAGATCGCAAAGAGCTCGCTCTCCCAGTTTGCATTTTCTTGTTTTGTCAAAGTCTCTATCTTTTCTCTTATTTGCTCAAGCATATCAAGTAACTTATCCTTGTCGCCAGCCTCATTTAGCACATCTTCAAATAAAATATCTTGTCTTAAGCTGTTTATCTTTTTTAGGATAATGCTGCAAAATTTAGGATATTTTTCATTGTTGTTTAAGCTTTCTATAGCCTCTTGTGCTACTTTTTGGTAGGCCGGTACCGCCCCTTCTTCATCTAGCTTTTTAGTGAGTTTTTGTATCTGAAAATATAAGATGAGTGCTGCAAAAAATGCCAAAAGCAAGTAGATGGTTATGTTATTCATTTTTATTCCTTTTTGTAAATTTATTTATACTGATTATCGCAAGTGCAAGCCAAATAAGGCAAAACGAGACAATCTTGTAGCCGTCTAATGTTTCGCCAAAAATAAATACTGCACAAAGGATTGCTATGGTCGGTGAGATGTATTGCAAGTATCCGATGGTAGTTAAATTTATCCTTGTAGCGGCTGCGTTAAAAGCGACTAGTGGCACAATTGTAACGATACTTGAAGCAATCATTAAAAGCGAGTCGTTGTTAAAACCAAAGTGACTTTGTGAGTTAAAAACCAGCCATAAAACGTAGCCAAACGCAAATGGAAATATAAAGAGTGTTTCGATGAAAAGTCCGTTAAATGCACTAATCTTTGCCTTTTTTCTAACAACGCCGTAAAGTCCGAAGGATAGTGGCAAGATAATAGAAACTATCGGTAAGCCACCTTGAGAGTAAATTTGTATGCAGACAGCTATCAGCACAATGCAAACAGCTATGATACCACTTTTGCCAAGCTTCTCTTTAAAGATGATAACGCCAAGTAGCATGTTTATTAGAGGGTTGACAAAGTAGCCAAGGCTGGTATCAAGAATTTTGCCATTACCAACCGCATAGACATAAACGCCCCAGTTTATGGTGATAAAAATACCACTTAAAAATAGAGCCTTTAGCGAGCGGATATCTTTAAGAAGCGCAAAAATTTCGCCCATTTTGCCATTAATGCAAAGCACTGCCGCCATCAAGAAAAATGACCAGATGATCCTGTGGGCTAAAATTTCATAAGCATCGACATCTTTGCTAAAGAGGTTGAAATAAACCGCCAAAAACCCCCACATAAAAAAGGCGCTAAGCGCGAGAATAACGCCTTTTTGGCTCTCATTTAGTCTTGGTATTTTTGTCGCCTTTTATAGAATTTATACTATCTATCATCAAAAGTGTGACCGAGATGGCTAGGCAGATCATTAAAAAGTATGAGCTTTTCTCCAGTCTCTCGCCGATAGCAAATGAGACAAAAAGCATCATTATAGGCTCAAAATATGTAAGCAAACCTAGTACATTTATCGGCACGAGCGTGCTTGAGAGGATCTGGGCGATGAGGGCTATGCCGCTGATAGCACCAAGCAAGATGAGCAGATAGTAGATGTTTGGATTTTGGCTCATCACGTAGTTCATATCGGCTGTGAGCGCAAAATAAAATGAGAATAAAAACATAAAAATTATCTCTATAACAAAGCTTGAGAAATTTGCAAGGTTGTAGTACTTTCTAATGGCAAAATAGACTGGATAAAGGCAAAAAACTACAGCGCTCTCCCACGAGATGCCGCCGCTTAGTATAGCTGTGCTAAAGACGCCAAGGGCTGCAAAAAATATCGAGGCTAGCTTTGTTTTAGAGAGGTGCTCTTTAAAAAATATCCGTCCAAAAAGGACCATGACTATTGGCATGATGAGGTAGCCGATAGAGACTTTTAGCGCTGATCCGTTGCTTGGAGCCCAGAGATAGAGCCACATCTGAAATGAGACAATGAGCGAGGTAGCTAGTAAAACTAGTAAAATTTTAGGTTTTAGCTTTATTTTTAGAAGTAAAAATTTGAAATTTCGCTGCTGTTTTAACAAAAAAATGGCTGCGATGACAAAAGGCATGGCAAAGATCATGCGGTATCCAACAAGAGCTTGCGTGCTGATGGGGTTCATGAGCACTGACATGTAGTAGATGCAGTTAAACAAAACAGATGCCAAAAGCGAATAAAATATGCCTTTTATCATGAAAAAATTCTGCTCCTTTTTGGGTAAATTTAAAGTAGCGATTGTAGGCAAAATATCTTTAATAGCCCATTAATGGCTTTTATTTTTTAAGTTTGCCGTGATATAATCAGCGTCTAATTTAAGGCAAAAAAGATAGGAAAATAAATGACTTGGAACCGCGATAGCTGGAGAGAATTTAATATCTTGCAACAACCAAATTATCCAGATTTAAAAGAGCTTAAAGAGGTCGAAGAAAAATTAAAATCACTTCCTCCTTTGGTCTTTGCTGGCGAGGCTAGAAGTTTAAAAGAAGAACTTGCAAAAGTTTGCAATGGCGAGGCATTTTTGCTTCAAGGTGGCGACTGCGCTGAGAGCTTTACAAATTTTAATGCAAACAACATCAGAGATATGTTTAAGGTTTTACTTCAAATGGCGATAGTTTTAACCTTTGCTGGTGGCTATCCAGTGGTAAAAGTGGGCCGCGTGGCAGGGCAGTTTGCAAAGCCTAGAAGTAGCGATTTTGAAGAGATAAATGGCGTTAAGCTTCCAAGCTATAGAGGCGATATCATAAATGGCTTTGAATTTGACGAAAAGGCAAGAGTACCTGATCCAAAACGCATGATCGAGGCGTATTATCAAAGTGCATCTACGATGAACTTACTTAGAGCTTTTTCAAGAGGTGGTTTGGCCGACCTTCATCAAGTGCATAAGTGGAATTTAGGCTTTGTCAAAAAGCCAGAGATCGGCGAGAAATACGCAAAACTAGCTGATGAACTAACAAAGACGCTTTCTTTTATGGCAGCTTGTGGCATCACTTCAGCAAATACGCCAGTCATAAATCAAACCGCGGTTTATACATCTCACGAGGCACTTTTGCTACCTTATGAGGAGGCATTGACTAGGGTTGATAGTCTTAGCGGTGAGTGGTATGACTGCTCGGCTCATATGCTTTGGATAGGTGAAAGAACGCGTGGTATAAATGACGCTCACGTACATTTTTTAAGCGGCGTAAAAAATCCTATCGGTGTAAAGATCGGGCCAAGCGCAAAGGCTGAAGATGTCGTCGCTCTTGCAAATAAACTAAATCCAGAAAATGAAGCTGGCAGACTAAATGTGATAATCAGAATGGGCGCTGACAAGATAGGCGAAAATTTACCAAAAATTTTAAGAGAGCTAAAGCGAGAAGGGCTAAATATCGTTTATAGTATCGATCCGATGCATGGCAACACCGTAAAAACCTCAAATAACTACAAAACTCGCGAATTTGACAAGATAATAAGCGAAGTTAGAAGCTTTTTTGAAATTCATAAAGCTGAGGGTACAAGAGCTGGTGGCGTGCATCTTGAGATGACAGGCCAAGACGTGACTGAGTGCACGGGTGGGGCATTAAACATCACTGAAAGCTCGCTTGAGCAAAGATATGAAACACAATGTGATCCAAGACTAAATGCTGATCAGGCACTTGAGCTTGCTTTTTTGATGGCTGATCTGGTTAAAAAAGCTTAAAATTTATAAAATTTGGAGAAAAAGATGGTAAATGTTTATGACTTAATCGTTGTTGGTGGCGGACCTTGCGGGATTGCTAGCGTAGTTGAGGCAAAACGAAATGGCTTAAACAACATTTTGCTTCTTGAAAAAGGTGATAATCACAGCCAAACGATAAGAAAATTTTATAAAGATAATAAACGCGTAGATAAAGTGTATAAAGGGCAAGATAGCACGATACATGGTGTAGTTTCATTTGAGGATGGCACGAAAGAGAGCACGCTTGATTATTTTGACAAGCTGCTTGATACTGAAAAGATCGAAGCTTTTTTTAACTCTGAAGTAGAGAGCGTGAAAAAAGATGGAGAAAATTTTAAAGTAACTACCTCAAAAGCCGTCTATGAAGCTAAAAATGTGATGATATCAATTGGCAAAATGGGACGACCAAATAAGCCTGATTATAAAATCCCGCCTTCACTAAACGCGGTTGTAAATTTTAATCTTGATAGCTGTACAAACGGCGAAAAGGTGCTTGTCGTAGGTGGTGGAAACTCAGCAGTTGAGTATGCGATCGAGCTTTGCCAATACAATAAAACCACAATCGCTTATAGAAAAGATAATTTTAGCCGTGTAAATGAGACAAATTTAAGCGCACTTTGGGAGCTAGAAAAGCACGGTAAGATAAAAGTTAGGCTAAATCACGATATAAAAGAGATAGATAACGAATCAGGCAAAGTTAGAGTGCATTACGAAAATGGCAAAATTCGCGTTTATGACAGAGTTGTCTATGCAATAGGTGGCTCAAGTCCGGTTGATTTTTTACAAAAATGTCAGATAAAAATCGATGAAAAAGGCACTCCAATAGTTGATAGCAACTACCAAAGTAGCGTGCCAGGACTTTATGTGGGCGGTGACATCGTGCTAAAAAATGGCGGCTCAATAGTTGTTGCGCTAAATCACGCTCATCACGTCATAAAAGACATTTTAAAGGGCAAGGCATAAGCTTGATAAATAAAATTTTACTAGCTATTTTTTGTTTGATAGCTGGCTTTTGCCTATCGTTTTTTAAATCTCCAAAAGAAGATGAGACACCAAAAGATACTAATCAAACGATTTATTCTATAAATTTTGACAATTTACCGGAAGAAGAGAGACAAAAATATATCAGCAAAGACGATCTTTACGAATATGGCGGATATATAACTCCAAAAAGCTACATGCAAAATTTTACTGAGATTAGTGACTTAAATTTATCAAATAATGTAAATGAGCTCAAAGAGCAAGTTCGTGAGCTGAGCAAGAAAAATCAAATTTTAGCTGCTGATAATATCGATATTAGTGAGAAAAATTTAGATTTTATAAGCAAGATTTCAGAGTTGAAAAAAAATATTGAAAATGAAAAAAACGAAATAGTGGAGAAAAATCAAAAGACTCTAGGCGAGCTTGAGATGCAACACTTCGAAAATATCCAGACTTTAACAAAACGTCTAAATGAGGCTCAATCCGATATGATAGAGAGCTCAAAGGCATATGAAAAAAAGATAATCGACCTTGAAAACGCTATAAGCGAAGCCAAGAATAGCGATGAGAACAAGATAAAAGAGATCGAGGCAAATTTTAATAAATTTAAAGAAAATCTTGACGCAAATTTTACTGCACTAAAAGAGCAAAATATCGAATTAAACGCGTCTTTGACTCAAAGAGAAGCAATAATAAAAGAGTATGAAAATGCTCAAAAAGAAAAAGAGAAAAACGAAAAAAAGGAAATTTTGATCTTAAAAGAAGAGATCGAGCGAGTCAAAAATGATGCTAATGCTCAAAAATTTAGCCATGAAAAAGAGATAAATGCACTAACTGATGGCTTTGAGACACAAAAAAGTGTCATGGAAGATGAGCTTTCAAAAAAAGCAAATAAAATAATTGATCTAGAAGAAGCACTGGAGTCAAACAAAACCGCCTTAAAAGATAGAATTTATGAGCTTGATGAGATAAAGAAAAATCTAAACTCAAAGGACCTAGCAGTTGAAAACTACAATGGTAAAAATTTAGAGCTAAATGCCTCATTGGCAGCACTTCGTAAAAGTTTCGATGATCTAAAACAAAAAAATCTTAAAAGCGAACAGGATAATAAACTTGCAAATGAAAATATAAATTTACTTAAAAAAGAGCTTGAGCGAGCAAATACACTAAACAAAAAACTAGATAAACAAAATTTAGATGCAAATGCAAGCTTGGATGAGCTAAATAAAAAGCTAAATTTAAGCGAAGAGAGCCTTAAAAATGTGCGAGATGAGTTAAGAACGCTTGATGCAAAGACGAATAAATTTTTAAAAACCTTGTTTGAACAAAATCAAACCATCTCTTTACAGTCTCAAAAACTTAGCTCAAATGAGAGTGAGCTGAAAAATTTAAATACAAAGATAAACTCAAAAGATGAAAAGATAAAAGAGCTGGAAAATAATCTTACGCAAACTAGTCAAATGTTAGCTTCAAAGCAAAATGAGCTTGAGGTGCAAAAAAGGACACTAAAGATAGATATGCAAAACTATGAAATTTTGCGTCAGCAAATAAATATTTTGCAAAAAAAGATAGTTGACACTTCGACACTTTTAGCAGATAGCAACAACAGTGTTGGCAAAAATTTACTAAGCTTGCAAAATGAGCTTGAAAGCGCAAAACAAAAGCTAAACGAGAGCAATAAGACTATCGAACGGTTAAATTCTAAGATAAACGAGCTCAGTTCATCCGGCGCAAAGAGCAATACAGTAAATGCTCAAATCATTGAACTTCAAAAAGATATCGAGCAAAATTTAAATAGGCAAGATGAGCTTGAAAATGAAAATGTGAATTTAAAAAATATCTTGCAGGCGACAACTAAGCCAGAGACGCCAACAAAGCTAGTTTTGATCTCTAGCCTTGAGTGTGATGACATGGACGTAAAAGATAAGGTTAGCGTGATGTGTAAGAATAGAGTGAGCGAATTTTTGCAAAGATTTAACTCAAACTACCTTTATGAGATAATTCCGATCGTAGATAAGAAAAATTTTGTCATCCCGTCAAATGTGGCTCAAAGTATCAAAAAAGACGATCTTGGCAGGCTAAATAACTATGTAAATTATGGCGTTGGTAAAGAGCGTGCAAAGGCAGCAGCCGAGCTTATAAAAGAAGAATTTGGCGATTTTGCAAGGATCAGCTTTAGCTCCGAAGTGATCGTAAAAGATGTCACGCGTGGCTTTATCATCAAGGTTTATAGATGATCTTGGCTCAGCTAAAAAGTGGCTATCGCTACAACAGCGATACGCTGGTACTTTATGATTTTATAAGCTCAAGTTTGAAAAATTTTTCAGGCAGGATTTTAGACGTTGGCGCAGGGTGCGGAATACTTGGGCTTTTGCTTAAACGCGACTTTAAAAATTCTAGCCTAAGCTTGCTTGATATCTTACAAATAAATGGTGAAATTTCTAAATTTAATACCAGTAAGAACGGCTTGGAGGCAGAAATTATAAATGCTAATTTTGCAGATTTTAAAGATAGTGAGAAATTTGACCTCATCGTATCAAATCCACCATTTTATCACGAGGGTGCAAAGCAGAGCGAAGATGAGCATATAAAGGCTAGTAGATACACAAGCTCTTTGGGTCTAAAAGACTTTATAAGAGGTGTAAGCATAAATTTAAAACCTCACAAAAGAGCGTTTTTTTGCTATGCACCTGATGATCTTGGCCAGATCGTAATGTGTCTAAAAGAGTTTAAACTAAATTTAGTAAGCCTAAAATTTATTCATACAAAGGCTGATAAGCCAGCAAATTTAGCCTTGTTTGAGGTAAGAAATAATTCAAACTCAAAGCTAAAAATTTTGCCACCTTTGGTAATGAGCGAAAATGGCTCGAATACAAAAGAGGCAATTGAAATTTTTAAAAAAGCTGATACAAACAGCGTTGATTATCAGGGGCTAGCGTGAGGGTGCAAGGTTTTAGCTATGAGTTTGATGCCAGCTTTTGCGAGAGCTGTGGCGGTAAGTGTTGCACGGGAGAGAGTGGCTACATCTGGATAAATGAAGAAGAAATTTCAAAATTTTGTACCGCATTTCATATGAGTAAAGATGAGTTTGAAAAGCAGTTTTTAATAAGAGTTGGGCTAAGGTGTAGCATAAAAGAGAAGCCTTATGAAGATGGCTTTGCTTGTGTATTTTTTGATGAAAAAAATAAAAACTGCTCGGTTTATGAGCTAAGGCCACAGCAATGTAGGACTTTCCCGTTTTGGAATTATTTTAAAAAAAATTTAAAGGAGCTAAAAGCAGAATGTATTGGCGTAAAATTTTAGTATTTTTTATGAGCGTATTTTTTAACTCGCAGCTACTTTTGGCTGACGATAATAAAAGTATAAATTTACGTCTAATGCAGGCTTTATTGTTTCAAGATAGCGGAGATGTGAATGCTAGCATTCAAGCTTACTCAAACATTTTTAAAGATACAAATCAAAAAGCTTATTTAAAAGAGGCGATCAAACTTGCCTTTGCTACAAAAAATGAAAATTTAGATGCTTTGATAAGTGAAGGCGAAAAAAGCTTAAAAGACGATAGCGATTTTATCCGTATAAAGGTGGCAAATTTAGTAAATCTTTCAAAGCTAAATGAGGCTAAAAGTTTAATGCAAGAGCTTGCTACAAAAGAGCCAAATGCTCAAAATTTACTCATGCTTGGCACTATTTGTATGATGCAAAATGAAACAACAACTGCACTAAAATACTTTGAAGAGGCATACTCGCTAAAGCAAGAAGAAGAAAATTTGCTCCGCATCGTTGATATTTTGATAAATCGCATGGATAAGATAAAAGACGCTACAAAATATCTTGAAAAATTTAAAGATGAACAAGGTTGTACGCTAAAGACTTGCGAACTTTTGGCTGAAATTTACTCCCAGCAAAGAAATTTCCCAAAAGTGATCGAACTCTTTGAAGAGCTTTATGAGCTAAATCACGATACTTCTTATCTTGATAAGATCGTGCAGTTTTTTATCTATGATAAAAATTACAAAGCAGCAATTGAAATTTTAAAAAAATATAGCTACAACGATATGGCGCTTATGGATCTTTATGCGGCGACTAGTAATTTTGGCGATGCATACATACTTGCTGTTAAAATTTATAACGATAGCAGGGATTTAAATTTTTTAGCAAAAGCCGCGATTTACGAATACGAAATGAATAAAGATACCTTGAACGAACAAAAAATGGCTGAAATTTTAGATAAATTTGAAGCTAGCGTGCCAAAGCTAGAAAATGATATGTTTTTTAACTATTATGGCTACTTGCTGATAGACCATGACATTGATCCTAGAAAGGGTATAGAGCTTGTGCAAAGGGCACTTGCTATCTCGCCTGAGTCACCTTATTATGAGGATTCGCTAGCGTGGGGATATTTTAAGCTTGGTGAGTGCAAAAAGGCAAAAAGCATTATGCAGCATGCGATGAAAGATGTTGATTTTAGGACTTCAAAAGAGGCAAAAGAGCATTTGCACCTAATAGAGCGCTGTATAATAAATCTAAATAAAAGGCTTAAAAAATGATACTTGATGAGATAATAAAAAAAACTAAAGATGATCTTGAAAAAAGAAAAGCAGACTTCCCTGAGGAGTGGCTTGGCCGCTCGCTCGCGTACAATCCATACGTGCCAAGAGATGTTTTAAATGCACTTAGAGCAAGTCAAAATGAGCCGATAAAAATCATAGCTGAGATCAAAAAAGCAAGCCCAAGTAAGGGTGTGATAAGAGAGGATTTTGAGCCTATAAAGATCGCTCAGGAATACGAGCCATACGCAAATGCCTTTAGTATCTTGACTGAGCCACATTGGTTTAAAGGCAGCATCGAGTATATCACTCAAGTTAGGCGCTACGCCTCAAGGCCGATCCTTAGAAAAGACTTTATTATTGATAAGTATCAAATTCTTGAAGCTCTTGTTTATGGGGCAGACTTTATCCTACTTATAGCCAAGGCACTAACACAAGGCGAGCTAAAAGAGCTTTTAGACTACGCTTATCATTTAGGTCTTGAAGTTTTGGTTGAAACTCACGATGCAAGCGATGTGAAAAAGGCTATCTTTGCAGGAGCAAATATAATAGGCATAAATCATAGAAATTTAGATGATTTTACGATGGATATGAGCCTTTGTGAGAAGCTCATACCACTTTTGCCAAATGGCAAGATAATAGTCGCTGAAAGCGGTCTTTACGAGCATGAACAGCTTAGAGAGCTAAGCAAAATAGGCGTAGATGCTTTCTTGATAGGAGAGCATTTTATGAGGCAAGACGATATAAAAAATGCCGTCAAAAAGATAAAGGAGGGTGAGTAATGCAGCACCTTTGTGCCCCTTGGAGAAGTGAATACTTTAGCGCTAAAAAAGATAGTTGTGTTTTTTGTGATGTTGTAAACTCAGATGATGATGATAAAAATGGTGTGCTTTTTCGAGCTAAACATTGTTTTGGGATTATGAATTTATATCCGTATTCTCCAGGGCATTTTATGATAATACCAAATCAGCATACCGATAAGATCGAAGAGCTTGATGAGCAGACTTGGTTTGAGATGAGTAAATTTGTAAGGCTTGGAGTTGAAATTTTAAAAAAAGAGCTTTATGCTAATGGTGTAAATATAGGTATGAATTTAGGCAAGGCAGCGGGAGCCGGGATAGCTGAGCATGTGCATTATCACCTTGTACCAAGGTGGAGCGGAGATACAAATTTTATAACCACCATCTCTGATGTGAGAGTAAATGGCACGCCATTTCATCCACTTTTTGAGAAACTAAAAAAGGCATTTAGTGCCGTTATTTGAGCTTGATGTAGAGCAGTGGCTAGAGAAAAGAAGCTCTTTTGAAATTTTAATAGACGCAAGATCGCCACATGAATTTTTATATTCTCACATAAAAGATGCCATAAATTTATATGCTTTAAATGATGCAGAACATAAAGAGATAGGCACACTCTATAAAAGCGATAGATCCCTGGCAAAGAGCCTTGGTGCAAAATATATCTGCAAAAATTTACAAAATATCATTGATGAGGTTTATAAAAGAGCCAAGGTTGGTTCAGCTATTGGCATCTACTGCGCTAAAGGCGGGCTTAGATCAAATTCTGTTGGCTATGTGCTAAGCATGATAGGATATAGAGTTTTTAGACTTAGTGGTGGCTATAAAGCTTATAGAAATCACGTTTTAGAATTTCTAAATCGACCTTTGAGTACAAAATTTATCACTCTTTTTGGAAATACTGGCTGCTATAAAAGCAAGCTTATAAGGACTCTAAGCCCGTCAATAGACCTTGAAGCTATGGCAAATCATTTAGGCTCTGTCTTTGGGGCGATAAATGGCGCGCAGCCAAGCCAAAAAAGCTTAGAAGATGCGTTGTTTGAAAAGCTCATCACGCTAGAAGATAAAATTTGCTTTATTGAGGGAGAGAGTAGAAGAATAGGCTCATTAAGTTTGCCAAAGAGCCTTTATGAGGCGATGCGTAGTGGCATAAATGTCGAAGTGAGCGCAAGTTTAGAAAAAAGAATTTCTTGTATAGTAGATGACTATAAAAGTGTGGATAAAGCCTTTTTTGACGAGTGCATGAAGAAAATTTCACCATTTATCGATAAAAAAGCTAGAGATGAAGCTGTGGTTAAATTTAATGAAAATGACATTGCTAAAGTGGCTGAAATTTTACTCACAAAATACTACGATAAAGTCTATAAGAAAAATGAAAATATTAATGTTTTTATAAATTCTGATAACTTTGACGAGGCTGTTAAAAAGCTAAATGATATAAAAAATGAAGTAAAATTTTAGGCTTATTTCAATTAAAAAATTAAGCCTAAAATTTATACAAATGAGTTTTAGCTCTTAAAATTTTATAGTCTTTGCTCACTTAAATTTATCAATTTTACTAAAAATAATATGTTTAATTTTATGTAAAATATTTTGTATTATTTTTCTAAACTAGTTAAAAATTTTTCAAGAAAATCAAAGCAATACCTAAATTTCGCTAGAAAGTTAAAATGGATTTAAAATGCTTTGGGATATAATTTGCGATAAATTTATCAAAAGGCTAAAGTGATGATAAAACAAATTTCTGGTTCACAGATGATAAGCGAGGCCTTGCACGAAGAGGGCGTTGAGATAGTTTTTGGCTATCCTGGCGGTGCAGCTTTAAATATCTACGACGAAACATATAAGCAGACTTATTTCAAACACGTTTTGGTTCGCCACGAGCAAGCAGCCGTTCACGCGGCCGATGGATACGCTAGGGTTAGTGGTAAAGTTGGCGTTGCTTTTGTGACAAGTGGCCCTGGCTTTACAAATGCAGTCACTGGCCTTGCAACAGCTTATAGCGATAGTATTCCGATCGTGCTTATAAGCGGCCAGGTGCCAACATTTATGATCGGTACAGATGCTTTTCAAGAGATCGATGCGGTTGGCATTTCACGCCCCTGTGTTAAGCATAACTTTTTAGTTAATAGCGTCGAAGAGCTACCTCGTATCATAAAAGAGGCCTTTTATATCGCAAGATCAGGCCGCCAAGGACCAGTTCATATCGATATCCCAAAAAATATCACATCAAGACTTGGAGATTTTGTATACCCAAAAGAAATTTCTATTCCAAGTTACAAACCGACCTATAAGGGCAACTCAAAACAGATAAAAAAAGCAGCAGTTGCGATAAACGAAGCTAAAAGGCCGCTTTTATACATCGGTGGCGGTGCGATCGCATCAAATGCAAGCGAGATCATACGTAAATTTATGAAAAAAACTGGTATTCCAGCGGTTGAGACACTGATGGCTCTTGGTGTGCTTGATGCAAAAGATGAGCTAAATTTAGGCATGGCGGGCATGCATGGTAGCTACGCTTCAAATATGGCACTTAGCGAGTGCGACCTTCTCATCTCGCTTGGAGCTAGGTTTTGTGACAGGATCACTGGCAGGACGGACGAGTTTGCCAAACATGCAAAGATAATTCACATAGATATCGATCCAAGCTCTATCTCAAAGATCATAAATGCTCACTATCCAATCGTTGGCGATCTTACAAACGTGCTAACTGAGCTTTATGAAGAAGTCAATGCAAAGCCTGAAAACTACGCACCTTGGAGAGAAATTTTAGGTAGATACTCAAAGCTAAATCCTCTAAGCTATACAGATAGTGACACAGTTTTAAAACCGCAATGGGTCATCGAAGAGACCGCAAAGATAGCAGGAGCTGATGCGATAATCTCAACAGACGTCGGACAGCACCAAATGTGGGTGGCGCAGTTTTATCCGTTTAACCGAGCAAGACAGCTTGTCACAAGTGGCGGACTTGGTACAATGGGATACGGCCTCCCTGCAGCGATCGGCGCAAAATGTGCAAAACCAGACAATCTTGTTATAAATTTTACAGGTGATGGCTCAATACTTATGAATATCCAAGAGTTAATGACTGCTCATGAGATAAATATGCCTGTTATAAACATCATTTTAAACAACAACTTCTTAGGCATGGTTCGTCAGTGGCAGACATTTTTCTATGAAAAACGCTACTCATCGACTGATCTTAGCTTGCAGCCTGATTTTGTAAAGATCGCTGAGGGATTTGGTGGTGTTGGCTTTGTTTGCAAGAGCAAAGATGAGTTTAGAAAGGCTCTAAAAGAAGCGATCGATAGTAAAAAATCAGCGATGATCGACGTTAGGATCGACCGCTTTGAGGACGTACTTCCTATGGTTCCAGCTGGAGCTGCGATTTATAATATGATATTAAAGAGCAAGGAAGAAAAATGAGTATCAGAAGAACGATTTCGGTTATAGTTTTAAATGAACACGGCGTTTTAGCTAGAATTTCTGGGCTTTTTGCGGGCAGGGGCTACAATATTGACACGCTTACAGTTGCTCCAATACCTGAGAGCAACTTCTCAAGACTGAGCATCGTAACTAGTGGTGACGAGAGAGTTTTAGAGCAGATCGTAAAACAGCTTCACAAGCTCATACCAACGTATAAAGTCATAGAAAGTGGCGAATTTGTCGAAAAAGAGATGGCACTCGTAAAAATTCCACTTGGTGAAAATTTTGCCGGTCTTGAGGCGATACTAAAGTCGTACAATGGTATCGTTACAAATACAAATGAAAACTACATCGTTGTCATGGTGGCTGACGATGCGAGTAGGATCGAGAGCTTTTTAAAATCAATAAAGAAATTTAACCCAGTTGACGTCGTACGCGGCGGATCTGTGATAATGGATATATGATGAAACTAAGTGAAATAGCCTCAAAAGTAAATGCTACTTTTAGCGGAGAAGATATAGAAATTTTTGCCTTAAATTCTTTAAAAAATGCAAATAAAGCTGAGCTAACATATTGCGACGGCGAGAAGAATGCAAAATTTATAAGCACATCAAACGCTGGAGCCATATTGGTGACAAAATCGCTTTTAGACTTGGTGCCAGCTGGTATGGTCGCACTTGTGTGTGATAACCCGCACCTTGCATTTGCCTTGCTTAGTAAAGATTATGCTAAGCCACTTTTTTGTGAGCTAAAGCCATCAAATATCGCCAAGAGTGCAAAGATAATGCCAAATGTCTATATCGGCTCAAATGTGAGCGTGGGCGAAAATACGGTAGTAATGGCTGGAGCATTTTTGGGTGATAATGTGACTATTGGCAAAAACTGTATCATCCATCCAAATGTTGTTATTTATAATGATTGTGTGGTGGGCAATGAGTGTCACTTACTAGCAAACTGCGTGATCGGAAGTGATGGCTTTGGCTATGCACACACAAAAACTGGTGAGCATGTGAAAATTTATCACAATGGCAATGTTGTTTTGGGCGATTATGTCGAGATCGGTGCTTGCACGACGATAGATCGTGGTGTCTTTGAGAGCACAATGATCGCAAACTACACAAAGATAGACAACCTCGTTCAAATAGGCCACAACTGCGAGCTTGGAAACGGCTGCCTTATCGTCTCACAAACTGGCCTTGCTGGCTCAACAGTGCTAGGCAGAAACGTCGTCATGGGCGGGCAAAGTGGCTCGACCGGACATGTGAGTGTCGGAGACTTCGCACAGATCGCAGCACGTGGTGGTGTTAGTAAAAATTTACTAGGTGGTAAAAAATACGCCGGAGCTTATCCGATAATGGAGCTTTCGGAGCAGTTTAAACTTCAAGCAAAAATTTTGAGATTTTTTAAGAAAAATTAATTGCAAGCTTTTGCGGCTTAAAATCGCAAAAGCTTTTTATCTAGTAGTATAAAAATAATGCTAATTCTATTTTAAAACGAGCTAGGTTTAAAATTTATGTATCAAATCTAGCAAAACACAAATTAGCTATTTTATTTTAAATTTCTATTTATTTGGCTTTGCTCTCTTTTATTACTCTAGCCGTTTCTATTGCGATTTCTAGCTCTTCGTTTGTTGGGATGATGAGCGTTTTTATCTTAGCGTCATCCCCGTCTATACATCTCTCGCCTCGCATGTCTTGGAAATTTAGATCGTGATTTATGTGAATGCCAAGATGCTTTAGTTCATCACAAATTTTTTGCCTTGTATTTGGTGCATTTTCGCCGATACCGCCAGTAAATATAAGTGCATCAACGCGTCCTAAAATGGCGTAATATGAGCCAATATATTTTTTTACTCGGTAGCAAAACATCTCAAAAGCAAGCTTAGCTCGCTCATCGTTTTGCATTTTAGCCACAACCTCTCTCATGTCACTTGAGCCACAAATTCCAAAAAGTCCGCTTTTTTTGTTTAAAAAGTTATCGATCTCGTTCCACTTTAAAACGCCGATATTTAGCAAGTAAATGACCACAGCTGGGTCCATATCGCCGCTTCTTGTGCCCATTATGAGTCCTTCAAGTGGGCTAAGTCCCATCGAGGTATCGATACTTTTGCCATTTTGTACTGCACAGGCTGAGGCGCCGTTGCCTAAGTGAAGCGAGATAGCGTTAAATTTATCAAATTCTATGCCAAGCATTTTGGCCGCTTGCTTACAAACATATCTATGTGATGTGCCATGAAAGCCGTATTTTCTGATGTGATGAGTTTTGCAAACGTCATAAGGTAGAGCGTAGCGGTAGGCGTACTCTGGCATACTTTGATGAAATACCGTGTCAAAAACGACCACGTGAGGTACATTTTTGCTCTCTTTCATTGCGTTTTTAATGCCTGCTAGATGCCCTGGATTGTGAAGTGGGGCAAGCGGACTTATCTCCTCGATCTTTTTGATGACGCTCTCATCAACGATCATCGAGCTAAAAAAGCTCTCGCCACCGTGAACTATCCTGTGTCCGATACCATCAAGTTCACTTAGATCGTGCAAGGTGTGTGAAGTGATAAAGAGCTCGTTCATCGCCTCAAGTCCGTCATGGTGGTCTTTTATGAAGCGTTTTATCTCGTAGGTTTCGCCATTTGCTTTTAGTACCGCCCTTGAGCTGGAGCTACCGATTTGCTCGACTAGACCGCTTGCTAGACTGGTTTTGGTATCCATTGCAAAAAGTTGAAATTTTATTGAGCTACTACCCGAGTTTAAAACCAAAATTCTCATATTATTCTCCTGCTTGTATGGCGCTGATTAAGATAGTATTTACCACGTCTTCAACGAGGCAACCGCGGCTTAGGTCATTAACTGGCTTTTTTATTCCTTGAAGTATCGGACCCACAGCTAGGGCGTTTGCACTTCGCCGAACCGCTTTATAGCAGATGTTTCCGCAGTTTAAATTTGGAAAGATAAAGACATTTGCATGCCCAGCTACCTCTGAGTTTGGCATCTTTTTACTAGCCACGCTTAGATCAACTGCTGCATCAAACTGAATAGGTGCTGCAATTTTTAAATTTACATCAAGCTCGCTAGCTTTTTTAGCAGCTTCTTTTATAAATTCTACATCAGGCCCACTTCCACTATCAGCCGTAGAGTAGCTTAGCATAGCGATCTTTGGACTAATACCAAAGGCACTTGCCGTTTGAGCACTACTTAGCGTGATACTAGCTAGCTCATCTGCGCTTGGATTTGGCGTGACGGCGCAGTCAGCAAAGAGCAAAATTTCTTCTTCAAGCGCCATAAAAAATGCCCCACTTACCACACTTACATTTGGCTTTGTTTTTATTATCTGCAAGGCTGGGCGGATTGTATCAGCCGTGCTCATTGTAGCACCACTTACCAAGGCATCAGCTATGCCTTCATGAATTAGCATCGTAGCAAAGTAAATTTTATCTTTAGCAAGTGCGTTTGCCTTGACTTCGTCCACGCCTTTATGCTTTCTAAGCTCATAAATTTTCTTTGCAAATTCTTTTGTTAGCTCATTTTGTTCTGGATTGATCACTTTGGCTTTGCTTAAATTTAGTCCCAAAGCGGCCGCTTTTTTTGAAATTTCATCTTCAAGTCCTAGCAAGATGATATTTGCCGCACCTTTTTCTAGCACGATGTGAGCTGCTTTTAAAATTCTCTCATCGTCGCTCTCTGGTAAAACAACGGTCTTGTTTGCTACTTTGGCCCTTTTTAGAAGCAAGCTTTGAAATTTAAATGGTGTGATTATGTCAGCCTTGTAGCTCAAAATTTCATCAAAATCATCGGTTATTAGAAGCTTTGAGTTTGGATTTAGCGCTTTTAGCTCGCTTGCGTTTTCATCAAAAACTGGTGCGTTTAAATTTCTAGCTAGCTTTAAATTTAGCTCGCTTTTGCCAAAGACACTAAAGCTCTCACAGCCAAGGACTATGACAAAGTCGCTTTTGGCTTTTAGCTCTTCAAATTTATCTATAAATTTAAGAAAAAATTCTTTTTCATTTGAATTTATTAAGTTATTTTTATCGTTTTCATCTGGGATTATCTTAAAAATCTCAACTTTTTTGAATTTTGTAGCTATAATTTCTTGCAGATGTGCTAAATTTTTGTCTGTAAAAACGTAACAACTTTTCATTTGCGACCTTTTTAGGAACTTAAATTGCTTAATTTTAGCACAAAGATACTTATTTTAAGGCATTTTTTATGAATCATAAAACGATTTGGCTCGTCTTATCTGCGGGCATTATTTGCACTGGCTGCACACCAAGCGCTGATCCTCATATCAATATGAAACCCCCAGTTTATGTCGAGCAACTCCCTTCAAAAGATAGTGGCACCGGACAAAGTAACGCCGGCAGTCTCTTTGGAAAGGGCGAGAATCCTCTTTTTTCAGATAGAAAAGCGATGAATGTAAATGATATCGTGACTATCGTCATCTCAGAAAATGCAAGCCAAACTTCAACTGGTAGCAAAAGCACAAATAAAGATAGCACCATTTCGCTTGGTGGCGGTGTTTTCACAGCTGGGGCTGCACCGCTTTCAACTGTGGCTGATAATCTAAACAAATACGGCGACATAGGCTTTAAAGCAGGTGGTGGCAATAAATTTACAGGAAGTGGCACGAGCAATAGAAGCGAGAAATTTACCGCAACCATTTCAGCCAGGATCATAAAAATACTAAATAATGGCAATTACTTTATCGAGGGTAGCCGTGAGCTACTTATAAACGGCGAAAAGCAGATCATGCAAGTAAGCGGTGTCATCAGACCTTACGACATCTCACAAAACAACGAAATCGACTCAAAATACATAGCTGATGCCAAAATTTTATATAAAACAGAGGGCGAGCTAGACAAATCTACCAAAAAACCTTGGGGCACAAGGCTTATGGAAGCTATCTGGCCATTTTAATGCAACTTTAAAAGCCTAAATTTCATCCATTTGGGCTTTTAAAAATTCATATCTCAAAAATTTCTCTCGCCTTAAATATGCTAAATTTTTAAAAATCATTAAAAATTATAGTTGATATTTACTTTCAGAAT
>NZ_POZK01000021.1:0-6374 GCF_002913945.1 Campylobacter concisus | reverse complement strand
ACCTAAAGCCTGCCCGCTTGGTGGCAAGATCGAAACTCTCTTAACCACCCACTTCCTAAAAGCACAAGAAGCTTTAGAGGATAGTTTAAGAAGTATTACTTTACAAGATCTATTAGATGAACTTATTAATCTATAAAATTTAAAAAGTAGGCAAACCAAGTTATAGAATTAAGAAGTAGGCAGATATATAAAAAACCAATCTATTTTATTTATTAGGAACGCTATGCGCTCCTAACTATTTTTATATATCTTTATGTAAGAATTTTTATAAATTTCTAGCTTTTTATTACTCTTTACTCTTCTCTTTTTTAGCTTTACTCTTTTGTGCTTTATCTTTTGGGCTTTCTTTCTTATCTTTGACTTCTTTTACGCTATCTTTAGCACCACCTTTTTTCTCTTTTACTTCATCACTCTTTTTACTTGTTTTTTCTTTTATCTCATCTTTTTTAGATTTTATTTTTGATTTTGTATCATCTATCTTTGTAGCACCTGATACTGATATATCTGATTTTAGATTTTCAAATGTCTTATCGCCTATACCATTTACATTTTTTATATCTTCTATTGAGTTAAATTTATTTGCTTTTCTATACTCAATTATTGCATCTGCCTTTGAAGATCCTATGCCATCTAAACTCATTAACTCTTCTTTTGTGGCGGTGTTTAAATTTATGGCTGCTAGTAATGTAGAAGCTGCTACTAATAGTGAGAATATAATCTTTTTCATTTTTGTCCTTTTTGGGTAAATTTGGGTTTGGAGTCTATCATATTTGGTGTTTTTAGTCAACACTCGCATAAAAACATAAGCTAAAAGATATTTATAAATGTAAAGATAAAAAGTCTAATTATTTAAAAATATAAATAAATTTTAGATTTGATATTTTGTTATAAATTAAGAAATAATATTAAAGGAAGATTGTTTAGATAAAGAAGATTAAAAATTAACAAAGCCCGCAACGACCTACTTTTCCAACATCCCAGTAAGGGAGAGTATCATCAGCCAGGACGAGCTTAGCTTCTTGGTTCGAGATGGAGCAAGGCGTTTCCTCGTCTGTATAGTCACGGGCAGTGTTAAATAAAAGATATATTAGATAAATCTCTTATTTAACACTACGTGTAAAGTTAAAAGTCATAAACAAAGTTTTATAAAAACATATCTTATTAAGTTTTTATCCTTAACAAGGAAGTGATGCTTATTAAAAGATAAGCAGACGAGCTATTAGTACTGGTCAGCTAAAGGACTTTCATCCATTACACACCCAGCCTATCAAACACATAGTCTATATGAGCTCTTAAAAGAAGATTCATCTTGGAGTTGGCTTCCTGCTTAGATGCTTTCAGCAGTTATCACATCCCAACATAGCTACCGAGCGGTGCTCTTGGCAGAACAACTCGTACACCAGTGGTTGGTTCGACCCGGTCCTCTCGTACTAGGGTCAACTCTCCTCAATCTTCTTACGCCCACGGCAGATAGGGACCGAACTGTCTCACGACGTTCTGAACCCAGCTCGCGTACCGCTTTAAATGGCGAACAGCCATACCCTTGGGACCTGCTCCAGCCCCAGGATGCGATGAGCCGACATCGAGGTGCCAAACCTCCCCGTCGATGTGAGCTCTTGGGGGAGATCAGCCTGTTATCCCCGGGGTACCTTTTATCCTTTGAGCGATGGCCCTTCCACACAGAACCACCGGATCACTAAGACCGACTTTCGTCTCTGCTTGACGTGTATGTCTCGCAGTTAAGCTGGCTTATGCCTTTATACTCTACGAACGATTTCCAACCGTTCTGAGCCAACCTTTGTAAGCCTCCGTTACATTTTGGGAGGCGACCGCCCCAGTCAAACTACCCACCAGACATTGTCCTACTTGAGGATAACTCAAGCTAGTTAGCTATCAGAATAAAAAAGAGTGGTATCTCAACAACGGCTCACCATAAACTGGCGTCTATGGATCAAAGCCTCCCACCTATCCTGCACATTTTTATCCCAATAGCAGTGTCAAGCTGTAGTAAAGGTCCACGGGGTCTTTCCGTCTTGCCGCGGGTAGGAGGAATTTTCACCTCCACTACAATTTCACTGGATCCCTCTTCGAGACAGCTCCCATCTCGTTACGCCATTCATGCAGGTCGATATTTAATCGACAAGGAATTTCGCTACCTTAGGACCGTTATAGTTACGGCCGCCGTTTACTCGGGCTTCGATCAAACGCTTCGCAGAGCTAACGTCATCAATTAACCTTCGAGCACCGGGCAGGCGTCACACCCTATACATCCTCTTACGAGTTAGCAGAGTGCTGTGTTTTTGGTAAACAGTCGGGAGGGACTCTTTGTTGTAACCTTCAATGCTTACGGAGTAAATCCTTCACAAAGTTAGGCACACCTTATACCGAAGATACGGTGCTATTTTGCAGAGTTCCTTGAAGAGAGTTCTTCCACGCGCCTTAGAATACTCATCCCACCCACCTGTGTCGGTTTACGGTACGGGCAACTATAACTAAACTTAGAAACTTTTCTTGGCTCGACAGTATCGGCAATTCGCTATCCATTCCGAAGAACTTCAAACGCCTGTGGGGTCTCGGCTTAAAAAGATCCGGATTTGCCTGGATCTTAACCTACACCTTTCGACTAGCACTACCATCCGCTAGCTTGCTTAACTCTAAGCGTCCTTCCATCGCACATTATAGTTGGCATTGGAATATTAACCAATTTTCCATCGCATACCCCTTTCGGACTTTGCTTAGGACCCGGCTAACCCTACGATGACGAGCATCGCGTAGGAAACCTTGGGTTTACGGCGTTGGGGATTCTCACCCCAATTATCGCTACTCATGCCTGCATGCTCACTTGTATTCGCTCCAGCACTCCTTACCGGTATACCTTCAACGCAAATACAACGCTCTCCTACCACTTAGTAAAACTAAGTCTAAAGCTTCGGTACTCATTTTAGCCCCGTTATATTTTCCGCGCAGAATCACTAGACCAGTGAGCTATTACGCTTTCTTTAAAGGATGGCTGCTTCTAAGCCAACCTCCTGGTTGTTTAAGTAACTCCACATCGTTTTCCACTTAAATGAGATTTAGGGACCTTAGCTGTTAGTCTGGGTTGTTCCCCTCTCGACGACGGATTTTATCACTCGCCGCCTGACTGCCATGATTACACACTAGGTATTCGGAGTTTGATAGGGTTTGGTACATTGGTGTATGCCCTAGCCCATTCAGTGCTCTACCCCCTAGTGTTACTACATGACGCTATACCTAAATATATTTCGGAGAGAACCAGCTATCACGATGTTTGATTGGCCTTTCACCCCTATCCACAAGTCATCCCATAGCTTTTCAACGCTAGCGGGTTCGGTCCTCCACCGGCTCTTACACCGGTTTCAACCTGCTCATGGATAGATCACATCGTTTCGGGTCTGCAACGTCTGACTAAACGCCCTATTAAGACTTGCTTTCGCTACGGCTCCGGGTTTCCTTAACCTTGCCAGACATCACAACTCGCAGGCTCATTATGCAAAAGGCAGTCCATCACCCTGATAAATCATAGGGCTCTGAATGATTGTAAGCAAATGGTTTCAGGTTCTATTTCACTCTGATCACCTCAGTTCTTTTCACCTTTCCCTCACGGTACTTGTGCACTATCGGTCTAGTAGTAGTATTTAGGGTTGGATAGTGGTCTACCCAGCTTCAGACAGAATATCACGTGTTCCGCCCTACTCAGGATACTGCTAAGTAAAACAAAGCTTTCATATACGGGAGTATCACCCTCTATGCTCAACCTTTCCAGGTTGTTCTATTAGCTAAGTTTAGTCTATATTGCAGTCCTACAACCCCGTTAGTAAACTAACGGTTTGCCCTCTTACGCGTTCGCTCGCCGCTACTAGCGTAATCTCTTTTGATTTCTTTTCCTGAGGGTACTAAGATGTTTCAATTCCCCTCGTTCGCTCCATATTAGGTAGTTAAGCTCGCGCTTAACTGGGTTGCCCCATTCAGAAATTCCCGGATCAAAGCCCCTTGACGGCTCCCCGAGACTTATCGCAGCCTGGCACGTCTTTCATCGCCTCTACTAGCCAAGGCATCCACCACTTGCTCTTTGTAGCTTACCTTTTCTATATTAGATTATTCTAATTCGCATCACTTCCTTGTTAAAGATAACTTTATGTTACTACACTTAAATTCTAACTCTCAAGACGGAAAGCATTGACCACTATTTAGATAAGTTTTAAATCCTAAATAGATTGTGATGTCAAACTTTTGCATTAAATGCAAAGAGAATAGAAATTTAAATCTTTAACAAGTCCTGTAAAATTGTTTTTAAAACTTGCTTGTGACTATTAACAATATTAATTAAAAGAACATTTAGACAAAAGCCTAATTAGAAAGTTTAAATTTTTAAGCTCTCTAATTAGACTTAATATAGTTAAACTATTTTATGGTGGAGAATAGCGGGATCGAACCGCTGACCTCCTGCGTGCAAAGCAGGCGCTCTCCCAGCTGAGCTAATTCCCCAATTAAATTCTCTGGTGGGCCTAACAAGACTTGAACTTGTGACCTCACCCTTATCAGGGGTGCACTCTAACCAGCTGAGCTATAGGCCCCTATAGGTCTATCAATCTTTCAAAACTAAACAAGGATGATTGAGAATATCTTTCTTATAGATATCTTGTGAGAGAATATCTATATGTACTCTAGAAAGGAGGTGATCCAACCGCAGGTTCTCCTACGGTTACCTTGTTACGACTTCACCCCAGTCGCTGATTCCACTGTGGACGGTAACTAATTTAGTATTCCGGCTTCGAGTGAAATCAACTCCCATGGTGTGACGGGCGGTGAGTACAAGACCCGGGAACGTATTCACCGTAGCATGGCTGATCTACGATTACTAGCGATTCCGGCTTCATGGAGTCGAGTTGCAGACTCCAATCCGAACTGGGACATATTTTATAGATTTGCTCCATCTCGCGATATTGCTTCTCATTGTATATGCCATTGTAGCACGTGTGTCGCCCCGGACATAAGGGCCATGATGACTTGACGTCGTCCACACCTTCCTCCTCCTTACGAAGGCAGTCTCATTAGAGTGCTCAGCCGAACTGTTAGCAACTAATGACGTGGGTTGCGCTCGTTGCGGGACTTAACCCAACATCTCACGACACGAGCTGACGACAGCCGTGCAGCACCTGTCTTAACATTTCTGCAAGCAGACACTCTTCTATCTCTAGATGATTTGTTAGATATCAAGTCCGGGTAAGGTTCTTCGCGTATCTTCGAATTAAACCACATGCTCCACCGCTTGTGCGGGTCCCCGTCTATTCCTTTGAGTTTTAATCTTGCGACCGTACTCCCCAGGCGGTATACTTAATCCGTTAGGTGCATTACTGCCAAGACTAGCTTAGCAACAACTAGTATACATCGTTTAGGGCGTGGACTACCAGGGTATCTAATCCTGTTTGCTCCCCACGCTTTCACGCATTAGCGTCAGTTGAGTTCCAGCAGATCGCCTTCGCAATGGGTATTCCTGGTGATCTCTACGGATTTTACCCCTACACCACCAATTCCATCTGCCTCTCCCTCACTCTAGATTACCAGTTTCCCAAGCAGTTCTATGGTTAAGCCATAGGATTTCACAAGAGACTTGATAATCCGCCTACGCGTCCTTTACGCCCAGTGATTCCGAGTAACGCTTGCACCCTCCGTATTACCGCGGCTGCTGGCACGGAGTTAGCCGGTGCTTATTCGTTAGGTACCGTCATTATTCTTCCCTAACAAAAGGAGTTTACGCTCCGAAAAGTGTCATCCTCCACGCGGCGTTGCTGCTTCAGGGTTTCCCCCATTGAGCAATATTCCCTACTGCTGCCTCCCGTAGGAGTCTGGACCGTGTCTCAGTTCCAGTGTGACTGATCATCCTCTCAGACCAGTTATGCGTCATAGCCTTGGTGAGCCATTACCTCACCAACTAGCTGATACAATATAGCCTCATCCTACACCGAAAAACTTTCCCTATCTAACTTATGTAAGACAGGAGTATAGAGTATTAGCAGTCGTTTCCAACTGTTGTCCTCTAGTGTAGGGCAGATTAGCTATACATTACTCACCCGTGCGCCACTAACTCATAAGAGCAAGCTCTTACTTGTCCGTTCGACTTGCATGTATTAGGCACGCCGCCAGCGTTCACTCTGAGCCAGGATCAAACTCTCCATATTAATTACCTATCTAATAGACAGGATTTTTATTATGAAGTTTTTAATCAAAAAAACTTTTAGTTTTTATATTAGTTTGTCTAATCTATTATTTAATCATAATAGACTGGCTCAATCGATCACTTGTTTAGATTTCAAAGATTGACTAATAGTTTAACAATTGTAAGTTAAAAGAAC
>NZ_POZK01000020.1:0-439 GCF_002913945.1 Campylobacter concisus | reverse complement strand
GTTTCAAAGATCGCAGCCTCTCTTCTCTTTGGATATCTCTTGCAATAGTTGCTAGATTTCTTTCGTTCTCTTTCTCGTCCTTTTCAAGCTCTGAAACAGGCTGCGGCATAAAAGTAAATTCTAGCGTTTCAATCTCTCGCCCTTTTTTAAATTTTCGGACTGATAGTTTTTGAAAAGGTGTGCGGCGCATATCAAAAAGGTTTCGTTCTGCCGATAGCTCTTTGATTGCAGGCTTTAAACTCCATTTGTCTATCTCGCTTGCTCGCTACTTTTCTGGGACACCCAAAAGCTCTTTAAAATCATCGTATCGAATGCACCAGCGTCCAGTTTGCCGATATTGTTTTAAATAGCGGTAGATTGTTTTTGTGTATGTGCCGCTAAGATTTACAAACTCCGCTAGCTCGTATCTAGTCCAGCCTTTTAGTGGGCTATTAATATA
>NZ_POZK01000019.1:0-146882 GCF_002913945.1 Campylobacter concisus | reverse complement strand
ATGTAAACTATAATTATTTAGTAAAATTGAATATCCCGCAGATTCATATATATGATAGCGATTATAATCAAAAAGACACAGCTAAACACTATCAGTACCAAAAGTATTTAGATAAAGTTATAAATTCTGGTAACATAGGCTATCTTACAAGGAAGGCTGAAATAGAAAACTACATACATCCAGATTTAATTAAAAGCGTTTATTTAATAGAAACTTGTTTTCACAATAAAAGTGACGGTTGGTTAGAAGAATGGAATAGTCTTGACTTGCCAAATTTTATTAATCAAAATATAGATAAGACAAATAAAGATATAGAACCTATATCCAGTGCTAGAACATCAAAAAAATATATAGCTACTGAGCTTTCAAAGCAACTTACAAAAGAAATGCTTGAAGAGCTTGATGCTTTTGACGAAATAAAAGGGTGGTTCGAAAAAATAAAAGAGTTGACTAATATATAAAATATTTTGGAGATTTATAGTTCTATGAAATAAATTTAAATATAATTACGCAAAATCTACAAATTTTAAAGGATGAAAAATGTTTTTTGATGGCAAAAATAAAGAGCTTTCTAGTAAAAATGAAGCTTTACAAAGAGAAAATGAAGCTTTAAAGGCTGAAATTTTAGCACTTAAAAATGAGCTAAAAAACGTTAAAACTTGCGAGCCAAAAGAGCAAGCCAAGGATAAGCAAGAGGCTGTAAATTTATTGCTTTCAAGTTATCAAGATGGTATAAATTTCTTGCAATTAACAATGGAAGAAAACCTAAAAATGCTTGAAAGTATAAACGGATTAAATGAAAAGACTTTCAAAGAGACAGGCGAACTCAAGTCGCAAACGGCTGAAATTTTAAACTCGATTGAGCAAGTAAGCCAGATGAGCAATGACCTTTCAAATGATGCATCTTCACTTGATGGAAGCGTAAATTCGATTGTTGAGATTATAAATCTCATTAAAGACATCTCAGATCAGACAAATTTACTAGCTCTAAATGCTGCGATCGAGGCGGCCCGTGCTGGTGAGCATGGACGAGGTTTTGCCGTCGTGGCAGATGAGGTTAGAAAGCTAGCTGAACGCACTCAAAAAGCGACACTTGAAGTAGAAGTAAATATAAATGGCCTTAAACAAAGTGCAAACACGATGATCGAAATGAGTGAGAATTTTTCAAAAATTTCTGCAAATGCTATGAAAATTTTAGGTGGATTTGAAGGAAATATCTCAAGCGTAAATGCAAATACGCAAAATATCCTAAATCAGGCTTTAAATGTTACAAATGAAGTCTATGTAAGTAATGGAAAAATAGATCATATAAATATGAAGCTAAATGGATATAGAGGCGTGCTTTTAAATGAGTTTAACAAGATTCAAGATGTTCATGAGTGTAGATTTGGCAAATGGTATGAAAAAGATGTGAAAAATACTCTTGTAAAAGATGCCAAAATTCTCTCAAGTATCGCAGCTCATCATGAAAATGTTCATCATGGACTAGAAAAAGCGATGGTTATTTTTGCTGATAAAGACAAAGGAAATCTACCTGGTGTTGAAATATTAAAAGATGTCGAAAACTCAAGTAAAGTAGGTTTTGAAGAGTTGCTTGAAGCTATTAAGGCTGCAAGAAAATAAAATCTTAGACTCATGCTTTGAGTCTAAGATTTATAAGTTATTAAAATGTGCTTTGTGGATCAGCTACGCCTTCACTCCAGCCAAGTTTTGCGCCAGCAAGTAGGTGAAAGTGTAGGTGCATAACCTCTTGACCGCCGTTTTCGCCGCAGTTTGTTATGAGGCGGTATCCGCTCTTATCAACGCCCATTAAGCTCGCCACTTCTTGGATAAATTTAGTCATCTCACCCATCAAAACTGGATCCATCTCTTGGAAGTTTTTGTAGTGTTTTTTAGGGATGATGAGGATGTGGATCGGTGCTTTTGGGTTTATGTCGTTAAAAGCTAGAAATTTCTCGCTTTCAAGCACTTTGTTGCAAGGGATTTCACCAGCTACGATCTTTTCAAATATGGTCATTTTAGCTCCTTTGAAATTTTGCAAAATTATATCAAAGTGTGCTTAAATTTCGTGCTCTTTATCTTGATTTTAACTCTTTTTCTATAAAATCGATTCAAAAATTTATAAAGGCAAAAAATTGCAAGATTTCGTTAATAAAATCAAAAATGAAATTTCAACGCTTGATGATTTGGAAAAAGTCAGGGTAGAAATTTTTGGCAAAAAGGGCATCTTGGCGCAAGGCTTTGCAAAGCTAAAAGAGCTTGGCGAGGACGAGAAAAAGGAATTTGCAGCAAATTTAAATAAGCAAAGAGATGAACTTGGCGCGCTAATAGAAGCTAAAAAGGCTGAGCTTAGTGAACAAGAGATAGATAACAAGATGAAAAAAGAGGCCGCTGATATCACGCTATTTAACGAGCCTGTTGCTAGCGGGGCGCTTCACCCTGTGATGGCTACGATGGATAAGATAATTGAATACTTTTTGGCTCTAAATTTCTCGCTCGAGACCGGACCACTAATAGAAGATGATTTTCACAACTTTGAAGCGCTAAATTTACCAAAATACCACCCAGCACGGGATATGCAAGATACATTTTACCTAGATGATTTTAGACTTTTAAGGACACATACGAGTCCAGTTCAGGTGCGAACTATGCTAAATCAAAAGCCGCCTATTCGCATGATAGCGCCTGGCACGGTCTTTAGACGTGATATGGATTTAACGCATACACCGATGTTTCACCAAGTCGAGGGCCTTGTGGTGGAGGATGCTGAGAAAGTTAGTTTTGCAAATTTAAAATCAATGCTTGAGGGCTTTTTAAAGCACATATTTGGCGATGTTGAAGTACGTTTTCGCCCTAGTTTCTTTCCATTTACGGAGCCTAGCGCAGAGGTTGATATTAGTTGTATATTCTGCCATGGCAAGGGTTGCAGGGTGTGTAAGCAGACTACTTGGCTTGAGGTGCTTGGATGCGGAGTCGTTGATCCAAATGTATTTAAGGCGGTTGGCTATAAAAATGTAAGTGGATACGCCTTTGGTCTTGGCGTTGAGAGATTTGCGATGTTGCTTCATAGAGTGCCTGATCTAAGGTCGCTTTTTGAGGGAGATTTAAGATTGTTGGAGCAGTTTAAATGATAATTTCAAAGCATTGGTTAAACGAGTGGATCGACCTTAGCGACGTTAGCGGCGAGACACTTTCAAAGACATTAAATTCTATCGGGTTAGAGGTTGATAGCTATAAAGAGATAAATTTACCAAAGAGTATTGTGGTTGGCTACATAAAAAGTAGAGAGAAGCACCCAGATGCCGATAAGCTAAGCGTTTGTCAAGTCGATGTTGGCGGAGAGACGCTTCAGATCGTGTGTGGAGCTAAAAACGTTGAAGCTGGTCAATTTGTGCCAGTTGCACTTATTGGCACGACTATGCCAAATGGTCTTGAGATAAAAAAAGCAAAGCTAAGAGGTATTGAGTCAAGTGGCATGATCTGCTCTTCAAGCGAGCTGGGACTTCCAAAGGTAAATGATGGAATTTTGCCACTTGATGAGAGTATCGGCAAGCTAAAACTTGGTACAAGTCTTAGTGAATTTGAGGCATTTAAAGATACGATAATCGAAGTTGATGTCACAGCAAACAGAGGCGATTGCCAAAATTTACATGGCATCGCAAGAGAAATTTGTGCAGCGCTTGATCTAAATATGAAAGATAGTCACGAAGACGATGAGAGCGAAAATTTACTAGGTATTGGTAGAATAGCTTCTGTGCGAGCAGAGGATAAAGTAAATGGGTCATTTTTATATAAGGCTTTTGAACTAAAAGAGGGACTATATGAAAGTCTAATAACTCGCATGCGTCTAGCATTAATAGAGTGCCAAAAGACAAATTTAGTTGAGAGACTGCTTGAATACGCGACATTTTGCACGGGTGTTTTATTTAGGGCTTATGATCACGCTAAATTAGTAAGTGAAGGCGAAAAAGCTGTTTTTGATATAAAAAATGGCGAAAATGGCGAATGTGTCGTTTATTGCGGGGATAAAAATTTGGGCATTGCTGGAATTTACCAAAGTGACGTAGCAAGGGTAGATGAGAAGTCAAAAGTGATCCTAGTAGAAGCTAGCTATGTAAAGCCAGATGTAGTTTCAAAAGCTATTTTTGAAAATAAAAATTTACCAAAGGGCGATCAAATTTATCGCTCAAGTCGTGGTAGCGAGCCAAATTTGGCTTATGGTGCGGATTATTTATTTAAAAGGCTTGCTAATTTTAAAGATGCTCTAAATCTCTTTGCTGGCTCACAGCAGTCGCTTTTAAACACCGAGCCTATAACACTAAGCATATCTCTTTTTGAGCTTAAAAATATGATCGGTCAAGATATTGTTAGAAATGATGTCGTTAAAATTTTAAAGAAACTTGGCTTTGAGATCGCAGTAAATGTTGAGCAAGAAAGCTTTAATGTAAAAGTGCCGTTATTTCGCCATGATATAGTAAATTCTCACGATGTTTGCGAGGAGATCGTAAGGATAGTAGGCATAGACAATATCGCCTCAAAACCACTAAATTTCTCTGAGAAAAATAGGCTAAATAAGACATATTTTGACTATAAAAATGCTTTAAATTTAAGGCGTCGTGCAGCCGACAATGGCTTTTTTGAAAGCGTGCACTACGTATTTGACAGCCTTGATGAGCTAGGTGAGCTAAATTTCAAACCTTGCAAGATCAAGATACTAAATCCTATAAACAACGAGCTAAACACGCTTAGACCAGCCCTTGTTAATCACCTTTTAAGCTCAAGCGAGAAAAACATCAAAAACTCAAAACGCTCAGTTAGACTTTTTGAGCTTGGCGAAGTTTTTGATGAAAATGCAAACCAGGGCTTAAATTTAGGCTTTGTCGTATCTGGCCTCTTAAAAGAGCCAACACTCATAAATGGCGCAAAGGGCGAAGAGGCAAATTTCTACGCATTTGCAGCGATGGTGCAAAATGTCATAGGTAAATTTGAGCTAAAACCTTGCCGTGAGATCTCATATCTTAGCCTATACGAGCAGGCACATATCTATCAAAATGGCGAAAAGATTGGCTATATCGGCAGAGTCGATGCAAGAGTAGAGGCAAAAAGGGATCTGCCTAAAACTTATGTTTGTGAGATTGATTTTGCAAAGCTTAAATTTGAACCGATCTTAGCAGCGCCATACTCAAAATTTCAAAGCACTACAAGGGATCTTAGCCTCATCGTGCCTGAAAATTTCGAGGCTGGACGAATTTATGAGTGCATAAGAGGGCTAAATTTAAAAGAGCTAAAAGAGTTCTTGCCGGTTGATATCTATAAAGATGCGAAACTAAACGGCGCGATCAGCCTTAGCCTTAAATTTACATTCCAAGATATGGAAAAAACGCTCGAAGATGACGATATAAACGCGCTTATGGATAAAATTTTAAGTGAGCTAAAAGAGCAACTAAATATCGGAATAAGATGAGAATTTACCCACTAGAAAAAAGTCTAAATTTAACCATCGATGACATCGCAGCTGACAAGTCTATCTCGCATAGATGCGCGATGTTTTCACTTTTAAGCGACAAGCCATCTCGCATTAGAAACTACCTAAGAGCAGGTGATACGCTAAATACTTTAAAAATAGTCGAGCTCCTTGGCGCAAAGATCGAAGATAACGGAGCTGAGATAGTGATCACTCCGCCACAAAAGATAAAAGAGCCAAATGAAATTTTGGAGTGCGGCAACTCAGGCACAGCGATGAGGCTTTTTATGGGGCTATTAGCCGCGCAGGAGGGCTTTTTTGTGCTAAGTGGCGATAGATATTTAAACTCACGTCCAATGGCTAGAATAGCAAAACCTCTAAACGATATGGGTGCAAAGATAGATGGCGCAAACAACGCAAACAACGCTCCTCTTTGCATAAGAGGGACGAAATTTGAAAGGTTTAGTTTTGAGAGCAAGATCGCCTCAGCTCAGGTAAAAAGTGCGCTTTTACTAGCGGCTCTTTACTCAAATGGCTGCAAATTTAGCGAGCCAGAGCTAAGCAGGGATCATACTGAGCGCATGCTTGCTGGCATGGGAGCTGATATAAGGCGTGACGACCTAGAGATCACGCTAGAGCCGATGAAAGCCCCACTTGCGCCACTTGATATAGACGTGCCAAATGATCCAAGTTCTGCATTTTTCTTTGCAGTCGCAGCACTTATAATTCCGGGCTCACACATTATTTTAAAAAATATTTTGCTAAATAAAACTCGCATCGAAGCTTACAGGATTTTAGAGAAAATGGGCGCTGAGATAAAATTTCACAAAACTTCAAGCAAATATGAAGATATCGGCGATATCGAGATCAAGTACTCACCAAATTTAAAAGGTGTAGAGGTTAGCGAAAATATCTCGTGGCTCATTGACGAAGCTCCAGCTTTAGCCATCGCATTTGCCTGCGCTAAAGGCCAAAGCAAGCTGACAAATGCTAAAGAGCTTCGTGTAAAAGAGAGCGATAGAATTGCTGTCACGATAAATGCATTAAAGCAGTGTGGTGTCGATGCTAGTGAGCTTGAAGATGGTTTTATCATAAATGGTTCAGAGGCTAAATTTGCCACGATCGATAGTCACGGAGACCACAGGATCGCTATGAGCTTTGCTGTGCTTGGACTAAAATGTGGCATGCAGATAGAAAAGAGCGAATTTATCGCCACTTCGTTTCCAAATTTTGCTGAAATTTTAAAGAAAATGGGAGCTAGAGTTGAAGATTGAGCTTGCTAGTAGTTATGGATTTTGCTTTGGTGTAAAAAGGGCGATAAAGATTGCTGAAAATGCAGGAGATGCTGCGACCATTGGGCCACTCATTCATAATAACGAAGAGATAAACAGGCTTGAGAAAAACTACAATGTAAAAACACTTGATGGCATAGACGAGCTAAAAGATGAGAAAAAGGCGATCATCCGCACTCATGGCATCACTAAAAATGACCTTGCAGAGCTAAAAAAGACAGATATAAAAGTGATCGATGCAACTTGTCCGTTTGTGACAAAGCCACAGCAAATTTGTGAAAAAATGAGCGAAGAGGGCTATGATGTGGTGATCTATGGCGACATGCACCACCCTGAGGTAAAAGGCGTGAAGTCATACGCCAAGGGTAACGTCTATGTCGTGCTTGAAGAGAGCGAGCTAGAGGATATTAAATTTAAGCAAAAAGTCGCTCTTGTTAGTCAAACGACTAGAAAAGTCGAGAAATTTATGCAGATCGCAAACTACCTTATGCTTCACGTAAAAGAGGTGCGTGTTTTTAATACGATTTGCAACGCAACATTTGAAAACCAAGAGGCTGCTAAAAATTTGGCAAAAAGAGCTGACGTGATGATAATCATCGGCGGAAAAAATAGCTCAAATACAAAACAACTCTATCTAATATCTAAAAATTTCTGCGAAGATAGCTACCTGATAGAAAGTGAAGAAGAGCTTGAAAAGTCATGGTTTGATGGCAAAAATTTGTGTGGCATAAGTGCGGGTGCAAGTACGCCTGACTGGATCATACAAAAAGTCGTTGACAGAATCAAAAAAGTATAAAATTTATCCTAGCTAAAGCCACAATTAACTATAATAAGCCAATTTGCCTCTACTGGCATAATAAAATTTAAAGGATCAAGATGGCTGTGAACAAAAGTGTTCAATTAGGAAAAGCAAAAGACGAAGATATCGAAGATATCGATTTTGCTGCGATGTTAGAGGAGTCTTTTAAAAAGACTGAAGAAGATAGTGACGCAAAGATCGTCAGTATCAATGGCGATGAGGTTTTAATCGACGTTGGCAAGAAATCAGAGGGCATTTTAAATGTTTCTGAGATCACTGATGCAAATGGCAACCTGACGCATAAAGTTGGCGATACGATCAAAGTTGTAATAACTGGATCAAGAAATGGAAGACCTATAGTGTCGCACAAAAAAGCACTTAGAAAAGAGAAAGTTAAAGCTTTCATCGAAGCTTACGATCCTGAAAATTCTGGCGAAATCGACGTAAAAGTAGTTGGAAAAAATAAAGGTGGCTTTATAACTCAAGATGCAAATGGCGTGGAATTTTTCTTACCAAAAACTCACAGTGGCTTTAAAAATGCTGAAGGTGTAATTGGTAAAACATATAAAGTAAGAGTTATAAAAATTGATAAAGAAGAAAATAGCATAGTTGTCTCTAGAAAGAAAATTTTAGATGACGACCGCAAAAAGCGTAAAGAAGCTCTATCAAGCATAGTAGAAAATGATAGCGTTATAGAGGGTACAGTTAAAAAAATCACAACTTATGGTATGTTTGTTGATGTCGGAGGAGTTGATGGGCTTGTGCATTATAGTGAGATAAGCTATAAGGGTCCAGTAAATCCTAGCTCACTATATAAAGAAGGTGATAAAGTTTTAGTTAAAGTTATCAGCTATGACAACGAAAAACGCCACTTGTCTTTATCTATCAAGGCAGCTACTCCAGATCCTTGGGAAGAGATCATAAGCGACGGCCTAGAAGTTGGCGACACTATCAAAGTTACAGTTAGTAATATCGAGCCTTACGGCGCATTTGTCGATCTTGGAAATGATATTGAAGGATTTTTGCATATATCTGAAATTTCATGGGACAAAAATATAAAAAATCCAAAAGATCACATCAATGAAGGCCAAGAAATTGATGTTGAGGTTATTGAGATAGATGCAAAAGGACACCGCTTAAGAGTGAGTCTTAAAAATTTACTTCCAAAGCCATTTGATGAGTTTAAGGCAAAACACAAAGAAGGTGACGTAGTAAAAGGCGTTGTGACAACTATCACAAATTTTGGTGCATTTGTTAGAGTGGGTTGCGTTGAAGGCTTGTTGCATAACGAAGACGCATCTTGGGATAGAAACGATAAATGCAAAGACATGTTTAAAGCTGGTGACGAGCTTGAAGTAAAAATTATTAAAATCGATAGCGCTGAACAAAAAGTTTCACTTAGTCTAAAAGATCTAAAACAAAGTCCAGTTCAAGCATTTGCTGATAAATTTAATGTAGGTGATATCGTAAAAGGAACAATTCGCGACATTAAAGACTTTGGCGTATTTGTAGAGCTTGGTGATAACGTTGATGCGCTGATCCGCAAAGAAGATCTAGGTAGTGTAGATGTTAGCACACTTAAGATCGGCGATGAGATCGAAGCAGCTATCGCATTTATCGATGAGAAGAAAAATAGAATTCGCCTGAGCATACGCCGTTTAGCAAAACAAAAAGAGCGTGAAGTGTTAAATGAGATCAATGATAACGATGATAAAATAACACTTGGCGATATTATAAAAGAACAATTACTTTAGTTTAAATGGGCAGACGCATACTTTTATTAGTAGTTGTCCTGCTATTTGTAATATTGGGTTTGGTTGGAATTTCTCTTGTTAAATTTGCAAGTGTAAATTTCAGTCAAATACCTGAAGAAAATATCACAAATGAGCAAAATTTAACCAGAAACACGACCAGTAATATTAACTGGATGAGTGAGCTAGCAACTATTAGAAAAAGAGATTATGTGCTGCCTGTAAATGAAATTTTTATAGAATACAACCGACCCAAAATAGAAAAACCAAAGATTACTGCATATGAGCTTTTGATAGATAAAAATGATATCTATTCAATGTTTTGTTTGATGCAGACTTTAAGAAAAAGTGAGGTCGATTTTACTGTTGTAAAAGATGGTGCAAAAAGCCAGATATTTTTAAATACTCAAGACTCTAAACTTCTACAAAATATCATTTTAGAACTAAGAGTTTATGATATCCACTCAAGTGTGAGAGAGGTAAAATTATGAAAACTATCATTGTTTGCGATGCGATACATCCAGTAGGTTTTGAACTTTTAAAAAAAGAGCAAGATATAAATGTAATAGACGCAGTTAATACTCCCAAAGATGAACTTTTAAAAATTTTAGGCGAGGCTGATGTTGCTATAACAAGAAGCTCAACTGAAGTAAACGAGGCCTTTTTAAACGCTGGTAAAAAACTAAAAGCTATCGTTAGAGCTGGTGTTGGTGTGGATAATGTTGATATAGAAGGATGCTCAAGGCGTGGCATAATAGCTATGAACGTTCCAACTGCAAACACTATTGCTGCAGTTGAGCTAACAATGGCTCATATGCTAGCTTCAGCTAGATCTCTTGAATACGCTCATAATGATCTAAAGCTAGATAGAATTTGGAAGCGTGAGAAATGGTATGGGGTTGAACTTTTTAAGAAAAAGCTTGGCGTGATCGGCTTTGGAAATATTGGCTCGAGAGTAGCTGTTCGTGCAAAAGCTTTTGGTATGGAGATCATCGCTTATGATCCATATATTGATCCATCTAAAGTTATCGATATGGGCGGTACTTATACTAAAAATTTTGATGATATTTTAGCATGTGATTTTATCACGATACATACACCAAAAACTAAAGAGACGACCAATATGATAGGCGCTAAAGAGATCGCAAAAATGAAAGATGGCGTAAGACTTATAAACTGCGCTAGAGGCGGTCTTTATAACGAAGAAGCGCTTTATGAAGGACTAAAAAGTGGCAAAATAGCATTTGCTGGTATTGATGTTTTTACAAGAGAGCCAGCAACTGATCATCCGCTTCTTGATCTAAATAATGTAAGCGTCACACCGCATCTTGGAGCAAATACGCTTGAATCGCAGCGAAATATCGCAGTTGAGGCAGTCGAACAAGCTATTTTAGCAGCTCGTGGTATAAGCTATCCAAATGCGTTAAATTTACCTATAAAAACAGAAGATCTACCACCATTTGTTGAGCCTTATATCGATCTTACGAGCAAGATGGCATTTCTTGCAGCACAGATCAATAAAAGCGCTATCAAGGCTATCCGCATAGAAACTCACGGTCAAATCAGCGAATACGCAAACTCACTGCTAACATTTGCCATAGTTGGCGCACTAAAAGAGAGTCTAGGTGATGCGATAAACTACGTAAATGCCAAATTTTTATGCGATGAAAAAGGCATAGTGACAGAAACCATTGCTGGCGGTAATAGCATTTTTAAAAATAAAATTACTGTTCGCATCACGACCGAAAAGGGCATCGCAACGGTTGGCGGCACGGTGTTTGGTGAAAATCAGCAACGCATCGTGACAATCAATGGCTTTAAGACTGACTTTAAGCCAAAAGGCAAGATGATCATCTTTAAAAACCATGACGTACCAGGCGTTATCGCTCAGATCAGTAAAATTTTAGCTGACGAGAAGATAAACATCGCAGACTTCCGTCTTGGCAGAGATGAGCACGGCATGGCGCTTGCGGTCATCTTGGTTGATGAACATATAAAAATAGAAACGCTAGAGAGATTAAACGCGCTTGAAGCTTGCGTTTGGGCTCAATACGCAGTTATATAAATTTTGAAAGGATAAAAAATGGCTTCATATTCAATGGGCGATCTAAAAAAGGGATTAAAGATAGAAATCGACGGTGTTCCTTATAAAATCGTAGAATATCAACACGTAAAACCGGGTAAAGGTGCAGCTTTTGTTCGTGCAAGGATAAAATCTTTCATCGATGGAAAGGTGCTCGAAAAGACTTTTCACGCAGGTGACAAGTGCGAGCAACCACATCTTGAAGAAAAAGAGATGCAGTATCTTTATGATGATGGAGAGTTTTGTCAGTTTATGGATACGGCTACTTATGAGCAAGTTGCGATCAGCGACGAGGACGTGGGTGACGTTAAGAAATGGATGATCGATGGCATGATGGTTGAAATTTTATTTCACAATGGCAATGCGATCGGCGTTGAAGTGCCACAAGTAGTCGAGCTAAAGATAGTTGAGACTCCACCAAATTTCAAGGGCGATACACAAGGCGGTAAAAAGCCAGCTACTCTTGAGAGTGGTGCGGTTGTTCAGATACCATTTCACGTACTAGAAGGCGAGGTCATCCGCGTGGATACAGTTCGCGGCGAGTATATCGAGCGCGCAAATAAATAAAGCAGCTTAATCTTTCTTACTAAATTTACGTTTAGTAAGCCTAATTCTTAGCTAAAGCCACTATTTAAAAAGTATTGGCTTTAGCAAAAAACTTCATTTCATACATTGTAAAATTTCAAGTAGCACTAGCATAGAATGCACAAAAATTTTTATACTCTATAAAAATCAAATATAGCCAAATATCGGCTCATAAAATATTTAAAAATCAAAAAATATATAAAATAATGAAAATTCTTAGCGAGATAAGTAAATGTTTTAACTATAAAATTTTTTATATTAGGATAGTAGAACCGTAAGTCAAAAACAGGGAAAAAACGAGACGGTTTCCCGTCTCGGTAGCTAGCATTAAGCCGACTTTTCTTTAAGATATTTGTTTATAAGAGTTGTGATCTCTTCACCGTGAGGAAATCTCGCTTCATCATTTCCGATGCGATCTTTCTTGGAAAATATAACATTTCCATCAACCTCGACGATGAAATTTCCACCATCACCTATAACCTTTTCGACTCTTGCATCACTAAAGTTCGCTTTTATTTCATCTTCTACACGAGAAGCTACCGGACGATAGTTTCAAGAGTTGCAGTAAATAATTTTTACTTGCATGCTCTGTCCTTTCTTGTGAAATAAGCCAATATTATATAAAATTTTACTTAACAAATAAAACATATTACTTGAAAGGATAAATTTATGAAAAAAGTTGCTGTGATTTTAGCTGAAGGATTTGAGGAGATAGAAGCACTAACTTCTGTTGATGTTTTACGTAGAGCTGGAGCGATAGCTTCTATTGTTGGGCTAAATGACGTAAATATCAAAGGATGTCACAATATATGCGTAAAAGCTGATGTGACACTTCGCGAGATGAAGGAGCTAGACTACGATGCGATCGTCCTTCCTGGCGGACTTCCAGGAGCTAGCAATCTAGCAAACGATACAAGGCTCAAAGCAATTTTGCAAAATTTTGATAAAAGCAATAAGCTTATTTGTGCCATTTGTGCTGCTCCTATGGTGCTTGAGGGTGCTGGTGTACTAAAGGATCATTTTGTTTGTTATCCAGGATTTGAAGAAAATGTAAAAAGTGATAAAAGGGGTTATGATAACGGCAAGAGTGTATTGAGGGATCAAAATATTATTACAGCAAAAGGTCCTGCTTTTTCAATGGAATTTGCACTTTTTATAGTTAAAAATTTACTTGGCGATGAAGCCTATCTTCAAGTAAAGAATGATTTACTTTATAAATAGCTTATAAAGATAAAATAGTTTTTTATTTAATTATTCTTTTTAAACTTAAGATTAGATTTTGTTTAGTGATAGTTATAAAAGTTCTATATATACGAGCTTGTAGCTTTTAAGAATATTTTTCAAAAAAATATAATAAATTTTTGATTTTTTACATCTTTTTGACGAAAATTAGCTATTATCACACTAACCGAATAAATCGGTAATTTTTTTAAGGAACACTCCTGTGAATATTTATGTAGGAAATTTGTCGTATAGAACGACAGAGGCAGAATTAAAGGAAGCCTTTGCACAATTTGGTGAAGTAAGGCGAGCAAAAATAGTAAAAGATAGAGAAACTGATCGCTCAAAAGGCTTTGGCTTTGTTGAAATGGACGATGCAAATGAGGGACAAAAAGCTATAGACGCACTAAATGAAAAAGAACTAGGCGGACGTACTTTAAGGGTAAATGAGGCTAGACCAAGGGATTAATGACTATTTGCCACCAAATGGTGGCATAGTATCCCGTATAGCTCCTACGCCTAGTGGTTTTTTGCATGCTGGCAATGCTCATAACTTCATCCTGACTTATCTTTTGACACGTTCGGTAAATGGTATTTTGCACTTACGTATCGATGATTATGACCTTGTTAGATACCGGCAAGAATTTGTTCAAAATATCTTTGATGTTTTAGAATTTTTAGGGCTTGAATATGATAAAGGGCCAATTAGCGTAAGTGACTTTGAGCGTAATTTTAGCTTTAAAACAAGGTCTCAAAGATATAAAAGTGCGCTAAAAAAGCTTAATGAAATTTATATCTGCGAATGTTCAAGAACTACAAAGAATGCCTATGAAAACGGCATTTACACTAAAATTTGTAAAAATAAAAATCTAAAATTTATAAAAGACAATACTGCCATTAGGCTAAGCGTAGATGAGGGTGATCCTCTTGGTAAGCTTGTGGCAGAGCAAATGGGCGATTTTGTGATTTATAAAAAAGATTTTACTCCGGCTTACAACTTTGCAAGTGTGATAGATGATGAAGATATGGGCGTAAATTTGGTTGTTAGAGGCGAGGATTTAAAGGCTTGCACGCTAGCTCAAAGATACCTTGCAAAAAGGCTAAATTTTAGCTTTTATAATGCTAATTTTATTCATCATAAGCTACTTTTAAAAGATGGCAAAAAGCTCTCAAAAAGCTCAAAATCACCGCCAATTAATCTAAAAGATAGCCCGCAAATTTATTATAAAATTTTGGCAAATGATCTTGGTTTAGATATAAAATCAGCGGACAAAATCCAAAATCTACTTTATGAGTTTAAGCTAAAAAATATTACGAAATTTTAGCATTTGACTTGGCTAAAAGGATTTATTTAAAACTCTTTTAGTCTATTGTTTGGTGCTTAAATTTATAAATTTTTGAAAAATTATCTAAGCTTTGTTTCGAAAAATGCACTAAAAAGCGAGTTTATGCCTTGCTTTGTAAATTTATCCATTATTTTTTCAATAGCTGGTTTTTCTTGCCAGATTGGCTCATCTACCATGCTTAGGTGTGCTAGAGTATCTTGAGCGTCAAAGTAACTGCCAATGCTATCAATAAGCCCTATTTTAAGGGCATTGTGTGCTAAAAAGACCCTTGCATTTGCCCATTCATCTTTTTTCTTGATGTCTAAATTTCTAGCCTCCGCCACGTCACTTACAAAGAGCATATAAGCGTCATTTACGAGCTCTTGCAAGCTCTCACGCTCCTGCTTGCTCCAGCTCCTCATAAATGTGCCAGCCTCTTTAAACTCGCCAGCCTTCACTACTTGCTCGCTCACGCCTAAATTTTTGGCTAAATTTTCGATGTTTGCCCCTTGCATGATGACGCCGATCGAGCCTATGAAAGCGCCTGGGTTTGCGACGATAGTGTCGGCATTTACGCCAGCGTAGTAGCTGCCACTTGCCATGTTGCCAGCTGCGTATGCGAGTACTTTTTTGCTCTCTTTTAGTCGCTTGACCGCCATAGCTAGCTCCACGCTAGGACTTAGCGCGCCGCCTGGGCTGTCGATGTAGAGCAGCACGCCTTTGATGTTGTTATCAAGCCTTGCTTTTTCTAGCGCTTCTAAAATTTCACTAGTATCCATTATCGTGCCGGTGATGTCTATGCGGGCTAAATTTGGCTCTTTCATCTTACCATCTGGCGCAAATACGAAAAATAAGATGAGTAAAAATATGAGCGCCTTAAAGTAGTTGTTGATAAATTTAAAAATTCCCAAAAATCCTCTAAAAATAAGCCTTAAAATTTGCAAATTTTGCCTCCGATATATAGTTTTTTAGCCTCATTTGTATGAAGTATGAGCTGAAGTATTAGCTCGCTATCATCGCACTCTAGGTCGTTATAGACGGCAAGATCGGCCGCTCGTCCTGCCTTTATTTCGCCGTTATTTGTTCTAAGCGCTTTTGCTCCACCATGCGTTGCAGCGACAAAAAGCCTAGTGGCAAGCTCGTTTAGATCAAGGCTCGTGTGGGTAAATAGGGCAGCTCTTAGCTCATGCCAAAAATTTAGGCTGATATTTGAGCTAAGGCCGTCTGTGCCGATGTTCAGACTGACATTGTTTTTGAAAATTTCTTTTAAATTTAGCGCCTTTTTACCAAGTAGCCTATTTGAAACGGCGCAGTGCGTCACGCTGTGATGAGGCTTAAATTTAGCAAAATCGCTCACATAAACGCAGTGCGTAAATAGCGTATTTATCTCACGAAACATCTCAAAATAACCCTTTGTGTCATACATCGGCTTTGGATCAGGGCTAAATCTTAAAAGATGCTTTTTAAAGCCACCACTGCTATGCTCTAGCCATTGCTTTTCAGCCTTGCTCTCTAAAAAGTGCGTGCTTACAAGTAGCTCATCTTTTTTAGCCATTTCAAGGGCGGCTTTGGCAAGCTTGGGGTGCACAGAGTAGGGCGAGTGCAGCGAGATGGCTGGGGTGAAATTTTTACTTTTGTAGTCCTTTGTTTTTTCAAATTTGGCTAAGAAATTTTGCAAATTTTGGTGGGTCATTTGCTCGCTTGAGCCTAAAATTTCACTAAAAAGTACGACTTTTAGCGGACTAGCGGCTAAAATTTCAAGCTCCGAGCCAAAACTAGAAATCTCACCAACGGTGCAAATTCCGCTTTTTAGCATCGAATTTATAGCTTCATTCATCGCCTTTTTAGCATCCATCTTAGCTAGCTCGCTCCCTTTATCGATGATGGAGCCAAGCCATTTTATGAAGTCGCCGTATTTTAGGGTACTGACGTTTGAGCTAAACTCTAAATGAACGTGCGAGTTTATAAAGGCTGGGGCGATCACACTATCACCAAAGTCACAAATTTTCGCTTCTTTAAATTTCTTTTGCGCCTCTTTCTCGCTTAAAATTTCTAAAATTTTATCATCATCAATAACGACACAAGAATTTCTTAAAATTTTTGGATTTTCTCCGCCAGTGATTATTTTTTTTGCTTTTAAAATTTCCACATTTGAGCCTTAAATTTTTGTTATTGTAGCGAAAATTTAGGAACGAAAATGTATAATTTGGGCTATTTAATCAAAAAGGAGTGACATGGATAAGAAGCTAAAAATAATGGTTATCCAAGGCCCAAATATCAATATGCTTGGCGCTAGAGAGCCAGGAATTTATGGCGTTATGAAGATGGAGGATATCCACTCTCAAATGAAGATCGTTGCCGATCAAAATGACGTCGAGATCGAGTTTTTTCAAAGCAACCTTGAGGGCGAGCTAGTCGATAAGATCCAAGAGTGCTTGGGAGATGCTGACGGCATCATCATAAACCCAGCCGCTTACACTCACACCTCTATCGCTATCCGTGACGCGCTAAGTGCGGTTGCGCTGCCAGTTATCGAGGTGCATATCAGCAACGTTTATAGAAGAGAAGAGTTCCGCCACAAAAGCCTCATCGCACCAGTTGCAGCAGGCCAGATCGTGGGCTTTGGACCAGTTGGCTATCATTTGGCGATGATAGGCATGCTTCAAATTTTTGAGCAAATCAAAGCAGTAAGAGCAAATCAAAAAGCACAATGAATTTCATTTTAAAGGACGAAAACGCCGTATTTTACGAGTGCGGTTATAGCTGCGATAATGAGTTTTTGCTATGCCTTGACGGCGTGAAATACTTTTTCACAGACGCGAGGTATTATTTTGAGGCAAAAAGCTGCGTAAATGCTGGCGTGGTCGTTCTTTTAGCGCAGAGAAATTTAATAAGCGAGGTTAGGGCATTTTTAAGAAAGATGAAGCCAAGCAGCCTCGTTTTTAATCCTGATGAGTTAAGTTTAAGCGAATATAACGCGCTTAGCAAAGGTTTTAAGATAAATTTCAAGCCAAAGCCAAATTTTTCTAGGCTAAAGAGAATTTGCAAGAGCGAAGATGAGATAAAAATTTTAAAAAAAGCTAGCGAATTTGGAGCAAAATGCTTTGATGAATTTGCTAAATTTGTGCGTGAAAATGGCGAGGGGATGAGCGAAAAAGAGCTTCATTTTAACGCCTCGCTTATCTTTAGACAAAAAAACGAGTTAGGTCTTAGCTTTGATCCGATCGTAGCGATAAACGAAAATGCCGCAAAAGCGCACGCGTTGCCCGGGGATAAAATTTTAAAAAAAGGCGATTTGCTACTACTTGATGCCGGGGTAAAATTTAAGCGCTACTGCTCTGACCGCACCAGGACTGCTTGCTTTGATGAAAATTTTAACTTCTCAAAGGAGCAAAAATTTAAAAACGCAAAGATGCAAGAGATTTACGAGATCGTAAAAGAGGCTCAGGCTACTGCGATAAAGGTCGCTAGAGCTGGCGTTAGGGCGTGCGAGATAGACCTTGCAGCAAGAAGCGTGATAGCAAGGGCTGGATATGAAAAGGCCTTTTTTCACTCGACAGGACACGGCGTGGGTGTCGATATACACGAGCTCCCAGTTATCTCAGCAAAAAGCGAAACGCTCATAAAAGAGGGCATGGTCTTTAGCGTGGAGCCTGGAATTTATCTAGAAAATGAATTTGGCGTGCGCATCGAGGACGTGGTGGTCGCAAGAGAAGGTGGGTGCGAGATTTTATGAGGCTAGCTGGAGCAAGAAAGATCGTAAAAAGCCGTTTTTGCCCTAGTTTTTTTCATAAAAGAGATGAGTTTAAGTATGAGGCGCTAGTTGGCATGGGTGGCAACATCGGCGATAGCGCAAAGAGGTTTGATAAATTTATAAGAGCGATTAGTGAAGATAGGCGTTTTCACGTGGTTGAAGTCTCGCCGATCCTTATAAATGCGGCGTTTGGCTACGAAGCGCAGGATGATTTTAGTAACGCTGTTATAAATTTACAAACATCTCTGGGGCCTAGAAATTTACTAAAAATTTTAAGGCACTATGAGAGTAAATTTAAGCGCGTGAGGACATTTAAAAATGCGCCACGCACGCTTGATCTGGATATTTTGTATTTTAGTAAAAAAGTCTATAAGACGCCGCGCCTTATCGTCCCACACCCAGGAGCCGATAAGAGGCTTAGCGTGATCGTGCCACTAGGGCTTATGAGAGGTTAAAAGGATATAAATGGCTACAAAATTTCATACTTTTACAGGCGAGAGCACCATCGAGGCTTTGAAAAAGGCTCAAGAAACGTGCGGCGAAAAGGCCATACTAGTTACTACAAAACAGATTCAAGCCAAAACGATAAATAAAAAACCGCTTTATGAAATTTTAGTAAGTGTCGAAGAAGACGACGTGAAGCAACCTCCAAAACCAAATACAAAAGCTATAAACTACGAAAATGCCTACTCTAAATTCAATAAAAACTATGAGCCTGCTAAGCCAAAATTTGAGATAAAAGAGGAGCCGGCTAAATTTGAGGCAAAGACAGCATCGCCAGAGCCTTATGATCCAAACGAGAGCGTGCTTTTAAATATCTCAGCTGCTGCAAAAGAGATAAGCACGATCGCAAATGTAAATATCGATGATGTTAAAGATAAAGAGTCGAGCATACCAAATGGTATGAATAAAAAAATAGACGATGTGGCAAAGCAAGTAAGCGTGCTAAGCGAGAAAATAGGGCTCATAACTGACATGATCTGGGACGAAAAAGCCCCAAATCGCAATAATCTTTCGATCCCGCCAGAATTTGCTAGTATCTATAAGCTCGCAAAGCAAAGCGGTATGAAAGAAGAGCATTTAGAGGCTATCATGCAAACGACGCTTGAAAATTTGCCAGTTTCGATGAAGAGCAATCCAACCGCAGTAAAAAGATATTTCTACTCGCTTTTGCGAAATATGCTACCTTGCAGAAAGGAGCCAAGCGATAAAAAACAACGTATCATGATGCTAGTTGGTCCAACTGGGGTTGGTAAGACGACGACACTTGCAAAGCTCGCGGCTCGTTTTGCTTACGGCAATGAAAAACGCTATAAAACAGGCATCATCACGCTTGATACATATCGTATTGGAGCGGTCGAACAGCTATTTCAATACGCTAAGATGATGAAGCTGCCTATTCTCGATGTTATCGAGATAGATGACTTTCAAAATGCTATAAAGCAGCTTAATTATTGTGATGTGATACTTATTGATACGACTGGAAATTCGCAGTATGACAAAGAAAAGCTTGAAAGGCTTGATAAATTTTTAAAGCATAGCGGTGCAAAGATAGATGTAAATTTGGTCCTTTCGGCTGGTTCAAAAGTTGAGGATCTGATAGAAATTTATAATGGATTTTCGTTTTTAGACATCGACACACTTATAATAACCAAATTTGATGAGACAAAAATTTTTGGCAATGTCTTTTCGCTGATATATGAGACAAATACGCCAGTTAGCTATTTTAGTGTGGGCCAAGAGGTGCCTGATGATCTTGTGGAGGCAAAGAGCGAATTTTTAGTAGAGTGCGTGTTTGACGGCTTTACAAAGCAAAAGGCTAGCGATGAATAATCAAGCGCAAAAATTACAAAGTTTAGTCCAGTCTCAAAGCAAGAGTAAAAATACACATTTTATTGCGATAACTAGCGGCAAAGGCGGTGTTGGCAAGAGTACGATAAGTGCAAATTTGGCAAATGTTTTATCAAAAAATGGCTACAAAGTAGGACTATTTGACGCTGATATCGGCCTTGCAAACCTTGATGTCATCTTAAATGTAAAAATGGGCAAGAACCTGCTTCACGTGCTAAAAGGCGAGTGCAGCCTAAAAGATATCTTGATACCTATAAATAAAAATTTGATCCTCATTCCTGGTGAAAGCGGCGATGAAATTTTGAAATTTAACAATCAATTTTTATTTGAGAGGTTTTTAGATGAGGCGAGCGAGCTTGATGAGCTTGATTTTTTAATCATTGATACCGGAGCTGGCATAGGCGGCAGCACGCAGCTGTTTTTAGAAGCGGCTGATGAGGTCGTGGTGGTGACTGTGCCTGATCCTGCGGCGATAACTGATGCATACGCTGTCATAAAGATCGTCTCAAGGTTTAAAAATAGTGAGCTTTTGCTTTTAAATATGGTAAAAAATGAAGCAGAAGCGACTAGAATTTATGAAAATATCAAACGCGTTGCTAATGCAAATATCGGGCCTAGCTTAAATTTAGAGCTTATAGGATTTGTAGCTTCTGATAAGAATGTTTCAAGAAGCATAAAACAACGAACGCTTTTTACAGAAGATGCTGCTTATGCTGAGCCTAGTGCTCAGATAAAACAGATAGCTTCGAATTTGCTTTATAGGTTGGAACGAAAAGTGCTTGACGATGAGCAAAGCAGGAGCTTTGGGGGCTTCTTTAAGCGTTTGATAGAACAATTTTGATGGAGATTGAGCTTTGCGTGCAGAAAATTTTATAGCATTTTTTACGGTTTGTGGTTTTTTTGTAGGTATAGTTTTTACCTTGCTAAAGGTGAGTGAGCCTATCGAAATGCTTGTTTATACACTAGTTATTACTTTGTTTTTTTATCTTATAATTCACATTGTTATCATGAACTACATCGATGTGAAAAGGGCTTTAACTAAAATTTTTGACAAACAAAAACACGAAGAGATCGCAGACTATCTCATCTCTGAGCTAAATACTAGAGAAAAGCGTATGGAAAATATAATGGTAAAAATGACTGCTGAAAATTTTGATTCTGGTAAACGAAATGCACGAGTTAAAGCAAAAGCAGCTTAACGCTTATAAAAATACGATAAAAAAAGAACAAGACGAGATAGTCTTAAAATATATGCCAGCACTGCGTGCAATGGCGTTTAGACTTAAAGAGAGGTTGCCATCAAGCATAGATACAAATGACCTAATAAGCATTGGTGTTGAAGAGATGATAAAACTTAGCAGGAAGTATGACAAGGAGCAAAATGACTCTTTTTGGGGTTATGGCAAAAAGAGAATTTATGGCTCCATGCTTGATTATCTAAGGACGCTTGATGTTGTTAGCAGAAGCGATAGAAAGCTAGTAAAGAGCATAAATAGTGAGATAGATAACTATTTTAATGAATTTGAAGAAGAGCCAAGCGATGAGTATTTGGCCGAAAAGCTTAATGAAGATATTGAGAAGATAAGAGAGGCAAGAGGTGTTAGCGGTATCATTACTATCTTACCAATAGACGAGCAAATGGAGCTAATTGGTCAAAATGATGTCGAGAAAAGCATTGAGAGAGAGGATCTCATTTTAAAAATAGAAGAAGCTTTAAAAGATTTTGACGAAAGAGATCAGATGTTGGTTCAGCTTTATTATTATGAAGAGCTAAATTTAAAAGAGATAAGCCAGATTATGAATATCAGCGAGAGTAGAATTTCACAAATTCATAAACGTTTGCTTGATCGTATCAGGCGTAGCTTGGGGGTTTAATGGCTGATATTTTAAGTCAAGAAGAGATAGATGCGCTACTTGAAGTTGTTGATGAAGACGGCGATACGAGTAGTATCGAGGTTGAAGAGAGATCACAAGGCGAACAAAAGCAGATTATTATTTATGATTTTAAGCGTCCAAACCGCGTTAGTAAAGAGCAGCTTCGTGCGATAAAAGGCATCCATGATAAGCTTGCTAGAAATTTAGCTAGTCAAATTTCTAGTGTGATGAGAAGTATTGTCGAGATCAGACTTCACAGTGTTGATCAAATGACTTATGGCGAATTTTTAATGAGTTTGCCAAGTCCAACTAGTTTCAACGTCTTTTCTATAAAGCCACTTGATGGAAACTGTGTTTTGGAGATAAATCCAAGCATTGCTTTTCCTATGATAGATCGTTTGCTTGGCGGAACTGGTGAAAATTTTGAGGCAAATAGAGAACTAACCGACATTGAAGTAAATTTGCTTGATGCGGTGCTTAGAATGATCATGCAGCGTCTTAAAGAGAGTTGGTCGATGATAACTGATATGTACCCAAATGTGGAAGCAAAAGAGAGCAGTCCAAATGTCGTACAGATCGTCTCTCAAAACGAGATCGTCATCATGGTCGTTATGGAGATCATAGTTGGTGGCTCAAGCGGTATGATAAATTTATGCTATCCGGTTATCTACCTAGAACCGATACTCTCACGCCTTGCAAACAGGGACATTATGCTTGGTGAAACAAGTGCAAAAAAGAGCAGAAACAAAGAGCTAAAAACACTTATCGGACGAGCAGAAATTTTATATGAAGCTATACTTGGCAAATCGATCATTAGCGTAAATGAGTTTTTAAATTTAAAAGAAGGCGATATTTTAAGACTTGATAGAGGAGCTGATGATAAGGCGATCGTTTGTATAGATAAAAAAGAAGTTTTCTTGGCTGAAGTTGGACTTCATAGATTTAGAAAATCTATAAGAATTGAGCAGCTAATACGCTCCGATAAAGATGAGATCAAAAATATCTTAGAAAAATACGAAGAAGAGCGAAAAGCGAAGCTAATGGCGTATGAAGCTAATGAGCGCAAAATGGAAGAAGAAGAGGACGACGAAGATGATGAATGATTTTTTTAATATATTTTCTAATGAATTAAAAGCTACTATCGAAGGACTTACGGGCAGAGCTCCAGAGGTTGGTGAAAGAAATGAATTTGATGCACCAACGCAAAATGGCATAAAGCCGCCAGTAGTGATGGCTAATATCTCTTTAAGTGGCGACATCAATGCTAAAACAGAGATAGTATGCACTCCGGTTTTAATAAGTGCCATTAGCGAATGGATGATGGGCGAAGAGGAAATTTCAAAGAATGAAAATTTAGGCAGTGATGAGCTTGACGCCGCAAAAGAGATATTTTCAAACCTTTTTAGTGCTTTTAGTACATCCTTGGGTGCTCAAAAGGGCATGCCAAAGATAAATTTTGAAGTAATAAATGTAAATTTTTTAGATGAAAATTCTTCACTTGATTTTAGTGTTTATGAAAAGTTATTTTTATTTAATGTCAAAATCGAAGATCTAAGTGAGCATATCGGTTTTGCTTGCGATCATTCTTTGATGAAATTTTTTGAGCCAACAAAGACCGAAGCACCAGCTGCACCAGCGAGCACTCCTCACGTAGCTAAGGGCGATTTTAGCGCTGAAGAGATGAGAAATATCGGTCTTATAATGGATGTTAGGCTGCCTATTCGTGTTCGTATCGGCTCAAAAAGAATGCTTTTAAAAGATGTGCTTACCATGGATATTGGCTCAGTTATCGAGTTAAATCAATTAGCAAATGATCCGCTTGAAATTTTGATCGGCGATAAGGTAATAGCTCTTGGCGAAGTTGTCATAATCGATGGAAACTTTGGCATCCAGATCACTCAGATAGGCTCAAAACGCGAGAGGCTTCAACAGTTAAAATAATGAATAATGAATTAGTTAGTGATCTTTTAAATTTTCCAAACGTCTTAAAATATAAAAATAAAAATGTTACCTTCTTTGGCTCGGCTAGATTTGATGAAGAAAATTTCTATTGCAAAAAGGCTTATGAACTAGCTTACAAACTAAACGAGCTGGGATATGCCATCTTAACTGGTGGCGGAGACGGCATAATGAGAGCTGCAAACAAGGGTGCGTTTGATAGTGCAAAATCGCCAAGTATAGCCTTAAATGTGAGGCTTCCGTTTGAACAAAATACAAACCCTTATGTCACAGCAAAATATCTCTTTTCAAATTTAAGCCCAAGAAAATTTGCACTTACCGATCGCTCAGTCGCATTTGTCGTCTTTCCGGGCGGCTTTGGTACTCTTGATGAACTTTTTGAAATTTTAGTACTTGCTCAAGTTGGTAGCAAAAAAGTAAAAATTTTTCTTTTTGGGAGTGAGTTTTGGCAAGGGCTTGATGAGTTTATAAAAAATACGCTAGTTAGCCAAAAAACAATAAAAAAGGAAGATATAAATTTATACAAAATTACCGATGATTTAGAGCTTATTGCAAACGAAATTTTGGCTATTTAAAAATAAGATATAAAATATCCCCTTTTAAATTTCAAAGAGGTAAAAATATGAAAATAATGGTCGCAATGAGTGGTGGTGTAGATAGCACTATGACGGCTAAATTTCTGCAAGAAGCTGGTCATGAAGTGCAAGGTTGCTATATGATGCTACATCAAAAGCCAGGATATCACGAAGAAAATATCAGAAAAGTGAAAAAAGTAGGCGAGTATCTTGGTATAAAGGTGCATATTTTGGATCTGCAGGATAAATTTAACGAGTTTGTCTATGATCCTTTTGTGAAGCTCTATAAAGAGGGCAAGACGCCAAATCCTTGTGCTTTGTGCAATAAATTTATAAAGCTTGGTGCGTTGCTTGATTTTGCAAAGGCAAATGGCTGTGAGAAGCTTGCTACTGGGCATTATGTGCAAGTTATTGATGGATTTATCACATGTGCAAAAGATCCTAGCAAGGATCAAAGCTACTTTTTAGCCCAAGTGCCAAAAGAGATATTAAAAGATGTTATTTTCCCGCTTGGGGATAAATTTAAAAAAGATATAAAAGAGCTTGCAAGAAGTGTAAAAGTGCTTGAAGAATTTGCTACGCAGGCAGAAAGTAGTGAAATTTGCTTTGTGGAAGATACTTATATCGAGGTTTTAAATAAGCATTACAATACAAATTTACCAGGAAATGTGGTTGATAAAGATGGCAAAATAATCGGCCGTCACCAAGGTTATATGCACTATACTATCGGTAAGCGCCGTGGTTTTGAGGTTTTTGGTGCTCATGAGCCACATTTCGTCATAAAGATAAATGCCGATAAAAACGAGATCGTTGTAGGAACAAAAGATGACTTGGCTCAAAAGGTAGTCGAGCTTGAAAACGTAAATTTGTTTATAGATAAAGATAAATTTGAGTGCGAAACCAAGATAAGATATAGAAGCCCTAAACTTGATGCTTTTGTTGAGGTTGATAAAGAGAATAAAACGGCGAAACTAACGCTAAATCAAAATGCGCTTGGTGTGGCGCAAGGTCAGCTTTGTGTTATGTATGATGGCGATAAGGTTATTGCAAGTGGATTTATAAAAGGCTAGTTTTAGCCTTTTATAAAAATTTATTGGGCTCTGTACGATTTTTTATAAATTAAGCTAAAATTTATTGACAAAACATGTCTTTTCGTCTATAATACGAACTCTTTTCAAGTGTTCCGGATTAGCTCAGCGGTAGAGTAGGTGACTGTTAATCACTTGGTCGCTGGTTCGAACCCAGCATCCGGAGCCATATATACCCAAAAATCCCTTTCAAATCCCGATTTTACCGATATTTCAAGAACTTTAAGTTTTCTTAGTTTTATAAAATTTGTTCCCTATTTGTTCCCGAAATTTTTTAATATTCCAATTTCTCGCCATGTTTTCTAAGTCAACCTAAGATGCTTTATTTTTGTTTTTAAAAACAAGAAAACAATTTTTTTACTCTCGACTACTCTAAAATACTCTAAGGAACCATAGGGTATTAAAAATTTTTCAAAAACTATCCAAAAACTACTCAAAATAGCAAAAGTAAATGAAAAGTTGCCGTAATTAGTTATGTAAGAACTAAGCAAAAGGAGAAAAATAAAATACTTAATGATTTATTTACTAACACGGAATACAAAGCGCTTCTTGAGCACATATCTAGCCAATATAAAGGAAAGGTAGTTTTAGACAGAAAGCAAACCGCAGCGATTCTTGGTATTGGTATATCCACTCTTGATCTTCGTATATCGCAGGGCAGGGATATTCCTCGCTATATCAAAATGGGAGATGTAAAGAATTCTCGCATAGCGTTTGCGATTACGGACATTGTGGCTTATATTTTTCAAAAAAGGGTTAAAACATGCTCTTAATTTCTATAGTAGATAATAAAGAAAAGGACTAAAAATGAGTAACGCCCTTCAAATAGGCGGACACAGCCTAGTTCTTTGCGTAAGAAGCGAATTCTTGACGCTCAAAAAGGCTATTATAAGGTATGAGCACAATGTTAGAGAGGCTAAGCATGCCTCTAAGATCGGATATCTTAGAGGCAACAGCCGAAATAATAGATACATAGTGCTTAGCGAGTATAACAACAACGGCCACATGCGAGAGATCGCAGCCGGAGATAAAGAATTTAATGATAAGAAATACATAAAAGCGCTTTTGAGAGAATATCACGAAAAAATGAAAGCCGACTACGAAGCCCAAACTAAAATTGATAAAAACGGCAAGGCGGTAAAGAATCGTTGGCGTGAAAATATGGTCGGATTTTCAGAGATAGTTATTAGCTTTGGTACTCAAAGGCCAAAAGAACCAAAAGAAGGTTTAAGCCAAACCGAGACAAATATTTTATCAACGCCCAAGTTTCGCTTGACAGAGTCCTTAAATTTGCGAGATCATACTGTGCAAAATACGGCGTAAAGTGTTTATTGATTAGCGAGCACAACGACGAAAAGACTAAACATTATCAGCTTATTTTTACGAATTACCAATTTGAAAACCATAAAAATCTTAGGTTTAACGGCAAGGGCGAAACGCTAAAATTCGGTAGAAGCATGCAAGAAATTAGATAATCTATGTTTGGCATATCCTCAAAAGTTTTCTATACCGTTGATATGATTTTTACTATTTGCTAATTCATTTTTAGAGTGCTTCACTCTATAATGCGCTTTGGCTCCGTAATCAACCAAGCCATCATAAGCCTTCCAACAATCAGAGTAAATAACGCTCTCGTCCAGATCGCTAAACTCCGATAATATCGATATCAGTTCATTAGCAGAACAGTTTTTAACTATTTGGGTATAGACCTTACCGTTACGCTTTAACATTTCGAACACCGGTGTTTTATTTGCCGCGCTTCTGCCTCTTTTCTCAAAGAGAGCGCAAGCGCAAGACCTCTTACTCTCTTAGCTCCAAAGTAGCTTTCGTTAATCTCTATCTCGCCTGAAAACTTAGATATCTTCTCACGCTCTTTAGACATAAGATTTCTTATTTCTCTAAAGATTTTACATAGGGTTGCTTCTGAAATTTTAGTTAAATTCGATATCTTTGATGCTTCTATATCTTCCGCGAAGTACTTTAGAATTCCTCTAAATTTCTTCTCTGAAATTCGGGAACGGATTATATATTTGTTTTTCATCGAACTCATCGTAACTTAATGCTCCTTTGCGTGAGCTTAAGTTAAAGAGGGCCAAAAATTATAAAGAAAAAATGCTGAAAGAACACACTCTTTTAACAGTATTTTCTTTGCCTTCGGATGTCTTTCATCCCGGCTCTTCTTCAGTAGCGTGTTGTATGGTTTTTGAATTGGGTGTTAGGTATTCTTACACCCATAAAATATTTTTTGGATATTATAAAGATGATGCTTTTTAAAAAAAATTAGGTAGAGTAGAGAAGGCTGAGGGCTCGTGGGCTGAAACGGAGAAAGAATGGCTTAATCTTTATCGTAAAAAAATTAAAAAGACGGAATCCCTGTTTTAAAAACAATAAATGCAAATGACGAATGGTTGGCTGAAGCATATATGAAAACAAACTATTCTAGTATATCAATAAAGAATTTTGAAAAAACCGTAAGAGAATATGCGTCTTTTGTCGTAAAATTAGGAAAAGCAAATCTGAGCAATACTGCACCTAAGATGCAAAAAATAAATAAAAATTTAAATATTTCTAATTGGAAGTATTTTGAATTGGGAACTTTATTTAAAATTGAATCAACAAAAGGAAATAATACTAATAATTTAATAGAGGGGGGGGGCGAGACGTTGCGTATATAGCCGCAAAAAAGAATCAAACGGATACGAATTTATGTGGTCGCTTAATGACAATAAAGAATGCATTTCAAGGGGCAATTGTATTTTTTTATACAACTTAAGCAAGGAAGCGCAGGCTACTCGCTGTATCAAGGATATGATTTTATCGGAATGAGTGAAAAGACTTCCTGTAGATACAGTGAACGCCTAAATAAATATAATGGATTGTTTTTAACCACTATATTAGACTTAGAAAGAAATAAATTTTCATACGGTAGAAGTTGGATAGGCGATAGGCTCCTAAAAACAAACATTTTGTTGCCAGCCATAAAAATAATAGACGAAACCGATTTTGAGCCAGATTGGGATTTTATGGAAAATTACATAAAAACACTAAAATTTGCGAATATTATTTAGATTTAATAAAAAAATGAATTTGTGCGGATACTACATAATGTCGAAAAATATCGGAGCCGAAAGAAGAAGCAAAAGTTAAAGACGAAACGATAGAAAATTTACAGGATAAGTTAGCTGTATTAGAAAACTTTAAAACGAAAGTTATTAGTTTTATCTCAAAAACAAGCAATTTAATACCGAATTTTAATAAGCTGTTGAATGATGAGCCTACGGAGATAAAAAATGAGATAAAAGGCAAGTATAGTAGGGATAGGATGGAGATATAATCAAGTTATCGGCAGCGAGAAATCTTTAATAGATTGTTATAGAGTGGTACCGGTGGGACAAATTTTACCAAAATGACTAATATGTTATTTTATTTTCAAAATACGATTTTAAAGGCAAATTTAGCCAAAAAAGTAATATTCTAAATTTGCATATTACTTAAATAATCCTTAAAAAAATATACTAATCTTAAAACTAAATTTATATTTGCCGTTGTATAATAATCTCATAAATTTCAGTAATACCGGAAAGGAGCAAAAATGGAAGAGATCGTAAAGACCACCTGTCCATATTGCGGTACGGGCTGCGGCATCGATCTTATCGTGCGAAACGGTAGAATCGTAGACGCCAAACCTAGCAAAGACCACCACGTAAACGACGGCGAGCTTTGCTTGAAAGGAATGTTCGGATGGGAGTTCGTAAACTCTCCTAAACGCTTAAGCCGTCCGATGATGAGAAAGCTAAACGGCGTCTACGACAAGCACGGCGAGCTTGAAGAAGTGAGTTTTGAGGAGGTTTATGATTTCCTAGCGGATAAATTTAAATCCACAGTCGCAAAATACGGCCCAAACTCGATCATGGGCTTTAGTTCGGCGCGCTCAAATAACGAAGACAACTACGTTTTCCAGAAATTTTTCCGCGCTCAGGGCAGCAACAACGTCGATCACTGCGCCCGTCTTTGACACGCTCCTACAGTGGCAGGTCTTGCCAGCACGCTAGGAAACGGAACGATGACGAACGATTTGGTCGAATTTGCGACCGACACGGACGTATTTTTACTCATCGGTACCAACACGAGCGAGTGCCATCCGATCATCGCTATGCAGATGCAGCGCGGACTTCAGCGCGGCGCGAAGATGATCGTCGTAGATCCAAAGCGCACTGATATGGCCAAAAAAGCCGATATCTATCTGCAAATCCCGATCGGAGCGAATATCAAAACGCTAAATACGATGATGCACGTCATAATCGCCGAAAATTTGCAAGATAGCGAATTTATCGAGAAATACTCCGAGGGATTTGAATATCTAAAAGAAGCGGTTAAGGACTTTACCCCTGAGCGTTTCGAGCGCGAAACCGGTATAAAAAAAGAGCTCATCATAGAGGCGGCTAGAATGTATGCTAAAGCAGGCGCGGCGGCGATTTGCTACACGATGGGTATAACGCAGTTTAGCGACGGCACGTCAAACGTATTTTCGCTATCAAATTTAGCCGTTTTAACCGGAAATTTAGGCAAAAAGGGTGCGGGCGTAAATCCTCTGCGCGGTCAAAACAACGTCCAAGGCGCATGCGACATGGGCGCGCTGCCTAACGTCATCCCGGCCGGCGCGGTAAATAGCCCTTATGCACAGGAGCAAGCGCGCAAAGTATGGCACTTTGAGCTAAATCCGGTTCCGGGCTTTAAGCTAACGCAAGCGCCGGATAAAATGGATAGCGGCGAGCTAAAAGTCCTCTACGTCTACGGCGAAAACCCCGTAATGAGCGACCCTTGGACCGAGCACTTCGTCCACGCCGTCCATCATCTAGACTGCTTTATAGTGCAGGATTTGTTTTTCACAGAAAGCGCGCACAAGGCCGACGTGGTGCTACCTGCAGCTGGCTGGGGAGAAAAGGACGGAACGTTTATCAACACCTCTCGACGCGTCCAGCGAACGCGCAAGGCTAGCGAACCGGTTAGCGGCGTGGAACCCGACTGGAAAGTCGTTTGCAACATCGCAAATCGCATGGGACTAGAGGGATTTGACTTTGCGAGCCCTGAGCAAATTTGGAACGAGCTAAGGGAGCTCATGCCTAAATTTTTCGGCGGTATTAGCTACTATAGACTAGGTAAGCTAGGCGGCATCAGCTGGCCGTGCCCCGACGAGGAGCATCCTGGTACGCCCGTACTTTACGCAGATCACAAGTCTATGCTGCCTGGCGGTAAATTCCGATTTGCGCCGGTGCTTTACGTAGAGGATAAAAATGAACGTGCAAAAGCTGAAGCCGAATTTAGAGCCAAGATGAATATCCCGGACGGCTATCCGGTCGGTAGCGGCGCGCTTAGCGAAGTACCAGACGAGGTATATCCGTGCCTATTTACGACCGGACGCAAGGTCTTTCACTACCATACCGGCACGATGACTAGAGAGTGTCCGGCTCTTGAATACGGCGCGGGCGTAGAAGGCGCACTAATCGAGGTGAGCCCGGATATCGCTCGCGAGAGAGAGCTAGAGGAAGGCTGCTACGCGCTCGTACAAAACAAACGCGGCCAGATCGCCGCCAAACTGCGCGTAAATCCGGATCTAAAAGAAGGCACGATATTTACGACCTTCCACTATAGCGAGGCCGATGGTAACGAGCTAGCCAACGCCGGCGATCCCGATCCGCTCTCGGGCATCACGCCGCTAAAGATGACGATAGCAAATATCAGGCGTCTAAGCGAGGAGGAATTTATCAAATTTAGAGAGCAAAACGAGATGTCGATGCACTCGGCAAATCCGTATTTATCGCCTGTTAGAGCGTAAATTTAGGGCGGGAGACCGCCCTTTTCTACTTAAATTTATCTATTTTATTTTAAATTTACCCGCATTCAAATTTGACGAACTACCCATGTAAAATTTAATGAAATCAAAGAAGCGTGAGTCAAATTTGACACAGCCAAACCGCGTCAAATTTGATGAGATTACTCGCCCTCGCAATCTCGGCGAGAGCGAGCTAAATTTTAAGATTTTATTTTAAGCCTATCGCCAGCATAGTAGGCGAGCTTCCAGGTCAGAGTTTGTTTTAGGTCTTTAAAGCCGTAGCCGCGAGCCTTGACTCTATCGCCGTAGATTTTTTCTATCATTGCAGATTCGCCTACTAGCAGCGCCTTTGTCGAGCACATCGCCGCACAAACCGGCACTTTGCCTTCGGAAATTCTATCCTGGCCGTACTCTTCGCGCTCGGCTTCGCTATTCGTCGGTAGCGGACCGCCTGCGCACATCGTGCACTTATCCATCGAACCTTTGGCGCCAAAAACTCCCTCGCGCGGGAACTGAGGCGCACCGAACGGACACGCGTATAGACAGTATCCGCAGCCGATGCAGATATCTTTGTCGTGTAGTACGATACCATCGCTCCTGATATAAAAGCAATCAACCGGGCAAACCAGCGAGCACGGCGCGTCCTCGCAGTGCATGCAGGCTATCGAGGTTGAAATTTCCTTACCTGGTACGCCTTCGTTTAGCGTGATGACGCGGCGGCGGCGGATGCCAAGAGGCAGCTCGTGAGCCTCGTCGCAAGCTACCGCACAGCCGTTACAGTCGATACATCTATCGTCGTCGCAGTAAAATTTAAGTCTATTGTTATCGTTAAATTCGCTCATTTTACGCCTTTTCTATGCGGCATAGACCGCTTTTGGTTTCGGGGATTTGAGTGACTATATCGTAGCCGTAGTTAGCGACGGTATTTGCGCTCTCGCCTACCGCATAAGGCTTGGTGCCTTCTGGGAAATTACCCGTCATATCGACGCCTTGCATGTATCCAGCCCAGTGAAACGGCAAGAATATAGTATCTGGTTTAACCGACGGTACGACTCTAGCTCGTACCTTGATTTTCGTGCCTTCAGGCGAATGAATCCATACGAAATCCCAGTTTTTAATGCCGTGTTTAGCCGCAAGCTCAGGGTGGATATCCGCAAACATCTCAGGCGTTATACGCGATAGATACATACTAGCGCGCGTTTCCATGCCAGCACCGCTAAAGTTTACAAGGCGTCCCGTAGTCAAATTTATCGGGAACTCTTTCGAGAAGTCCTTACTTAGCTGCAAGCTCTTGTATTTCGTAAATACGCGGTAGTGATTCGGCTTATCCTCAAAGCTCGGATACTTCTGCGCAAGGTCTTGGCGAGGAGTATGTAGCGGCTCTCTGTGCTGCGGTATCTGATCGACGAAGGTCCAAACTACCGCTCTAGCTCTTGCGTTGCCGTACGGTGCAATACCCTTTTCCATACATTTTTCTGCGATTATACCGCTACCGTCCGTGGCCCAAGTAGCGCCCATTTTTTCGCGCTCTTCATCCGTTAGCTTGATGCCTAGTATCTTTTCTATGTTATCTTTTTTGATCTCCGGATATCCGCCGCTTTGCGCTCCGCCTACAGGCGCGCTACCGTCGCCAGCTAGCTGATTTACGCCGTTATGCTCTAGGCCGAAGCGGTTTCTAAAGCCCATACCGCCTTGCATTACCGGTCTACTTATATCGTATAAATTTGGACTGCCAGGGTGTTTTTCCGTCCAGCAAGGCCACGGCAAGCCGTAGTATTCGCCCGCTACCTCGGTGCCCTCTTTGCCCATTAGCGTTTTTTCGTCAAATTTATCCCAGTTAGCCTGATGGCGTTTTAGACGCTCCGGAGTCCAGCCGGTTAGACCGATGCTTTTTACGATACTAGCGATCTCGCGAGTGGCTGCTTCAGGCCACTCGATCTTGCCCTCGGAGTCTCTGATCGTGCGAGTTAGCTCGTCATAGTAGCCTAGCCTTTTGGCAAGCTCAAATAAAATTTCGTGATCTGGCATACTCTCAAACAGAGGCTCTACGACCTGGCTTCTCCACTGACCGCTACGGTTTGTCGCTACGACCGTGCCGCTGGTTTCAAACTGCGTCGCTGCAGGCAGTAGATAGACGCCGTCTTTTTTGTCTGTTATAACGCCGGCGTCGTTTACAAAAGGATCAAGCAACACCAAAAGCTCAAGGCCGTCAAGGCCCTCTTGTACTTTTGCTTGTTGTGCGGTAGAGGTGATGCCGTTGCCTATGACGATTAGGGCTTTTAGGCTATCGCCTGCGTTTTCAACCGGGTCATTGCCGTTTTTGCCGTCAAGTACGCCTGCCCACCAGCGAGCTAGGGTAAATCCCGGCTTAAACATCCATTCAGGTTTTATAAAGTTACCTTGCAACCACTCGTAGTCTACTTTCCACATTTTAGCGAAGTATTTCCACGTGGCTTCGTTTTTAGCGTAGTATCCAGGCAGGCTATCTGGCGCGTTTGCCATATCGCTGGCGCCTTGGACGTTGTCGTGACCGCGCAGGATGTTGCAGCCGCCGCCTGATACGCCCATATTTCCCAGTACTAGTTGCAGGATCGGAGCGATACGAGTGTTTGAGCTGCCTATGGTATGCTGAGTTAGACCCATCGCCCAAACGACCGATCCAGGGCGGTTTTTAGCGTAAACTTCCGTTATCTCTTTTAGCGTCGCAGCCGGTACTCCGGTTACGTCTTCGACCACTTCTGGCGTCCACTTTGCAGCCTCTTTGCGGATCTCGTCGATGCCGTACGTGCGGTCATCTATAAATTTCTTATCTTCCCAACCGTTTTCAAAGATGAGATTCATCATGCCATACATGAAAGGTATGTCCGTACCCGGGCGAATTTGAGCAAAATAATCAGCCTTTGCAGCAGTTCTCGTGTATCTTGGATCGACAACGATCAGCTTTGCGCCGTTATTTTCCTTCGCTTTTAGAAAATGCCTAAATCCCACCGGGTGGTTTACAGCCGGATTTGCGCCGATTATAAAGATAGACTTCGCGTTTTGGATATCTCCAAGGTGATTAGTCATAGCTCCATAACCCCACGTATTCGCCACACCGGCGACTGTTGCGCTATGTCAAATTCTAGCTTGGTGATCTAGGTTGTTCGTCCCAAACATCGCGGAAAATTTGCTGATGTAGTAGCTTTGTTCGTTGCAATCTTTTGCAGAGCCTAGAAACATCACTTGTTCAGGGTTTTTCTCGCGATACGCTTTTAATTTGGCGCCGATCTCGTCAAGCGCGTCTTTGTAGCTGATGCGTTTCCATTTGCCGCCTACTTTTTTCATCGGGTATTTCACGCGGCAGTGAGAGCGCACCATATCGATGACGTCGCTGCCCTTACAGCAGTGGCCGCCCGCGCTTACCGGGTGATCTTGGGCTACTTCTTGGCGTACCCAAACGCCGTTTTCTACCTCGGCGCGCACTCCGCATCCAACGGAGCAAACCGTACAAACGGTTTTTACGATTTTAGAGTTTGGAAACGGATTTGCCATTTCTTCTTTTGTGGCGCTTCTAGTTACGCCGCTAGCAGCCAGCCCGCTCATGCCGCCCGCTACGCCTGCTAGCGCGGCCATTTTTAAAAACGATCTTCGCCCGACTGCGTTTGAGTGGGGCATAAGACGTAAATTTGCCTCAGACATATTTATCCTTTCTTAAATTTTATTTATTTCGCTTGTTCGTAGTATAGATCCCAGTTTTTGCTTCTTTTATAAAGCACTTCGGTCTTTTTGCTTTTACCGTATTTTAGGTTTGACGCCGCTGCCGTCGCTACTCCGGCCGTAGCCGCTGCCGCGCCGACTAGCCCCGCCTTTTTTAAAAATTCTCGCCTATTTTTTTGCATTTTCTTCCTCCATAGCTTTTATCTTTCTCACTCGGTTTTTTTGTCTTCTTATGGCCTCAGATCTTGAAACTCCGTCCAAAGTTTTTTTGTTTTCGCCTTGATTTATAGGACGCGGCGCGCTTAAAACTACGCGCTCAAACTCTATAAATCCTTGCAAAAGCACTGCGACGTCTTTGTAAATTTTGCTGCTTTCGTGGTTAAAAAGATCATTTATAAACTCGTCGATGTTTGGGTTTATGATCTCTTTAAAAAGCTGCTCCTCAAGCTCGCCGTATAGCTCCAGCTCGCTCTCTCGCGCGATAAATTCGCTCATTAGCGCAAACACGAAACCCACGTTGTCTTCGTTTTCTTTAAATTTAGCCTCGTCGCGCCTAATGTCTGTGCGGGCTAAAATTTTACGCACTTTTGCGCAGGCGTGTCCGACCTCGTAGCCCTCGTCGTAGTAGGACAGCGAGTTTCTAAGCGGACTTGGCAGAGCGTGGAAAATTTCATCGAATTCATCCGCTAAATTTTGCGAATTTTTCTCGTCGAATTTTGCCTGTATGCGCATTATCGCGGCGGCCGATTCTTCGTTTAGAGCGTGCGCCGAGGCAAGGCCTAGCATCGCATTTACGCCGCTAAATCTATCAGCGCCTTGGCTAAAAACGAAAAAACGCGAAAATAGCGAGTAGTAAAGCCCACGTCCCGCCGCAAATTCGCCCTTGCTAGTCATCGCCTTCCTTTATCATTTTTGTCTATTTTTTGAGATTTTTCTCGATTGTGAAACTATACTACTTTTTGGCTTATTTCTTATACTTAAAAAAAAATAAATCAAAAAAATTAATATATGCTTAAATATGCCTTAGTTGCATATTGCTTACGGCGAATTTTAGGAGATAAAATAAATATGAAATTTCAGCATATATATTGCATTTACGCTTCATTTTGATATTTACTTTTAACTAGGCTCTTTTAACGGGCGTTAAACGAGTCTAAATTTAAAATTTGAAGCGAAATTTGCAAAATTTCAGGGCTCACTCAAGCCCCAAAAACGCTTCATCGTCAAATTTAAAATAAATCCTCTCGCCGACGTTAAAATTTTGCGAATTCGCCGCCAGCGTTTTAATCAAAAAGTCGCCGACTTTGATTTTCACCAAAAGCTCTTTGCCAAGATAGAGCGAAACCGAGTGCAAGATGCCGCCCAAATACCCATCTATCGGCGTTTTGCTTAGCGTTATTTTGCTTGGATTTACGGCGATCTTTACGGCGTTACGTAAATTTTGCGGCAAATTTACGCTCGCGTTTTCGTCAAATTTTAAAACTCCGCCATGCGCGTCGAAAATATTTTTGTATTCAAATTCGCACACGCGACCCTTGTGCAAAAAGACGTTTTCTTCGGCGACCGCGCTTAGCCATTTATCATCGTGGCTAGCGATCACAAAGCCGCAGCCGTATCTTTGCCGCATATAAAGCACCGCCTTGCCAAACAGCTTTGAGGTGCCCGCGTCCACGCTATTTGTCGGCTCGTCGAGTAGATAAAGCCGCGATCTAAGCGCCAAATTTAACGCAAAACTAACGCGCTGCGTCTGCCCCGAGCTTAGCTCAAAGTGGCGCTTGCTTAAAAAGCTCTCGTCAAGCCCGACCAAATTTAACGCCTCGCTCGCTCGCTCGTCAAATTCCCCCAACACTCCGCGGCTTTTTAAAACGGCTCTAAAATTTTCCCTCACGGAGCGTTTTAAAAGCGCGGGCTCTGGCAACAAAACGCTAACGTCGCGCAGTAAATTTAGACTCGGCGCGCTACTTCCCCACAGCCGCACCTCGCCGCTAGTGGGCTTTTGTAAAAACGACATTACTCGCATTAGTGTGCTTTTGCCGCTACCGTTGCTGCCAGTTAGCGCGGTGATTTTGGTGACGTCGATATCAAGGCGCGGGATGTTTAAAATCTCGCTCGCGCCGTAGTTTAGGCGTAAATTTCTAACGTTTATCACTTTGCGCCTTTCTCGTTAAATTTACGAAAAGACTCAAGTTTGACGCGCCTAGCGCGCTTTTTGCGAGCGTAAATTTTTCAAATTTGTCAAATTTCATCGGTCAAGCCTTTTTAGCGCGTGTATCGCCAAATTTACGGCAAACGCGATAAAGATGAGCACCAAAGCCAGCGCGATACCCATGGCAAACTCGCCCTTGTTCGTCTCCAGCGACACCGCAGTCGTGATCGTGCGGGTAAAATACTTGATGTTGCCACCTATCATCATCGCAATGCCCACTTCAGCCACGATTCTGCCGTAGGCTGTGGCGATAACTACCATGAGAGCGTAGCGCAACTCATAAAGCACGCAAAAAACTAGCTTTGCTGGCGCAAGGCGTAAATTTAGGATAGTTAGATAGTGCTTTGTCTCCATATTTTCAACCACGCTTGCAGTAAGCGAGATGATGATAGGAAGGGCTAGCACAAACTGGCCTAGCATGACCGCTTTTAGTGTAAAGAGTAAATTTAAGCTGCCAAGCGGGCCATTTCTCGTGATAAACGCATATAAAATAAGGCCGATCGCAACCGTTGGCATGGCAAGAGCTGTGTCACTTAGAAGGCGTAAAATTTTGCGGCCCTTAAAGTCATAAAATCCAAGCGAAAAACCAAGTGGAAAGCCTATAAGAACGGCAAAAAGTATCGACACGCTTGATGTGTAAAGGGTAGCCTTGATGGCTGAATATGTTTCAAGATTGCCGTTTAAAAGTAGATTAAAGGCTTCTGCAAAGCCGTGAAGTAAAAAATCCAATTATTCTTTCCTAGCATATTTCTTAAGATTATTTTAAATGTGCTATAATATCACAATTTTTTTTAAAGGAGAAAAATGAAAAAGATTATTTTAGGCTCACTAGCAGCCGCAGTTTTGGCGTTTGGCGCTGATAATGAACTAATCATGGCGACTACAACAAGTACAGATAACACTGGCTTGCTTGACGCGATCTATCCGGTTTATAAGGCAAAAACAGGCGTTGATATAAAATGGACAGCTGTTGGCACAGGCGCTGCACTAAAGCTTGGCGAAGACTGCAACGCTGACATACTTTTCGTTCACTCACCAAAAGTTGAGAAAGAATTTGTAGAAAAAGGTTTTGGCTTAAAAAGAAATGCCGTAATGTATAATGACTTTGTCGTTATCGCTGACAAGTCTATCGCTGATAAATTTAAAGGTAAAGATATAAAAGAGAGCTTTGAACTTATCAAAAAAGATGGTATCAAATTCTTCTCACGTGGCGATAAATCAGGCACAGACAATAAAGAAAAAGGCATCTGGAAAAAGATCGCTGGTGAAGTCCCTGAAAAAGATAGCTGGTATATGCAAACAGGTCAAGGCATGCTAGCTACGATAAATGCTGCTGCTGAGCAAAAAGGCGTTACATTTACTGACCGCGGTACTTACATTAAATATGAAGCAAACCAAAAAGGTCATCCTGAGATGGTCATCATCAACGAGGGCGACAACGATCTTAAAAACTTCTACTCTCTAATCGCAGTAAATCCAAAACACTGCCCTAAAACTGACATCGAAAATGCAGAGAAATTTATAAAATGGGCTACAAGCGAAGAGGGTCAGAAATTTATCGGCGACTTTAAGCTGCTAGATAAGCCGCTTTTCACGCCTGACGCGAATACTCGCAAGAACTAATTTTATTTACGCACGCTTGGGGTAAATTTGACTCTACTCGCGCAAACTCGGGCGCGCTTTGCGCCCTTTTTATAAATCAAAATTTATTTTGCCTCTTCTTCAAATTTAAACTCTCCGACGTTATTTTTAAACGTCTCAAAACATTTATTACTAACAACTTCGTCTTTAGTGTATGCTTGATATAATTTTAGTAATTCTAAAGTCGTTATTATTAATATACCTTCACTTTTTGCATAGCTTATTTGATTGGCATGTATCGGCTCCCTTTTGCCAGGCTCTATGTCACGTTGAGGGTTAACTATTAGCAAGCCTTTTACATTGCCAGGAGACTTGGTATCGTCTTCGGCTATTAAATCAGTTACATGTTTCTTGCACTGTGCTATATTGCTATTTTTGACGTTTGTTTTTATTCCCTTTATCTCTACCATAAAGTTAACATCTTCAAATTCGAATCTAAAATCTTCTTTTTTCACATCTGTAAAATGACTGTCTGTTAGTTTGAAAATATCTACTAAAATTTCCTTCACTACACCAACTAGCTCATCTCCTGTTGAATATAGGATTGATTTGAATTTATTATTTTCATCAATTTGCCTATCTATATCTTCAATTTGCCGATATATATCCAATAATTTGTTGCGTTTGTTTTTCAGCATTACATCATCGAAATACTCAAAACCATTAAACCAATCAGGAACATCGGATTTTTGGAATCTAGAAACAATAAATGATATTAAAATTTCTAAATCATTAGTTGCGTTTTTGATAAGAAGAGTAGTCGAATATAGCCTCTCATTATGTTTGACTATTGTGCTCTTACCTCCATTTGACCATTTGATAGTTTTGCCATCCACATTGTCAAATATAAAATCGGAATAAAAATTTTGCTCGTCTATGGTTGTTGTGCTTATTTCATATCTTAACTTTATATTAGACAAAACCAGTGTAGATAATTCCTGGTTAACTTGCTTGAGAATATCTTTAATTGCAACGGTTTGATTTGTATAACATTCAGAATAATGCACTGATACCTTTATATTTGCAGGCATTATTATGATAAATATACCTCTTTTTGAGTTTCTCATAATTTCTTTTAATGTTTTAAGGTGATATACGGCCTCAGTGCACTTTTGGTGTTCTGAGTTAAAACTCCATAAGTTAGGACTATTTAAATCTATAACATTTATATCAAATTCATCAAAACTCTTAGGACGTTCAAAAGTGCTAATAGTACAAGATATGTGCGGATCATTTATTTTAAATATTGTGGAGTAAGATATTATTTGAATTTTCATTTATTATATTTCCTTAAACTTATTTACTTCCGTTTAACCACTATTGTAAAGCTAAATTTTCCCGCCGAACATCTCATACATCGCCTTTTCCTCGCCCCAAAGGTCACGGTGCTTTTTGATGCAGGATTTTATCGCGCCCGTGAGATATAGCACGTCCTGCTCGGTGTGCGTGTAGTGCAGGCTCACGCGCACGAAGCCAGGCTTGCTCTCTGGCATACGCCCCTCCTTGATACCCAGCAGATCGTGAGCGTACGGCCCCGCGCACATCACGCCCGCGCGCGTCTGGATACCGAAGTCATTGCTAAGGCTCGCGGCGAAATCATACGCCGAGACGCCGCGCACGTTAAACGAAATTATCGGCAGTCGCGGCGCGCCCTTCGGAGAGTAGTTTATAACCTCGTCAATGCCTGCTAGCTCGCGCTCAAAAAGCCGTGCGAGCTCGTCCTCGGCGTTTTTTATTTGCTCGAAGCCCACCTCGTTTCGCAGCGCGTAAGCCAAATTTGCCCGCATAAGCCCGATAATAGGCGGCGTACCGCCTTCTTCTAGCTGCTCGGGATTTTTCAAAAACACGTGCCCTTCGCGGCTAGCGTAGGCGACCGTCCCGCCCGCGGCAAACGTCGGTACATCGCTGTTAAGCAGATCCTTTTTGATCGCCAAAAGCCCACAGCTTGCAGGCCCTCCCAGTAACTTATGCGGTGAGAGGAAAATCGCGTCGAAATGGTCGCAATCTAAATTTGCGTGCGAGCTTAGCGCCGCGCAGTCAAAGGCCACGATACCGCCCGCGGCCCTGATTAGCTCGCTGATCTTTTTGTAATCGCTGATGACACCCGTGACGTTTGAGGCGGCGTTAAACGAGCCGATGATGCGGCGTCCCGCGTTAATCTTCAAGATACGCTCAAGTGCTAGCAGATCGATCTCGCCGGACTCGCTAAGCGGCACGCGCATGTAGTCGCAAAGCCCCTCGCGGAAGCTAAGCTCGTTTGAGTGGTGTTCATACGGCGAAACGAGCACGAGCGGAAGCCGCGCGGCGCGTAAATTTGCCTCGCCGATCGCGCCTCTGGTCGCAGGCGGCAGGTAGATGCCGAGTATCTCTTGAAATTTCTTGATCGCAGCCGTCGCGCCCTGTCCGCAAGCGATGAGACAAAACCGCTCGTCAAGCCCCAGTAGCTTTTTTAGACTCTCTCTCGCGCCCTCGTAGCGCCGCTGCGTGATGATCGCGCTTGAGCTACTGTCGGAGTGGGTGTTGGCGTAGGTTTTTAAAATTTCGCCTATCTCGCGCTCAACGGGTCCATAAGCAAGCCCCGAAGCGGTGTAGTCAAAATAGCGCACGCCCGGTTTTAGTATGATTTTTTTTCGTATTTCGTCTAAATTTGCCATTTTTACTCTTTAAATTTGATGCGGTAATTATATTAAATTTTCGCAAATTTAGGGCTTTTGCGGTGGAAACGATTTAGTAAATTTGGAGATTAAATTTGAGCAAGCTAAATTTAACCGCAAAGCGGCAAATTTAACTTGATAAAGCACAGAAGCGCGAGCCGCAGAAGCTCACGACCATTTTATTATTTATTTATAAAATTTTTCTCTAGCCACTCGATGGCTTTTGCCTCGGTTTCGAAGCGTCCGCTTTTAGCGACCTGATTTTGCCCCTCATAGAAGCGAATCCTGATACCGTCTTGGACGCTATCTACCTTTATTCTAGTTATCTTGTCTTTGTTTAGATAGACCCTATCGTTTAGTTTTACGTACATTTTTTCTCCCTTAAATTTGATGTGGTTTTATTTCTTTTTATCGTTTGCGTCGTCTTTGGCCGAGTCCTTTTTCTCGCCGTCTTTTTTCAAAAACAGCTCCTTAAAGCGCTTATCCGCAAAGTCCTCGATGTCGTTTTGTAGCTGCCTATAGGCGTTTATGAGCTCATGCGCGCGCTCGTTTAGCGTCGTACCGGCATTTTCGCCGCCGCCTTGCCTAGTCGTAAAAAGCTCCTCTTTTAGATTTTTTTGCAAAATTTGCAGATGAGTCCAGCATTTTTTATAGTTCATTCCTAGGATTTCGGCGGCCTTTGAGATCGAGCCGACCTCGGCGATGACGTCTAGGACTTCGGTTTTGCCCTTACCGAATATCAGCTCGCCCTCGTCGTTTTCTATCCAAGTTTTGGTTTTTACTCTCATCTTTTTTCCTTTCTTCTCCTTAAAACACCTCAGCTGGCAGTATTTTACGTCGATTTTATAGTCTTTTAGCGTAGAGCGGATCGTCTTTAGCCCCACGCCCGCAGCTGCGTCTCTAGCGTCTTTGCACAGTATTCTGCCCTTTTCGTCGGTCATTTGTTTTAGCTGCGTCATCACGGTGTATTTGCCGCGTCCGTTTTCTAGCCCGCCAAACTGTCCCAGCTCGCAGTTGTCGATCTTTACGCCCATTTTTTCAGCCTCGTCGCTAACCTCGCCGATCTCTACGCCTAGCTTTGCGGCGATCTTAAACGCCGCGCCGCAGTCTAACCTGCCCTTTGGATTTAACAGTTTTGTTATCAGTTCGCGGATTTGCTCACTCATAGATTCTCTCTGCGCCGCTATACACGTTTATGTTTTCGCCGCGAGCAAAGCCGCACAGCGTTAGGTTAAATTTACGCGCTATCACGACGCCAAGACTAGTCGGAGCCGTACGCGAGACGAGCACTGGGATGCCGTGCATGACGGCTTTTGCGACCATTTCGGAGCTGAGCCTGCCGCTCACCATCAAAAACGAATTTTGCAGCTGCGCGCCGGCTAGTATAGCTTTGCCGACGGCTTTGTCTATGGTGTTATGCTGAGCGATATCCTCGCCGATGTAAAACTGCTCTCCGTTCACGAAAAGCTTAGCCGTATGCACGCAGCCCGTCATCTCATAAAGCTCGCACTGCGTGTAAAACTGCCCCATCTGGTGCAAAATTTCGTCTTTGTTAAATTTGACGTCGGCCTTTATGGAGCGCGCCGCCATAGCCCCCGGGTCGATATTTGCCGTCGAGCTGCGTCCGCAGCCGCTGATTATCACCTTTTCCTCGTCAAACTGCTCGAGGCGCTTTTCGTTGATTTTAGCCTTTACCCGCACGTTTAAAGCGTCGCTTGAAAGCTCTATGCTCTCGATATCCTCAGGGCTTGCGATCAAATTTTCGCTGATTAGGTAGCCAGCAGCTAGAGCCTCCTGATCGGTCGGAGTCGCCATGAGCGCGCCGAAACGCTTGCCGTTTATGTAGATCTCAAGCTTGATCTCGCGCACCAAAATATCATCAACGACGCTTTTTTGCGCGCCTTTAAATTTGGTGATTTGGGTCGTAAAAATAGGTTGCATGATTTTCCTTAATTTTTGCGAAATGATAGCTTGAAAATCTAAATTTATGATTTGATTGTAGTGAAATCTTGCTTAAATCAAGCAAAAACTTAAACGTATTTTAGCGCGTTTTTATCGGTATCTGATGATGATTTGTATATGCGAATTTAGCATATATCTTAAGATATTTTTGACCACGATTTTATCATTATCTATTATTTGCATAAGAAATGAAGGAATAATAAAAAATAGCATAAGGCTAGAACGAGATCGCACATAACTTGCCGCATATGTAGGTTAAATCTTGAAAAATCATAAATATAATTTGCGGCCTGACGTAAGACCGAGAAGGAAATTTATATTATAGAGTCGAGTCAAAAAACTAATTTTGTCAAGCCGTATTTTACTGTTATATAGCCCGTGCATGACTCAAACACGCCGACCGTATATAAAAAGCCCTTAATTATATTCATTAAGGGCTTTTTATATGAAAACCTAGACATTTTGCCGATGAAAAATCATTTTCGAGCGATAAAGTTTCGTCTAAGTTTTTATATTTTTCTTTTGCTCTGCCAAAGAAAAATATTGGCCGTCTGCTAAGACCTTACAGCAAACTCAATTTGAGTTTGCTAAGTAAGTATATTAACATATTGTCTTATGTGGGGGTTGTTTATTCTTGATGTTTTGATAAATGATATCAAGTTCTAAGACTGCATTATGGAATTTGAAGCGATTGTCTTTTATTAAGTTAAAGTAAATTTTGGTTTATACGGAAATTTATTTTTGTTTTTTATTTGGTATTTTAGTACAAATTTTAAAAAATGAGATTTTGTTGGTTTTTATATAGCATAAATAAAGATTAAAGTAGATATTGTTTTTTGAGTAAGAAATAAAAATCAAAAAGAAGAGTATTTTTGTGCGGGATTAAGATTGTTTAATAAAACAAGCATCGCTATAATATAGTCGTATTTATTTTTGTAGTCGTATTAAAAATCTCGATTTTATCGTGTTAAAAATATATTTATACCCTAACGATCTTATTTCTTTCCAAATTACTAACAGTCGTATTTGCAAAAAGCCCCGATTTGATAATCAACAAAGCTTAATATTTTCTTCTGTATTGACTTGAGTATTTGCTAGATAATTAATCTCACTCAAACTATCGCCACTCTTTTGTCGCAAGCTTTTATGTAGTTAAAGAATGTTTTGTATTTGATATTATACGCTCCGCTTTCTATTATGGCTACAGCTGATTGGGTTATGCCCATCCTTTTAGCTACTTCGCTTTGAGTTAGTCCGGCTTCATTTCTAGCGTCTATTAAAGCTTCTATGGCTTTATATTCGTCCTCTAACGCATCGTATTGCGCTTTAAATTCCGGATTTTTTAGCTATTCTTTTAAAACTTCTCTAAAATTAAGGGTTCCCATCTTTAAACTCCTTTAATCTTTGTTCTGCCAAATTTAGTATGCTTTTTGGCGTCTTTTGCGTTTTTTAACAAAATTTAGCAGGATTATTATTCTTTTGCCGATTTCATAACAATATATGCTTCTAGCTATACCTTCATCAGGCTTTATGCGTATCTCAAACAATCTGCCTTTTAGGCTTTTGGTATACGGTGCTCCTAAAGTATTGTCATGGTTTCTAAGAGCTCGAACATTTTATGGCTTCGTTGTCTAAGTTCTACGGGTAATCCTAGGAACTCGTCTTTTATGGCTTCGTTTGCAAATTTTACGCTCCGTATTGCAATCCTTCTCTATAACTAAGCCGTATACCATATATGATATAAATTGCGGTTTGTTTTATATACTTATTGCTGAATAAACAACTTGATATAAAATTATTCATACAACCTCTCCACCATCTCTCGCCCACTGTCCGGCATTAGTTTAGCGTATCTTAGGGTATGATTGATGTCCGAGTGGTTCATTAGCTTTTTTATCGTTAGTATCGGAGTGCCCTTTATGGCAAGATGCGAAGCGAACGTATGCCTAAGGGTGTGAATGACTACTCTATTGGTTGCGTCGCTTATATCTAAATTCTGATTAAAAAGCTTATTTAGTAACGGCTGTAAGACGTTTTGGATAGTGGCTTTTGGCTTATTTACTAAAAAATCGTTCGGGGATAGGGCGGTATAAATTTGATTTATCATTTCTAACGCCCTTTTGCTTAAAAACCCTGTATACGTGCTCTTTGTCTTAAAGTCGCTTATAGCGACCGACTTGGTCGATAGCGCTAAATCCTTTTTATTGATATTTAAAATTCCTTCTAACCTAGATCCCGTACATAAAGCAAGCTCAACAAACAGCCCTAGGGCGAAGTCTTTCTTGCCCGCTACTTCTTTGCGTAAAAGTTCTATCTCGATAAGCTCCAAAAACCTTTCTCGCTTGTTATTTGGTTTTTTTAGCTCTATTTTGTACGGGCTAATATGATCGATAAGGTCATTTTTTATAGCGTGATTAAAAATCGTCCTAACTATACCCATTATGGCATTTATGCGAGATTGCGATAATTTACGTTTGGTTTTAGGAGAGATGATTTGAGAGATATCCTTATGGTGCTCGCTTATCGTCTCTGGCGTTATCTGTGTCGTGACTAGACCGCCTAACTTATCCTTATGGTAAATTTCATAATCTCGCCTTTGCTCTTTTATATTGATGGCGTTATCAGGTTCTTTTTCTAGTTTAAAATTAAAAAAGGCGTCTGCGATCTCATCAAATTTAAGCGAGTTTTTGTTATTCTTGGCAGCTATTTTCTTGGATATGCTATCGGGAAGCTCTCCGTTTCTTTGTTTGGCGTCGAATTCTTTCTTTTTGTTATACGCGTAGGTTATATTTACGCCTTCGGATTTTGATCCAATTTTAATGTTGGCCTTTTTACCCTCAAGCGTAACTCTCATATAAAAAACCACGTCGCCGCTAGCTAGATTATTAAAGAAAATTCCCGGATATTTATTGACTCCGAATGATGAGTTGTAATTTTTAAGTTTTCCTGCCATAATACCCCCTAAATTTGTTCCCTATTTGTTCCCAAAATTTGTAAAAATGCATGATATTTTAGGGATTTATAGAGTATTTTGGAGTGTTTAAGAATTATATATTTTTGAACCCAGCATCCGGAGCCATTTATATTTAAAGATCCTTTTAAACTCCCGATTTTTACGATATTTCAAGAACTTTAAGTTTTCTTATTTTTTGTAATTTTTCTCTTTATTTCAACTCAGGTTTATTTGCTGTTTCAAAGTATATCGTTCTGATTTGCGGTCAAAATACTATTAGATATTAATCTTTGGCGAAGTTAAAATAAATTTTCCTCCATTCATTCTAGCTTCATTTAAGACTTTTATAATGCGCTCATCCAAACAAAGAGTTGGAAATAAAAAATAAAAAGGACAAACAATGAACAAAGTATTAAGCGCAGCTGTTTTAGCAGCGATTTTAGGTGCCACAGGCTTACAAGCGGCTATCACATATAATGATGCCTTAAACATAGCGGAGAAAAACTTCCCAGGCTCAAGCGTCAAGGATATCTCAGTAGATGTTAAAAAAGGAACAACCTTTTATGAGATAGAGTCTTTCAAAGATAATGTAAAAAAAGAGATCAAAATCGACGCAAATAGCGGTCAGATCGTAAAACAAAAGGATAAAAATAAAAAATTGATCCTACCAAATGAGGCGATAGACTTTTCAAAGCTCACCCTCAATATCGACGAGGCCGTAAATAAAGCGCTCGCCATTGAGGCTGGCTGGAGTCTTGATGAGGCGGACCTTGATAATAAAAACGGCACTTGGATCTACAAGGTCGAGCTTAAAAAAGGCATGAGCGAGAAAAAAGTGATAATAAACGCTCAAACAGGTGAGATCATCGGCAACTATACGAAGTGATCTTGTGCGCCCAGAGAAATTTGGGCGCTAAATTTAACTAAGGAAAAAAGATGAGCAAAAATACGGATCAAAATTTATACGAGAAAACTAGCGGGCGAAATTCGGAGGAAAATTTGAGCGCGAATTTTAACGAAAACGCGGATGAAAATTTAAACGCAAATTTAGACGGCGGCGCGAGTGCGGCGAGCGAAAGCGCTCTAAATTTAGATGAAAACGGCGAGGAAAGCACGGCCGAAAATCCAAACCGAATTTTAGATGAAAGCGTCGAGCAAAATTCCGTCGAAAGCGGGGCGGAGCAGGGCTGCGAAAATTTAGATCATAACGCGAGCAAGGCAAGCGAAAGCGCGGAAAAATATGCGGGGGCGCCCCGAAATGCAAAGCGCAAAATTTATTTAAAAAAGCGCTCGAAATTTCGCTGCAAAGCGCAGCCGGCGTGCTAGCTTGTGCCGGTAAGGCTGGAGAGTGGCTGGGAAATTTGGCGAACGAGCTAAAAGATGAGGCCAAAAAGGCAGAGCTTTCAAAGGTAAATGAAGAGCAGGCTAAATTTGACGGCGCGCAGATCATCTCAAGTGATCTAGTCAAAGATATCGTCGCTAAACACCTAAAAACAGAGGCTGGCAATGTTGAATTTGGTCAAATTTATCTAGGCAAGATGGAGGCGTTTAACAAAGCTAGCAGGGAGTATTTTTACGAGGCGAAGGCTAAATTTAACGACTTTTTATATTGTTTTAAAATAGCAGCCGGCAACGGAGAGATACTTAGCCTAAAAATAAAGAGTTAAATTTGATAAAATAGCGAGCAAAACCAAAAAGAGGCAGGGATGAAAATTTTAGTCGTCGAGGACGAAATGGACCTAAATAGCGTCATTACAAGGCACCTAAAGAAAAACGGATATAGCGTTGATAGCGCGTTTAACGGCGAGGAGGCGATGGACTTTACCGCCGTGGCGCACTACGATCTCATCGTGCTTGATCTTATGATGCCAGTGATGGACGGACTTACATTTTTGCAAAGATCGCGCGCCGCAAAGCTAGCGACCCCTGTGCTGATACTAACGGCAAAAGACGATGTGGACGACGTTGTAAAGGGGCTTGACGCGGGCGCGGATGACTACTTGGTCAAGCCATTTGACTTTAAGGAGCTGCTAGCTAGAGTGCGCACGCTCATTCGCCGAAACAGCGGCAATGTGGCTAGTGAAATTTGCGCAGGTGAGCTAAAGATCGACCTTTCTAAAAAGTCAGTCGAATTTAGCGGCGAGCAGATCGAGCTAACTGGCAAAGAGTATGAAATTTTAGAGCTTTTGATGCTAAACAAAGGCAGAATTTTAACCCGCGACCAGATCAAAGAGCACGTCTGGGACTTTGACTACACGGGCGGCTCAAACATCATCGATGTGCTTATAAAAAACATAAGAAAAAAGCTTGGCGAGTGCGAGGCGATCCAGACTAAAAGAGGGCTTGGCTATGTTGTTAAGGATTAAGCAAGCGCTTGCAAATATCCCAATAACCGCGCGCGTAACGCTTTGGTACTCGTTTTTTATCATCGTTATCGTGGCGGCTCTAGTTGCTATCTCGGCGGTCGTGGCGGATGAGGTTTTTGAGGACGTGAGCCAAAAAAAGCTAGCCAAATCAGTTACCAAAATAGCCAACGATATGGATGAATTTGAGCCATACGATGATGGGATATTTTTTATAAAATATAACGCAAAAGGCGATGTGATCGGTGGTTTAGCGCCAAAGCGCTTTCAAATTTCACTTAAAATGAACAGCGGTGCGGTGCAGCTTTATGAAGAAGGCGAAAACCGCTTTTACTACTACGATATCGCAGCTAAAGGCAAAGATGTCTGGGTCAGAGGAGTGATAAATGCAGAGAAATTTTTCAAAAAAGAGGGGCTATTCTTGCTGACCCTTGGCGTCTTTGTGCCGGTTTTATTTGCCTTTGTACTTTATGGTGGCTACAAAACGATAAAAAATGCCCTAAAACCAGTCGCCACGATGTCTAAAACCGCCCTTGAGATAGGCAGCAGCCGGGACTTTTCAAAGCGTATTGACCTACCTGCTGGCAAAGACGAACTGCACGCGCTTGCGAGCGTTTTTAATTCAATGCTTGACTCGCTAGAAAAGGTCTATCAAAGCGAAAAACAGCTCACCTCAGACATCTCGCACGAGCTGCGAACACCACTATCTGTCATCATGGCTGAGAGCGACTATGCAACTAGTTACGCGCAAAATTTAGACGAAGCAAAAGAGTCGCTAGAGATAATCGCAAGACAGTCAAGAAAGATTAGCTCGCTGATAGATCAAATTTTAGAGCTTTCAAGACTGGAAGCTGGCAGAAATTTGGAGCTAAAACGCATAAATTTAAGCTCTATCTTGCAAAATTTAGCCACAGACTATGAGAAGCTAGCAGGCGCAAAGGGGCTAAAATTTAGCTGCGTGGTAGCGCCAGATGCTCAAATCCTTGGCAATGAGCTGATGATATCAAGGCTCGTGGATAACTTTTTAAACAACGCACTAAAATTTGCCACAAGTAAAATCTCGCTAAATTTAAGCGTCTCAAAAATGCACGCACTTTTATCTATAAAAGACGATGGTATGGGTATCTCGCAAAAAGATAGCGAGCTAATCTGGAATAAATTTTATCAAGCTGATAGCTCAAGAAACAAAAGCCTAAACACAGGTAGTGGTCTTGGTCTTGCTATTGCTGTAAACATCGCTAAAATTCACGGCGCAAAGCTTGGCGTAAAAAGTGAAGCTGGAGCTGGAAGCGAATTTTGGGCAGAATTTGAGCTTGTAAATTTAAAGCAAGTGAAAATTTAGGCAGTTTGCTAAGACAAAATTTATGAAATAGCAAATAAATACGAGTATAAATTTAAACGCCGCATAAAACGGCGTCTATATTTTTAAAACAAAGTTAAAATCATAAACTTTTATAGAAATTTCATGATTAGGTTGCTTCAAAAAGAGCTCTTAGGGCATGCTCATATCATAAGCTTCAATTCAACAAAGACTATCAAAACTACGAGATAGATGAAGATAGCAACGCTTATTCTATAAGTTGGTAAAGTATTAAGATGTGTGATTTAAAGCTCACTTAAAAAGCTTTTAAAAGAGTTTGTAAAAAGATGTTTTGCAAAGCAATGTAAAGAAATTTTCGCCATTTTGATTTTGAACAAAGCTTGCTCTAACTACGAGTTAATCACTCTTTCCTATGCTTTTTATAACTTTGATATCTAACAAAATTTACAAAATTTAGCCCAGAGCCACAAACCAAAAACCAAAAATGCAAAAGGCACTAAATTTAGTGCCTTTTATCTCTATCTTTCGCCAAGTTTGCCGCATGCATCAGCGCGACACCTACTGCAATGTGACATTTGATTTATGTCACTACCTATTGATCTACGGATGCGGTGGATCTCATCAGTTGAAGGGGATTTTAAATTTTCAAAAGGCGTATCATGCACCGGTATCATCGCCATGCAGTTCATTATGTCAGCTCCCCACTGCTTTGCCTTTGCCGAGATGCTTTGGACGTGATCCATATTGACCCCAGGGATGACTACGGTGTTTATCTTTACTAGCATACCAGCCTCTTTTAGCTTGCGGATGCCCTCGTCCTGGCGTGCTAGCAGTATCCTAGCAGCCTCTTCGCCGTAGTAGTTTTTATCTTCATATCTCACCCACGAATATACCTTCGAGCCAACATCTGGCGTCACGGCATTAACAGTCACTGTCACGTGGCTCACGCCAAGGCGCACGATCTCATCAACGTGCTCAGGCAGTGCTAAGCCATTAGTTGATAGGCATAGCAGGACATTTGGGAAGTGGGATTTGCACTTTTCAAAGGTCGCTAGCGTCTTGTCAGCGTCGCACATCGGATCGCCAGGTCCAGCGATGCCGATGACTGAGATGTCTTGTCTAAATTTAAAGAGCTTTTCTAAAAATTTCACTGATTCATCTGGAGTTTGCACCTTTGCTGTTACGCCAGGGCGATTTTCATTAGCGCAGTCATATATGCGGTTGCAGAAGTTGCACTGGATGTTGCAGTGTGGGGCAACTGGTAGATGCACGCGTCCGTAGTTGGCGGATGCTTTTTTGTTAAAGCATGGGTGATTGTCTAGTTCAGCCTTAGTGCGAAAGATCATTAGCTCTTTTTCCTTCCAAATTTAATAGCATTTGCATGGCAGACATTTAGACAGTCTCCACAGTTTGTGCAGTTTATCTCATTAGGTCTTGTCCCCATCTCGCACTTGCGCAAGCACGCGTCACAGTCGTCACAAGCACTAGTTTTATAGACACGAAATATCGAAAATCTACGCAAAATTTCAAGTACGCCGCCTGATGGACAGACGAAACGACACCAAAGGTTAGCTACAATTAGCGAGGCTAGCATAACTGAGATGATGACTGCTGTGCGAGTGACCCACTCCCATTCGCCAAAGCGAAGTGATAAAGTGACGGCAGTTAGGTACTCATCGCTCGTTCTTATAGGTATCATCATGCGTGGATTGCCCCAGACGAAATAGACCCAAAGGCTGATTGCTATGGTAGCTAGCATGCCTATTTGAGCGATTATTAGCTTTTTGCTGCGAATTTTTAGCTTGAAAAATGCAAATTTACCAAGCATTTGATTGACAAAGCCAGCTGGACAGACCCAGCCACAAAATGCCCTACCAAAGAGGATGACAAGCGCTGGGATAAATAGCCAAAATCCAAAAAATAGCGACGTGATCCGCCCCCAACAGGTGATGATAGGGCAGTTTTGGCAATTTACAAAAGGCACTACAAAAGGGCATCTAAAAATGCCATAATACGCCCATTGTCCGATGCCTGCTATAAAGATGAGCTGCACTAGGCGTCTTATCTTTGTTGTGGGAGAGTTTTTACTTTTCTTTTTTAAATTTACGTTACCGCATGCACTGTTATTAGAGCATGCGCTATTACAGATACTACACATCTTTTACACCAAACCTTTCTATAAGCTCTAGCCCACGCGCTGAATAAATGGAGGTAAAGCCATGCTTTTCAAAAATTTCTTGCCCCTCGGTGCCGCAAACAAAGTCTGCAAAGTCATTTGCGAGCCTTTCATCTTTTACATATTTCATTATATTTAGTGTAAAAGTGAGCGGTCCAGGCGGGATGAGCTTTTCATCGATGGGCATATATTCGATCTTGTCTTTAAACCTATCGTGCGTTGTTAGGCGTTTTTCGATGATCGAAGCGTCGCCCTTGCCATCAACTAGCTCGCACATCATATTTATGACGCATGATCCGTTTGCGACCATGTTTTTCATCACCGCATCAGTTAGGTTTGAGTTTTTTAAGATCCCTTTGACTGGGCCACTACCAGGGGGCGATGATCTAAGAGGCAGCATCACTCTAACTCCTGGCTCAGCAAGGTCCTTTAAGTCGCGAATGCCAGCAGGGTTGCCTTTTGGCACGACTAGGACGTAGTCGGTAAAGCATAGCGGTCTAAAGTGGAGGCTAAGACCAGCTTTGCGAAGTTTTTTAGAAAGCTCTAAAACCCTTGCTCCAAAGAGCTCGGTCGTGCTTTGAAGTGCTAAAAGCGACTTGCCAAGAGCACCAGCAAATGCGCCAGTGTATTGGATATTGTGCCCTGTTCTTGCCTCGTAAATGGCATTTAGCTCATTAAATGCTTCAGATAGGCCACCGCACGACCAAACTTGAAGCGAGTCAGACTTAAAGGGCGTAAAGCCAGCTAGCATCGTTTGCGGAGTGGCAACAGCAGCTGTGGCTAAAGCACCTTTTAAAAAGCCACGGCGTGATATACCGGTTTGTTTTAATTCCATGAAATCTCCTTTTGGGATTTAAGAAATGTAAATTTGATATTTTCGGCACGCGAAACTTATGAAATTTGACTTTTGAAATTTGCAAAAATGGTAGTTGAAGGTAAATTTATGCAAATGTAAATCGCAACTGCGACCAAATTTGGTGTAATTATAACCAAAAGTAAGTTTAAAAAGCGAGATAATTTTAATAAGATAAAAAATTATATTGTAAATTTAATGTCTAAAAAATAATTAAGGTTTTAGTCATTAAACAATAAAAAATATTGTAAAATGCTTCCCTTATTTTAAATGGAATTATATTCACAAAATGGAGGTTTATCTTGAAAAATAACAAATTCGGTATTTCTATCGCTTTAGCGAGCGTCTTATGCGCTTGCGCGAATGCGCAGGTTATGGATATAGGGACGAATTATTATAGGGATTATCTTGATTTTGCGCAAAATAAGGGCGTTTTTACCCCGCAAGATACTCCGCTAGAATTTGCGCAAAGAAACGGCGACAAATTTACGTTTGATAAAATCCCAAATAGCAGTGCTAGGAATAATAAAGGAAATTTTACTTCACTCGGACGAAATTTCGTCGTAACGGCGAACCATACGTTAGATGCTGCCGCGGCTAGTAATTTTAACGAAAATAGGGGATGGTTTGGCAATACGAAATACGAATATCTAACCTCTCGTATGGCGACTCCGACGGAGGGATTATATAATTCCGATACCGCTTATATGCGAACGACTAAATACATCGTAGAGGGACAAATAGATCCGATAGACGTACCGAATTTAGATATTTCAGGCGATAGCAGGGCGACCGATGAGGCTAATATAGATAAAATACAAAACTATTTAAATGATATAAAAAATAGCGGCGGCGCTAGAGGCGATAACGTTCTTGCCTATCAAGCGGGCACTGGAGCGCTCGGGCTAGAAAAACCGAAAATTGATACCGACGGATATAGCGACGTCGTAAGCGCAAGAGAATTTGAAGATCAAAATATCGTTAATCAGACTTTGGGCGGAAGCGTAAACGAAATAAGCACGCATTATTCGGCTAATTATAAGACGCATATCTCGAGTATAAATAGGCCCGGCGTTTATATGTTTATGACCTCTGATAGGGGTTTTAGGAACAGGCTTTTGCCCGGCGATAGCGGTTCTGGATTTTTCGTGTACGATACGGTAGCGCAAAAATGGGTTCTAGTAGGGGTTTTATCGGTGGTCGCCGATAATAGCAATCACGCCTCAATCGTAACGATGAGAGATTTTAGCGACTATAGGAGAAATTACGAAAATTTAGTCAGCGGTTTAAACGTCTCAAATGCCCAACTCGCAAGAAATAAAGATAATATATTTAACGCCGCAAACGGTTCAAGCATTACGCTAAATTCTAACCTTGACTTAGGCCACGGCGGAATCGTCGTAAATAGCGGAAATTTTACCCTTCTAAACGGTATCGGAAGCAATAAAATAACTAGACTTGCGGGCTTTGACGTAGCTGGCGGCGCAAGTTTGAGCTTAAACGTAGCGGCCGATACTAGCGTACATAAAGTCGGCAAAGGAAGTTTAATCGTAAATTCTAGCGGTAATAAAACCTTAAGGTTGGGCGACGGTATCGTGGATCTAAGAGCCGTAAACGCTTTTGAAAAAATTTATTTAACTAGCGGTAGAGGTTTATTAAGGCTTAGCGTAGACGATAGTTTAAACGATAAAATTTTCTTTGGAAACGGCGGAGGAAAGCTTGATTTAAACGGATTCGATCAAATTTTTAGTAACGTTTCGGCTAATTCAAACGCCGCTAAAATCACGAATTTATCCGCTCAAAAGGCAACGCTTAAAATAAGCGGCGAAAGCGGTAAGGATACGATATTTCATGCGAGCGTAGATAAAAATATAGACGTAAAACACGATGGGCAAGGGCGAGAGCTCGTATTTGACGGCGGTTTTGATATAGACGGAAGTTTGAGTCTAAATAACGCCAAGGTTACGCTTCAAGGACATCCGACTGCTCATGCTACGGCAGATAATAGCGTTTTAACGCAGGCGGTAAAGGATAAAATAGCCGCTGCCGGTTTAAGCGAACCTTCATATATGGATTTAACTCGCCCCTCTACGCTATCGCAGCCTGATTGGGAGAAGAGAAAATTTAATGCGAAAGAGGGTATAAAAATAAACTCTTCAGAACTTACGATAGGTAAGGACGCGGACGTAAATAGCAATATAGAGGCGAAAAATTCCGTTATAAATTTAAGTGGCGAATTAACTCACTATATCGATAAATTTGACGGCTCAAATACTTACGACGACGGCTTAAAATACCGCCAAAACGTAGAAAAAGGAAATTTGCTAGTTAAAGACGTTAGCTTTAAAAATAAAATCATCATGGATAGCGACAGCATGCTAAGAGTCGGCGGCACGAAGACTAAGCTAAAAGAGCTCGTAATAAACGGCAAAAATACGGCTCCTACTCGCAGCATAGCGGCTGGAAGCGGTAAATTAGAAATAGAAAATCTAGACGTTAGCGGAGCAAACAAACTAACCTTTGACCCCGATACGACCGTAGCGAAAAATTTAAATATTAAAAATTTTAGTAATGCAAACGAGCCTATTTTGGATTTTAAAAAGGTTTTGACGCTTGGCGCGGGGATGAAATTTAATATCGATTTTGCGGCGGCTTTGAAAGGCGAGATGACTGCTGAAAAAACCTATACGCTCGTAAGCGCAGAAAGTATCGTAAACAAAGGCGCGATATTTAATACCGAGCAAAAAATCAACGGTCTTTTTACGACCTATGCCATAAAAGACGGCAAAATTACGATGAGATTAAGCGATAAAAAAGCCGAGAATCCGTCTGCGACGCCGGGATCTGAGCAGGAGCTAAGGTTGACCGGATTTAGCGAACGTCAAAATAAAATTTTAAATATGTTTAAAAATAGACCGGAGTATGAAAGCGCCATCCAAAGCGGCGATACCGAGACTTTAAGACAAATGGCGTTAAAGGCGGAATCCGATATGAAAGAAATTTCGGCTTCGTCTTTAAAAGTTAGCGTCAAAGCCTTACAAAACGGCAATGAGTTAATAAATTCGAGATTATCTCAAATTACTCAGTTAAGAGCAAAGGCCGATATTTCGCAGTTTAGGCTAGCGGGACTTGAGAGCGATTTTAAACCGACCGCTGCAATAGCCTACGAAGCGGCTGAGGCTAGTAAGCAAAGAAATAATTTTTGGGCGAACGTAAACGGAGCATACTTTAAAGATAAAGATAGCGGCGGAGATTTGAAATTTTACGGCACGTATATAGGCTACGACAGGAGCTATGACGAGTTTATTTTAGGCGTGAATGCGGGCGCGAGCAAGGCTAAATTTAACTCAGGCTACATGAGCGACGATGCAAAAATTTATAGCTTTGGAGCGTATGGACTTTTTGAGCGAGACGCTCATGAGATACAGAGCAATCTAAATTTAGCCTTCGTAAATTCTAAGCACAGCTTAAATGATTCGCAAAAGGCTAGCGTAAGAAGCACGGGTATCCTTTCGAGCAACTACTATAAATATAAAATTTCGCTCGGATCAAACGGCGAATACGCTCAGGCTATCAAGCCCGTACTTGCGCTAGAATTTGGCGCAAACGGCGCAAACGGCTTTAAAAACGATAGATACGATCAAAAAGACATAAACGACTTTAACGTAGCTTTGGGAGTCGGCGTCGAGTATGTGTTAAATAGCGATAAAAATGCATTTGCGGTACAATTTTTGTTAAAACAAAATGTCTATAACTCTGACGATAAATCTTACATTTCGCTAAATAACTCAAACGAATACGTCGACTACAAGCTCGACAATAACAAACTGGTCTATAAGCTAAATTTGACCGCGGATACGAAAATTAGCGAAAATTTTGCGCTTTCTTATCAACTTAGCGGAATGCTAGATAACGACAAAAGCTACGGCGTAAGCGGCGGCATGAAGCTGGAATATAAATTTTAAGATATTAGATCAAGGTGAATAAAATTTCACTTTGATTCTTAAATCAAAAGCAAAATAGTCTTAAAGTTAGGAACTTTTAGAAGATTAAAGATTATAAATAAAATAGAAAATGGTGGGTTCACCAGGACTCGAACCTGGGACCATCCGGTTATGAGCCGGATGCTCTAACCAACTGAGCTATGAACCCACAGTTGAAAGAAAATTGTATTATACAAGAAAAAGCTTATCTAAATATAAAAAATAGCCTTTTTATGTGGAGTATAAAACAGGCAAATTTAAAAAGAAAAGCCCTAAAATAGGGCTTATAAATTATTTATAATTGTTTATTGCAGCGTCTAAAATCTCTTTTGCAGCATTTGCATCTTTAAATTCTTTCACCTTAACCCATTTGTTTGGCTCAAGAATTTTATAAGTTTCAAAGAAATTTTTGATCTTATTTAGTGTTGCAACTGGCAGATCTTCATAGCTTTTTATCGCGTCATATCTTGGATCGATCTTTGCAACCGGCACAGCTAAAAGTTTCTCGTCCATGCCAGCCTCATCTTCCATTACCAAAACGCCTATCAAGCGGCAAGGGATGACACTACCAGCTTGGAGCGGATACTCATTTAGTACCAAAATATCAGCTGGATCGCCATCGGCTGCAAGTGTATTTGGCACAAAGCCGTAGTTTGCTGGGTAGAACATCGCTGAGTAAAGCACGCGATCAACTACGATCGCGCCACTATCTTTGTCGATCTCATATTTGATATTTGAGCCATAAGGTATTTCGATTACGGCATTGATTTTATCTGGATTTGAGCCAGCTTTGATTTTTGAAACGTCCATAATATTCGTCCTTTTTATTAGAAATTTTCGTGATTTTAGTATTTTTTGCATTAAATCCGTGTAAATTTTAACTACCTTATGATTTCTACGCTATCTACGTCGATCTCTGTTTTCATAAGGTCTTTATCTATCTCACCTCTTATTCGTAAAGGTGTATCTTCATTGACTGTTATGTTGCCCCATTTGTTATTGTCGATTTCAACAACAATGACATCACCATTTTTATCGATAAATTCATATTTGTCTGATTTTATATTTGATTTTATCTTACCTTCTAGCACAACTTTGGTGTCGTCGTTTAGTTTTAAGGCATCTTTTACGCTTATCGTTTCGCTTGAGTGTTTTGATGTGAAGCCTCCAGCCATTGCGATGCTAGCAGCTAGTGAAGCGACTATAATTTTTTTCATTTTTATCCTTTTAGAATTTGTTGTAAAAATTTAAAAGGATATTACATTTTTGATGTTAATGAAAAGTAAGTTTTAAAACCTTGCACCTTTTGATGCAAGGTCTGTAAATTTATAAAAGTTTAGCTAGTAAATTTTTGATATCAGCTACGATCTCGTCTATACCGCGTTCACCGTTTACTGCATGAAGTAGCTTTTTTTTGCTGTAAAATTCGCGGATAGCCACGATCGGATCAAGATATACTTTCATGCGGTTGTTAAATACTTCGTTGTTGTCATCAGCACCTCTTGCGCGACCGAGTACTCTTGCTCTCGCTACATCTTCACTAACGTCTACTTCGATGACGCCTTTAAGAGAAATTTCTTTTTGCTCGCTTAATACATTGTCAAGCTCAGTCATTTGCTCAACGCTTCTTGGGTATCCGTCTATTATAATGTTTGATTTTTTTGAGCCTTTAATGGCTGATACGATCGCATTTACGACAACGTCAAGCGGAACCAAATTTCCTTTTGAGATAAAGCCATCTATTAGCTTACCAAGCTCGCTACCGCTAGCAACCTCAGCTCTTAAAAGATCGCCAGTTGAGAAGTGCGCAAATTTTTCATCTTGTTGTGCGATGATCGATGCATCTGTTGTTTTTCCGCTACCTGGAGCGCCTATGATTAAAAATAAATTCTTCATTCTTTCCCTTTTTTATATTTTTTGAGTGTCTTTGAATGAGTTTGCAAATTTCTATGCAACATCCAAATTCACCTCAAAAATTTAAATCTTTAAATTAACTCAAATTTAGACATCCAAAAAGTCTAAATTTATTGCAAAAATTTTTAAGCCTTTTGCTCTTTTTCTCTTATCCTAAGTCCCAGCTCTCTAAGCTGCTCGTTGCTAGCGTGACTTGGTGCTTTTGTTAGTGGGCACTGAGCACGTTGTGTTTTAGGGAAGGCTATAACATCGCGGATTGAGCTTGCTTTATTTACGAGCATATTTAGCCTGTCAAATCCGATCGCGATACCACCATGTGGAGGTGCACCAAATGTCAAGGCATCAAGTAAGAAGCCAAATTTCTCACGCTGCTCGGCTTCATCTATGCCAAGAAGTTTAAAGACCTTTTGTTGTATATCGTTTTTGTGAATTCTTATACTTCCGCCACCAAGCTCAAAGCCGTTTAGCACGACGTCGTGAGCGATAGAAAGGATGTCCTCAAGATCAGGCTCGTCTATATTTTTTGGCATTGTGAATGGATGGTGCATCGCAGAGTAGCTTCCATCGTCATTTTGCTCAAACATTGGGAAGTCAAGCACCCATAAAAACTCAAGTTTGTCTTGATCAATGATGCCCATTTGCTCAGCTAGGAAAATTCTAAATCTTCCCATATAATCAAGTACGATCTTTTTCTTGCCAGCACCAAAGAATACAACGTCACCAACTTTTAGTTCACATCTTGAGATGATCTCATCAAGATCGCTTTGCTCGAAAAATTTACAAAGTGGGCCTTTTAAACCATCTTCTTTCATCTGGAAGTAGCCAAGACCTTGCGCGCCAAATTTACGTACAAATTCTTCAAATCTATTCATCTCGCGCTTACTAAAGATGTTGTCGCCATTTGGCACTTTTAGCGCTTTGATGCGGTTTTTCTTCTTATCTTTTGCGATAGAGCTAAAAATTTCATTGCTTGAGCGCTCGAAAATATCGATCACATCGATCATTTTTAGATCGTATCTAAGATCAGGCTTATCTGAGCCATAAGTCTCGGTCGCCTCTTTGTAGCTCATGCGTCTAAATGGCGTTTTAATATCGTATCCGCAGGCTTTAAAAATATCTTTTAGCATCGTCTCAGCCATATTTATGATATCTTCTTGCTCGACAAAGCTCATTTCGATATCTATTTGGGTAAATTCTGGTTGACGATCAGCCCTTAGATCTTCGTCGCGGAAACATTTTGCGATTTGGAAATATTTATCAAAGCCAGAACACATCAAAAGCTGTTTAAATAGCTGTGGACTTTGTGGGAGCGCATAAAATTGACCCGGATATACACGGCTTGGCACTAGATAGTCTCTCGCACCTTCTGGAGTTGCGCGTGTTAAAACTGGAGTTTCAAACTCGATAAAGCCCATTTTATCTAGGCTATTTCTAGCTGCGATCGCTGCGCGAGAACGCATTTTAAATATATTTTGTAAGCGCTCGCTTCTAAGGTCTAAAAAGCGATATTTTAGTCTGATGTCCTCATTTACGCTCTCATCACCTATCATAAATGGTAGCGGCTCGCTTGGATTTTCGATGATTAGCTCGCTTACTATTACTTCTATCTCACCAGTTTTTAGCTTTGGATTGGTTAGTCCTTCGCCTCTAGCTCTTACTTTTCCTTTTGCTTTTAAGACATATTCATCTCTTACTTTTGCAGCCACGTCATGTGCTTCTTTGCTATCAGCCGGATCGCAAACTAATTGTATAAGCCCGCTAACGTCTCTTAAGTCGATGAAAACAACGCCACCGTGGTCTCTATATGTATTTGCCCAGCCACAAAGTATTACTTCTTTACCGATATCAGCTTTGCTAAGATCGGTGCAATAATGACTTCGCATAAAATGCTCCTTTGCAATGTTTTTTAGGCAATTATAATCGCTTTTTTCTTTTGAAAAGCTTTGTTAAAATAAAATATGTTACAATCATTTACATGAAAAATGAACAAAAATTTAATACTTTTTGCACAAAAAAAGTAGGACTTATTGCTAAAGATTATCCATTATTTAGGCAAGATTTAGAAAAATTAGAAAAAATTTTAAAAAAGTATAACGCAGAAATTTTGCTTGAAAGAAATTGTGCTAAGCGTATAGAAAAAAATGGTTTTGAGCTGATAAAACTAGCCAAAGAGTGCGAATTTCTTATCACGCTTGGCGGTGATGGTACGATCATTTCAACTTGTAGAAAACTAGCTCACATCTCGCCACTTGTCCTTGGCATACACGCTGGTAGGCTCGGATTTTTAACAGACATCACGATTGGCGAGAGTGAGAAATTTTTTAAAGACTTTTTTGATGATAAATTTGAGGTAGAAACGCCTTTTATGCTTGATGTGACTCTCCACAAAAATGATGGCAAAACAGAGCAAAAGATAGCATTTAACGACGCAGTCATCGTTAGTAAAAATGGTGGTTCGATGACGCATATCGAAGCACTTTTAAATGAAAAATATTTTAATTCATATTTTGGTGACGGCGTTATAGTGGCGACACCTGCTGGAACAACGGCATATAACATGAGCGCAAATGGTCCTATTATCTATCCATTAAGCGAAGTTTTTACAGTAACTCCTATATGCTCGCACTCACTTACACAGCGTCCAGTCGTGCTTACGAAAAATCACACGGTTAAATTTAGAACAAATAGCGATGCGATTTTGGTACTTGACGGACAAGATAGATTTGATATGAGTAAAATTTCAGCCGTTAGCATGAGTTTGAGCAACAAAAAAGCTAGGCTGATACGTCATATTGGCAGGGATTATTTTCAAATTTTAAAAGAGAAACTTCACTGGGGTTATAATGATTGATCGAATTTTGATTAAAGATTATCTAAATTTTAAAAATGTCGAGCTAAATTTCAAAGAGGGGCTTAGCGTATTTACGGGCGTTAGCGGCGCTGGCAAGTCTGTGCTAATGAGCGCTATAATGGCTGTTTTTGGGCTAAAAGACAGCGAGGCAAGGCTGATAGAAGCTGACGTGGAGCATAAATTTGAGCTTGATGAGTTTGGCATAGAAAATGAAGAGGTCAATATTTTCAAGCTTTTAAAAGATAAGAGCACTAGATATTTTATAAATCAGCAAGCCATCTCAAAGAAAAATTTAGCTCAAGTGGCGCGTGAGCATATAAAATATCTCTCGGCAAAAGAGGCAAACGAGTTTGAAAATGAGAAATTTCTAAATTTGCTTGACAGGCTAGAAATTTCGAAAAATGAGAAATTTAAAGAAACAAAGCAGGAATTTGAAGAGACCTTTTTGGAATTTTCTAAAATTTCAAAAGAGCTAGCCACTATAAAAGAGGAAGAGAAAAAGGTCGAGGAGCTAAAGGAGCTTGCTAGCTTTGAGATCGAGAAGATAAGAAGTGTTGGGCCTAAAAAAGGCGAGTTTGAAGAGCTTATGGAAACTAAAAAAAGGCTTAGTAAAAAAGATAAGATAAATGAGGCGTGGGCTAGGGCTGAGCGGATATTTGAGCTAGAGCACAGCGTAAATGAGGCGCTAAGCATCAGCGACCTTGACAACGGCTTTTTTGAAGATGCGATGAACGAGCTAAGGGTCGCAAGAGATAGCCTAAATATGGAGGAGCTTGACGATATCGACGTCGAGAGCGTGCTTGATAGGATAGAAGCTCTTAATGCCATCATCAGGCGCTACGGCAGCGAAGAGGAGGCGTTAGAAGCGCTTGATAAAAAGGAGAAAGAGCTTGCAAGGTATGAAAATTTAAGCTTTGAAAAGAGCGAGCTTGAGAAGAAATTTGAAATTTCAAGCAAAAAGGCAAATGATCTAGCCAGCGCTTTAAGCAAGGCAAGGGGTGCAAATTTAAAAGAGCTTGAGGCGATGATAAATTTATACCTAAAAGAGCTTTATATGCCAGATATCACGCTAAAGATAGAAGAAAAAAGACTTGATGTTTTAGGACTTGATGAGGTTTGTCTAAATTTAAATGAGACTTCGCTTAAAAATTTAAGTTCAGGCGAGCTAAACCGCCTAAGACTGGCTTTTATAGCCGCATCTAGTGAGATCGCAAAAACGGGCGGTGATGTCATCATACTTGACGAAATAGATGCAAATTTAAGTGGAAAAGAGGCGATGAGTATCGCAAATGTCTTGCTTAAGCTTGCAAATTTCTATCAAATTTTTGCCATTTCTCACCAGCCGCAGCTTAGCTCAAAGGCAAATTCTCACTTTTTGGTAGAGCGTCATGGAGAAAACTCGGTCGTAAGAGAGCTTGACAAAGATGAACGAGTGAGCGAATTAGCACGTATGATAAGCGGTGAGCACATAAGTGAAGAGGCAATAAATTTTGCGAAAGGGCTTTTAAAGTAGCTTAATTTAAATTATTAATTTAAGCTTTATAAATAAATTTATTTGATAAAATCGCCACTAATTTGATAAAAATTTTTGTAGGAATAATATGGAAAGAATCCTTGTAGTTGATGATAATAAGGCGTTAGCAAAGCTGATTGTTATGCAAATGGAAAAGACTATTGATGATATGACAATTGATGTCGCATACAGTTTTGCCGAGGCTAAGACGTTAATTAGCGAGTATGACAAAGATTATTTTATGACTATTTTGGATTTAAATTTGCCAGATGCTCCAAATGGAGAGATTGTTGATTATGCGCTTTCCAAAGGGCTTTCGGCTATCGTTTTAACAGGTAGCATTGATGATGAAACAAGGCAAAATTTTATAAATAAAGATATTGTGGATTATGTTTATAAAGGAAATATGGACGATATCAACTATATCTTCCAAATGATAAATAGACTGAGCAAAAATAGACAATACAAGGTTTTGGTTGTCGAAGACTCGCTTCCTTTTAGAAATATGATAAAAAAGATATTAACTAGCCTTCAGTTTAAAGTTTTGGCCGCAGCTCACGGCGAAGAGGCAATGAATTATTTTGCGGATAATCCTGATATAAATCTTATAATAACTGATTATAGAATGCCAGTGAAAGACGGTCTTGAAGTTCTAAAAGAGGTTAGAAAAGAAAAAGATAAAAAAAGTCTTGGTGTAATCGTTATGACATCGCCTAGTGAAAAGACCGACGCGTCAATATTTTTAAAAAATGGTGCGAGCGATTTTATAGCAAAACCATTTTCAAAAGAAGAGCTAATATGCCGTGTTAATAATACGATCGAAGCGATGGAAAATATAAACAAGATAGCAAATTTTGCAAATCGCGACTTCTTAACAGGAGTTTATAATAGAAGATTTTTTTATTCTGACGTAGAAGAGTATGTTCATGTAGCTGAAGAGACTAATGAGCCTTACGCTTTTGCAATGATTGATGTTGATTATTTTAAGAAAATAAATGATAAATATGGCCACGATGGTGGAGATAAGATACTAAAATCAATTGCAAAAATTTTAAATGATAATACAAAAGGAAGTGATATCGTTGCTAGATTTGGTGGCGAAGAATTTTGCGTTGTCCTTAAAAAGATAAATAAAGAAGAAGCTGTTAAATTTTTTGTAAATTTACGAGCCAAAGTGGCTGAAAATGAAGTAACTATAAAAAAGGAAAAAGTAAAAGTTACTATATCAATAGGTGTATCTTTTGGCAATGGGCATTGCGAGATAGACGATATGCTTGAGGCTTGCGATTCAGCACTTTACACCGCAAAAGAAAATGGTAGAAACAGAGTAGAAATAGCTTTATGATTATAGATACGCATTGTCATTTGGATAGTAAAGTTTATGATCCTGACCTTGATAAAATTTTAGATGAAGCTAGAAATTTAGGGCTAAAGGGCTTTATTATCCCGGGAGCTGATATCAATGATTTACCAAAAGCGGCTAAAATAGCACATGAAAATTCTGACATTTTCTTTGCCGCCGGAGTTCATCCATATGATAAAGAGAGTTTTGATATTGAAATTTTAAGAAATTTTGCTAAAGATGAAAAGTGTGTGGCAATAGGTGAATGCGGCCTGGACTACTTTCGCTTGCCAAAAGATGAAAATGAAAAGATAAAAGAAAAAGAGGATCAAAAACGTATTTTTTTAGCTCAACTTGATTTGGCTGTTGAGCTAAAAAAACCCGTTATTCTTCACATTAGGGAGGCTAATGAGGACTCTTTTAATATCTTAAAAGGGTATGCACCAAAGCTTGAAGCTGGGGCGATTTTGCATTGTTATAATGCTTCGCCACTTCTTTTAGAGCTTTGTAAATTTGGGAATTTTTACTTTGGCATAGGCGGTGTTTTAACATTTAAAAATGCTAAAAATTTAGTCGAAATTTTGCCAAAAATCCCATTTGACAGGATAGTTATTGAAACTGACGCTCCTTATCTCACGCCAGAACCAAATCGCGGCAAGAGAAATGAGCCGGCGTTTACGACATTTGTTGCTAAAAAGATAGCTGAAATTTTAAACCTTGAGTTTGAAGTTATTTGTGAAAAAACTTCAAATAATGCCAAAAGGTTGTTTAAGTGCTTTGCTTAAATTTTGAGCGTTGCACTTGTTTAAGATGCTAGCATCTTAAGTTTTGACACGAAAAAAGGATAGAAATGAAAGCAATGCTTAAAATATTTTTAATGTTTGCATGTAGTACCTTGCTACTAGCAAATACACCTGAAAAGAGCTCATACGACACTCAGGTAAAAATTTTAAAAGAGCTGGACATTGATGCTAGCTTTATGAAGACTTCTCACTATGCAAAGATGAGGCAAGGTATCAAACAATCACAACTTGAAACATTTACAGAAGCTCTAAAAAATGGTTATATGTATATACCGATGGTAAAAGAGCAGATCAAAAAATCAGGCGTACCTGAGTCATTCTTTTATCTGGCAATGATAGAATCAGGCTTTTCAAATCACACAGTCTCAAACGCAAAAGCTACTGGTATGTGGCAGTTTATGGAGCAAACGGCTAGACTTCATGGTTTAAAAGTGGGTCAATATGTAGATGAGAGAAAAGATCCAGTAGAGTCTACTATCGCAGCTACGAATTATCTAAAGTCGCTTAAAAATCAATTTGGCAAATGGTATCTAGCAGCTATGGCTTATAACTGCGGCGATGGTGCGTTAAAAAGAGCTATACAAAAAGCTGGCACAGATGATCTTGTAACACTTCTTGATGCTGAGAAAAAATACCTTCCAGCTGAAACTAGAAATTTTGTTATCAAAATTTTAAGAGCAGCATATACCGCAAAAGACGCAGACTTCTTGATGTCTAAAGATTCATCTTTGTTAAACATAAACGGAGGACTAAAGCTTGTAAAAGTAAAAGTACCTGGTGGTACAAATTTAGCTCAAATAGGCGATAGTATCGGTCTTAGTACAAAAAAAATGAAAAACAACAATCCGCACTTAAAATTTGTATTTACTCCACCAACTCTAAAAGATTATTATGTTTATATCCCTGAAAATAAAAAGCAGCTTTTTGCAGAAAATTTCAAGCCATTTAATGGTAAAAATAATTTTTATGCCTACGTTGTAAAAAAAGGCGAAACATTACTTTCTATCTCTAAAAAAACAGGTGTTAGCCATAGAGCAATCAAGGACTACAACGAACTTAGCACAAATGCCGTAAGCTATAATCAAAAACTAATTATTCCATTTTCCGCACAAAATAAATCTCAAAACTATATAGTCCAAACTGGTGATACGATAGCTTCTTTATCTAAAAAATTTAATGTGAGCGAAAAAGATTTAAAAGATGCAAATTCTTTTGCTAGTTCAAATTTAAATGTTGGAGCAAATATTGTCATACCATAAGAGCCTAAAATTTTATATAGGACTAAGTTTTACTCTTCTAGTTACTGGTTGCTCTTGGAGCGGGGCACCATTTACACCAAGTGGCCCAACTAATGTAAAGGGCAACAATTCAGCTTCTATCCAAAAAGCAACAATGAGGCCTTACACGATAAATGGCAAAACATACTACCCAACCGTTGTAAGCGTTGGTGATAAGGCAAGTGGCACAGCAAGCTGGTATGGTCCAAATTTTCATGGTAAAACAACCTCAAACGGCGAAATTTATAATATGTACAACATGACTGCAGCACACAAAACTTTGCCGATGAATACGATCCTTAAGGTAACAAATTTAAGAAATCAAAAAAGCGTCATTGTTCGCGTAAATGATCGTGGACCTTTTGTGGCTGATAGAGTTTTAGACCTTTCAAAGGCGGCTGCAACTAAACTTGATATTATCGGTACAGGCACAGCTCCAGTCAGTATGGAAGTCATAGGCTTTAATGAAGATATAAATGCTGTTGCAAGCATTAACACTCAAGCAAAACCGACAAGCACTGGCATAAAAGTGCCAAATCCAGTCTCTCCGACAGCTCCAACTGGAGGCATTATTATTTCGTCAGAGCAACGAGTCGTAGGTGGAGATTTTATGGTGCAAATTGGCTCATTTAAAAACCTTGAGGGCGCAAACAGATATCAAAGAGAGCATCAAAGCATAGATGGTTACAAGTCGGTAGTTAGGACATTTACTATAGATGGCTCGACCATTTATAGGGTATTTTTAAATGGCTTTAGAAGTGAGGACGAGGCTAGGGATTATGCAAGAAGCGGTAAATTCCAAGGTGCATTTATAGTAAGAGGTTAGGGCGTGAGAGAAGAAATTTTAGAGCTAACTAGAAATACAAAAGAGACACAAATCTCAATGAAGCTTAAAATTTATGGCTCTGGTATTGCAAAGATAGATACTGGCATTGGCTTTTTTGACCATATGCTTGAAGCTTTTACAAAGCATTCTTTGCTTGATCTTGAAATTTCATGCAAGGGCGACACGCATGTGGATTTTCACCACAGCGTTGAGGATGTAGGCATAGTTTTGGGTCAGCTTTTAAAAGAGGCCTTGTATCCTTTAAGTGGTGTTGAGAGATTTGGCGAGGCAAGCGTTGTTATGGATGAGGCGGCTGTTTTTTGCACACTAGATCTTAGCAACAGAGCTTACCTTGTATATGAAAATTTTAATGAAAATGCCAAGGTTGGCGAGTTTGACACGGAGCTTGTGGAAGAGTTTTTTAGAGCAGTTGCGATAAATTCAGCCATCACTCTTCATCTAAATCAAATTCGTGGCAAAAATACTCATCACATCATCGAAGCAACATTTAAATCATTTGCCGTCGCACTTCGTAGAGCGCTTGCTAAAAATGCAAGGATAGGCACACCAAGTACAAAGGGTGTTTTATGATAGAGATTATATTTTTAGATGTTGATGGGTGCCTGACTGATGGCAAGATCATCTACAATGCAAATGGCGAAGAGCTTAAATTTTTTGATGTAAAAGATGGCTACGCGATAGAAAGCTGGCTAAAGCTTGGTAAAAAAGTAGCTATCATTACAGGCAGAAAGTCAGCCATCGTTGAGCGAAGAGCAGAGGATCTAAAGATAAATCACGTCTATCAAGGTGTTGGTGATAAATTTGAAGTGGCGAGTGAGATATTAAAATTTGAAGGGCTTAGCTTTAAAAATGCAGCAGCTATCGGCGATGATTACAATGACTATAAAATTTTGAATGCAGTTGCTTGGAGCTTTAAGCCAAAAGATGCGATAAAAGAGCTTGACGTAAAGACAAAGCTAAAGCATAAAGGTGGCAATGGCGCGGTTAGAGAGATGATCGAGCTTATTATAAAATCAGAAAATTTATATGACGAGTGGTCTAAGCGTTGGTTGTAAAAATTTTCTACTTCGTCGTGGCAATTTTTAGTGTCGTGATGATATTTTTGGCGGCCCAAGATCCATATCTTGCAAATGTTTTAAAGATTGATACAAAGATATCAAATATGCAGATAAATGACGTGATAGATTATGAGATAAATTCCACGAAAATAAGCGGAGTCTACGAGGCTGATGAGCTAAATAGATACAATGATAAAGATGAATTTTTGAGTTTTAAAGCAAAAATTTTAAGAGGAAATTTAAAACATTTTCTAAGCTCAGACAAAGCAATCTCACAAAATGACGAAATTATCTTTCAAAAGAATGCAAACTATGAAAACAACGATAGTTTGAGATTTATAAGTGACGAAGTGATATATGGAACAAAAACAAAAATAGTAAGATCTGAAGCAAATTTCACGCTCATAAGAAATAATGATAAGGCACTGGGTGAGAGTGGAAGCTATGATCTTGCTAAAAAACAAACGCAGGTAAAAGGGTTAAGGGCATGGGTAGAAGAAAATCAGCGATTTTAGCGGTGATATTGGGTTTTACATTTTTAAATGCAGAGCAAGTTGAAATCACATCAAATGATTTTTTTGCAGATGAGAATAAGCAAACTAGTGAATTCATAGGTAATGTAAATATCAAAAAGGGCTCATTTGATGAGCTTAAGGCAGACAAAGTGGTCGTCTATTTTGACAAAAAACGTCAACCTATAAAATATGTGGCTACTGGCAATGCTAGAGCTAAAATTTTTATAAAAGATAAGCACTATGATGGCAAAGGCAATACTCTTACATACGAGCCAGCAAAACAGATCTATACTGTTAGTGGAAATGGCTATTTGCATGAAGTAGAAACTGATAAGAATGTTTATGGTGAAAAGATAGTTGTTAACCAAAAAGATGGTACGTATAGTGTAAATAGTGATGAAAAAAAGCCTGTTAAGTTTATCTTTCAGGTAGAGGAAAAAGATAAGTGATAAGGCCACTAGGTGCTAAATTTATCACATCAAGTCCAAGTATAAAAGAGGCTCCAAGTTTCGTAACAAGCGAAGTCGTCTTTTTAGGTAGATCAAATGTTGGTAAAAGCAGCCTCATAAATACACTTGTAAACCAAAAAAATCTAGCCAAAAGCTCATCGACTCCTGGTAAAACTCAGCTTATAAATTTCTTTGAGGCCGAGTTTTGTGAGCAAAAAGATGAGCAGGAAGACAAAGATAAATTTAAGCTCATTTTGGTTGATTTGCCAGGCTTTGGCTATGCAAAAGTGGCAAAGTCAAAGCATGATGAATGGCGTAAAAATTTAGATGAGTTTTTGAAATTTAGAAGCGACATTAGACTTTTTATACATCTAATTGATGCTAGACATTTTGACCTAGACATCGACGTGAACGTGGATTCTTACCTAAAAAGCTTTTTAAGAGCTGACCAGAAAATTTTAAATTTATATACAAAAAGCGATAAGCTAAATCAAAGCCAAAAGAGTGCGGTAATGAAATTTGATCCAAGCGGCATCTTAGTCTCAACTCTTAATAAAAGCGGTATCGAAAAGGCTAGAGAAGCCATCATAAATAACGCTCTTGGTAGATAAAATGCAAACCATAAGCAGCTTAGATGTTAAAATTTTTAAAGAATTTTGGTGGGCTGTTTTTTTATTCTCATATGAGATAGCAACTACGCAATTTGGCTTTTTGCCACCACTCATTGGCATTTTTTTTACTTATATGATTTTGGAATACTCAAGAAAACAAAAGCAATACGACGAGTTTAAGCATAATTGGTACTTTGTGATAATTTTTATAATATTTGCTGAGCAAATCCATGGATTTCATCTTTTTTCAACGATTATTGCATTTTTGCTTTTTTATAATTTTATTTTAGACTGGCTCTATACCACGATGAAGTGGCGAAATTGTCTACTTATCATCTTTGTAGCAGCTGGATACGCTTTAACCTTTCTTGTAAATAATCTATTTACTTACGTTTTAAATGAGCAAAATTTAGTCTTTTCGACTGAATATCTATTTTTTATATCATTTGAAAGTATCCTTGCTATCGTTCTTTTTAGGGATAAAGTACTATGAGGATGCGCATCGTCTTTAGTGTGATCGCTCTTTTTTGGATTATACTTTTAGGACGAATTTATCACCTAAGCATAAACTCAAATACTTACTACAACGAGATCGCGGAGCAAAACGCGATAAAGACTATTTATATTCCGCCAGTTAGGGGCATTATTTTTGACGCACATGATAAGCCAATGGCTGTTAATCGTCTTGGTTTTTCAGTATCCATTAGACCTCATTTAAGTGCTAATAAAAAGGTAAAAATTTTAGATGATGAGCTAGCTTACATTAGCTCACTATTTAGCGATCTAAATGTTACAAAGCTTAAAAATGAATACATAAAAAATGACTCAGCTTATAACCAAGATTTTATAAATGTGGTTGAATTTATTGATTATGATAAATTTTTACCATTTTTTGCATCACTTTCTTTGCGTGAAAATTTAGAGATAAGGCCTGCTTCAAAACGCCACTATCCGTATAACGATCTAGCTTCTCACATTATCGGCTATGTCGGTAGGGCAAATCAAAAAGATATGGATAATGATCCTTTGACAAAGCTTACAAACTACATTGGAAGAAGTGGCGTGGAGCGGTTTTATAATCCGATCTTACAAGGAATTCAGGGATTTAAAAAGATAAAGGTAAATGCCTTAAATGAAGAGATCGAGCAGATAAACTATCAAGCGCCACAAAGTCAAAACATCAAACTTGCAGTCGATCTTGAGCTTCAGCAGTTTGTGGCCGATGTCTTTGGCAAGGATGCAGGAAGCGTTATCGTTATGAGTCTAAAAGACGGTGCTATCATCGCAGCAGGAAACTTTCCTGAGTATGATCTAAATCCATTTGTACTTGGAATTTCTCAGCCTGAATGGGAAGAGCTTGTAAAAAACGTCGATCATCCTTTTACAAACAAGCTAATAAACGGCCTTTATCCTCCAGGATCTGTCGTAAAAATGGGTATGGCACTTGCATTTTTAGATAATGGCATGAGTAAATACGATAGCTTTTTTTGTAGTGGCTCGTATGAGCTTGGAGGACGTAAATTCCGCTGCTGGAACTCTCACGGACATGGAAATGTTAATATGAATACGGCAATTAGAGAGAGCTGTGATGACTATTTTTATAAAGGTAGTCAAAAGATCGGCATAGACGCTATTGTTCCGATACTTGAGCGTATGGGATTTGGTAGAAAAACCGAGGTTGATTTGCCAAATGAGTTTGTAGGGACTTTACCAAGCAGAGAGTGGAAGATGAGGAAGTATGGCAAAGCGTGGTTTCAAGGCGAGACCCTTATCACTTCTATCGGTCAGGGAAATTTCTTGGTCACGCCTATGCAAGTGGCAAAATATACCGCTGGGCTTGCAACTGGGTTAAACGTGACCCCACATTTTCTAAAGAGCATTGATGGCAAGGATGTTGATTTTACACCAACAGATGATGCTTTTACGCCGTTTGAAAAATCACAGCTACCAGCTATTAGGCATGCAATGTATGAAGTGGCAAATCACCCAAGAGGAACGGCAAATAGGCATTTTATTGGAAGCCTAGTTAAAGTTGCCGCAAAGACCGGTACTGCCCAGGTTGTTGGCATCTCACAAACTGAAAAGAAACGTATGAAAGAGGAGGATATGGCGTATTTGCAAAGATCTCATGCATGGATGACTACATATGCGCCCTATGAAGATCCGCAATACGTTATCACAATGGTTATCGAGCATGGTGGCCATGGCGGAAGTGCGGCTGGGCCAAAAATCGCTCAAATTTATAATAAACTTGTTGAAATGGGATATATAAATTTAGAAAAAATCCAAAGCGATCAAAATAAAAAACAAGACAATAAGAAAAATAAAGATCACTAAAAAGCCGTGGTAGTGACCACTGACTTAGAAATTTTTACTGTACCCTTGACTAGATTTATCAACTACTTTTTAATCCTCTTTATTAAATTTTTGGCAAGGTTGACTGAGAATTTATATTTTTGGTAGGTAGCAAGAGTCTAAGCGTTGATATATCTTTAAATTTGTTAAATGGCCTTGCTTAATAATTTGCCACTTTTAGAGGCTCATAAGGAAAATTTTTGATTTTTATATGTGATTTTATCAGTGGCGTTTGCCTTTTTAAAGCCATTTAGCCTTAGCCTACAGCTATCACAAAGTCCGCATGCCTCGTCCTCGCTCTCGTAGCAGCTCCAGGTTAGCTCTATCGGTGAGTCAAGCTCTAGCGATTTTAATACAATGTCAGCCTTGCTTAAATTCACAAGAGGCGTAATGATCTGGCAAGAAAAGCTATCTGATGTACCTAAATTTATCGACTCATTTATGCTTTTTATGAAGCTTTCTTTGCAGTCAGGATAGCCTGAACTATCTTCTTCTACGACACCGATATAGATAGCTTCTGCTCCCTCTTTTTCAGCAAGTGCGGCAGCTACCGAGATAAATATGCCATTTCTAAAAGGCACATAAGTATTTGGTATGTCTTTTTCCACGCCATCTTTTCTTATTTGCATACTTGCATCTGTTAACGAATTCCCACCTATTTGTGCGATAAAGCTAACATCGAGGCTGAGCTTTTTAGCAACCCCTAGTCGCTCACATATCTCGTCAAACGCACGTTTCTCACGCCTCATCGTCCTTTGACCGTAGTCAAAATGAAGTGCCACTATCTCATAACCAGCCTTTTTTGCCATAACCGCACAAAGTGTGCTATCCATGCCACCACTCATTATACAAACCGCTTTTTTCATATTTTGCCTTTTAAATTTGCTAAAATTATACAAAATTTTACTAAGGACAAGCCAAAAATGATACTTTGCGAAGAGAGTTATCCAGAAATTTTAGATGAAATTTGCTCATATTTGACACCAGGGGAAGTTGAACTGGTGTTTATAGATGAAGATGAAATGAGAGAGCTAAATAGATCCAAGCGAGGCATTGATAAAACTACAGATGTTTTAAGTTTTCCACTTGAGCTTGTCATTCATACACCACTTGGTTCAATCGTTATAAATAAAGATATGGTAAAACAAAAGGCAAATGAGCTAAATCACAGCGAAGATGCTGAGACTGCACTACTTTTTACGCATGGCTTGTTGCACGTCTTGGGCTACGATCATGAAAAAGATGATGGAGAAATGAGGCAAAAAGAGTGCGAGGTTATCAAGAAATTTGAGCTGCCTAAAAGCCTAATCGTAAGAAGCGAGGATGTTAGGCTTATTGATCTAATAAACGAAAAAAGCTAAATTAAAATAGCGAATTTTCTTCGGTGGTTTTGTGAAGCTCTTCTAGGAGTTCTTCTTTTTGGCATAAGATCAATATATAAACAAAGTTTTTTAGTTTTTTTATCTCGCTTAAATTTTTAAAATAAATAGCATTTTGCACTTTTAATAAAGAGCCTTCAGGCAAACAAATTTTTATCTCATCAGGGCTAAATTTTTTATTTAAAAATATACTTTGACTTACAAATAGATCTTCATCACTTTCAGTAATTATAGCTCTAAAGCTATTTCCAAAGCTCGTTGGAGAAAAATTTTTGTCTATAAAAATAGGATCGAAATGTCCATTAATCCTACCTTCATAAGGCTTAAATGAAATTTTATTTTTATCAAGAAATTTTAAAAGCCCATAAAACATGCCGGCAAAAACTCGTGGTATATTTAAGTTTTGATAGTATGTTTGTTTGAAAACTATATTTGTAAAAAAGATCGAGCTTGGATTTATCTCGTGCATCGTCGTGTCTGTGTAAATAGTCTCAAAAAGAGGTGATATGCGTTGGAGTGTCCTTATGTCATCGCCAAAAAACACATCAAAGACCTTTGCATGAAAAATTTGATTAAAAAGCTCAGTTATGTTTTTTGACATGACATGTGCATTAGAGCCAAGTTTTGATTTTTCCAAAAAGTCATTTATATAAGGATTTACAGCGCAAAATTTCAAATCTTTGTGAGTTGACTCAAATCTCATAAGCTTTATCATGGCAGTTTGCAAACTGCTGACTTTCAAAAAAGCGATTTCTTGATCAATAATTGGAACATTATCTTCGCTAATTATGGCGTATGCGCCTTGTTTGATTGCCGTTTCTATATCACTATCATTTGCATTTAAGCAAATATATGCAAAGCCACGTCTTACATGCTTTAGCTCGAAAACAAACTCGCTTACGCTAGTTATCGTCGGCGCGTTTAGAGCCTCGGCATTTATTAGACGAGTTAAATTTTCTATTGTCATTTAGCCAACGATCGCACCATTTTTAACTTTGCCCTGCGTGCCAAGAAGCGTTAGCGAGCCATCAGATGCGCTTAGGATCATGCCTTGAGAGACATATTTTTTCATCATCGTTCGCTCTTTTAAATTTGCTAAAACGCAAACTTGCTTGCCGATAAGCGAGCTAGGCTCGTAGTATTTTGAGATACCAGAAAGAATTTGACGTGGCTGCTGCTCGCCAAGATCTATCTTAAATTTAAGCAGCTTCTCACTGCCCTCGACCCTCTCGCATTCGAGCACTTCGCCTACTTTTATCACTATCTTGGCAAAGTCATCGATGCTAATGATACCTTCTTCTTTTTTCTCCTCTTTTGGCTCAGTTTCTGCCTCAACCTTTGGCTCATTTGCCTCGCCCATTAGCTCTTTTTCTATCCTTGGGAAAAGTGGATCTGTAGCTTTTGCTACAAAATTTGAAATTTCATTTTTCAAAACAAGGCTTTCATAAGATACTGTGTCTATGCTAAAGCCAAGCGTGTCAGCTATCTTAGCACAAGTTTTTGGCATAGCTGGACTAAGCAGTATCGCCACTTTTGCAAGTAAATTGGCGCAAAGTGCCACAAGTGCGTTTGCCTCGTCAGTTTTGCCAGCTTTTACAAGTGACCATGGCTCATACTTCGCAACGGCTGCATTTGCTAGCGTTACGATCTTCCAAAGATCCTCTAAATAGCGGTTCGTCGCTAAATTTTCTAAATTTTTAATAGCCTCATCAAGGTAGCCCTTGGCCTCATCAAGCTCGGCTTTGTGAAATTTGAGTACATCTTTTGAGCCGATTTTATAGTCGCTATACTTTGCGCTCATGCCAACAATGCGGCTTAACAGGTTGCCAAGTCCATTGCCAAGTTCTGAATTTATACGCTCGATCAAAGCCTTTTGGCTGTAATCGCCATCTTGTCCAAACGGCACTTCTCTAAGCAAAAAGTATCTGAAATTTTCAAGTCCGTAAGCGTTTGCGACCTCTCTTGGGTTTATGACATTACCCTTGCTTTTGCTCATCTTTTCGCCATTTATGGTCCACCAGCCGTGCGCTGCTACGTGTTTTGGTAATGGCAAGCCAAGGCTCATCAAAAATGCCGGCCAGTAAACTGCGTGAAAGCGTAAAATATCTTTGCCAACGATGTGAGTAGTGTATGGCCAAAGATCCATTCTAGCGTCATCTCTTGAATATCCTAGTGTTGTTAGGTAGTTTATAAGCGCGTCAAGCCAGACGTACATAACGTGCTTTTCATCGTTTGCGCTCTTTGGTAGCTTTATGCCCCAGTCAAAGCTCGTTCTTGTTACTGAAAGATCTTTTAGTCCACCTTTTACAAAGCTTACGACCTCGTTTTTCTTACCTTTTGGGATGACGCAAAGCTCGTCATTTTCGTACCATTTTAAAAGTGCGTCTTCATATTTTGAAAGCTTAAAAAAGTAGCTCTCTTCTTTAACTAAAGACGTCACGCGGCCGCAGTCTGGACAGTGATTGTCTTCTAACAGGTCTCTTTGATTGAAAAAAGTTTCGCAGCTAACGCAGTAAAAGCCTTCGTATTCGCCTTTGTAAATATCGCCATTTGCTTGCATCTTTTCAAAGATATTTTGTACGGTTTGCTTGTGCTCTTCGTCGGTCGTTCTTATAAAATGATCGTAGCTTATCTCAAACTCATCCCAAAGTGACCTAAATTTAGCGCTAATCTCGTCGGCGTACTCTTTTGGAGTCTTGCCTCTAGCACGAGCTGCTTGCTCGATCTTTTGTCCGTGCTCGTCTGTGCCTGTCATAAAGTAGGTCTCTTTGCCTTGCAGGCGGTTAAATCTAGCAAGTGTATCAGCGATGATAGTCGTGTAGGCATGGCCGATGTGTGGCACGTCGTTTACATAGTATATTGGGGTCGTTATATAAGCTTTTTCTTTCATATTTTTCCTTTAATTTTAAAAATCAAATCCGCCATCGCTGCCAGTATTGCCTTTTGACATCGAGTTGTAGCAGCTATTTACGTATTCTTTTCTTGTCTCGCAGTCAAAAAATACTTCGCAGTTAAAGCAGCTTTTTTGCCCTTTTTGGCTTTGGCACTCTTGCAAAATTTTTGCTTTTTGCTTTAAGGCTAGCTCAAATGCGTCAAGTGACTCGTTTACTTGTGCTTCTTGCATTATTTTTGCTCGTAAAATTTATGCAAAAGAGAAATTTCATCACGTGAGCCAAAGAAGCATGGCGTTGTTTGGTGAATTTTTTCTATTTTTATATCAAAAAGTGTTTGGTTTTTGCCATTTGTCGTTGCGCCCTTTGCATTTTCATATATAAAGGCAAATGGCAACACTTCAAAGACTACTCTTAGCTTGCCATTTGGATGATCGCTCGTTGCTGGGTAGCTAAAAAGACCGCCACCTTTTAGTAAAATTTGATGCAAATCGCTCACCATTGCACCTGAGTATCTTAGTCTGTAGCCTTGGTTGAATAGCTCATTTATAAAATTTCTATGCGTTTGGCTCCAGCCCTTTTGCGTGGCTCCCGTGGCATTTAGCTTGCCTTTTTCTTTTAGCTCAAGCTCTTTTACAAATTTAAACTCGCCATCTTTGCCAAGTCTATAAAATTTAGGCAAAGCGCCCTTTTTCTCAGCAATTACTAGCTCAAGTCTTGGACCATAGATACTGTAAGCTGCGGCTACTAAATTTTCTGGTTTTACTTCGTTTTCATAGATACCAAAGATCGAGCCAACGGCGAAATTTACATCAACTAGGCTTGAGCCATCAAGTGGATCGTAAGCGATGATAAATTTAGCATTTTTGTTTATCTCAAGTTCGTCCTCTTTTTCTTCGCTAATTAGCGCTTTTACGCAGGCAAGCTCCTTAAATTTAGCTGTGATGATCTCGTCGCTTTTGACATCAAGCTTTAGCTGTGTGTCGCCGGTTGCGTTTTCGTGAGTTGTGTAGCCAAGATCGGCGTATTTTATCACTTCGCTTATCTCTTTTGCGATCTCTTTTATGGTTTTAAAAATTTGGTTTAGTTCTTGCATTATACAGCCTTTGCATTTTCTAATATCCACGCACAAATGGCGTCTGTATCGTCTAAATTTAGATTTGTGATCTCGTATGGGACTTGCTCTTTATAAGTAGCGATCGCATCTGAAAAACTAAGATAAGCTTCGTCGATCTCACCCTTAAAAACGCTTAGCCTTGGTAGCGGAAGCGTCTTTAAACCCTCAACTAAGAGCATATCAAACTCGCCGAGCATTTTAATAACATCGCTAATTTCTTGTGAGTTTTGTGAAAAATAAGTTGTTCTAGTCGGACTCATCACCACCACATCTGCTCCAGTTTGAGAAAATTTAAAGCTATCCTTGCCTTCAACGTCAAATTTGGCCTTGTCGCCTGGATCGTGTTTTACTATCGCGACTTTCAAACCATCATCTATAAATTTTTTTGCTACCTTTAAAATAAGAGTCGTTTTCCCGCTATTTGAAGGGCCAGAAAAAGCGATAGCAAGTCTTTTCATAAGAACCTTTTTTGTTAAAATTTCTCGCGATTATAACTTATGTTGGCTTTAAAATTTATGAGTGAAATTTAAAAATTAAAATGCTAAAATGGCAGAAATTTTAGAAATTTAAGAGTTTTTATGAGCAAATTTATATCGTTTTTTATATTTATTTTGATGATATTTGGCTGTGCTGGTGAAAAAGTAATCGTACATGAGCCCTTAAAAAACGAGCTTCTAGCTTACACGAGCAAAAGTGAGATTATTGATGGTGCTGACAGGACGCTCATCATTGCTACCTATTTAAATCCGATCTATAATTCAAATTTAGACCAGAACAAAGAGCACTTTTTGGTGGCTATAAACCCAAAAGAGCACGCTAGCGAGCTAAATAATATCAAGGTAAATAATGACTCAAATGCCACAAACGCAAGGCTGCTTGATGAAAATGATAAGATGCTAAAATTTGCTGGATTTTCGATGCCTTGGGCGCTCTATTATGAAGTGACCGCACCAAGCAAGCAAAGTGATGATCTAGCACTTAGTTTCGAAATTTATCAGTCAAAACCGGTTTTGTTAAATTTTCGAAAAGTTGCGAAATCTTTATATTGGAACCAGTAAGCGCCATATAGATTACGTAGTTGGCAAGCACCTTCTTTCCGTAGTTTCTAGTTTCTGCGACTGGGACAAGCTCGATCGATAAAAATGGCTCGAATTTTCCCTCTTTAAACATATCATCTCTTGTGATAAGCTTTTTGGTAAAGCCAATACCGCCGTTGTACGCGTATGCGGTAAAGAGCGGATGATAGAGAAATTTATCAAGATAGTTTAGGTGGTGATTTGCAAATTTAAATGCGACATCTGTTTTAAAAAGATCGTCTTGGTCAAAATTTGGGATTTTTAGCTCTTTTTTGCCGATCGCATTTGCAAGAAATGGCATAAACTGCATCATTCCAAGGGCGTATGAAGTAGAAACTACGCTTGGGATAAAGAGACTCTCTTGTTTAGCCAGAGCGTAGATCATTGACTTTCTCTCGTTGCTGATGCCCTCAAGCTCAGGAGAGCTTGGCATTAAGAAGTATTGCTTCTCCCAGCCATGCGCCTTTTGCATGAAGTATGCATAGGCACCGATACTTTCGTTTGTATAAAATTTCTTCGCAAATTCGCTTGCTTGCGTGGCATTCATATCCTTTGCAAGGGCTGCAGTTTTGTTCCATAAAAACGGATCGCTTACGTCAAAATTTTCGATATTTTGCTTATTAGGCCTTGGCACGATGACTTCAAGTGGTTCGCCACCGATCAAATCTCTTGCGTAAAGCGAGTAGATATTTGCATCCTTGCTGGCACCTAGCTCTTTTAAAAAGCTTTCGTTTTTGCTTATCTGGTACTGCCAAAAGGTCGCATTATCCCTTTGCCAAGCTCTTTCAAACGTGCTCTTGGCTCTTGCAAAAAGGCTAAAGGCGATATCGTCTTGTCCTAGTAAAATCGCATTTATTCCAAGTGTAAAAGCGTCATTTTTTTCAGTGACAGCTGGATCGATGCTTAGTAAATTTCTTCTAAAGCCTTCATATTTTTTATTAAAAACAATATCGTTTAATAAATTTGTAAAGCCCTTTTGTGAGTAGAGCTTGGTCATGAAATTTGCATCAAAGCTTTCACTAAAAAGTGTACTTTTATTTTGCGGGCTAGAGGCGTTAAATAGCTCTAAAAAGCTCTTTGTATCGTTTAAATTTGCAAAAGCTTTAGCCGGATTTGTTTCATTTAATGCGAGTAAAATTTTTGATTTTTCTGGATTTGTCTTTGCAAGATTAGCTGCTAAAATTTCACGAGTGTGATTATCAAGTTTTAAGCTAAAAGCAATAGATGTTAGAAAATTTTGGCAGGTTAGATTTGCCTGGGTGATATTTTTTGCATTTACACCAGGGCATTTGCTAGGAGCCGCTTTTGGAGGTAAAATTTTATCGATTGATTTTTGAACAAGGCCCGCTTTTCTAAATACATCACGCGAAAGATCTACGATCTGCTCTTTTGTATAGCTTCCCTCGTTAATAAGACGGTTGATGTAGTAGTCTTTTGCTAGGCTTTTTGGCTCGTTTTTTAACTCCTCATAGGTGTAAATTTTGCCCAAAAGAGTAACACAGGCAAGAGAGAGAATACTAAAGTGACGCAGCAAAACCAAATAAAAGCCTTATTAAAAATTGATCTAAAAACTGAAGTGCTAAAAGTACGATAAGCGGAGTAAAGTCAATACCGCTAAAATTTGTTTTTATGTAGCGCCTAATAAAGCTATAAACTGGCTCAGTTAGCCTATAAAGTAGCTGCACGACCGGCGAGCCAGGATCAGGTCTGACCCAGCTAATCAGAGCTGCTGCGATGATGACCCAAGTATAGACCGTGATAATAAGGTGCAAAATGTTTGCAATCGCTGAAAATAGGGTGGAAAGTATCATTTTTGCTCCTAGATTAAAATTTTAGCCAGATCATCTTTGATAAGAGGATAGAGCTCGCTTAGCTCAGGGCCGTGAAGGTCGTTTGTAAGCAGCGCACGTAGTGGCATGAAAAAGTTTTTACCTTTTAAATTTGTAGCGCTCATAAGCTCTTTTCTAAACTCATCAAATATTTCGCAAGCTTTTAAATTACGAGCTGCTTTTTTTATGATCTCAAATTCGTTTTTGTACTCATCTGGAGCTATTTTTGGTGAGTATATAGCCTCTACTTTTGCCTTTATCTCAGGCACTAGGGAGCTCTCTTGAGTGTAAAATTTAACTAGCTCAACCTTGTTATCATCCACGCCAAAGATCTCTTTTATACGCTCTTTTGAAGCAAGCTTGATATGTTCTCTATTTATCTGCTCAAGTTTTTTCACGTCAAATCTAGCTGGAGAGCGTGAAATTTTGGTTATATCAAACCACTTCACCGCCTCTTCGATGGTAAAAATTTCAGTCGGAGTTTTGTTACCAAGAAGTATCAAATAGTTTGCGATCGCCTCAGGTAAAAATCCCTGCTCAAAGAGCCATTTTACGCTTGATTCGTTCTCGCGCTTGCTCATTTTTTTACCTTCAATATTTAAAAGTATAGGTAAATGAGCGTAATTCATCTTGCCGGTGTAGCCAAGGCCTTCTCGTATGAGATCTTGCTTTGGTGTGTTGCTCACGTGATCCTCGCCACGTATGACAAAGGTCACGCCCTCAAGCATATCATCGACTGCGCAGGCGAAATTGTAAGTTGGAGTTTTGTCCGCTCTCATGATGACAAAGCTATCAACAGCGTCTGGCTCAAAGCTTAGCTCGCCTTTGATCGCATCTGTAAAACTCATCGTGCGTGTTGGTTTTTTCATGCGGATGACAAAGGGCTTTTCGCAGTTTAAAACTTCAGCATCGCTTAGCCTCTCGCAGGTGCCGTCATATCTATATGCCACGCCTTGCTCTTTTGCTTTTTGTTTTTTTACCTCGAGTTCTTCTTCGGTGCAAAAGCAAGCAAAGGCCTTTTTGTTAATGAGGAGCTTTGAAGCTAGCTGCCTGTGGAATTTTAAATTTTCACTTTGAATATAAATTTGCTCTGGTTTTATGCCAAATTTGCTTAAAATTTCTAAGATATCTTTCTCTTTTCCCTTAATATTTCGCTCTTTGTCGGTATCTTCTATGCGTAAAATAAAGCCACTTTTATCTTGCAAAGAACAAATATAATTAAAAATAGCGGCACGTAAATTTCCTATGTGCATATCTCCTGTTGGAGAGGGTGCAAAACGATACATAAGCTCATTCCTTACGTTAAATTTTGAGTTTGGATTATAACACCAGCTTGATAAATTTAAAGTTATGTAATTTGATTTTTTTAGCCGAAGCAAAGCATTTCTTGAATAAAATCCGAACAAAAATTTAACATTTTTAGGAGAAACAATGAGTTTTATAAGCGAATTTAAAGAATTTGCGATGCGCGGAAATGTCATAGATATGGCTGTTGGTGTTGTTATAGGTGGCGCGTTTGGAAAGATCGTTTCATCACTAGTTGGTGATGTTATCATGCCAGTTGTTGGTGTTTTAACTGGTGGTGTAAATTTTACTGATCTTAAGCTTACACTAAAAGAAGCGGTAGAGGGAGTGCCTGCTGTTACGATAAACTATGGCTCATTTATACAAACAATGGTTGATTTTTTAATAATCGCATTTTGTATTTTCTGCGTCATTAAAGCTTTAAATACACTTAAAAATAAATTACCAAAAGAGGAGCCAGCTCCAGTAGAGCCTGAAACTCCAGCTGACATTGTACTTTTAACTGAGATTAGAGATCTACTTAAAAAATAATTTCATAAATTCAAAGGGAAAATTCCCTTTGAAAATCTATTAAAATTTATCTTATTTTTATATGCTAAAATGTTTTTTATTTTAAAAAGGCGAGTGAAAATATGATAGAGAAAATCCCATTTTTTCAAGGCTTAAACGAAGAAGATTTAGCCAAACTTGAAGCCATAAGTGTCGTAAAAAAGTATAAAAAGGGTGAATTTTTATTTATAGAAGGTGAGGAGCCAAAATGGTTAATATTTTTAATAAGTGGCTCTGTTAAGCTTTATAAAACCACGGCAAACGGAAAAGAAATTTTTATTCATCAGTTAGCACCTATGAATTTTGTAGCTGAAGTCGTAAATTTTGAAAATATTGTCTACCCAGCTAGTGCCATTTTTACCATATCTGGCGAGGTGTTAAAGATAAATTATGAAAAATTCGCGGCTGAATTTTTAATAAAACCAGAAATTTGTATGAAATTTTTAAAATCAATGTCCGAAAAGATAAGAATTACAACAAATCTACTTCATCAAGAGTTAATTTTAAGCTCAGAAGAAAAAGTGGCTAAGTTTATTTTAGATCATGAAGATTTATTTAACGAGCTAAAACACACAAAAATTTCATCAATACTTAATATGACTCCAGAAACTTTTTCGAGAATTTTAAATAAATTTAAAACAAATGGTTTAGTTAAACTTGATGAAAAGAACCAAATTTTGGAAAAAGATGTGGGTGGACTGCAAGAAATTTATTCTTATTGAAAGTTAATATCAAATAAATATTTTTATTTACTTAAAGAAAAAATTTATATTTTTTTAGATAACATTCACTTAAAATTTTCGTAAAAATTTACGATATATTGATAAATTCAGGAGGAAGTTTTGGCTGAAGTTAAGAAGAAATTTTTTGTTTGGTCATCTGTTATTATCGGCATTGTGATCGGACTTATTGCGTCTATGGGTATTGCTGATGCACTTCATGCAACTGGTAGTGGCTACATCTGTACCATTTGTCACACGATGGATCCTATGAATGCTGCATATCATGAAGATGTACACGGCGGCAATAACAAGCTTGGCATAAAAGCTGAATGTTCAGCCTGTCACCTAAATCATACAAGTGCCTATACCTATGTACTTACAAAACTTAAAGTATCGATAAACGATGGTTATAAGACATTTTTTACAGATACTGACAAGATCGACTGGCGAAAAAAACGTGAGCATGCATCTCATTTCGTCTATGATAGTGGATGTTTGACTTGTCACTCAAATTTAAAAAATGTTATTCAAGCTGGTAAATCATTCTTGCCACATAGAGATTATTTCGTTCTTGGAAATCCTAATAAAAAATCATGTGTTGACTGCCACGAACACGTTGGTCACAAGAATTTAGGACTACAAATCGATAAATTTGAAGCAATTAAAAAACAAGAAAACAATAAAACCAAGTAAGGAGGAGAGATGTTTAAAAAGTCGCTAATGTTATTAGCCTGTCTAATGTCTTTTGGCTTTGCCGCAAACATGGATGCAAATAAATCTGACGCTTTAAACCTTAATGTTGTAAAAAACATTAAAGTTGCTCACAAGATGTCAGACTTATCAAAAAGCTGTGTTGAGTGCCACGCTAAAGAGACACCCGGCATAGTTGCCGATTGGAAAAATAGTCGCCACGCTCACGTTGGCGTAAGTTGTATGGATTGCCACTCTGTAAATGCAGATAATCCTATGGCTTCAGTTAAGGTGCATCCAAAAGATTCTAACAACCATGTTTCAATGCTAGTTAGCCCAAAAACTTGTGCTAAGTGCCACGAAAACGAAGTTGATGAACTAGTAAAGAGCGGTCACGCAAGAGCTGCTATGCAAATGTATGCTAACCCTGCGATGGTAAAACTAATGTATCACTATGAAGGTATGGATCATCCAGAATACAAAATGGCTCCAGACGCTACTGGTTGTACACAGTGCCACGGAACCGTCATCAAACTAGACGCTGATCACAAACCTACAAAAGAGACTTGGCCAAACTATGGTATAGGCAATGTTTATCCAGATGGTGGCGTAGGTAACTGTAAATCATGTCACAGCGCGCACACATTTAGCGTAGCTGAAGCTAGAAAACCAGCTGCTTGTGCATCTTGCCACCTTGGACCTGATCACCCAGATATTGAGATCTTTAACAACTCAATGCACGGACATATCTATAATAGCGAAGCTCACAAATGGAATTTTGATGCTGCTCCTGATACATGGGATGTACCAGACTTTAGAGCTCCAACTTGTGCAGCTTGCCACATGAGTGGTGTTGGTGAAACAACAACAACTCACAATGTTTCAAGAAGACTAAAATGGAACCTATGGGGCGTCAGCAGTAAGCTAAGAACAGCTGGTGATGAACAAGCTGCTGTTGTTTACGAAAAAACTGGCAAACTAACCATAGGAACGCCACTTGCAGGTCATCCAAATGGACCAGAAGCAGCAAGAGCTGAGATGAAGCTAGTTTGTAAAGCTTGCCATACATCAACTCATACAGATAACTTCTTCATTATGGGTGATAAGCAAGTAGAGCTTTATAATGTTTACAATGCTGAAGCAACTAAGATGCTTGAAGAGTTGAAAGCTAAAAACTTACTACTTGCAGATGCTTGGGAAGATGAATTCCAAGATATCTACTATCATATGTGGCACCACGAAGGTCGTCGTATGAGACAAGGCGCTCTAATGGGTGGTCCTGACTACTCACACTGGCATGGTGTATTCGAAGTTAAGAACGACATTAGAAAACTTCGCAAAATCTATAAAGAAAGAATTGAATCTGGCAAAGTCCAGTAATCTTTTTTAAGGTGGGAGTTTTCCCACCTTTTTATTTTTAAATTCCAAATTTTATCTTTTAGTTATTATCCTAAAGCAAATACCTTTTAATAATTATTTTTATAAATTTAAATTATAAAATCATACGGTTTAGCACTACAAATTGTTCTAAATAATTAATAAAATTTATAATGTAAATTTAAAAATATAAAATATAATCTTTGTTTTCAAGGAGATATTTTGGGACTTTTTCGGATCATTATTGGGGCATTTATCTTTAGTGTTTTTACAAATTTATACTCATATAAACGTTTTATAAAAAAGGTATCTTTTTTTACTCCACATCTTAAAAAAATTCGCATATTCTTCTACATTATTAGTGTGCTTGAGTTTGTATTTGTTCTTCAACTAAGATTTTCTTTTTTAAATATAGAGCTATATTTGATAGCAGGAACTCTCATTGGTTTTTCTTTATTTTTATTTGGTGTTAGTTTGTTTTATGATATTGTTAGATCCGTTTGCTCAAAAGCGCGTTTTAATCCCACAAGACGAAAATTTATTAAATTTTGCTTTGATGTGACATTTGTCATTTTTTTAGTTGCTTGCTTTTTGAAAGGAATTTTTAATGCACTTACTCCGCCAAAGATCAGACAGATTAGTATAAAAATAAAAAATTTACAAAGTGATCTAAAAATAGCTATGATAACCGATGTGCACATTGGCGAGTTTTTGCAGAAGGATTTTGTGGCTGAGCTTGTAAAAGAGATAAATTTAGCTAGACCAGATCTGGTGGTGATAGTTGGCGACTTGGTTGATATGAGAGCTGAACTTATAGGTGATTTTTTAGATCCATTAAAAAATCTTAAAAGCACCTACGGCACCTTTTATGTCCCTGGCAATCACGAATACTACCACGGAGTTGATGGGATACTAGAAAAAATTCGCGCTCTTGACATTAGGATACTTGGCAATAAAAATGAAAAAATAGCTGGCATAAATTTAGCTGGGGTCTATGATCTAGCTGGCATAAGATTTAAAAATTTAGAGCCAAATTTAGACGAAGCGCTAGCAGGATGTGACCCAAATTTGCCGACCATCCTACTCTCTCATCAGCCAAAATTTATAAAAACTATGCAAAAAGATGTCGATCTAGTCCTTTGCGGCCACACGCATGCTGGACAAATTTTCCCTTTTAGTATCCTAGTTTTGCTGGATCAGGGTTTTTTACATGGGCTTTATAAGATTAATGATAAAATGCAAGCTTATGTTAGTAGCGGCGCTGGATTTTGGGGGCCTCCTGTTAGAATTTTTGCTCCAAGTGAGATTGCAATATTAAACTTAAGTAAGGAATAAAATGAATAAAGACAATCTGTTTTCTCAAATTTTTGGAAAGGTTGCAAGGATTAACTTTTACAAACCACTTCAAGAGGCCGTAAATTCTTTTTACATAAAGCTGTTTAAGATAGATATGAGCGAGTTTAAGCCAGCGAATGAATATAAAAATTTAAATGAGCTTTTTACTAGAAGGCTCATAAAGCCAAGAGATTTTGATACAGCAGATGAGATGTTTATAAGCCCAGTTGATGGTACTTGTCTTAGTTTTGGTAGCACAAAGGAACTAAAGGCCTTTAGCATAAAAGGCATGGAGTATAGTGTAAGTGAACTATTGGGACAGAGTGAGCTTGAGGGCGAATATGACTTTGCAAATATCTATCTTAGTCCAAAAGATTATCATCATTATCATGCGCCTTGCGATATTGCCATTAAAAAAGCCATATATATTCCGGGTAAACTTTACAGTGTGGCTGCGAAATGGCTTGCAAAAGTAGACAGCCTTTATACAAAGAACGAACGCGTAGCGCTATCTTGTGAGATAAAAAATGGTAAGAAACTTTGGCTTGTTTTTGTAGGTGCGCTAAATGTCGGAAAGATGAAATTTTGTTTTGATGAGCGTATACAGACAAATGCGATGGCAAATTTTACACAAATTTACGAGTATGAAAATTTACATATCAAAAAGGGCGAACGTCTTGGGAATTTCGAGCTTGGCTCAACTATCGTGATACTTAGCGAAAAAGATGCGATTGAATACAATCTCTTTGAAAATAAAGAGCTTAAATTTGCTGAGACTATCGGGCTTATAAAATAAATATGCTAGGTATATAAGTAAAATTTTTATACCTTACTTGGCTGGTGTCTTATTTGCTTAGACTTTGGTTGTAAGTTTTATATAGTCTTTAAAAAATATTATAGATTTAAAAGTTTGTAAAAGATGATGAATACATTATTTTATCTATCGAAATCTTTCTTGCTTTAATTGTGTTCTTCATTAAGCCATCAACCTCTGTAATCAAGTTATTATCTTTACTTATAAAACCCATATCGATATTACAGAGCTGATAGCATTTACATCATTGCTTGTATAGAGAAGTTTATGTATCAATAAAGATATTAATAAGACGATATAGCTTAGTATATTTTTCAAAAGAATTTTTATCAACTATAATAAGGAAGTTTAAAATCGTCTTACATCCCAAGACTTAAATATTTTTATGTATAAATTTTGACTATTTAGCCCAAAAGAGGGCTAAAATTAAACATTAAACCTAAAGTGCATCACGTCGCCATCTTGTACGACGTAGTCTTTGCCCTCAAGCCTCATCTTACCAGCCTCTTTGGCTCCGTTTTCGCCGCCATGTGCGATATAGTCGTCGTAGCTTATCACTTCAGCTCTGATAAAGCCACGCTCAAAGTCGTTATGGATGACACTTGCTGCTTTTGGTGCTTTCCAGCCCTTTGTGATCGTCCAAGCTCTTACTTCAACGACGCCAGCGGTGAAATAGCTTATCAAATTTAGCTTTGCAAAAGACGTTTTGATGATCTTTTCAAGGCCGCTTTCACTCGTGCCAAGAGAGGCTAAAAACTCGTGAGCCTCCTCATCGCTTAGTCCGATTAGCTCCTCTTCTACTTTAGCGCAAAGCTTGATCACCTCGTGATCTGAGGCTTTTGCGTACTCTTTTAGCGCTTTTACAAATTTATTATCTTCACTAAGCCCTTCTTCATCGACGTTTGCGCCATAAACTACCTCTTTTGCGCTTAGAAGTCTTAGCTCTTTGTTTAGTGCTAAAAATGCCTCGCTATCTCTTTGCTCAAAGCTGCTTGCACTTTTACCTTCATTTAGGTGAGCAAGGAGTAAATTTGCTATCTCAAGCGCCTCTTTAGCACCTTTTGCGTTTGCTTTTGCCTCTCTTGTAAGCTTTTCTATCTTTTTATTTAACTGCTCGATGTCAGCTAGTATCAGCTCAGTTTGGATGATCTCGATGTCTCTTACTGGATCGACGCTGCCCTCGACGTGGGTGATGTTTTCATCCTCAAAGCAGCGAACTATGTGTAAAATAAGCTCGGTTTCTCTGATGTTTGATAAAAATTTATTGCCAAGCCCCTCGCCAGAGCTCGCCCCTTTTACAAGACCTGCAATATCGACAAATTCGATAGTTGAATATTGAATTTTATTAGGACTTACTATCTTTGCAAGCTCATTTAGGCGTTTATCAGGCACTGGCACGATGGCTTTGTTTGGCTCGATAGTGCAAAACGGATAGTTCGCACTCTCGGCATTTTGCGCCTTTGTAAGTGCGTTAAATGTCGTTGATTTACCCACATTTGGTAGGCCTACTATTCCAACTGAAAGTCCCATCAATTCTCCTTGCTAAGTGCTTGTAAAAAGTATAAATTCATCCTAACGCCAGCCCCGCTCGCACCTGCTTGGTTGTATCCCCAAGCCTTTTCGCGGTATGCTGGACCTGCGATATCAAGGTGTAGCCACTTATCTTTATACTCATCTTTGATAAATTTAGCTAGAAACATGCCAGCTGTGATCGCGCCGCCATATCTGCTTGAGGCGCAGTTGCTAACGTCTGCGATCTGGCTTTTGATAAGCTCGCTAAGATAAGGGTTAAAATCAAGCATAGTCGCTAGTTCGCCACTATCTTTTATCTTGTTTTTAAACTCACTTTTTAGGCTCTCGCTGTTGCCCATGATGCCAGTTGTGTACTCGCCAAGCCCCACGACGCAAGCGCCAGTTAGGGTCGCCATGTCGATTAGGATGTCTGGCTTAAAGTCTTGCGCGTAGCTTAGGCAGTCAGCCAGCACCAAACGTCCCTCTGCGTCGGTGTTTCTCACCTCTATACTAACGCCACTTCTTGAAATAAGCACATCATCTGGCTTATAGGCGTTGCCACCGATCATATTTTCAGTCGCACCCAAAATGGCGTGAATTTCAAATGGTAAATTTAGCTCCGCCGCACCCTTTATGATGCCAAGAGCTGCTGCTGCGCCGCTTTTGTCTGACTTCATTGTTAGCATATAATCAGCTGGCTTCAGGCTAAGGCCGCCGCTATCGTATGTTAGGCCTTTGCCGACAAAGATGATGCGTTTTTTAGACTTTTTAGGCTTGTAGGTTAGGTGAATGAGCCTTGGTTTATGCACGCTTGCGCGATTTACCGCCAAAAATGCGTTCATATTCTCTTTTGCTAGAAATTTCTCGTCATAGACCTCGCACTTTATGCTTACGATATTTTTGGCTAAATTTTGCGCATCCTCGGCCATCTTTTGTGGTGTATAAATTTCTGGGATTTCATTTACGATATCTTTTGCGAAATTTGTAGCATTTGCTATTATCTCTGCCTCTTTAAAGCCCTCACTCGCGGCTTTTAGATCGACCTTTTTGCCAGCAAATTCTTCAGTAGAAAAGATGATCTCTTTAAGGGTATATTTCTCTTTTTTCTCTTTGTATTTGTTAAATTCATAACTTCCAAGTAAAAAGCCCTCAGCTAGCGCTTCAAAGCTTAGTTTTTGGCACTGCGCTACGTAAGAAGCTAGCTTTATGCTCTTAATATTTAGTGATTTTAGCGCGTTATAAGCTTTAGCAGCTGCAACTCTAAGCTCGTCAAGATCAAGCTTAGAAAGTGGCACGTAAGCCCTTTTTGCCTCACTTAGGATGAGGACGCTATCGCCTTTGTAATTATTAAATTTAATAGCCTCTTTATCGCCTATAAATTTATGTTTTAAGTCCTTATCTACTACGAAAATTAGTTCAATATCAGCTTTTATATCTTTTAATTTTTTATTAACTATTTGAAACTGCATGTCTTCTGTCTCTCCTTTCGTTCAAAATTTTATTTTCGATGCGCTTAAATGTATATATCAAAAGCCCCATAAATATAGCAACCACTGGGATAGCGACGTACCAGTGCTCTTTTGCTTTTTGAAGTAGCACTAATATATGCTCGCCAAGTATCCAAGCAGGTATGGTGGTGATCGCCGCCCAGCACCAAGCGCTGATTAAATTTATAAAGGCGTATTTTTTAGCATCATAACCAGTAAGTCCTATGCAAAGCGGGATGATGACGCGAAAGCCGTACATATAGCGTTGCAAGAAGATGATCGGCCAGCCGTATTTTTTCAACATTATGTGTGCCACTGCAAATTTTCTCCGCTGCGTGTGAAGCCTTTTTGCGATGTATTTTTTATTGTAACGGCCAAGATAGAAGTAAATTTGATCTCCCACAAAGCCTCCAAGTCCAGCAACAAAGATAGCAAGTGCTATGTGCATGTGCGTGGTGTGAGCGAGAATTCCAGCCATTATTAAGGCCATCTCGCCCTCCATGATACACCAGACAAAAAGTATGATGTAGCCGTACTCTTTAAGCAGTTCTATAAAAAACTCTTCCATTCTAAACCTCTAAAACGCTGTAAATTTTAGTAAGCGACTTTAGCTTTTCGCTACCTTTTAGATCAACTAGATCTATGAGAAAGCACGCCTCTACGCAGGTTGCGTTAGTTTGATTGATAAGCTCAACTGAAGCCTTTGCAGTGCCTCCAGTGGCTATGAGATCGTCCATCAAAAGCACTCTAGCGCCCGCTTTTTCTCCAAAAGCATCGATGTGAATTTGAACTTCATCGACGCCATACTCTAGGCTATATTTTTGAGAAAGCGTGATAAAAGGCAGTTTTTTTGGCTTACGAATAGGCACAAAAGGCAGTCTTAGCCTTGCTGCAAGCGCCGCGCCAAAGATGAAACCGCGAGACTCAATACCAGCGATGTAGTCGATATTTGCACCCTCATATCTCGCCACTAAATGATCTATCAAAAAGTTAAATGCTTCTTTGTTGTTTAGTAGTGTCGTGATGTCGCGAAAGACTATGCCAGGCTTTGGAAAGTCGTTTATGCAGCGAATAGAGTTTAGTAAAAATTCTTTGCCTTTTTGATCTAAAATTTTCATAAATTTCCTTAAATTTGATGTTAAAGTAGCGCTTCGATTTTGCCTTCAAGCTCACGTATGCGTTGTCTTAGCTTGTCATTTTCTAAGCGGTACTGGGAATTTCTTGTGCGAAGCGAGGTCACGTCGTTTTTAGTTTTGTTTAGCTCGTCTGTTAAGATGTCGATGTTACCGAGGCTTCGCTGAAGTTGGATCTGAAATTTTCTTATGACGACCTCGGTGTCTTGGAGGTTATTTTTCATAAAATCTTTTGTCGCACGCTCTTTTTTTAGAAGCGTTTTGAAGTAAAAAACCATAACAGTTAGGTAGATCGCAGCACAAACAAGAGCGGTAAAAACGATCCACTCGCCTATCATTTGGCTTCCTCAAGCTCTATTTTTTTAACTCTTCTTTCGTGTCTGCCGCCTGCAAACTCTGTCTTTAAAAATGTTTCAAGTGCTGCTGTGGCAACGCCAGCACCGATCACTCTTGCGCCAAAAGCGATAACATTTGCATCGTTATGTTCTCTCGCAAGTCTAGCGGTAAATTCGTCGTGACAAAGGGCACACCTTACGTTTTCATGCCTGTTTGCAGCGATTGAGATGCCGATACCTGTGCCACAAATGAGCACGCCGTAGCAGTCAGGCTCAAGCTTGCTCGCTAGCAAATGCGCATAATCAGGGTAATCAACGCTATTTTTGTCATTCGTGCCAAGGTCAATGACTTCATGTCCAAGCTTTTTTATGACTTCTTTTAGCTCTGCCTTTAGCTCTACTCCAGCGTGATCGCAAGCGATAAAAATTTTATCTATTTTCATGAAAAATCCAATAAATTTTTTGCAGATTATAGTGAAAGTTGCATTAAAATAAAATTTTGCTTGCATATGATAAAAGGCTATAATTTGTGAAATTCTTAAAAGGGAAAAATATGAAAAAGACGCTCTTTTTAATGGCTTCAGTGCTAGCCTTTGCAAATGAAAATTTGATAGAGATCTATACAGATCAAACCATAATCACTCAAAAATTTAGCGACGCAAATAGCTCTTTTAGCGCCTTTGTGCCAGAGGGTGTGCAGAGTGAGAGCATCACTATAAATGGTGATTGTGACGTGAATGCTAATCTAAAAAAGATCAGCAAAGAAAATAGTCCAAGTTACATAAAATGGAAGCAGGAAGTTGCAAATTTAAGTAGCAAGCTTGAGGCGCTAAATGCAAGAGGTAGGTTTATAGAGCAAGCTTTGATAGGAGAAAACAAAAGTAACGATGTGACAAAAAGAGCTGATGAGTTTTATAAATTTAGCCTAGAAAATATCGAAAAAATCTCAGCTGCTAAAAGTGAGCTTGAAACGCTTAAAGAAAATGAGCCAAAGAGCGAGATGGCTGGATTTTTGCAGATTGATATGAAATTTGCTTGCAGTCCAAAAGAGGCGATGCTCTCATATATGGATGACGAGGCCCCAAAGACGCTAAATGAAATTTATGCAGACACAAAAAACAAAAATATCTTGATAAAACAAGAAATTTTGCTCACTAATCCTTTTGCAAGTGATGTTAAAAATTTAAAACTCGCCATCTATCCGACTAGATACCAAAAGGCGCTTGCTCCAAGCAAGTTCTACCCTTGGTATGAGGAGAGTGAGGTAGAGGCTGATGGTTACGGCGCTTCAAAAAATATGCTAAGAGCTGCGAAAGTCACTGCTGAGGTCGCTGATATGCGTGTGCAAAGAGATGAGAATGAATTTGCCAAAATTTGGAAGATAGATGGGATAAATTTAGCAAAAGGCGAGAGCAAATATATAACTTATGACACACAAAAAATGGACGCAAATTTTAGCGTTTTTGCTGATTTTTACGGTTCGCTAAAATCATATAATGTGGCTAGCTTTAAGCTAAATGATGATCTAACGCCAGCTAAAACGCAGTTTTACGTTAATGGCGTGAGTGTTGGTAGTCCAAGCGAATTTGAGATAAAAGCTAAAGATGAGCCCTCTCAGCTATTTTTAGGACAAAACGAGCTAATCGAGCTTAAAAAAGAGCGATTAAATAAATTTAAAAAGAGCTCGCTTCTTGGCAAAGAGCGAATAAGCGAAGAGGGCTATGAGATAAGTGTCAAAAATAACTCAAGTAAGAGCGTTGATATCACTTTGGTGGAGCGTGTGCCAGTCTCTGCTGATGAGGCGGTAAAGGTCGAGGTAAAAGGCTTTGATAAAAAAGATATCAGCAAAGATGGCAAGGTGAAGCTTAAATTTAGCCTTGCGCCAAAAGAGGAATTTAAAAAAGAGTACTCTTACAAGATCACAAAGCCAAAAATTTAGAGCAAATTTGCTCTAAATTTAGCCATTTATAAAGGCGCTTGCGATATCTAAAACGTATCTTGTCGGATAAAAGATAGTATCTTTTAAAGGCGAAACAAGGATGATGATAAGGATGACAAAGCCATATCGCGAGATGCCCTCAAGCTTTTCAGCCAGTGCATGAAAGCCAAAATTTCTAAGTGCGTACTGAACTGCGTGAAAGCCATCAAGTGGTGGGATCGGATAGAGGTTAAAGATGGCTAACATCAAATTTAAAAGCGCAAGCGTAAATAAAAACTGAAGTAAAATTTCAAAGGTTTCTATATTTAATAAAGCCTTTAACACAAAAAGCGACAAGATGCCTAAGATGACGTTGTAGCAAATGCCAGCTAGACTTACGTATATAGCTGCCTTGTAGCCGCCATTTCGCACGACTGTGTAGGTATTTACAGGCACTGGCTTTGCCCAGCCAAACATCATACCAGTGCTTAGGTAAAGCACCAGCGGCACGATGATAGTGCCAACTGGGTCAATATGTTTTATAGGGTTTATGCTAAGCCTGCCAAGGCTTTTTGCAGTGTTGTCACCAAATTTATAAGCGACATATCCGTGAGCGATCTCGTGGCCGACGATAGCGACTATTAAAGAGATGACGATAGTGGCGACTTTGATGGGGTCGAAATTAGTGAAGTCCATCTACTTCGCCTTCTTTTAGAGCTTTGTTAGTGAAAAATTCATCATTTTCTATCGTATCTACAAAGCGTCCGATACGCTCCCAGCGCACATTGTAGTTGCTGTCCCAGCTAAAATATATAAACCAAGGCTCTCCGACTATGTCCTTGTAAGCCACGCTTCCCCAAAAACGGCTATCATTTGAGTGATCGCGGTTGTCGCCTATCATGAAGTATTCATCTTTTGGTACTTTGACGTAAAATGCATTAAGGTTAAAATTTGGATTTTGCGGTAGTGAGCTAAATAGTACTGGCTTCATAAAAACACTATCTTTGTTTGTATTTAGCATGAAAATCATCTGCTCAAATAAATTTACATTTTCGTCATAGTGGATGCCGCTAAATCTATATGGCTCTTTTATGAAAAGTTTGCCATCAAGCTCGGCTATATCGCTACATGAGTAGTCAAATTTGCTCTCTTTACCATTTAAATTTTCACGGCAGTTTGCCTTTATGAAGCTATCTCCCTCTTTTGGGCGTAGATATAGGGCTTTTTCAGTAAAGACGATCTCATCTTCGCTTGTGGCAAAGCAGCGTTTTACAAAGTGGGTCTTTTCATCTTTTGGATAACGAAAGACGACTATATCGCCTCTTGCCGGACCATCGCCTGTGATGAGATGCCCATTGTCATTTAGCTCGGGTAAAATTTTTACCTCAAGCCATGGAATTCTTGGTGTTGGTATGCCATAAACAAATTTTTTTGCAAATAAAAAATCACCAACTAAAAGCGTGTTTTTCATCGAACCAGACGGGATAACAAAGGCTTGAGCTATGAAAAATATAACAAAAAGCACGATGATGACAGTGCCTGTCCAGCTCGAGCAAAAGTCATAAAATTTAGTAAAAAATTTTTTCATTATTACGCTCTTTTATGGCTAGCTATCTTAGCTTGGGCTGCAAGGATTGTGTTATTTAAAAGCATCGCAATCGTCATCGGACCTACGCCGCCAGGAACAGGCGTGATGTATGAGCATTTTGGTGCGACCTCGTCAAAGTCCACATCGCCTACAAGTCTGCCATCATCAAGTCTATTTATACCCACATCAACGACCACTGCGCCATCTTTTACCATATCAGCCTTTAAGAAAAAGGGCTTACCAATGGCTGCGACGATGAGGTCAGCGTTTTTGCAAATTTCTTTTAAATTTTTAGTCTTGCTGTGAGTGATCGTAACGGTTGCTGAAGCGTTTAAAAGCAAGTTTGCCATAGGCTTTCCAACGATATTGCTTCTACCTATAACAACCGCGTTTAGCCCAGCCACGTCAATGCCATACTCTTTTAAAATTTCCATAACTCCAAGCGGTGTGCAAGGCACAAATCCATCTAATCCACTAACAAGTTTTCCAACATTTACAGCGTGAAAGCCATCTACGTCTTTTGCTGGATCGATCATTGCCAAAACGGTGTTTGTATCTATATGCTTTGGAAGTGGTAGCTGCACTAAGATGCCGTGGATGCTATCGTCTAAATTTAGCACATTTATAAGTGCTAGAAGCTCTGCTTGGGTTGTATTTTCGCTTAGGCGGTGAGCTACGCTTTTTATGCCGTATTCGTTGCAGGCTTTCTCTTTGGCTCTAACGTATGTTTGAGATGCTTTATCTTCGCCCACTAGGATAACAGCCAATGTAGGCTCTACGCCAAATTTTTTTAGTTCTTCGGCTCTTACTTTTACGCTTTCTTTGACCTTTAAAGATACGGCTTTACCGTCTAAAATTTTCATATTGGATCCTTATTTAAAAGCTTTTTTAATCACAAGGGTGGTATCATACCTAAAATTAAATTAAATTTTTAAAAGAGAGGTTTATGCGGTCTGTTTTTTTGATTTTGCTTTTTTGTATAGCGATTTTTGGTGCTGACTTTATTACAAAGACCGAGTACGCCAAGATGCTCTACCTAAATCCACGTGGCATAGGATGCGACAAATGTCACGGTGCAAAGGGCGAGGGTAGTCTGATATCCAAATACAAGCATTTTGACAAAAAGACAAACAAAACGGTTGATGATGAGCTAAGAGCTCCAAGGATAAATGATATAGATTTTGAGAGCTTTAAAGCCGCTTTAACAAAGCCAAAAGGTGTCATGCCAAGTTATTTTTTGACAGATGAGGAGACAACCATCCTTTATGAGTACATCACAAATAAGATGAAAACTCCTGCAAAGGCGGCAAAAACGCAAAATTTAACCAAGCCAGTTGCTGCTGATACGACGCAAAAACAGCCAGAGCAATCTGCCAAAGCCGCCCCTGCTACAAAACCAGCAGAACCAGCTAAAACTACCACAGCTAAGCCAGCTGAGTCAGCAAAAACCGCTACTACGCAAGCACCAAAGTCGCCAGTAAAACCAGTAACAAATCAAAAAGATAATCAAAAGACAAATTTAAAAACACAAAATCAAAAGGATAAAAAATGACAAATAAAGAGGCATTTAGCGAAGCTAAAAAATATATCCCAGGCGGCGTAAATTCACCTGTTCGTGCATTTGGCAGCGTTGGAGGCGAGCCTGTAATGATCGATCACGCAAAGGGAGCTTATCTATACGATGTCGAGGGTAAAAAATATCTTGACTTTATCCAAAGCTGGGGACCGCTCATATTTGGCCACTGCGACAAAGATATAGAAGAGGCGATCATCTCTGCTGTAAAACAAGGCGTATCTTACGGCGCCCCTTCTCCAAAAGAGACCGCTCTTGCAAAGCTAATATGTGATGAGTTTAAACAAATAGATAAAATTCGCTTCGTTAGCTCTGGCACAGAGGCCACTATGAGCGCGATAAGAGTGGCTAGAGGATATTCTAAAAAAGACGGACTAATAAAATTTGAAGGCTGCTATCACGGACACAGCGACGCACTTCTTATCAAAGCAGGAAGTGGCGCAACGACATACGGCAACGCTTCAAGCAGCGGCGTGCCACAAGATGTTGTGAAAAACACCTATTTAGCAGTTTATAACGATATAGAAAGCGTAAAAGCCATTTTTGAAAATAACAAAGACAAAATAGGTGTCGTCATAATCGAGCCTATCGCTGGAAACATGGGACTTGTGCCAGCTGATAAGAAATTTTTAGAGGAGCTTAGAGTACTTTGCGATAAATTTGGTGCTGTGCTCATTCTTGATGAGGTTATGAGCGGCTTTAGAGCTTCTCGCCTTGGCTCATATCCATTTCACGAGGTGGACGCTGATCTCATCACATTTGGTAAGGTTATAGGCGGAGGCATGAACGTCGCTGCATTTGGTGGCAAGGCCGAGATAATGGACTGCTTAAGCCCAGATGGCGCTGTATATCAAGCAGGCACGCTAAGTGGCAACCCAGTGGCGATGAGCGCTGGTATAGCGGCGATTTCTAAGATAAATAACGACGTAAATTTATACGCCAGACTCGAAAAGCTTGCCCTAAAACTAATGGCTGGCTTTAAAGAGGCTGCAAAGAGTGCTGGTATCACCATCCAAACTGATGTTCGTGGCTCGATGTTTGGCTACTTTTTTACAGATCACGTTGTGAAAAACTACGACGATGCGTTAAAGAGCGACACAAAGCTCTTTGCTAAATTTCACCAAGCGATGCTTAGACGCGGAATTTATCTTGCACCTAGCCAGTTTGAGACCGGATTTATCTGCGATGCAATGATTGAAGCTGACATTGATCTAGCTATAAACGCAGCTAAGGAAGCATTTTTGGAGATAAAAGCCTAATGGCAAAGCTAAAAGTAAAAGATATAGTAGTAGGTGCTGAGCAGCTAAGCCTTGGCATATCGATGGTTGTGGCTGTGGTTATCGGCACTGGACTAGGATATCTTGTAAAAAAGGCTACAAATTTTACACCAGCTCTTTGGATAGGCTTTGCTATTGGCATCGCAGCTGCTATTTTAAATGTCTATAAAGCTTACAAAGCGCAGATAAAAAGCCTAGATGAGCTAAAAGATGAAAGCAGATACAAAGGCTACACAAAAGACGATGATGAGGACGATTAGTAGGCTTTTGATTTGCTATTTTGCGCTTTGGCTAGCTCTTAGCGTGGTTGGCAAATTTATATCAAATCAATTTTTTATAAGCTCGCAAATTTCATTTTTTGCCTCGCTTATCATCTTAACGGCTAGCTTTTTTGCCTATAAAAACCGCATAAATTCTCGGCTAGAAAATGCAAGAGATGAAATTTTAGCCAAGATAGAAGAAGAGGACGAAGAGGATGAAGAAATTTTGCCCCAGAATGAGGCAAAAGAATTTAGCCTAAAAGAAGAAAAAGTAAGGCTAAAAAAGCAGAGATTTTCATTTAAAGATAAAAGTTTCGCAGCAGCCTTTATGCCTTACCGCTTGGTAGCTTATGCGATACTTTTTTTTGGATTTATTTTTTTAAAAAATGAAAATTTGCTAAATGTATCTGGTTTTTTAGTGGGGCTTGCTCCGATGCCAATTGGCGCATTTATTTTTGGGCTTATGGAGAATAAGTTTAATACCACAAAGGATACTGATGGCAAGTAGCTTTAGGATCATCCGCTCGATGGGACCGCTATTTTTGGGCATGAGTTTGCTTTTTATCGGAAATGGCCTAGTCATCGCATCTTGTAGCGCACTTCTTAAGCAAAATGGAGTGGGCGAGCTAGAGATCGGATTAATCAATACAGGCTTTTTTGTAGGCGCGTTAATTAGCACCATTACAGCTCACAGAGTCATCTCAACTACTGGCCACATCAGAGCATTTGCCATCTTTTCAGCCATTTTTGCAGTCTCAGCTATGCTTCATGCGGTAAATCAAAATTTAGTATTCTGGGCGATCTTGCGTGCATTTTTGGGATATTGCTACTACGCGCTTCTGATGGTTATAGAAAGCTGGCTAAATGCAAAAATTCCAAACAAAATAAGATCTCGCGTGATAGCCTTTTATGAAGGCGTTTTTTACACGAGTTTTGGACTTGGCATTTTGATCTTAGCGCTTGATCTTAATACCTTTGAAATTTTCATTATAAGTGCAGCTTTTATCATGCTCTCAAGCATTCCATTAAATTTGATCCGTATAAATCAGCCTCAAATCCCAGAGCGTCAGCCCATAAATATCCCAAAAATTTTTGGTATCGTTCCGCTTGCTCTTGTTGGCGCGCTCATTGCAGGCTTAGCGATAAATGGCTTTTTTTCGATGGCAAGCCTTTTTGTCTTGCTTCAAGGATACGGCACAAAAGAGGCATCTTTTTTTATGACGGTTGCGATGATTGGAGGCTTTTTGGCTCAAGTTTTTATCGGTAGTTTCTCTGATAGATATGGTAGAAGGCCAGCTATTTTGCTTTGTAGTAGCGTGGCTTTAATAAGTGCGGTTTTGTTTTTGCTAAATGGCAAAAATTTGACGATTGAATATCTGCTTTCATTCTTTTTTGGAGCTGGAATTTTTTGCACATATGGACTTTCTCTGGCTAGGGCAAATGATGAGATCACAGACAAGACAAAGAGTGTGCAAGTCGCACGTGCTTTGCTATTTAGCTACTCTTTGGCTTCACTTTTTTCGCCGCTTCTTATGAGCTATGCGATGAAAATTTTTGGAGCATTTGGCTTTATCTATGTTTATTTGGTGCTTTTTGCTGGACTTATTTTATTTGCACTAACGCAAAAGACAATACCACAGCACATGAGAAAAGAGTATAACGACAGGCTCGTTGCAAGGACGGCTGGCATAGCTACTATTGAGCAAAATGGAAATTTTGCCGATAGAAAAAATAAAAAGTAAAAAATGAACGTAGGAAATTCTTTGAATATATCAAACACTTCGGTTCAAACTGGGCAAAATACTACTCAAAATGTGCCAGTTCGTAAAAATGAAGGCTCGCTTTTTAAAAATCAGCCAAGCGTACAAACGCCTAGTGAGCAGAGCATTTCAGAGACACTTGATAATGTTGGAAAACTCGTTGCAAGAGTACTTGATGATCTAAAAAGTGCTTCAAGTCTTAGCAAGGCTGAACAAATTTTATCTCAGGCAAAAGATACGAAAATCGCTCCAAATTTAGCCAGCGAGCTATCAGACCTTGCAAAAAGCTTAGAGGCTGAAGCAACCCAAAATGAAAGCCCTGAGATAAAGAGCCTTGCACTAAAGCTAAAAGAATTTCTAAAACCAATAGCCGATCTAAAAGCCGGCTCACTAAATGATCAGATCAAAAACTCAGGCGTAATGCTTGAAGCAAATTTAAAAGACGCACTTAGCCCAGAGAAGCTTCCAAGCTCGGTTCAGAAGCTACTAAGTGATATAAAAAATCTCTCAAGCGGGAATTTGCTAAATCAAGTTTTAACTCTAAACGATGAAAAATTAGACAATCAAAACTCTTTTTCAAAGCTTGCTTCTATACTTGAGAAAGCGAGCAATGACGCAAAAAACATTCTTGATAACTCAAACATAAAAAAGCTTTTAAAAGATGTTGATAAGCTTGATAGTGTGGTTAAATTTTTGGATAAAAATTTTTCAAAAGATCAAAATGGCGAGCTAGTAAAAAATCAAATAGGCAAAATACAAAATTTCATCTCAAATTTAAGCGAGAAAGTCACAAGCCTGGCAAATGAAAAGCTAAATCAAAATTTTGGTTTTAGTCAAAATCACAAAGAGCTAAAAACTATCCTTGATAGCATAAAAAACGATCTAAAAACGCTAAATAACATAGGTGATGAAGCAGGGCTTGTAAAGGCGTTTAATGAGATGAGCGATGTTTCAAAGGATGGTAGCTTGCAAGATAAGCTCCAAAGTGCGGCGAGGCGTCTTGCTCATAGCCTAAGTCTTGCTGATGCTAAGGCAAGTTTGGCTAAAAATGAGCTAAGTGAGAGCAAGGCGCTTTTAAAACAACTAAATCTCGCTACAAACGATATAAATAATATTACAACTAAAAATAGCAACGAAATTTCAAAAGTGCTAAGCCAAGATATAAAAAGTACGCTTTTAAATATCAGTGAAAAGAGTCAAAACCCGCAAAGCGTAAATGCCGCAAATAAGATGATTTCGCAGATCGAGATGCATCAAATGATATCAAGCCTTCAAGGCGGGATTCAAACTTATATGCCTTATATTTGGGACGGCGTTGAGGGTGGAAATATCGCATTTAAGCAAGGCAAAAAGGATAAATTTTACGCTCAGATCGATCTAAATTTTAAGAAATTTGGACAGATAAATGTGATGGTTGGACTTATTGATAAAAGATACATTGATCTTTCGGTAGCTACGCAAACAAATGAGTTTAAGGAGCTAATCCTTTCAAACTCTAGTGAATTAAAACAAGCAATATCAAAGCTTGGACTCATAGTTTCAAACTTTAATATCAAAACTTTGTCAAAAGTAAAGCTAAATGATAGATTTAAAAAATTTGGTGGCCTTGATGTGGGCTTTGATAAGAAAATTTAATGCAAGTAAATAAGAAAAAAGCAGTAGCTCTTGGCTACAACAGATCTAAAGATAATGCTCCAAGAGTGCTGGCTAGTGGCGCTGGTGAGATAGCAAATAGAATAATTGATCTTGCAAAAGAACATGATATACCGATCAAAGAGGATCCTGATCTTATTGAAATTTTAAGCAAGGTTGAAGTTGATCAAGAAATTCCACCAAATTTATATAAAGCTGTTGCTGAAATTTTTAGCTTTTTATATAAGATCACAAAGAAATGATCTATAAATTTGCTTAAAAATTAGCAAGGCATATAAAGAGTGGTAGGGATATTGACGATATACAAAAAAGTGGCGTAAGCTAAATATTAAATTAAAATTTTAAAGGCTATTTGTGGCACAAAAATTAATATTAATAGGGGCATCTACTGGCGGGCCTGGACATTTAAAAAAGTTACTAAAAAACGTAAAACTAAATGGAGCCATCATCGTGATAGCCCAGCACATGAATAAAATGTTTATAAACTCTTTTGCTATGCAAATCGGAAAAGAGTGTGGCTTGGATGTTGAAATTTTAAATGAGAGGAAAATTTTAAAAGAAAATACCGTATATGTCTGCGAACAAAATGTGGTGGTGTCGCCAAATTTACCAATCAGTGCAAAGCCAAATACAGAAGAAAAGACCATATATACGCCAAATGTTGATGTGTTGTTTAAATCTGGAGTTGGAATTTGCAAGAGCGCAAATGTCTTAGCTATCTTGCTAACTGGCATCGGAGATGATGGTGCATCTGGGCTTGATAAGCTTTATAAGGCTGGAGCAAAATGTATAGCTGAAAATGAAGAGAGCGCGATAGTTTATGGTATGCCAAAACGTGCAAAAGAGCTAAATCAAAGCTTAAAATCATTAAATCTAACTATGATAAAAAAAGAGCTGGAGGATTTTTTAAATGCTATTAACTAATGAAGCGAAAGATACAAAAACAATGCAAACAAATACTTCACAAGATATGGATAGTTTTAATGAATTTATGAACGTTATCAAAACTCTTTGCGGAGTTGATCTGGAGCCAAAAAGAGATATTACGTTGCAGCGAATTACCATTTTTATTAGAGATCGCCAAATAAAAAGCTTTAAAGATCTTGTTTCGATGATAAGATATAACTCAAGCTTACGACAAGACATTTTAAATTTAGTAACTGTAAATGAGACTTATTTTTATAGAGAGTTGCCTCAACTTAAAGATGTGATATATTACGCAAAGGAGCTTGGAGGAGCTAGAATTTTGTGTGCTCCTTGCTCTACTGGAGATGAGTCATATTCGCTTGCAATGCTTGCTTATGAGATGGGATTTAAACAGCATGAAATTTCAATCGTAGGTATAGATATAAACTCAGAAGCCATAGCAAGCTGTCAAAATGGTATTTTTAGTGAGAGGAGCTTGCACAGATTAAGCGATTTTCAAAAAGAGAGATTTTTTACAAAAGTCGATGATAAATTTAAGATAAAAAAAGAAATTTTACCAAGATGTGAGTTTAAAATTTTAAATGTTTTTGATGATGCTATTTTTAATCTAGGAAAATTTGATATCGTGCTTTCAAGAAATATGATGATCTATTTTGATGATGATTTTAGATTAAAATGTGTTGAGAGACTTCATAAATTGCTTAAGCCAGATGGTAGGCTTTATGCTGGGCACGCCGATCTTGTGCCTTACACTCCAGCTTATGAAAAACGCTTTTCAAATGGAACTACCTACTATCTAAAAAAATAAAAATTTGCCAAGTCGCCTTTTAACTTGGGCGACTTAATTTAAAATCAATCACCTTATTTTGTAGCTTTTTAATACTATGTGATAGTAAAAAGCTCCTACAAAAAAGAGGCTTCCCATAAAACTTGCAATCATCTCAACGCTAAGTCCAATATCATAAAGCAGACCAATGATAAATGAAATAAGAGCGCTAAAGCCAAGAAAAATCATATCGTTATATGCAATCACTCGGCCATAAAATTCTTTTTTGCAGTTTTGCTGAAGCATCGTATAGGTGTAGCTCCAAAGGCTTGATGTACAAAATCCAGCAAAGATAATGCCAATAAGCGATAGATAAAAATTCCAGAGCGATAAAGCCCAAATAATGATACCAAGGCCTTGACCGATATATACGAAAATAAGCGTATTTTTATTTATAAATTTACTAAGTATGGCTGGAGCAAACATAAGTGAAATGGATCTTGAAGTATTTAATAGTCCTATAACTAGTGATGTTGAGAGTAAATTTGCATATTTGTAATCAGCCAAAAGTGCTATAAGCGCGTCATAAGCAGTAATGCCAACAAAGGCGTGCAAAAATATAAGGTGCACGATGAGCCTATTTTCTTTTAAATACACAAGGCCATTTTTTAGCATTTTTAGTGGTTTTTCTATAAATTCCGGCTTTAGGCCTTGTAAATTTAAAAAATATAAAAATCCAAAGCTAAGAATGTATAGTATGCCATCAAGTAAAAAGGCGCTTTTAATACCAAAAAAGTGTATATAAACTCCAGCCAGCCCCATGCCAGCAGTGTATGAGACTGCCCAGATTATGGAGTGGATCTCGTTTGCGAGTTTGAGATTTTCTTTGCTTAAAATTTTTGGCAGCACGCTCATCTCTACTTGAAAATACATTCCGCCAGTGCCATTTCTAACAAAAATGATAAGTAAAAGTAGCCATAAAAAATCAAGTGAGTCTATAAAAAGAAGCATAAAAACGCTTATCGTCTCAACTGCCATCATGATGACAAGCATTGGCTTTGGGCTAAATTTATCAACTAAAATTCCACTAAAAGGAGCTATGACAACACCTGGGATAAATGCCATCGCCGCACTTAGCGTGATCGCCCAAACAGGAGCATCAAGCTTGATAAGAAGGGTAAAGATACCTGTGTGCGAAAACCATACGCCAAAATAGCATATAAGCTGAATGATGCTTAAGAGGCGAAAATTTTTCTCTTCTTTTAAAAGTTTAAGATATTCTTTCAACTTATTGATTCCACATTAGCGTTATTTGCTCTATCTTTGTTTCATCTGGTATATCGTTTAGGCTTGTTATCTCTTTGGCAAGTGTATTTTTTAGTGTGATTAGCATATCGTGGCTATCTATTTTTAGATAGATATTGTTTTTGTCACTACTAAATTTAGAAATAGCAAGAGAGTTTTTTATATCTTTGAAATTTGATTTAAGACTGATATTTTCTGGAGTTTTAAACTCGTTTGAGTAAATTTCAATGCTTGTGATAATGCCATTTAGCAAGGTGTATTCAAAAATTCTTTCATTTTTGTTTGTTATTATGTAGCTGCTTTCTTTTTTTGTGTTATCCCGTTTTATGTTTTTTGAGCCGTAAATTTTTATCACATCTCTATTTGCTGATTCGTTTGTCAGCTCTGCAAAAAAGCCTTTGCCAAAGAGATTTTTTTGATCTTTATCTTTTTTATATCGTCCGCTTATGTGAGCATTTTTGCAAATTTTATCGTTTGCTACTAGAAAAATTGCATTATTTATCCTATGTATACTTAGAGCAATGCCTTTTTCATCTAAAAGGTAAAAAATTCCTTTGTTATAAAGTAGCTCGGAGCTAAACTCGCAAAGTGGCGAGCCATTTTTTAATGATGAATAAAAACTTATTTTTGCACCATTTTTGCTTGGTACGATTACAATGTCTAAAAAGTTATCTTTGTTTTTAAATTTATAAAATTTAGCAAAAAAACTATCTTTGTAAGCTTTATTTACCGGTTCAAAATTATAAATTTGAGCTAGCACGCCAACTCGCTTATTTTTCTTATCATCAAGCTGAAGAAGTGAGTTTTTATTTGGCGCAAAGTAGCTAAGATTGCCATTTTCGTCTTTTAAAATGATAGCACTATCATCAACATCAAATATGCCATTTTTTTCAACCAAGCTTACTTCTTTATCCATAGTAAGCATTGTTTTTGTGTAAGTTTTGTCTTTATTTAGCGTGATGATAGTTTTTATGCCTTCGCAGTTTGGGCAAGGCAAAATAGTGTGAAAACTACTATAAATTGAGTTTGGAAGTATTAGCTTTTCTGGCTTTTTGGGTGTATTTGCCTGAACTAGCGGTTTGTCTTCTTTTGCTGTATTTTGTGTGCTTTGTTTTGGCTCTAAATTTTCATTTTTTGCGCAGCCAAGGATGAAAAATGAGATAAGTATGGCAAAAAGATATTTCATTTGCAACTCCTTAAAAATTGCAAAATTATATCATTTTGCCTTTAAAATTTATTTTACGCGTTTAAAGATGTATTTATCTTTTAACTCGCCAGTGACCTCTTTTTGATCCATGTCTAGCATTTTTAGGTTCTCGCCTTCTATTTTATAAAAGCTCTTTTCTTTATACTCATCAATCGTTGTTATCACACCATTTTTGATTGAGTATTTGCCTTTGCTAACGGCTTTGTAGTTGTCTTTTGATTTGTAGTTCATCACACTTTCAAATGTGCCGTCCTTTTTTAGTATAAGGGTTGAGTCTATACCCATGCAGCTAGCGCAAGGTAAAAATGCTTTATAAGTGCCCTCGATGCTGCTAATTGGAGCTTCGCAGCTACTTTTTACTTCACATTTGCCTTGTGGGACGTTTGCGTTTTGGCTAGATGAGGCACAACCTGCCAAAAGTAGAGCCGCACTTAGTGCAAATATAAAATTTTTCATGCTAATCCTTTTTGAAAATAAAATTTAAAATGTATTATAATACTTAAGAAAATAACAAATTATAAATTAAAGGAGTAAAAATGCAAATCGAAGCATTTGGTGTTTTAGTCGTAGTTCTGGTTATCTTTGCGTTCTTGTTTTTAAAGGCTGGTATCAAGATCGTCTCACAAGCTGATAATCTACTCATTGAGCGACTTGGTAAATTTCACAAAGTGCTTGACGGCGGATTTCACATAATTATCCCATTTGTCGATCAAATAAGAGCGATAATCACCGTAAAAGAGCAGCTTGTAGATATTACAAAACAGCAAGTCATCACAAAAGATAACGTTAATATAAGCGTCGATGGTATCGTTTTTTTAAAGGTCTTTGACGCAAAAATGGCGGTTTATAACGTAGATAACTACAAGCGTGCCATTGCAAATTTAGCCATGACAACGCTTCGTGGCGAGATAGGTGCAATGAATCTTGACGATACGCTAAGCTCTCGCGACCGCCTAAATGCCGCACTTCAAGTGGCTCTTGGCGACGCCGCTGGCAACTGGGGTGTAAAGATAATGCGTGTAGAAATTTCTGAAATTTCTGTCCCACTTGGCATCGAAGAGGCGATGAATATGCAGATGAAAGCTGAGCGTGAAAAACGTGCGATCGAGCTAAAAGCCTTGGCTGAAAAAGAGGCTTTAATCCGCAATGCCGAAGCACTAAAACAAGAAAAAGTACTTCAAGCAGAGGCTATAGAGCGTATGGCTGATGCGAAAAAATACGAACAAATCGCCATAGCAACGGCTCAAAAAGAGGCTATGGATATGATAAATGATAGTATGAGCAAAAACGCAAATGCGGCTGAATTTTTGCTCGCGCGCGATAGAGTCGGGGCATTTAGCGAGCTAGCTAAAAATAACTCAAAAGATAAAATTTTAGTCCCTTATGAGGCGACTGAGCTTATTGGCTCACTTAGCGTTTTGAAAAATTTCCTAGCTAAGGATAAGGCGTGATCAGCCCTTTTATAATGATAGCAATCGGTGTGGTTTTGTGCATCACCGAGTTTATCTTTTTCTCGTTTTATTTGCTATTTTTTGGCATAGCTTTTATCGTAGTTGGAGCTATAAATTTTGGTTTTAGTTTTGCTTGGAGCTATCAAATTTTAATTACAGCAGCGATTGCGATCGTGCTCCTTGTGCTTTTAAAAGCGCCGTTAAAGAGTAAATTTATGTCCAGAAAAGAGAGTTTTAACGAGGAATTTTTAGACGAAGCCGGAGTTGGCGAGATCAGAGAAAATATGGTCTATTTCAAAGGCACACTTTGGAAGTATGACGGAAATTTAGCTAACGGAGAGAAAGTGACGGTTCTTGGCACCAGAGGTGACAAGGTGATATTAAAATAAAAGTGCCATTTGGCACTTTTACTATTTTGCGTGAGCTGGGCAGCCTTGCATATCGCTGTGCATTGAGCCTTGCATCATGCAGCCTTGATGGTGGCAACCTTGTTTTTGCATATCGCTTTTTATCTCTTTGTGATGAGAACAACCGCAACCTTCATGGCTTGCTGGTTTTGGCTCATTTTTAGCACAACCAACTAAAAATAGCCCGCAAATAACGGCAAATACTATCTTTTTCATAACTTGCTCCTTTAAAGAATTTCTCACATTTTAGCCTTTAAAAATTAATTTTTCATAACGCCTGATTTATCATATTTAAAAGCATTTTTAGCTAAACTTTCGCCCAAAAATAAGCAAAATAAAAGGTTAAATTTGAAAAGACTTAGTGTAAATGAGGCCATCGATCTTATAGAAAATGCACCGCTTTACGAGCTTGGCAAGATGGCGCTAGCTAGAAAAAAAGAGCTTCATCCAGATAATATAACGACCTTCATCGTCGATCGCAACATCAACTATACAAACGTCTGCTGGGTAGATTGTAAATTTTGCGCATTTTACCGCCACGCAAAAGAAGAAGACGCTTATGTACTAAGTTTTGAAGAGATCGGCAAGAAGATCGAGGAGCTAATCGCCATTGGTGGCACGCAAATTTTATTTCAAGGCGGCGTACATCCAAAGCTAAAGATTGAGTGGTACGAGGAGCTTGTCGGCTACATCAGCAAGCACTATCCAAGCATCACGATACATGGCTTCTCAGCCGTTGAGATCGACTACATCGCAAGAGTTTCAAAAATTTCTACAAAAGAGGTCTTAAGACGCCTAAACGAAAAGGGCTTATACTCGATGCCAGGGGCTGGAGCGGAGATTTTAAGTGACAGGGTGCGTGACATCATCGCCCCAAAAAAGTGCGACACCGCAGACTGGCTTCGCATACATAAAGAGGCGCACGAGCTTGGCATAAAAACGACTGCTACGATGATGTTTGGCACGGTTGAGAGCACTCGCGAGATCGTGGAGCACTGGGAGCATATCAGAAATTTACAAGATGAAACGGCTGGATTTAGAGCATTTATACTTTGGAGCTTTCAAGGGCTAAATACAAAGCTTATGCAAGAATTCCCTGAGATCAAAAAGCAAAGCTCAAACGTCTATCTAAGGCTTCTTGCAGTCTCAAGGCTCTTTTTGGATAACTTTAAAAACATTCAAAGCAGCTGGGTCACGCAGGGCAGCTACGTAGGTCAGCTAGCGCTTCTTTTTGGCGCAAACGACCTTGGTAGCACAATGATGGAAGAAAACGTCGTAAAGGCAGCAGGTGCAAGCTTTAGGATGAATCAAAATCAGATGATCGAGCTTATAAAAGATGTCGGAGAAATTCCAGCCAAGCGTAACACAAACTACGATATTTTGGAGAAATTTTAGATGAAAATTTTAGATATCAATGTAAAAAATGTAAAAATTCCAGTCGTTTTTGAAAGCTCAAAAGCGATGCCAGTAGTGAGCCTAAAGCTAGTTTTCAAAGCAGCTGGTAGCTCACAAAATGGCAAGCTAGCAGGCCTTGCAAGGCTAAGTGCAAATTTACTAAACGAGGGCGATATGAAGCTAGGCTCGGCTAAATTTGCTAAAAAGCTTGAGGTGCGGGCGATTAGCCTAAACGCAAGCTGCGGCTTTGAGACATTTTGCATCGATCTAAACTGCTTAAAAGAGCACTTTGCCTTTGCGTGCGGCAAGTTAAAAGAGCTACTGCTCGCCCCAAATTTAACAGATGAGATCCTAAATAGGTGCAAAACCGTCACACTTGGCGAGATCGCAGCAAATGAAAACGACTTTGACTACGTGGCAAGGCAAGGACTCTTTGAGCTTTTGTACCCAAAAAGCGTGCTTGCCCAGCCAAGTATCGGCACTAAAAAGAGCATAAAAGCGATCACGCTTGAAGATGTGAGCAAATTTTTAAACGAGCATTTAGACCTTTCAAATTTACTTTGCGTGCTAGGTGGCGACATCGACGAGAAGCAGACAAAAGAGCTCGCTAGTGTTTTAGAAATTTTAAAACCTGGTAAAGCTCGAAAGTTAGAGCACTTTAGCCCAAGCGATAAGTGCGAAAGCAGCGAGATCATCAGGCAAAGCGAGCAGGCATACATCTACTTTGGCGCGCCATTTAACGTGAAACCTGAAGAAAAATACAAGGCCGCAGTGGCGACATTTATCCTAGGTGAGGGTGGCTTTGGCTCGAGGCTTATGGAGGAGATCCGTGTGAAAAGAGGGCTTGCTTATAGCGCCTACGCTAGAAATTTGCTAAATCTCTCTTACAGCCAGCTCTACGGCTACATGCAGACAAAAAATGAGAAAAAAGATGAGGCCATTGCCGTTATAAAAGAGGAAATTTTAAAATTTAGTAAAAAAGGCGTTAGTAAGGCTGAGCTTGAGCAGGCTAAGAAATTTTTACTTGGTTCGTTGCCGCTTAGACTTGAGACGCTATTTAAGCGCCTTGACATCGCGCAAGGCGAGTTTTACGAGCATGGCGAGCTTGGGGCATTTTTAAAGGATCTGGATAAAATTTCAGCCCTTTCACTAAGCGAGCTAAATAGCTTCATAAAAGCCCACGCAGAGATCAATCAGCTAAGTTTTTGCGTCCTAAAAAATGAAATTTGAAGCAAGCGACAGAGCAAAACTTCTAAAAATAGGCGTGCTTAGCCTGCTTGACCTTGCCCTTGTGCTACCAAAGGGCTTTGAGGATACGACGATCGCTAAGAGCCCAAGAGAAGGGCAGGTCTGCATAAATGTAAAGATCACCTCGCTCGCCTCGCGCCCTGGCATGCTGACAGCACTTGCCTTTTGTGAGCAGTGGCAAAGTAGCGTAAAGATCGTCATTTTTAATGCAAAGTCCTGGCACTACGGCGCTTTTAAGACGGGCAAAGAGATGGCGATATATGGGCTTTGCTCCTATGCCTTTGGCTCGTGGCAGATAGTAAATCCAAAAATTACCACAAAAATAGGCCAGATAGTGCCTAAATTTAAGACCGAGCTAAAAGATGATGAAGTCAAAAAACTCGTTTTAAAATATATAAATTTACAAAATTTATTAGCCGAGGGCTTAAGTGAGCGAGAGGCTAAATTTCTAGCTGAGCTGCAAAGACTAGACGAGCAAAGCGTACAAATTTTATACCGCCTAAAAAACGATAATGAGGGCGTGCACATTTTAAAATTTGTAGAAATTTTTAACTACATAAAAAAGCTAAGTGCTAAAAAAACCTACTTTAAAAGCCCAAAAATCAAGCTTTTTGATATAAGCTCTTGGCTTAAGAGCTTGCCATTTACGCCGACAAATGACCAGATAAATGCGGTAAATGATATAAGAGACGACCTTGCTGCTATGCAGGCAAAAAGGCGCGTCATAATGGGCGATGTGGGAAGTGGTAAGACGCTAGTGATCTTGGCAGCTGCTCTTAGTGTATATCCGCAAAGTGCCATTTTGATGGCGCCAACAAGTATCTTAAGCGAGCAAATTTACAATGAAGCAAAGAGTCTATTGCCGCCATTTATGAATGTGATATTGGTTCAAAGTGGAGAGAAAAAGATAGACTTTGGTGGGGCAAATTTGATCGTTGGCACGCATGCGCTGCTCTTTCACGAGCTACCAAACTCACCGCTAGTCATGGTTGATGAGCAGCACCGCTTTGGCTCAAACCAGCGAAAAAAGATAGAGGAACTGGCCTCAAACGATGATGAGCGAGCAAATTTTGTGCAGTTTTCGGCTACGCCCATACCAAGGACGCTAAGTTTGATCCAATCATCGATCGTAAATTTTAGCTTTTTAAAGCAGATGCCGTTTAAGAAAAATATAACGAGCCAAATTTTAGGCGCTAGTGAGTTTGGCTTTTTGCTAACTCACATCAAAAAGCAGCTTGCGGGAGGCTTTCAAGTAGCCATCATCTATCCGCTAGTCGAGAGCAGCGAGAGCTCAAACTACCAAAGTCTAAGCGAGGCACAGGGCTTTTGGCTAAAGAATTTCAAAAATGTCTTCGTCACGCACGGCAAAGACAAAGAGAAAGAGGAAATTTTAAGGCGGTTTAGAGAGGAGGGTGAAATTTTGCTCTCAACCACCGTTGTTGAGGTGGGTATCTCGCTACCAAGGCTAAATACGATAGTGATCGTGGGCGCTGAGCGGCTAGGGCTTGCTACGCTTCATCAGCTGCGCGGTAGAGTTGGGCGAAACGGCGGCGATGGATACTGCTTTTTATTTACCAAGCTAAAAGAGGCACCAGCAAGACTAAAGGAATTTTGTGCGACAAATGACGGCTTTAAGGTGGCGGAGCTTGATCTGAAAAACCGCCAAAGCGGCGATATACTAAATGGCTTTTTTCAGCATGGAGCGACCTTTAACTTCTACGACTACGAGGATGATATCACACAGGCTGCAAAGGCTAGAGTGGCAGCGCTTACTAAAAATAACGCCTAGTTGCTTTTAGCTTAACTTAAATTTTTGATTTTCTTTTACTGGTTCTTTTGACTTGTTTAAATTTTTATAATTTATAGAATTTGAAGTAAGTGTCAAGGCTAAGTTTTTTAAAATTTATAAAATTATTTTTCTACTCTTCGCTCTTTGCATACATTCTCGCATGGTATACCGTCACGATCACGATCAAACCCACTGCGTCCGCATTTTCTTAGATAGTGATATGCTTCTTCGCAACTTTTCATCTCTTTGCAGTAGCGTTTAGAACAATCAAATTTATCCGCTGCGTTTGCCATCAATGCAAAAAATAAAATCAAAACTACTTTTTTCATTTTTACTCCAAAGGCAGTATTAAATAAGAAAAATAATACAAAAAAGCGCTCTCAAAAGAATTTCTCTTTTGAGAGTATAAATTTAAAGAGGATATGTTAAGCAACACTCTCTTTTTACCTCGTCGATGTAGCTTACGTTTAAGCTTAGTCCGTAAAGCTTGCTTAAATTTTCGCTTCTGATGATCTCATTAACCGTGCCAAACTCAACATTTCCATCACCTTTTACAAGTGCGACATATCCGCCAAGAAGCACGGCAAAGTCAGGGTTGTGAGTGGTTAGCACGACTGAGTAGCCAAGCTCTTTTAGCCACTTAACGGTGCGTAAAAATTTATACTGGTTGCCAAAATCAAGCGCACTCGTTGGCTCGTCAAAAATGATCATCTTTGGCTGCGCAGCCATCGCACGAGCGATCATACACATCTGCTTTTGACCGCCACTCATTTGAGTTATAAATTTCTCTTCAAGGTGCTCGATCTCAAGCTTTTTAGTGTAAATCTTAGCTATCTCTTCATCTTCTTTGCTAGGTCTTGCAAAGATGCCAAGGTGCGCCGCACGTCCCATCGTGATGAACTCAAGTCCAGTGTATTCATACTCGGTTACCTCACTTTGAGCCACATATGCCATGATCTTAGCGCGCTCTTTATTGCTTAGGCTATCTACGTTTTTGCCATCAAGGAAAATTTCTCCTGAAATTGGCTTTAGTGAGCCGCTTATTAGCCCAAGAGTGGTTGATTTGCCAGCTCCATTTCGACCAAGTATGGTTAAAATTTCGCCTGCGCCTATCTTTAAATTTACATTTTCTAGTTTGCCAGCCCCATTTGGGTAGCTAAAGTTTAAATTTCTAACTTCAAGCATCATGCAACCTTTTTATTTCGCCATAAAACCCAGACAAAAAATACCGTGCCGATAAAGCCAGTAAGCACGCCAAGAGGCACTTCACTCACGCTTATGCTGCGAGCTAAGGTATCTACAAATAGCAAAAATATCGCGCCCATAAATATGCTTGCAGGCATGCTTTTTATGTTATTTGCTCCAACTAGCATGCGTGCTAAGTGAGGCATGAGAAGTCCCACCCATGCGACTATGCCGCTTATGCAGACGCTGCATGCCGTAAGAAGCGTGGCACAGATGATGATGATAGAACGCTCGAATGAGACATTTAAGCCAAGTCTAGCCGCACTCTCGTCGCCAAGAGAGAGCAAATTTATACGCCAGCTCATAGCGATTAGCAAAACAGCGCAGATGATCATCACTGGGGCGATGTATTTTAAATTTTCACTATCAAGCTTTGCTAGGCTTCCAAGCTGCCAGTAGACGATGTCAGGAAGCTTAGTCTCAGGGTCTGCGACATACTTTAAAAAGCCGATCACTGAACCCATTAGACCGCTTACGATGATACCAGAAAGAACTAGCATAAGTGTGCTTGAGCGTCCCATCATCTTAGGTATGGCTAGCGTGATAGCAACGGCTGCTAGTCCAAAGCCAAATGCAAAAATTTGTATCCAAAATAGCGATAGATCAAAGATAATCGCAGTCGCAGCCCCCACACAAGCACCAGCTGAGACGCCAAGCAGATCAGGGCTTACTAGCTGGTTTTTAAAGACGCCTTGATAAGCTGCACCACTTACGCTAAGAGCGGCTCCGACAAGTATAGCTGCGATAATGCGAGGGATGCGTAAATTTTCTATCACGTTTGTGATGTTGCTAGCTGCCCCCTCTCCTAGACCAATGCTATGAGCTAGCACGCTAAATACATCGCCAAATGAAATGTAAAATCTACCAACGCAAAGTGCGACAAAGGCGCAAAGAAGCGTTAGCAGAGCTAAAAAAATGGTAACTAATGAAAAATTTGCGTTTTTCATATATTATTTTTTGCTACCGTCTGGGTTTAGACCTTTTAGGATATAGCCATACTCTGTATCGCTAAGATCGTGGTTTAAGAACTCTTTGTAAAACTCTTTTGTCTTAGCTTTTACATCTACATCTTTAAATAGATCTGGTTGGATAGTCTTTGCTGCCCATAAAATTTGAAGAGCGCTCTCTGCGCCGTATCTATCCCAGCCAAAAACGCCTTTTGGGTTGCCATAAACTTTGCCGTTTTTAACAGCATTTGAGCCTGAATATGCAGGGTTTTCTTTAATAGCTTTGATCTGCTCGTCTGTATCAGCACCGCCAACGATGATGATATCAGGGTTTGCGTTGATGAGCTCTTCAGCTGTTAGCTCGATCATAGAGCCTTCTTTTGAGACTGCGTTTTTGCCGCCAGCTAAATTTATCCAAGTGTTTATGATAGTTTTTGTGCCATCAACCTTTAATAAATTTGCTCCGCCAAGCAAGTGAAGTACTTTTGGACGTTTAGCATCAGGGATGTCTTTTGTCTTATCAGTTACAAATTTGGTGTTATCTTGGATATTTTTTGTAAGTTTATCAGCCATAGCTCTAGCCTTGTCAGTACCGATCACTTCAGCTGTTGCATAGATGCTCTTTTCCATATCTGGATAGTCTCTAAAGATTAAATTTATAGCGCTAAAGCCGTTTTTGCTAAGCTCATCTTGATAGTTTTTGCTTGAGACTACGACAACATCAGGGGCAAGCTTAACAAGCTCTTCGATCTGAAGATCTTTGCCGTCAAGTGCGGCTGGTAAATTTTTAAGTCTTGGGTAGACGAGGGCGAACCACTTGTTTTTCTTGATCTGATCGGTTGTGGCTACAACTTTATCCATACCGCCAAGCGCTAGGATGATCTCGTTGTTTGCGTGCCAAAGAGCAGCGATCTTTTCAACTTTTTCAGGTACGCCAACTTTGACGCCATGCATGTCAGTTATGCTTCTAGCAGACTCAGCTGCGTTTAGGCTAAGAGCCATAAAAAGTGAAGCGACAAGGCTAAATTTAGCCATTTTTTGCAAAAATTTTTTTTGCATATTTTTTCCTTTATTTTAAAAATATAAAGTTGTATATTAATAATTTTTAGGTTAATTCTATGTAAAAATCCGCCAATTTCATAAATTTTTTAAAATTTTTATTAAGACAATATATATCTTTTATTGACATATATCATTAGCCACTTTTTTAAAATGAGATAAACTTCGCCTTAAAATTTTTAAAAAAAGGAGAATCAATGCGTGAATACAAAAAGTATTGGCTAGCACTTGTTGCAGTACTAGTAATTTGCTTTAGTATTTTAGGCTACTACGGCGTTGAGGTTTATAGAAGCTCGCCACCAGTTGTAAATTTTACAGATGAGAATGGCAATGTCGTGATCGACAAAGAGAGCATCTATAAAGGTCAAGAGGCCTGGCAAAGCATAGGAGGTATGCAAGTTGGCTCTGTTTGGGGACACGGCGCATATCAAGCACCTGATTGGAGTGCGGACTGGCTTCACAAAGAGTTAGTTATATTTTTAGAGTTAAAAGCAGATGAAATTTATCACTCAAAATATGCTGACTTAAATGATGAGCAAAAGGCAAATCTAAAAGTTCTACTTAAAAAAGAGTACCGAGAAAATGGCGTAAAAGACGATAAAATCGTACTTAGCAGCGATAGATTAAAGGCTATGAAACAAGTAAGCCAAGAGTATTCATCACTTTTTGGAAATGACCCTAAGTTTAAATCTTTAAGAGAAGCTTATGCGATGAAAGAAAATACTCTTCCAAATGCTTCTGATAGAGATGATCTTAATAACTTTTTCTTCTGGTCGGCCTGGGCAACCGCAGCAAACAGACCTAATAGCGATGCTACATACACAAATAACTGGCCACATGAGCCACTAATCGATAATGTACCAACAAGCGAAAATATCTTTTGGTCAATCGCAAGTGTTGTAATACTTATTGCTGGTATTGGATTTCTTGTTTGGTTTAGCTCTTTTTATGGTAAAAAAGATGATGAAAAGTTGGAAGCTATTAGCGAAGATCCACTTAGTAAATTAAGCCTAACTCCATCTCAAAAAGCTCTTAAAAAATATCTTTTTGTGACTTTGGCTCTTTTTGCATTCCAAATTTTAATAGGCGGCTTTACAGCTCACTATACAGTCGAAGGACAAGAATTTTACGGTATAAATTTATCAGCTTATATTCCTTATTCACTTGCTAGAACATGGCACATTCAGGCTAGTATTTTCTGGATTGCGACAGGATTTTTAGCAGGCGGTCTTTTCTTAGCACCTATTATAAATGGTGGCAAAGATCCAAAATTCCAAAAGCTTGGCGTAGATTTATTATTTTACGCACTACTAATCCTTGTAGTTGGCAGTTTTGCTGGCGAGTATTTAGCGATCGCAAATATTATGCCTATAAATTTAAGCTTCTGGTTTGGACACCAAGGATATGAATATATCGAGCTTGGACGTGTTTGGCAAATTATTTTATTTGTTGGCCTTGTCATTTGGATGCTACTTTTACTTCGCGGATTTATCGGCGGATTTAAGAACAAAGGTGATAAAAATTTACTTGCTATCTTTGCAGCTTCAGCCGTTGCAGTTGGATTATTTTACGGAGCAGGATTATTTTACGGCCAAAGAAGTCCACTTCCAGTGATGGAATACTGGCGCTGGTGGGTTGTACACCTTTGGGTTGAAGGCTTTTTTGAGGTCTTTGCTACCGCTTCACTTGCTTTTGTATTTGTTAGTCTTGGTCTTGTTTCAAAGAGATTTGCTACGTTCTCAACACTTGCGAGTGCATCACTTTTCTTAGTAGGCGGAATTCCAGGAACTTTCCACCACTTATATTTTGCGGGCACTACAACACCTATAATGGCAGTTGGCGCTAGCTTCTCAGCACTTGAGGTAGTTCCTCTTGTATTGCTTGGCGCTGAAGCTTATGAGCATTACAGACTTCAGTTTGCTCAAACTTGGGCTAAGACATTAAAATGGCCACTTTACTGCTTTATCGCAGTTGCTTTCTGGAATATGCTAGGTGCTGGTGTATTTGGATTTTTAATCAATCCTCCGATTTCACTATTTTATATCCAAGGTCTAAATACGACTCCAGTTCACGGACATGCTGCGCTATTTGGTGTTTATGGATTTTTGGCACTTGGATTTGTTTGGCTAGTAGCTACTTATCTATTCAAAGGTCAAGAATTTGACGAAAAACTTATGAAAATAGGCTTTTGGGGCTTAAATATAGGTCTTATGCTAATGATCGTGCTTTCGTTACTTCCAATAGGAATTTATCAAGCATTTGCAAGCCTAGAGCATGGCATGTGGTATGCAAGAAGCGCTGAGCTTTTACAACAATCACACTTACAAAATTTAAGATGGGTTAGAATGATTGGCGATACGATTTTAATAATCGGTGGTATTAGCTTCTTTGCGCAACTTCTAAAATTTATACTTAATAAAAAAGCTTAAAACTAAAGGGGTATTTTTACCCCTTTATTTAAGCTATCTTTTCATAAAATAGCGTAAATTTAAAGGAAAGAAATGATTACATTTTTTAGAAGAATTTGCGTTAGTTTTATTGTCCTCTTGCATCTTTTGTTGGTACTTGTGGTTAATTATTCGTTTCCGCATTATGATAGCGTTTTTATAACCGGTGGTGATGTAAAACGTATGGATAAGGACGGCATAATTGACGCCAAAAACCCAGCTGATGGCCCTACTAGAGATGTCTATTTTATCTACACTAAAAGTCCTCAAAATCCAGATAAAGTTATGGCCTATAGAAATGAAGATACTGCATGGGGATTCCCATTTTATTTTAAATTTAACTCAGCCGATGTGCAAGCTAAAGCCCAGGGCTTCACAAATAGCGATAGAAACGTCACCATAAAATATTATGGATATAGAATTTCTATGTTAAACGAGTTTAGAAATGTCATCTCTCTAAAAGAAAGTGGCACTGATACTAGTTGGCCGATAGCTAGCTATGTGCTTTACTTTATCTTGTTTATCTCGCTAATCATTTGGGTAAGAAAGATAAATAAGGCTTTTACACCAAAGGTTAGTGAAAATTTAGAGAAATAATTTAGTAGATTGTATTTTTTGATTATTGGATATTTTAAAAATCAAGCAGAGAGCCTTGTCTCTCTTTTATCTTTGGAAATTCTTTATACCTGACGCCATCAAGCGTTTTTAGCTCGTTTGTTCTGTTGCGCCATTTGTCGTATTTCCATACACTTTTCCAGTCCATAAAATAAAATTCTACATCTTGATGTTTGCAATTATTTTTAAGAAAATCACCCATTTTTTATGGCATGTAATTCTTTGCCTTGCCTGTGACCTAGTTTAGTTCGCCAAGATATTCTTAAAATGGCTTACAGAGAAGCCTTCTTGTATCTAGATCTATCTTACACAAGGATATCTATTCCGTAAAATTTTAGGCACTTTTTGATTTTAAAGTACTCTTTCATTATGTTTGGACGTTGAGTTAAAAACCAAAATTGATAATTTGATAAGATTTTTTGCAACCTTAATAGTCTCATAAACAAAGCTAAATAAAAATTGCTCATAAAATTTACAAAAATATAGTTGGATTTTTAACGCTTAAAGGATCGCTCAAACGCTTGGTAAAATTTTAAATTTAAAGTCACCTTGATAGAGCTTAACACCTTTCTGAAAATTTAAAGCCATTTGCTGGCACAGTAGTTTTTGCAACAGGTTTTTTAGATTTTAGAAAGAAAATTTATAGTGAATTAGCTTAAATTTTAGGGGCAAAGCTGCCCCTAGGTTTAGTAAAGACCGAAAGTTCCGTCTGTTCTTTTGTAGATCACGCGCATTTTTGCGTCAACATCGTTAAATACGTAAAATTGTTTATCGCTTGATTTTAGTTTCTCAAGTGCTTCTTCGACTTCAAGTGGTTTATAAATTTCAAGCTCCATAGGCACTATCTCCTCGACACCCTCTATCTTTTCTTCACCTATTCTTGAGCGAAATTCTTTGTCGTCAGCCTTACCTTTTACGGTAAATTTCTTATCATGCTCTCTTCTTAAAACTTTTGATGCTTTTTCGATAGCAAGATCGATCGCAGAGTAAAGGTCTTTATCTTTTTGGCGAACGACTATTGTATCTTTATGGGCCATATTTAGAGAAAATTCTGCATTAAAGCCTTTTTTTCCTTGTTTTTCATCGGCTGCTACAACACATCTTGCTGAGATGATGTCGAGATTGTATTTGCTAAGCGTATCAAAAGCGTCTTGGATATAGTTTTTGATTGGCTCTGTTAGCTCAAATTGTTTTCCTACAATGCTTATGTTCATCGTAATCTCCTTTATAGAAAGTAAGATGATTATAACACGCTAAAACTAAAAACAAATTAAACTAAAATATTTATAAAATTTTAAAGTTTCTGAAGAGTTCGTTTGTGAAAATTTATAGGATTTGGCGTTTTTTTATCTTTTGATGTTACAAAAACATCAAAGATCATGTTGCCAGTACTTGCGACTCCGTTTGTTCCTGGCATGATTGTCGGTGGAGTGCATATACCGATATCGCCAAAGTAAGTTATTTTTACTTTAAAGTCGAACATATCGTTAAATTCTCCATTTACTTTATCTAAGCATTTATTTGAGAAATCGGTTCTAAAAATTTCAAACATCGCATACTCTGCTGCTGCTTGAGCAACGAGTTGTGCTTGCTCTCTTAGATAAATTTCACTGCTTTGTCTAGCTGATGTGCTAGCTATCGAAAGAGCAAGAGTGCTGATAGAAGCTGCCACAACTAGAAAAAATATCGCCGCTATTAATGTAAATCCTTTTCTCATCAATAAACCGCCTTTGACTTGCAAATGGTTATTTCTGATTTTTCTGCTTTAAGGCAGAGCTTTAGCGCGATGACACCATTTTTTTCTGTAAAGACAAATCTTGTTACGTGTTTAGCTAGTGTTGCACTTTCGGCTTTGATGGCCTTTGTAGATGTTGAGCTAAATTTTTTAAAGCTTTCATTTAGCCATGGCCTATAATTGTAGTAAATTTTAAGGTCAAAAGAGCCATTTTGTATATCTTCGGCACTTTGCTCAGCTGGCGCTATGGCAATGGCTGTGTAAGCTAGCTTATACTGTTCTGAAATTTTTTTATTTTTAAAATCACTTGAAATTTTAAGTGTGTCGATTGATTGTATGCCTACTTTTGCGATATCTAAGTGCCTTTGGTCTAAATTCTCTTGATAGCCAAAGCTACTACCAACTCTATAAAGTATGCTAGAAAATATCGCCACTAAACCACCATTTTCATTATCGGCGTTTATGCACCTAGAGCCGCTATTTACATCTTCTTCATTGCTATCATTTTCGCAGGTCAAGTCCATTACGCCGTTTCTAAAAGCATCATTAAATTTACTTCCAGGGCTTTTTAATCCATTTGCAATAGAGCTATTTGCAAGATCTACATATCCACTATATATGCCTTCTTCGATGATCGGATCTCCGTTAGTATCATCTCCTTTATATTCGTTTATGCCATCAAATAGCTCATAAGCAGCTGGGATAAATTCTAAAATTTCAAAGTCACTACTTAAATTTACGCCACTATCATTTAGAGCTAGGTAATCTCCATTTTTTTTCCTAGCGATAACGCTTTGTTTGATTCTGTGGCTAAGTAGCATTGAAATTTGCTCTAGAGCGATTTCGCTTTGTGTCTCTAGCTCGTTTATTACTTTGCTTTGAAAATAGTTTTGATATAAATTCATAAGCGTGTTAAAGCTCATAAGTGAGATAACGCCAAGTACGGTGATGACTATTATTAGCTCAATTAATGTAAAAGCTTTTTTTGTTTTTTTCATTTCCATTCTTTTACACTTAGAGTACTGCTTTCACCTACATTAAAGGCATATCCATAAAGTACGCTTTTGCTCTCTTTTGTAGTTTTCATAGTCGTATCTAGCTTTATCTGTAAAACGTCGTTATCGTTTAAAGGAGTGCTAACTACAAATTTATCAGCTCCATTTGTTATGGTTGGAGTCGTTTCTGTATCTATGATAAAGTCACGTTTAGTAGTGCTAGCAGTTGGCGAGATGGATTTTTGAGTATTGAAATTTTTGATAGATTTTACTTTAAAATTTACGCTTTTGATTGATTCTGGAAGCTTTGAATCACTAGGCCTTGTGGCACATGCAGATGAATTTTGCACTGGATACGCAAGTATCCTATGTCCTTCACCTTTTACACCGCTTTTTTCATAAAAATCCGGATTTGCCCCTTGGTCGCAGATAATAAGAGGAAAAATTATAGCCTCTTGAGTGGTTATAGATGATGGCATGGTGTTTTTACCGGCTATTAAGACTTGATCACTAAATGGTGCTTTTAATATTAATGACATATAAGTTTTAGCATTCATTAGTCCTTCTTGCATTAAGGATTGCTCGCTTAAATTTGAAGTAGTTCTTACCGCTAGTGGCAGGCTCGCACTTACTATGGCTACTACAAGCACTGACAAGATAAGCTCTACCAATGAAAAGCCACCCCTTTTCACCACTCTATTCTCCTGTTTGTCTTGTCACTTATATCTAGGTTACTATCACTATTAGATTTTACTCCTATAAAAACTCCAACTGCACCGCTTGTCTTATCCTCTATATTATTGCTCTTTAGGACTTTACCAGCCCATTCGCCATTTGGTACTAGAAAATTTAGATTGAAATTATTTGTTTCAGGTTTCTCATCAAATTCACTATAAAGAAGCCAGCTAGGTGCTCTCATTTTAGCCACATCAGTAACTGCCGAAGGGTTTCTTATAAAAATTATTTGCTCGCCATTGCTTATGCTGCTTACATCATTTCTTAAAACAGTGCCGCTGTAAGTGTTTGTAAAGCTAAAGTCATGATAGTTAAGTACTCCTGCATTGTGTTTTGGATTGGTAGCCCAAAATGGTGCAGCTGGAAAGTCTTGCCATAGTTTGCCATTATCTTTCATATAGATATTTTTATTGCATCCATCGCAGTAGGCACCATAATAAATTTTGGCATAAAAGCCACTATAAAGCCCTTCATAAAATGGTGCATAAACCCTACCAAAATAAAATTTTGCCGTTGTTTCTGTTGCTGGTTTTTCATATTTTTTTACTGTATCGGTACTATCTGACATGCCGCTAAAGCTAAAATCATTACTTGAAATAGTAAAAGGATTTTTAGCATGATTTACTTTTCTTTCAAAATTAAAATATACTTCACCTTTGCCTACGCCATTTACAAAAGTATTTTTCTCTACATAAAATGTTGATTTTGTAGCACTTGGATCTATTGCTTTTCTAGTGTTTGAGCCAGGAATTTCAAAAAATAAAATTTCTTCATTTGCTTTTGCTAATGTGCCGGCATTGCCATCATTATCTGTAAAATTTAAAGGAACTCTGTCTAGCTTTATATCAAAGTTCATATTTTTTGCATAGCAATCTTCATTATAAAGCTTTGCAGGGTCATCGTTAAACAGCCTAGCAGTTACTTCAAAGTCAAGCTTTGCTTTTTGTATGCCTTCATTATCAAGGTATGTTATATCGTTATCTTTTGTTATCTTTAACTTGCTTATTTGTATATCTTTTGGCCTAAATAAATAATCTCTATTGCCTTCTAGCTTTATACTACATCCGATCCTTCCTTCTTGAGCAGTGTCTTGTGATGGATCGTTGCTAATTGAGTTTTTTACACAATCATCAGCTCTTGATGGTGTATGTTGATCAGTTATTGTATAGTCTTTGTCTAATACATAAAAATATGTATCACCTATATCTGAGTAAGAAAAGCCAACAGGTCCACTTGATGTGTGACGGAAAATTTTACCCAATGCTTTATTTGGATCGTTAAAATCTACGCTTAGTTTGTTCTCGCTCTCTATAATGCTAGGATCGCAAGTCGCACTATATGCTGGTACAAGTTTTATCTCTCCATTTGAGCCACTTATGTTATTTATATAACCATTTGCTAAGCCACTATCAAGAGGTTTCATAGCCGCAAGAGCAATGTTGTTATAAGCTTTGCCGCCTATTAAAACATTGTTATTATTGATCGTATTCTTGTCAGTATCCCATAGCCTAAAGTGACTTGGTCTTATAGCAAAATCATCTAATTTTTCGCATTCAACCTTTGTAGTATTTGTTGCTGGATCAAGATGAGAAATTCTAAATTTTACGCTTTTATAGGCTCTATCAATACTAATGCCTGATAACAAAATATCAGTTACGCCATTAAATGTTATATCTTGTTCATATAAATTTGTTGGAGCACTGCAAGACTCAACCAACTCTACTTTTACATCTACTGGAGCATCTGGTACTTTTTTGTTGCCATCTGTATCATAGTTTGTGATATAGACATTAAATGGCGTAGAAACGATTTTGGTTAGAAGTCTATTTTTAAATTTAGTTTTAAAAGTTGCCGAGCCATCGTCTTGTCTATTGCTTGCGACGAAATTATTTGGACTGGCACTAACGCCTAAAGTAATGTTGTAATTTTGATTGCTACATCTTCTTATATATGTGTCATAGGGCTGTAAATTTATATCAGCATTTGCAACTGTGGCTTTGTAACTATTTGGCTCAAATTTAGACTTAAGGGTTGTTTCATATATGGCATAAGCGTAGTTGCCTTGATGAATTAGCATTTCTCCACCCTTATTTGCAGCTGCACCTTGTCCCAAATAAAAAGTTAAGTCATTTCCGCTTAATTGCTGTAAGCCTGTGTTGTCGTTATAGTGTATTTGTCCTGACATAGTAAGTAGATCACTAGGCCCTTGTGATGCTTTATCTGCGTAAATGTAAGTTGAGTTTGGATTATAAATTTGGCTTGGATCTATTGTGGCTTTTAGTGCAAAGTCTTGGGCAGCTTCATTAGTATTATTTGTAACTTCAACGAAAGTTTTTAAAATAGTATTTGCTGGCACTACCGTCGGAGTATTTTCTTGCACCTTTGTAAAAGTACTATCGCTAGGTTTTTTCGCATAAATATATTCCATATAACAAACATCTGGCTTATATATACGAGTAGAAAAGCCAACTAGAGCTAAATTTATACGGTCAGCACTTACGACATTGGCACCGCCTGAATTTTTAATCGTTGTAACTGTAAATTTTATATCCGCTTCTTTTTGAGCATATGACATTTTGTCCGATATATCAAATATATCCAAGTCTGCTTGGGAGTAAAATTTTTTACCTGGATTTATAAGTTGCCCAAATTTTGTCATAGTTGAGTTAAATTGATCACCTTTTGCATTGTATTTGCTGGTTATACTCAGATAACTACCTTCGTTTTCTATTTCAATATTCTCACCTTTTGTTTCTGGCTTTCCGCCAAAAGAAAACATTGTAAGCGTAGCATTTATGTCGCCTGCTTTTGGCGTATAGATGTTTTCAAATTTTACATCTATGGTTGAGCTTTTTACAGTACCAAATGGATCGCTTGACTTCATCCAGTCTGCTGCAAGTCTTTCTAGCCCATCAAATATACTAACAAGCTTTGGCTCTATATTGTTTGCTGCGGCAGTTTTATCATCAAAGTCATAAATGATGACTAAACTCCAAGCAGCAAATTGTGGTGCGATGGATTGTATCCAGTAACCATTTTGCCCTTGAACTGGTGAGAATAGTAGCGTGCCGTATGTTTTTTTTAGTTTTCTATTAGTAGAGTTGTTTACCTTATATGTGCCATCATTTGGGTCTATAAATTCATCACTAAAGGGAATCGTAGTGGATCTGATATTGCCAGCATAAAATGTCCTACCTGACTCACTAGTACCAAGAGAGTCTCTAACTATATCTGTTACATCAGCACTTGCTACATATTGGTAGTTTATTCCAGCCTTTACATAGTAGCTATTAGACTCGTTTTGATTGTATGATTCAAGAGTCATTGATTTTGGTTTATACTCACTAAATGAACCAAACCAAAAGACATCTTTTGGATCAGCATCTATTGTGATTGCATTTTTTCCAGGAGCTTTAAAATCAATCCTGCTATATCCTTTTATATAATTTAAGGCGCTTACATATAAATTTGACCCAAGATTTTTTATTGCCCAGTTTTGATAAAGAGAGCCACCCCAATAAAGCCTGGCATAGACTACGTTTTTACCTTTTAAATTATTTTTTATAAAGGTATTTTTCTCACTAAAATCAAACGTGGAAGAGGATGAATTTTTACAATAAGGATACTTGCTAGGATTATAAATATATGTTGTTTGACAAAGTGTGTAATTACTAGACGTAAAACTACCAGTATTTAAAAATATTCTATCGGCTGTAGATGATGTTCTTGTTACGTTAGATGGATCTGGAACAAAATTATATCCAGCGTATTGTGGAATCATAATAGTAGCACCAATGGTAGCTATATCACCATTTACTCTGGTATTTAGATTGCCATTTATTGATCTTTGTCTTAAACCTTTAGAGTGATCATCCCACATGCCAATTAATGGTTCATGCCCCCATGGAGAAGATTGTCTTGCATAAATGTGATAATGATCTTGTGCTAAGCCTGAAGAAAAGCTATTAGTATCTATCGTCCAAGTTCTATCAGATTTTCTTATGCAATGTGGGATATTTTTAGAAGAGTTGTCTTGGTACTCTTCAGCGTCTATAAAGCAAGAATAGTTTGCTCCACTACAACCAATAGATGCTGCTTCTGCTGTCGTACAAGCTCTGGGTGCACAAAAACCAAACGTGACAATAAAACAGAGTAAGTATATTACCTTCACGACAAATCCTCTAAATAACAATAAAAAATCTCTCCTTAGATTTTTAAAAGCTTTTAGCTACTATTTTTGTATAAAATTTTCTATCATTTCAGCTTGCCCATACTGAGGATATTTGGCAATGTCTAAAACGACTTGAGATAAGGTCATGTTGTCCATATTGCAAACGATAGGAGCTATAAAATTTACAGTTGATTTTTCAAGCGGGAGTGCAACAACGATAATGTTATAAATTCTAAGTTGAGAGCTTTCTTTAATCTCCATAAGATCTTCATAATAGCTTGGAATATCGAATTCGTAGCTTCTTAATGCAAAAGGATTTATCATTGTAAAAGATGTCTCATCATCTTTGCTTGCTAGCTTAACAAAAAATTTATCAAGTTCAATTAACTCCATCGTCTTGATATGCTCAAAGCCTAAAATAGGGCTTTTAACACTAAAAATCATACTAACTCCTATTTTGTAAAGTTGCCGTATTTTATCATAGTTTTAAAAAATTTATACAAAAATAATAGCAAAAAATGTAGAATACGAGGATTTAAACTTTTTAAGGAAAAGCATGAAAAGATTTTCTAAAATTCTAGCAGTTGTAGCTCTTTTGGGGCTTTTTAGTGGTTGTGCTGAAAAATATACCGAGCTTTACAATCTAACTCCAGATGAGTGGTATGCTCAGGTTATCGCTGATATAAAAGATGGTGATCTTGAAGCGGCCGATAAACACTATGTTTCAATGGCAAGCGAACACGTAGCAAGCCCACTTTTGGAGCAAATTTTACTTATCCTTGCCCAAGCTCACGCAAATGATGAAGAGTATCTAATGGCAAATCACTATCTTGACGAGTACATCAAAAGGTATGGTGACAACGGTCCAAAAACAGAGTTTGCTCAGTATCTAAAGATAAAAGCAAATTTTGACTCATTTACTCAGCCAAACCGCAACCAAAAGCTGATGGAAGATAGCGTAACTGAGATCGAGAAATTTCTTTATATGTATCCGAATACTGAATATAAGCCACTTATTGAGACTATGCTTATTAAATTCAAACTCGCGCTTTACTTCCTAGATATGCAAATAGCTGATCTTTACAATAGGACTGGTCGTGATGTTTCGGCCAAAATTTACGAGCAAAAACTTGAAGAGTCACCGTTTAGAAATTCTGACCTTATCAAGCCTGATGTAGCATGGTATAGAAAACTGTTTGAATAGGAGAAATTTTGCAAATAAACGAAAATAAAGGCTTCCCAACCGAAATTCCCATTATCGTTGAGGACGAGCTATTTTTATATCCATTTATGATAACTCCGCTTTTTTTAAGCGACGATGAAAATTTAAAAGCACTTGAACTCGCCATACAAGAAGAGACTCCGATCCTTGTGGTGCCCACAAAGCCTCAGCAAGACGGCGCTAGAGACTTTGATGGTATCTATGATGCTGGTGTGATCGGCACGATAATGCGCCGTGTACCACTACCCGATGGACGCGTGAAGGTGCTATTTCAGGGCATCGACAAAGGTAAAATTTTAAAACAATCAGGCATAAATCCGCTCCGTGGCATTGTCGATATGCTCCACGTCAAGCGCCCATCTCAGGTCAAAACTGACGCTCTCATCGTTGTTTTAAGAGAAAAAGTAAGAGAGCTCTCGCAGTTTAGTCACTTTTTCCCACCAGATCTTTTAAAAACTATTGAAGAGAGTGCTGAAGCGATCAGGGTTTGCGATCTCGTCTCAAGTGCACTGCGCCTAAAAAAACAGATCGCCTATAGCTTTTTTGTAGAGGAAAATTTAGAGCAACGCCTACTAAAGCTCATTGACTATGTTATCGAAGAGATCGAGGCAAATAAGCTTCAAAAAGAGATAAAAAATAAAGTCCATTCAAAGATCGATAAGACAAATAAAGAGTACTTTTTAAAAGAGCAGCTAAAGCAAATTCAAGCTGAGCTTGGAGCGGATACGAGTCGTGAAGAGGAGCTTGAAGAATACCGCAAAAAGCTTGATGCGAAGAAGAAATTTATGGCCGAGGACGCCTACAAAGAGATCAAAAAGCAAATAGATAAGCTTTCGCGCATGCACCCAGACTCAGCTGACGCAAATACCTTACAAAGCTACCTTGACTGGGTGTTAGAAATTCCATTTGAAAATATAGCTAAGAAAAAATCATCCATCACCGAAGTGAGCAAGCATCTAAATGCCGATCATTACAGCCTTGAAAAGCCAAAAGAACGTATAGAGGAGTATTTTGCTTTGCGTGAGCTTTTGGAGCTTAGAGGCGTTGGCGAAAAGGTAAATAATGGCGCTATTTTATGCTTTGCAGGCCCTCCAGGCGTGGGTAAAACAAGTCTTGCAAACTCGATCGCAAAGGCGCTAAAGCGTGAACTAGTTAGGATTGCGCTTGGCGGACTTGAGGACGTAAACGAACTAAGAGGCCACCGCCGCACCTATATAGGCGCTATGCCAGGCCGCATCGTGCAAGGGCTCATCGAAGCCAAGCAGATGAATCCAGTAGTGGTTCTTGACGAGATCGATAAGGTTGGCAGAAGCTACCGAGGCGATCCGACCGCGGTTTTACTTGAAATTTTAGATCCTGAGCAAAATAATAAATTTAGGGACTACTATCTAAATTTCAACATCGATCTTAGCAAGATCATCTTTATAGCCACCGCAAATGATGTGAGTATGATACCAGCTGCACTTCGCGATAGGATGGAGTTTATCGAGCTTAGCTCATACACTCCACAAGAGAAATTTGAGATCGCTAAAAAATATCTCTTGCCTCAGGAGCTCAAAAAGCACGGGCTAAAACCAAGTGATGTGAACATCAGCAAAGAGGCACTTGAGCTAATCATCAGCGACTACACAAGAGAGAGTGGTGTGCGAAATTTACGCCGTAGGATCGCTGATATACTAAGAAAAGTCGCCAAAAATATCCTCACCAAAAAGAACGAAGGCAAGATCAGCGTCACGGCTAAAAATTTGAAAGAATTTTTAGAGAAAAAGGTCTATGAGATCGAGCCAGCGGACAAGAAAGACCAGATCGGCTTGGTAAATGGCCTCGCGTGGACGAGTGTCGGTGGCGACGTGCTAAGGATCGAGGCTATCAGGATCCAAGGTAAAGGCAACATGCAAATCACTGGTCAGCTAGGCGACGTGATGAAAGAGAGCGCTCATATCGCATTTAGCGTGGTAAAAGTACTGATCGATAACAAAAAGCTAAAAGTGCCAATGGCTATCGTGCCAAAATTAGATGATGACAAGCACAAGCTCGAAGCCAGCGACGTTTATAGACGCTACGACCTTCACTTGCACGTGCCAGAAGGTGCAGTGCCAAAAGATGGTCCAAGCGCTGGCATCACGATGGCAACTGCGATCGCATCGATACTAACTGACACAAAAGTCAAACACGACATCGCAATGACTGGCGAGATCACGCTAACAGGCAGAGTGCTACCTATCGGAGGACTAAAAGAGAAACTAATCGCCGCTCACAAAGCTGGCATCAAAACAGCGCTCATACCTCGCAAAAACTATGACCGCGACCTTATCGATATACCAGCTGAAGTAAAAGGCGACATGAAGATCATCGCAGTAGATACGATCGATGATGTACTAAAAAATGCTCTTGTAGCTAAAAAATAATCCTTACTCTAGCCCTAATCTCACTTTAGGGCTAGAGAAATTTATAAATTTTGACGATCCTAAAATCCAAACAAAAAACCATAATAACGTATAAAGATAATTAATAATTTAAACAATATAAACACATGCAGCACACAAGGGAAAAACGAATTTAAAAATTGTGAGCGAGCGTATCACACTCTAAATTTCTAAAATTAGTAAATTACTAAGGCGAGCAAGTAAAGTTTTAAAATTTTGTAAATTTGCTTTGTTAAATCAAGTGAGTGTCAAGTAAATTTTAAAATTTCATGAACGAGTAATTTTGGCTCTAAAATCTGAGCTAAGTGGTAAGCGAAATTAAATTTTAGTAGTTAGCTCTTGCGAGTGAATGAAATTTTAAAACTTTGTAAAGACAGCTTGATTAAATTTGTAAATTCCTTTTTATTCAAAAGAGAGACAATGTGGCTTGAATTATGAGGGCGTTCTCTTATCTTCCTTTTTTTAAATCTGCTAAATCACTCACGTTCAAGATGTATACAATGGCGCTAAAGCACTGCATGCGTTTTAAATATTCTGATAAATTTTAAAAATGTTCGCTTGTAAATTTTAAAATTTGATAGACTTTTATTTTGCTGTAAATTTTAGCTATTTATGCTTTGCTTCATGCTCCAAAAGCCAGATTTTAGTTGGCAAGCCATCTCCGCCTGAGTAGCCACCAAGCCCGCTGCTAGCTAGCACTCTGTGACAAGGGACGATGATAGGCACTGGATTTTTAGCATTGGCTGATCCTGCTGCTCGGTAGGCATTTTTGTGGCCTACAGCAAGTGCTAGAGCTGCGTATGTGGTCGTTTCTCCATATGGTACTTTTCGTAAGGCCTCGTAAATTTTTGCTCTAAAATTAGTTGTTTTTATATCAAGTCTAATGCTAAATTTTTTAAGCTTGCCATTAAAATAAGCCTCTAGCTCATCCAAGCAAAGCTTTAAATTTTCATCTTTTACCGCAACTTTTTCAAATTTATCTACAAAATTTATCTCACAAATTCCATTTTCGCTAGCGATGATCTCCAAAATTCCGATAGGCGATTTTAGGTAAGCTTTTGACACATTTGCTCCTTTAAATTTGAAATTTTGGGCAAATTTTACTTTAGTTTGTTTTGCTTTTTGATAAAATGCAAGCAAAACTAGCGATTTTAAACTAAAAATAACGAGCAAAAACCACAAAGGAATTTCATGAGCTTTTTTACCGACTACGAAAAACACGTGAGCGAGCGAGAAAAAGAGGGCGTGCCACCGCTTGCGCTAAATGCCAAGCAAACAAGTGAAGTTTGCGAGCTAATAAAGATTGCCAGCAAGTCTAGTTGCGACGAAAAGGCACAAAGCGAGCTAAAATTTCTTATAAATTTGCTTGAAACTCGTATCAATCCCGGCGTTGATGATGCAGCGAAGATAAAGGCAGAATTTCTTGGTGAAGTAATAGACGGGCTTGCTGTTAATGGCCTTGACGCTATGCGTGCTATTAAAATTTTAGGCAAGATGCTTGGCGGATATAACGTGGAAATTTTGGTGCGAGCTCTAAAAAATAGCAATGAAAATATTGCACAAGCTGCGGTAAATGAGCTAAAAAATATCATCCTGGTGCATGAATATTTTGACGAGATCGCAAAGCTAGCAAGTAGCAATAAATTTGCAAAAGAGGTGCTTGCTTCTTGGGCAAATGCAGAGTGGTTTACGCATAAAAAGCCAATTGAAGCCTGTATAAACGCAGTCGTTTTTAAAGTACCTGGTGAGACAAATACTGACGACCTAAGTCCAGCGAGTGAGGCCTATACAAGGGCCGACATACCACTTCACGCAAAAGCAATGCTTGTTAAAAAGATGCCTGAGGGTCTAGAAATTTTAAAAGAGCTTAAAACTCGTGGTAAAAAAGTGGCTTATGTTGGCGATGTGGTTGGCACTGGCAGCAGCAGAAAGAGCGGTATAAACTCGATCCAGTGGCACCTTGGCGATGAGATAGAGGGCGTGCCAAACAAAAAAACGGGCGGCATCGTGATCGGCACGACCATAGCTCCGATATTTTTTAACACTGCTGAAGATAGCGGTGCACTGCCGATAGTCGCAAACGTAAATGAGCTTGAGATGGGCGATGAGATAGAAATTTATCCATTTAAAGGCGAAATTTATAAGCTTATTGGCAGCGATAAAAAACTCGTGGCAAATTTCAAACTAAACCCAAATACTCTAAGCGATGAGATAAGAGCAGGTGGCAGGATACCACTTATGATAGGACGCCAAGTGACCAAAAAGGCCAGAGAGGCTCTAGGGCTTGGCGAGGAGCAAATTTTTATAAAGCCAGATCAGCCAAAAGAGCTGGGCGGTGGCTACACGCTGGCTCAAAAGATGGTTGGCAAGGCTTGCGGCGTAGCTGGTGTTAGAGCTGGGGCTTATGTGGAGCCAGAAATTTTGACCGTTGGCTCGCAAGATACGACAGGGCCGATGACTAGAGATGAGGTAAAAGAGCTTGCTAGCCTTAGCTTTGGCGCAGATTTTGTTTTGCAAAGCTTTTGCCACACGGCCGCTTATCCAAAACCAAGTGATCTTGTGATGCATGAGAGCTTACCAAAATTTATAAATTTACGTGGCGGTGTGAGTCTAAAGCCAGGCGATGGCGTCATCCACTCTTGGCTAAACCGCATGGTACTGCCTGATACGGTGGGCACTGGCGGCGATAGTCACACGAGATTTCCTATCGGTATCAGCTTCCCTGCTGGTAGCGGCCTAGTCGCGTTTGCAGCGGTACTTGGAATGATGCCACTAAATATGCCAGAGTCAGTTTTGATCAAATTTAAAGGCGAGCTAAAAGAGGGCGTGACGCTCCGTGATCTTGTAAATGCGATACCGTATTTTGCGATCAAAAAAGGGCTTTTAAGTGTTGAGAAGAAAAACAAAAAGAACGTTTTTGCAGGTAAAATTTTAGAGATAGAAGGGCTTGAGAGCTTAAAAGTAGAGCAGGCGTTTGAGCTAAGTGATGCTTCAGCTGAACGCTCGGCTGCGGCTTGTGTGGTAAATTTGAGCGAGGCTAGCGTTGTGGAGTATATTCGCTCAAACGTTGCGCTAATAGACGCAATGATAAAAGCAGGCTATGAAAGCCATGAGACGTTACTTAGACGAAAAGAAAAAATGCAAAAATGGCTTAAAAATCCAACTCTTTTAAGAGCAGATAAAGATGCAAAATACGCTGAAATTTTGGAGATTGATTTATCGCAGATAGATGAGCCTATTTTAGCTTGCCCAAATGACCCAGACGATGTGGCAACGCTAAGTGAAATTTTAGCTGATAACAAAAGAGTGCATAATATCGATGAAGTTTTTGTGGGAAGCTGTATGACAAATATAGGCCATTACAGGGCGCTCGCTAGAATTTTGGAGCATGAGAGCAAGCTTACAACTAGGCTTTGGATCGCACCGCCGACAAAGATGGATAAAAGCACACTTGAAAATGAAGGCGTTTATGAAATTTTTAAAAGATTAAATGCAAAAACAGAGGTACCAGGCTGCTCGCTTTGTATGGGTAATCAAGCAAGAGTAAACGACAACGCAGTGGTATTTTCTACTTCAACTAGAAATTTTGATAACAGAATGGGTATGGGTGCCAAGGTTTATCTAGGAAGTGCCGAGCTAGCCGCTGTTTGTGCACTACTTGGGCGTTTGCCAAACATCGATGAGTATAAAAAAATAGTAAGAGAAAGTCTTGGTTTAAACAAAGATAAAATTTATAAATATCTAAATTTTAATGAAATAAGTGAGTTTAGTATATAAATTTGTTACAATATCGCGGAATTTTAAGGAGCTTTGATGAAAAAAGTAGTTTTTTTTCTCTTTTTTAGCGTTTGTTTTTTGATAAATTTACACGCTTTAGAGTGCAGTGATCTTGCCAAAAAAGAGAGCTTTAAAACTACTCCAAACGGACTTGCATATATAAATGAGAGTCTATTTTATTGCGATGGCTCACTTATAAATTTACAAGAGATAAAAGAGCTTTTTGATGCTAGTATGGCTGTGAGAAGCGAGTCTCAAAGCTGTGTCGGCGATGGCGTTTATAGAGAAAATTTAAATAAGCTTAGATGGCTTTTGCTAAAAGCGTCATTCGCACCTGAATTTTACGCAAAAGAGCTTGCAAAGCCTGATATTGCTGAAGAGCAAAAAGATGTCAGAATGGAGTATTTTAGATACTGGGCAAATGAAAGTTTGTTTAATTTTTTAAAATATAAAAAATTTTTAGAAGCCTATAAAAATGCTCAAACTCCGCTTGTAAAATTTTATGAAAGCCTTGGACTTGATACGCCAAGTGCAGCGTATTACGCAACTAGTGTGGTAAATGAGTTTTTGACATTTAGTGTTGGCAAAAATATAAATAAGGCTAAAATTTTAACCCCTGAACAAAAGATGATCGCCCAAAAGATAAGCTTTGATGAGCTGGCAAATTTTCTTTACTCAAAAAATTTTAGTATCGCTGAACTTACAAATTTGCTTAATATTGCACTTTTAAACGAAAAGAGTAGCGATATGATAAAAGAGATCATAAGGCGCGGAGCGGATGTGAATTTGGGCGATGAGACGCCTCTATTTTTTGCTTTAAAAAATATAGAAAATGTAAAAATTTTACTTGCAAATAAAGCCGATGTAAATCACAAAAATTTCTTTGGAAAAAGTGTACTTTTCTATGCTGTGCAGTTTAGCGATAAGCCACTTTGTGAGCTTTTGCTAAAAAATGGTGCCAATGCGAACGAGAGCTACATAGATGAAAATGCCAAGATGAATATGATAAATTTGGGTATGACGCAAGTAGAAGATACGTGCGGTCTAGAGCATACAAGCAGAAGCGTTTTTATGCATGCAGCAGCTCATGCAACGCCAGAAATTTTAAAACTTTTGATAGATAACGGCGCTGATATAAACGCGACTGATGATGCTGGATTTAACGCGCTTGACTATGCCATGAAAGAACAAAACGAAAATACGATCAAATTTTTAGAAAATTTGGGTTTAAAACCAAATTTCAATTAGGAAAAATCATGAAAAAGACAGCTTTTGTAACCGGTGCAACATCTGGATTTGGCGAGGCGATCGCCAGAAGACTCTCAAAAGAGGGCTACAAGATAGTCGCTCTTGCAAGGCGAGAAGATAGGCTAAAGAAGCTTGCAGGTGAGCTTGGCGATATACATATCATCGTAGCTGACATACGCGACAAAGAGGCTGTTTTTAAAGCGGTTGAGAGCTTACCTGATAAATTTAAGGATATCGAAGTGCTCGTAAACAACGCTGGCATGGCGCTTGGACTTGAAAAGACGATAGATGCGAAGGTGGAGGACTTTGAGGCGATGATAGACACCAATGTCAAGGGTCTTATCTACTCGACAAAGGCCGTTTTGCCGCTACTTTATAAACAAGAAAAGGGCTATATCTTTAACCTAGGCTCGACAGCTGGCTCATGGCCGTATCCTGGAAGCAACGTTTATGGTGCCACAAAGGCCTTTGTTAAACAGTTTAGTTTAAATTTAAGAAACGATCTAGTTGGCACAAATATCAGAGTGACAAACATCGAGCCAGGGCTTTGCAAGACTGAATTTAGCGAGGTTAGATTTAGGGGAGATAAGGCAAAGGCGGATAGTCTTTATGAAAATACAAATTTCATCACATCTGAGGATATCGCGACGATTTTGGTAAATTGTCTAAATATGCCTGGAAGTGTCAACATAAACAGGGTCGAAGTCATGGCAAATACGCAGACTTGGGCTGGACTTGCGATAGAAAAATTTTAAGGAGTTCTTGTGAGACAAATTTTATTATTACTTTTTTTTAGCGTTGCGCTTTTTGGTGTCGATCCAGAAGTGGCAAAGAGAAACGCTGAAATTTATGGCGTATTTACGCTTATACCACCTGTTGTGGCAATAGCACTTGCTTTTATCACAAAAGACGTTATATTGTCGCTATTTATCGGTGTTTTTAGCGGAACGTTTCTAATAAACATCATCAATGAAAACATCTTTATGGGTATCGTAAAAGGCTTTACAGGTATCGTTTCAAGAGTCGTTGAATCAATGGCTGATAAGACTGATTCAGGTATTTTGCTTCAAGTGCTTTGTATTGGTGGTGTGGTCGCACTCATCACAAAGATGGGCGGTACAAAGGCGGTTGCTCTTTGGCTTAGCAAAAAGGCAAAAACAGGTATCTCTGCTCAAATTTCAACTTGGCTCATGGGAATTTTTGTATTTTTCGATGACTATGCAAATGCCTTAATAGTAGGCCCTATTATGAGACCAATAAGCGATAAATTTAAAATCAGCCGCGAAAAACTAGCTTTTATCATCGATGCTACTGCGGCACCGATCGCTGGTATTGCTATCATCTCGACATGGGTTGGCCTTGAGGTTTCACTCATTGAAAAGGGATATGAGCTAGTTGGAGAGACTGGAATTAACGCTTATTCTATATTTATCGAGACAATTCCATATAGATTTTACAACCTTTTTATACTATTTTTTATAGTTTGTACTGCCTTGATGCAACGTGAATACGGCCCAATGCTATTAGCTGAAAGACGTGCTAGAAAGGGCGAACTTCATTCAGGCAAAACTCAAATTCAAGACTTAGAAGATAAAACACTTGAGCCAAAAGAAGGCGTAAAACTAAGCGCCTCAAACGCTGTCGTGCCACTTCTTGTGCTAGTTATTGGTGCTTTTACTAGTTTTTACTTTAGTGGTCTTGCTGCACTTGAGGGCGATGCTCTTAAAAATGCACTCGCTAATCCACTTTCATTTTCTACATTTAAAGATACTTTTGGCGCAGCAGACTCAGCTACATCACTATTTCAAGCAGCATTACTTGCTAGTATCGTAGCTATCACAATGGGCGTTTGGCGTAAAATTTTTGACGTAAAAGAGGCTATCAGCACATGGGTAAAGGGCTGGAAGACTATGATAATTACGGTTGTGATTTTGCTCCTTGCGTGGAGTCTTAGTGCTGTTATCAAAGAGCTTGGCACATCAAGATATTTGGTTGATCTATTAAGCTCTTCAACACCTAAATTTATATTGCCAGTTGCTGTTTTTATCCTTGGTTCGTTTATTAGCTTCTCAACTGGAACAAGCTACGGCACGATGGGAATTTTAATGCCTCTAGCTATCCCACTAGCTTATGCGGTCGGCAAAAACTACGGCCTAGAGGGCGATGCGATGCACGCTTATATGATCGTAAATATTTCAGGCGTGCTTACAGGCGCGATCTTTGGCGATCACTGCTCACCGATATCGGATACTACGATACTTTCATCAATGGGCGCAGGATGTAATCATATCGATCACGTCTCAACTCAAATGGTCTATGCGCTTAGCGTTTGTGCGGTTTGTGTGCTAGTTGGTTACTTGCCAGTTGCTCTTGGTCTTAGTGTTTGGATCGCGCTTCCTTGCGGATTTTTAGCGATTTGGGCGCTAGTTAGATTTGTTGGAAAGAAAGTAGAAGCATAAATTTGGATTGCAATTATCTAAAAGAGTGCGGCTCTTGCACTCTTTTTGCCCCTTACGATGAGCAAATTTTATTTAAAACTGACCTTGTAAAACAAAATTTTTCAGAGTTTTATGATGGCAAATTTGATGTGTTTAGCTCCAATCCAAAACACTACCGCACAAGGGCTGAGTTTGGTATCTGGCACGAAGGTAGCAAGCTTAGCTATACCATGCATGCAAGTGAGAAGGGCAAGAGAATTTTTATAGATGAGTGCCCTAAGGTTTGTGAGCAAATTTCAGAGCTTATGCCAAGCTTAATTTACAGCTTACAAGAGAGTGAAATACTAGGCGCAAAGCTTTTTGGCGTAGAATTTATCTCTTGCAAAAGTGGCACTTTAGTCACGCTTCTTTATCACAAAAAGCTTGATAGTGAGTTTGAAGCAGAGATTAAAAATTTAGCCAATAAGCTTAATGTCACGATACTTGCTAGATCTCGCGGGCAAAAGCTACTAAGTGGTGAGCTAAATTTGACAGACGAGCTAAATATTGGAGGTCAAATTTATAAATTTAGCCTAAGTGAGAATGCCTTTATCCAGCCAAATAAAGCCGTAAATGAAAAGATGATAGCCTGGGCAAAAGGATGTGTTGAAGCTAGCGGCGACTTGCTCGAGCTATACTGTGGACATGGAAATTTTACTATCCCGCTTTCGTTTAAATTTAAAAATGTCCTTGCCACTGAAATTTCAAAAAGCTCGATCGCAAATGCTCTTAAAAACTGTGAGCTAAACAAAGCTAAAAATATCAAATTTCTACGCATGGACGCTGATGAGCTTATGAGCGCATTTGCTGGCATTAGGGAATTTAACAGGCTAAAAGAGATAAATTTAAGCGACTTTAACTTCTCGCACGTCCTTGTAGATCCGCCTCGTGCAGGACTTAGTGAAAGTGTCGTAAAATTCATCAAAAAATTTAAAAATATCATCTACATCTCGTGCAACCCAGAGACTCTAAAAGAAAATTTAAAAGAGCTTTGTAAAAGCCATAAAGTGATAAAATTTGCCATTTTTGATCAGTTTGCAAACACTCATCACACCGAGTGCGGCGTGCTACTAAGGGCAAAAGAATAATTTTAAAAAGGAAAATTTGAAAAAAATGGTTTCACTAAATAAAATCATCCAAGCAAAGATCACGATCGGTCATTTCGTGACTAAGACCCCATTTGCACTAAGTGCAAAACTTAGTAAAATTTTAGGCGCAAGTGTTTACCTGAAAGAAGAAAATTTACAAAGAACTGGCGCATATAAGATAAGAGGCGCATATAATAAAATAGCTAGCCTAAGCGATGAGGAGAGAAAACGTGGCGTTGTCGCTGCAAGTGCTGGCAATCACGCTCAAGGTGTAGCAATAAGCGCAAAGGAATTTGGCGTGCATGCTTGCATCATCATGCCAGAATCAACCCCACTTCTAAAGGTTGCTGGCACAAAGGACCTTGGTGCAGAGGTCATCTTAAATGGCGATAATTTTGACGAGGCGTACGCTTTTGCGGTCAATTACGCCAAAGAAAAGGGCATGACCTTTGTTCATCCATTTAACGACGAGTACGTCATGGCAGGGCAGGGCACTGTGGGGCTTGAGATGCTTGATGAGATAAGTGATCTTGATATGGTCATCGTTCCAGTTGGCGGCGGCGGATTAGCTAGTGGTGTGGCTAGTTGCATAAAGCAGGTCAATCCAAAGACAAAAGTAATCTGTGTCGGTGCAAAAGGCGCTCCAGCGATGTTTAATAGCTACGGTGCTAAAAAAAGCATAAACTCAAAATCAGTCCGCACCATAGCAGATGGCATCGCTGTGCGTGATGCTAGCGAGATCACACTAGCAAATATTATTGAGTGCGTTGATGAGTTTGTGCAGGTCGATGACGAAGAGATCGCAACTGCGATTTTGTTTTTGCTAGAGACTCAAAAGATCGTTGTAGAGGGGGCTGGTGCAGCTGGCGTGGCAGCACTTATGCATGATAAGATCAAATTTAAAAAAGGTGCAAAGATAGGAGTGGTGCTAAGTGGCGGAAATATCGATGTACAGGTACTTTCTATCATCATCGAAAAGGGCCTTATCAAGTCTCACCGCAAGATGACTTTGCAAATAACGCTTGTGGATAAGCCAGGAGCACTTATGAGTCTAACAGATAGCCTAAAATCAGCAAACGCAAACATCGTGAAGATCGATTACGACCGCTTTTCAACAAGGCTTGACTATGGCGATGCTAATATCACGATCACGCTTGAGACAAAGGGGCTTGAGCATCAAGAAAAGATCAAAGAAGTGCTTGAAAAAAGTGGTTTTTCATTTTCTCAATTGTTTTAAAAATTTTTGCTATTTTGTGGATTTCAAGATAGCAAAAACAAGCTAAAATTCCTTTTACTTTACAAATTTAAGCTAAAATAGCAAGCTTTAAAGGAGAAAAAATGAGCGAATATGCAAATTTGATATTAGCTATCTTACTAGCTGTTTTGGCATTTGCGTTTTATAGGTCAAATAAGGCGTTAAAAAAGACTAAAGATGAGAGTCAAAATTTATCTGTAAGTACTGAAATTTCACAGCTAAAAAGCATTGGTGAGCTATCTGTTTTTCAAGTATATAGCAAAGAGATCGTCACAAAAACTGACCATGCGTTTGGAAATTTTGGTAAAGAGTATCTAAGGTGGCTGGTAAGCGAAAAGAAGCTTTCGATGATATTTGAGTTTGAGATAAATTTCATCTACGATCTAACTAGTCCAAAGCTCGAGATCATGCAGATCGCAAACTCTAGCTACAAGATAAAAATGCCCCCATGTAAGTATAAATTCTCAATCGCCGATATGAAATTTTACGATGAGAAAAATGGTAAATTTATACCATTTTTACTGCCTGATTCGCTAAATGGCTTTTTTGGAAGCACTTTTACAGAAGAAGATAAAAATAGGCTAATAGAAGAAGCTAGAAACGAAGTCAAAAAGATGAGCGTTCGTCTTATCTCTCAGCTTCAAGGTAAGATCCATAAATCGGCTCGCGACACGCTTGAAGCGATAGCAAAGAGCTTTGGGGCTAACAAGGTCGAATTTGTTTTTGATGATAACGATGAACAGATAAATTCACAGCTAAATTTAGAAAATATCGCATAAATTTAAAGGAGAAAAAATGAGTTTTAATTCACAAGAGGTCACACAAACACCTGGTAACAACACAGTCTTTCAAACATGGGTCTTAAAAGGCGACAAAAAGGCATGTAAAGAGGGCTTTGCTAAGCTTTGTGCTTTGGTTGTAAATTTAAATAAAACCGCAAAGGTTAGATTTGGTGCAAATGAAAATGTAAACTGCGTCCTTGGTGTGGGTCATGATGCTTGGAAAAAGCTTGAAATTTCAAAAGAATTGCCAAAAGAGCTTGTAAATTTTAAAGCGATCAAGGGCGATAAACACGAAGCCGTTAGCACAAAGGGTGATATCCACATCCATATCCGTGCGTTAAATGCGGCTGACTGCTTTGATATGGCACAAAGTGTAAAGGATGTGTTATATAAATTTGCTGATCTTGTAGACGAGGTGCAAGGCTTTAAATACCACGACGGAAGGGCGATCATCGGCTTTGTTGATGGCACTGAAAATCCTGATGGCGAGGATAGAGACCATTTTGCAAAAGTGGGCGACGAGGACGCTAAATTTAAGGGCGGAAGCTACGTTTTCGTGCAAAAATACTTCCACAAAATGCAAGAGTGGAACGCCACAAGCGTGAGCGAGCAGGAGAGAGTTATAGGGCGCTCAAAGCAGCTTGATATCGAAATGAGCGAGGATGAAAAGCCTAGCAACTCTCACTCAGCCGCAGCAAATGTTGGCGACGATAAAAAGGTCGTACGCGGCAATATGCCTTTTACTGAGGGCAGCAAGAGCGGTACCTACTTTATCGCTTATGCAAGCACATTTTCGACCGTTGAGGCGATGCTTAAAAAGATGTTCATAGGTGAGCCAAAAGGCAACTCAGATAGGCTACTTGACTTTAGTACACCTGTTACTGGCGCGCTATTTTTTGCGCCCACTATCGACATGCTAAGCGAGTACGAGGGTTAAATTTACAGTGGGGCGAAGCAAAAGCCTCTTTAAATTTATAAGGAAAAAGATGCCAGAGTGGTTTATCTACGCAGCCCTTTCGGCTATATTTGCTGCACTTACTGCGCTCTTTGCCAAACTTGGCGTAAAAGATATTGACAGCGATTTTGCAACATTTATAAGAACGATCGTTGTCATTTTGATGCTTGTTTTGCTTCTAAGCGTGGCTAAAAAATGGCAGCCATTAAGCTCGCTAAGTCCTAAAAACTGGCTCTTTCTCATACTAAGCGGCATAGCAACCGGGCTATCTTGGCTCATGTATTTTAAAGCGATGCAAGTTGGCAAGGTTTATCAAGTGGCTTTGGTTGATAAATTTAGCGTTGTGCTTGCTATCATTTTGGCTGTTGTTTTTCTTGGGGAGAGACTAAATTACAAAGAAATTTTAGCCATTTGCCTTATTATTTCAGGCGTTATTTTATTGATTTTCAAGTAAAAATTTATACTCTATATCTGGCTAAAAACCAAAAAACAAAACTATCTTATTTAGTGGTATTTTGTGATCTAAAATTTATTCAAAAATTTTTAATTATCAAGATATCTTTATTAATTTTTAAAAAGCATTAAATAGAGGGTAAATTTAATACTAATTTTAATTCTTTTTCGATAAATTAAAGCGATTTTAACTTTTTAAAGGAGGAAAGATGAAGTCCATAACTTCAAAGATAGCGATGATTATCATCTCATTGCTAGTTATTTCGTTTGCTGCTATTTCAGCAGTTAGCTACTATACAGCGGAGAGTAAGGTAGTAGAGTTGGTCAGCCAGACCCAGGATCAGATTCTAAGTGATATCAAAGCAACCACGGATTCTTTTTTTGAAGATTATTTAGAAGTTGCCAAAAAGTCTGCTTCAGATATAGCACAAATACCAAATAATGATGACTCGTACATGGAAAAAACAAAAATGCAAAAAGAAAGCGTTAGTCATCTAGTTACTGATATTTTTTATGGTCGCGAGAGTGATGGACATTTTTTCCAGTCTGACGGCACTAGAACAACTCCAGCCGATAACTACGATCCTAGAACTAGAGGCTGGTATAAAGCAGCAAAGAGTGCAAATGGTGCTATATATACCGAACCTTACAAAGCTGCCTTGTCTAATGCTTTAGTAATTAGCTTTGCCGCTCCAGTAAATAAAAATGGAAATTTTGATGGTGTTTTGGGGCTTGATTTAAATATAGATGCTTTAAGTAAAAAAATTCTCGAAATGGGTAAAACGAAATACGGTTACGTCTTTTTAATGAACAAAGACGGCGTAATGCTAATGCACAATGACCCAAACAATGTTGGTAAAACCGTTCCTGCTAGCAAATATATTGCTGAGGCTTTTGCAGCTAAAAAATTTGATGAAAATGGACTTATCCCTTATACAAACTATAAAGGCGAAAACGTAACCGCTAAAGTTCTTTCTATAAACGATCAAGGCTGGCTAGCCGTAGCCGCTATCGGAGCAGATACTTTTTCGTCTAATACCTTACCTTTATTAAAAGCTCAAATAATCTTAGCCGTAGCTTTTATAGTCATACTTTCGGCTATCGTATTTACTCTTCTTAAAAAATCCCTTAGCCCTATTAGAACTATTCAAACCAAGCTTGAAGACGCGTTTAAATTTATCACTTACGAAGCCCCTAATGCTCCGGAAAAAATAGTAGTAACTACGCAGGACGAATTCGGTAGAATGAGCGAATCTATTAACGAAAATATAGAAAAAGTCCTTAACGGCGTTAAAAAAGACAGCGCCCTAATAGACGAGATGAACGGTATAGCAAATCTCATGATAAAAGGACACATGGGAGCTAAGATCAATTCCGTGCCTAATAATCCGGCTTTAGTTCAGTTAAAAGATCTACTAAATAAATTCTTTACTTCTATTTCTGAAAATTTAAAAGGAATAGCCGTAGTTTTAGCTTCTTACAACAAAAACGACTACACTCCTAGACTAGAGCTAAAACCCGAGCTTGAAAGCGATCTAAGAGATATGATAGTAGGCCTTCAAAGCGCGGGTGACGCAGTAAGCAATATGCTAAGGGAAAATTTAAAAGAAGCTCAGGTTCTAGAAGAAAAAGCTAAAATCCTAGCAGAATCTATGAGAACCCTAACCGACGGAGCCCATAAGCAAGCCGACTCTATCCAAGAAAGCGCGGCTGCTATAGAAGAGATGAGCAGTTCTATGAACGCCATTAGCCAAAAAGCTAGCGACGTAACAAGACAAAGCGAAGAGATTAAAAACATCATCGTTATTATTAGAGATATAGCCGATCAAACAAATTTACTTGCTCTAAACGCCGCTATCGAAGCGGCACGCGCCGGCGAGCACGGTAGAGGCTTTGCCGTAGTTGCCGACGAGGTTAGAAAACTAGCAGAGCGAACTCAAAAATCACTTGGCGAGATCGAAGCTAATGCAAATGTTCTAGCTCAAAGCATCAATGAGATGAGTGAGAGCATCAGAGAGCAAAGCGAAGGTATAAATATGATAAATCAAAGTGTAAGTCAGATCGACAGTATTACAAAACAAAATATTGATATTGTCGGTACAACAAACGAAATTACTGATCAAATAGACGACATGGCTAAGACTATAGTAGCTGACGTTAGAAAGAATAAATTTTAATCTTAGAGCCGAATTTAGGGGTTTGCCTCCCCTAAATTCTAATTTTATCTCGCTGATTTTAACTATCTAAAATGAAAAAATAATTCAAAATTATTATTTAATGTATACATCACTATTTTGTAATTAATATTATTTAATACTGTTTAATATAAAAAAATATACAATCGCACCTTAAAAATTTTTGTAAAAGGACAGTAAATGCGATCAATTGCAAACAAAATATCTTTAATGCTAATACTGGCATTATTTATATCATTCTCGCTAATATCTTTAGCTAGCTATAACACAGCTCATGATAAAGCTATTGAGCTAGTAATACAAACTCAAAAGCAAATCTTAAAAGATGTGAAAATCATACTAAATAGCTTTTTTACCAATAATCAGTATGCTATAGAGAAAATGGCTGAGACTCTTAGTAAGATAAGCGAGAAAAGTGATGGCTCGATGAATGCTGATGGTATAAATTTAGCTTTATCTCAAGCAAAAGCTATATCTGGAAAAGAGATCACTCTTGTTTACGCTGGATATGAGGATGGGGCTATGTTTAGATCAAATGGGCAAAATAAAGCTGGATATGATCCAAGAGTTAGAGGATGGTATAAACAAGCTAAAGCCGAGAATAAACCAATATATACTGATCCATACATGGCAGCTTCATTAAATGCGATGGTTATAACTTTTGCTGCACCTATTAAAAATATTGGAGTTACGGGCATAGATGCATCTATTGAGGAGTTGAGCAATAATATATCGCAAATCAGTAAGACTGAATACAGCTATGCTTTTGTTACAGATCAAAATGGCAACGTTATAATGCACCCAAATAAAGAATTAGTCGGCAAACCTCATGAGATCGCAAAGAGTCTAATAAAACAATATAATGAAAAGAAATTTGATGAAAATGGATTAATAGCATATAAAAATACAAAAGGCGAAGATGTCTATGCTTATATGTTAGAGATAAATGACAAAGGTTGGTTGGCAATAACAGCAATGGATCAAAATATCTTTAGCTCGCATACTTTGCCTATTTTAAAAGTTTAAATTATTTTAGCCTTTATATTTATAGTTGTCTTGTCTGCGTTTGTATATTTCTTGCTAAAAAGATCGCTTAATCCGATTAAAACTATTACAGATGCCTTGGTTAGTTTCTTTAGATTTTTAAATTTTGAGATAAAAGAGCCAGTTGTTTCAAAGGTAGCAACAAAAGATGAATTTGGCGTAATGAGTAAACTAATAAATGATAATATTGCTAAAATTTTTGACAATGCCGATCAAGACTCTAGAGTGGTATCTCAATCTGTTGAGACTGCAAAGGCGATAGAAAATGGAAATTTGAAAGCAAGAATAGTAGATGTTCCAGCTAATCCAAAACTAATTGAATTAAAAGATGTCTTAAATAAAATGCTAGATGTTTTGGAGAAAAGAGTCGGTAGCGATTTAAATATGATCCAAAAAACTTTTAATGATTTTAGAAATTCTGATTTTACTTCAAGAATTTTGGATGCCAAAGGCAATGTCGAACTAGTAACAAACGAGCTTGGCGAAGAGATAGCTAATATGCTTGCGTTTAACTTAAAACAAGCACAATTCTTAGAAGAAAAAGCCAAAAATTTAGATGCATCAATGAAACAAGTAACTCAAGGTGCTAGCACACAGGCAAATTCTCTCCAAGAAAGTGCTGCTGCAATCGAACAAATGAGTAGCTCAATGAGCGCAATTAGTCAAAAGACTGTAGATGTTATAAAACAATCTGAAGAGATTAAAAATATCATCGTTATTATTAGAGATATTGCAGATCAAACCAACCTACTTGCTCTAAACGCTGCTATCGAGGCAGCACGTGCTGGTGAGCATGGACGAGGCTTTGCTGTAGTTGCGGATGAGGTTAGAAAACTAGCTGAGCGAACTCAAAAGTCACTTGGTGAGATCGAAACTAATGCAAATATACTTACTCAAAGCATTAACGAGATGAGTGAGAGCATCAGAGAGCAAAGTGAAGGCATAAATATGATAAATCAAAGCGTAAGCCAGATTGATAGCATTACAAAGCAAAATGTTGATATCGTGAGCTCAACGAATGAAATCACCGCCCAAATCGATGAAATGGCTAAGACAATAGTAGCTGATGTTAAAAAGAATAAATTTTAACCTTATAGCTTAACACCTAAAATTTTATTAATATTTCATCCTCAAAATT
>NZ_POZK01000018.1:0-15990 GCF_002913945.1 Campylobacter concisus | reverse complement strand
CCCTATAAATCAATATTTATAACACATTGATAATATTTTTACGTTATTATTTTGCATACTGCTTTGATTAAAATTACCGAAATTTTGTAGCTATTTAGCTCATCCTTTTTGGATAAATTTTAAAAATTTAATGTGTTATTTATGTAATAAAAAAATTTTTAAATTTGCAAAAATTTTTTAAAATCTTTGATACTTTATATGTGATAAAATCCTCTCAAATTTTAAAAAAGGATCAAATTTGAGAAGCGACATAATCAAAAAAGGCTACACAAGAGCCCCACACCGCTCACTTTTACGTGCGACTGGGCTAAAAGACGAGGACTTTAATAAGCCATTTATCGGCGTTGCAAACAGCTTTATAGAGATCATACCAGGGCACTTTTTCTTAAACAAATACGCACAAATTTTAAAAGATGAGATTCGCAAAAATGGCTGTGTGCCGTTTGAATTTAACTGCATCGGCGTGGATGATGGCATCGCGATGGGGCATGGAGGCATGCTATATAGCTTGCCTAGCCGCGAGATCATCGCAAACTCGATAGAGACCGTGATGAACGCGCACGCACTTGATGCACTTGTTTGTATACCAAACTGCGACAAGATCGTCCCTGGCATGGTTATGGGCGCTTTAAGAGTAAATGTACCGACCGTGTTTGTAAGCGGTGGCCCAATGAAAAAGGGCTACACAAAAGATGGCAAGCCGATAGATCTTGCGACTGCGTTTGAGGCGGTTGGTAAATTTGAGACCAAAGAGATAGATGAGGCTGAGCTAAAAGATATCGAGTGCAATGCATGCCCAAGCGGTGGCAGCTGCAGCGGTATGTTTACGGCAAATTCCATGAACACGCTTTGTGAAGCAATGGGCATAGCACTTCCTGGCAACGGCACTATCCTAGCACTAACTCCGGAGCGTGAGGAGCTTATTAGACAGGCTGCTCGCAGAATCTGTGAGATCGCACTTGATGAGAAATTTAAGATAAGAAACATACTAAACGAAAAGGCGATCCGCAACGCGCTTGTCGTTGATATGGCGATGGGTGGCAGCAGCAACACCGTCCTTCACATGCTAGCTATCTCAAGAGAGGCTGGCGTAAATTTAGACATCAAAGAGCTAAATAAAATCAGCCAAAACATCGCTCACATCGCCAAGATCAGTCCAAGCTTGCCAAACGTGCACATGGAGGACATCGGCAGAGCTGGTGGTATGAATGCGGTGATAAAAGAAATTTCACGCAGAGATAATGGCATGCTAAATTTGGATAATCTCACAGTTAGTGGCGAAACTTTGGGAGAGCGTGTAAAGATAAGTGATATCAAAGATGAGAGTATCATTCACAAAGTAGAAAACGCCTATTCACAAGTTGGCGGACTTGCCATTTTATTTGGAAATTTAGCCGAGCAAGGCTGTGTAATCAAGACAGCTGGCATCGTTGGCGAGCGTAAATTTAGCGGCAAAGCAGTCTGCTTTAACTCACAAGATGAAGCCATAGCTGGTATTTCAGGCGGTAAAGTAGATAAAGGCGATGTCGTCGTCATCCGCTACGAAGGCCCGCGCGGAGGCCCTGGTATGCAAGAGATGCTAAGCCCTACTTCGCTCATCATGGGACGAGGACTTGGCGCGGACGTAGCGCTCATCACGGATGGTCGCTTTAGCGGGGCGACAAGAGGTCTAAGCATCGGTCACGTAAGTCCAGAAGCAGCTGAAGGCGGCATGATAGGCTTGCTACAAGATGGCGATATCATCGATATAGACGTCGATAAATACGAGATAAACGTTCGCCTAAGCGAAGCTGAGATCGCAAAGAGAAGAGCGGAATTTAAGCCAGTTGATAAAGCGCTAACATCTCGCTGGCTAAGGCAATACCGCAAACTAGTCACAAACGCAAGTAACGGAGCAGTGCTAGAAGCATAAAAATTTACCATAAAAGCAAGGAGTGGCCTCTTTGCTTTTTGTAAAACTATTAAAATTTCTTTATTTTTTAAGGATACTAAATGCAACAAGATTTCTATTTTTATGCTGCCATATTTTTAGGAGTACTATTTTTGATTGCGATATTTGTCATCTATTCATTTAGTAGAGACAAACTCGAGCTAAAAAGAAATTTGACACAAAAAGAGCAAGAAAATTTTGAAATTTCATCAAATCTAACAAATTTAGTATCTAAAAATAGTGAAAATCTGCAACTAATTAGCGAGCAAAAAGCAAGGCTTATGTCAAATCACGAGCGAATAGACGAGCTTATCGGTGAGATCGATTCGCTAAAAACCAAAATAGCACAAAAAGACGAAGCCGAAGATGCGATGGAGCGTGTAATAAACGAGCTTAAAGAGAGTATCGGAACGGCAAATGAACGAGCTAAAAACAATGAAACAAATTTTAATGCGGCACTAACCGAACTAAATCAAAATAAAAATGCTTTAGTTGAAGCAAGTGAGAGAGAAAATAGATTAAAACGTGATATGGCTGTGCTTAGAAATGAAATAGAAGCAAAAGAAAATAGCCTAAAAGAGCAAGAGGCAAATTTATTAAAAGTAAAAAATGAGTTAAATTTGGAATTTTCTAATCTTGCAAATAAAATATTTGAAGAAAAAAGTGCAAATTTTACACAAAATAGCCAAAATTCTTTAGATCTTTTACTAAAGCCACTAAAGGAGCAAATTTCAACCTTTCAAGAGCGCGTAAATGCAGTCCACGATGAATCAGTTAAGGGCATGAGCGCGTTAGGAATGCAGATTAAGCACATAAGTGAGATTGGTATCTCAATGTCAAAAGAGGCAAACTCACTAGCCACTGCACTAAAAGGTAGCAACAAAACACTTGGGAACTGGGGTGAAATACAGCTTGAACGCACATTTGAGGCTTCTGGACTTGTAAAAGATGAGCATTACTTGACACAACAAAATTTCAAGAACGAAGAAGGCAAACGTCTTATTCCTGATTTTATAGTAAAGATACCAGATGGCAAACACCTAATAGTTGATTCTAAAGTCTCACTTATAGCTTACGAAAAGGCTATCACAGCCAGCAATGAAGAAGAACTAAATTTAGCACTGAAAGAGCATATTGCTTCTATGAAAAATCACATAGATAGCTTAAATAGCAAAAATTACGGTGAGATCGTACCTGATAGCCCTGATTTTGTATTGATGTTTATACCAATTGAGCCAGCATATATCGAGGCTATGAAATTTGATAGTTCTCTTTTTGACTACGCATTTCAAAAGCGTGTAATATTAGTATCTCACACTACGCTTATGCCTATTCTTCGCACAGTGGCAAATTTATGGCGAATAGAGCGTGGCAATGAAGAGGCCAAAAATATCGTAAGAAGTGCGATTAAAATTTATGATAAAGTCCGCAATGTAGCCGAGCATATGAATAGACTTAGCAATACACTAAATACTGCAAATAAACATTTTAACGCCCTTGCATCAAGTTTTAGCGGTAGAGATGGTCTTGTTAGTAGACTTGAAAATTTTAAACGCTTGTCTCCAGACGATCAAAAAGACATAGAAGTAAAAGAGATCGGCGTAAATAACGAATTAGAAAAAGAGGATTAGGATATGGCTAGAAAGTCTAGCCATAAAAATTTATTTTAAAAGACCTTGTTTTTTCATTTGTTCCATTACTTGAGCAAACATCTCTTTAGCTTGTTTGCAAGTAGCGTCTTGTTGCTCTTTTGGAAGTGCAGCAAGTTGATCCATTGATTGTTTCTTTTGATCTTCGTACATTTTTACTTGTTGCTCTTGACCAGCTTGTTTGTAAGCCTCAACCATCTTATCGATGTCTGAGAAGTATGATTTGCAAGTATCTGTAAGATCTGCAGCGTTTAGGCTTAGTGCAAAGCCAAGAGTAGCTAAAACTAAAAGTGATTTTTTCATCTCTTTCTCCTTATAAAAATTTAAAATAATTATAGTACTTTTTGCTTATAAGGGAGTAAATTTGAAATAAAAAATTCATAGCCAAAGCAAAGCACTTTGGCTATTTTGGCTTTTTAGCCTAGGAATTCACGCTTAAAATACTCTTTTGGAGCTTTGCAAAGTGGACAGGCACCTGGAGCTTTTTTGCCTCTGTGAACGTGTCCGCACACCTCACAAACCCAGACATCTTCCTCGTCGCTTTCAAAAAAGCCCTCTTCATCAAGCATCTTTTTAAGCTCTAGATACTCTCTCTCATGCTCAACCTCAACCTTGCCGATCGCGTTAAATAGCCTCTCAACATCTCTTAACTCTTCTTCTTTTGCGATCTTTGCAAAGTCTGGATACATCGTCGTATGCTCGTAGTTTTCGCCAGCTGCCGCATCAAGTAAATTTTTATCCATCTTGTCAATTGGATCGTTCATTAGCTCGTGATATTTTTTAAACTCCGCCCTTGCATGCCATTTCTCATTTTCAGCTGCTTCGTAAAAGTGTCTAGCAATAGCATGATAGCCTGCTTCTTTGGCTAAATCACCATAAAGCTCATACTTGTTTCTAGCTTGTGACTCGCCAGCAAATGCCTTCATCAAATTTACCGCTGTTAAATTTTCAGTCACACATTTCATCTCTTCACCGCAACAGGCTAGTGTGCCGCCACCTACTTTTTGTACCTCGATCTCGTTGCCGCATTTTTCGCATTTGTATGTTTCGTACTGTCTCATTTTGACTCCTATTTTGATAAATTTTGATTGGATTATAACCAAATAATTAAAATAAGTAAATAATAATTTTTATTGATAACGTATATTATTATTTTATTTTTTGCATAAAATTTGTGTGAGTTTTGTTACAAATGGAGAGACTAACAAAAGCACAGGATAAGCTACTACAAAGGCTTTTACGTAGGCGATTAGCCAAATTTTAACAAAGCCATCAATAAAACCAAGGTTTAGATATGTCAGCATAAATGACATAAAAAACGCCATAAATGCTGACATTATAAACGCAAAAACATATTTATAAAATTTTGCTGGTATCATGAAATTTTACCTATCAGCTCGCCTAGCCTCTTTGCATGATCAAGCGCCTTTTCCTTCATCAAAGCAAGCTTTGCCTCATCGTGCCTGCTCTGATATGATAGCCCTCCGCTATAAACATAGCCTGCAAACTCCATGCCGCACATATTTGCTAGAGCCCTAAGTGGCGGCAGAAACTCCTCTATCTCGTATCGCTGAAGCGCTTCTTTTTTATAAAGCTCTTCAGGCGCGCCAGAAGTAAATGAAAGCACCAGCTTTTTGCCACGTAGCTTATCTCCCTTGCTGCCATGAGAGAAGCCATGAACTAGCACGTCCTCAAACCACTTTTGTAAAAGCGATGGCACACCGTACCAGAAAAATGGATAAACAAGTACGATCACATCAGCCTTTACTAGCTTTTCTTGCTCGGCTTTTACATCGATCACGTAGTTTTTATAAAGCTCGCTTAGTATGTCAAATTTGGCCTCTGGCACGTGCTTTTTTAGCTCGTCCAATATGATTTTATTTGCAAAGGAATTTTCAAGGTCAGTGTGACCTGATACAACTAAAATTTCACTCATTTTCTATCCTTAAATTTACTTGCAAACAAAGCTACTTGCCTTGCTCGCGTCACTGCCAACATATGTAGCCACCTTTGGATACGCGCAGACTAAAAATTCCTTGCCAGCGTAGCTCTTGCTTTTTGCTAGCATGCTCTTTGGTGCTTCGCCCTTTTCATGCCACGCTTCAAGCGCACCTAAAGGATCCACGTCATCTATACCGTTGCCGCCACCGCAGTGATTTAGTCCCGGCAGAGCAAAAAATGCCGCGAAATTTTGGCTATTTTCATTATCAGCCTCTAGTTTTTTAAACCAGTCCCTTTGATCTTTTGCCGAAAAAACTGGGTCTGAGACGCCAGTTACAATGATTAGCTTGCCGCCATTTACGCTAAATGTGTTAAGGTCTGTTGATACGGCATCATTTATCGCTGCGGTCTCGAAATTTTTTGGAGTGTCTTTGTCAAACTCAAAATTTATCGTGTCAAAATTTGGCTGTGCTGGCGTTAAAAAGTAATAATTCACCGAGCCACTTGATAGCGTGATATTTCTAGCGTTTGGCTTGCTGGCATCTTGCGAGTCGCCCAGCTTTCACTGCCTCCAGCCCTCAGCGCTCACGCCTGAGTCGTAAAACCAGCCACTATAAATTTGCTCGCCCTTGCTGTTTTTGGCTCCGTTAAAAATTTTCTCTATCGCCGCTATCTTTTGCTTTAGCAAATTTAAGCTTTTAGGGTCAAATTTGCACGCTTCCCACGCATTGATGATCCCATCTTTTAGTCCGTCTAAGGCGTCACATTTTTCTAGCACGGCTTGACTTAGCTTATCAAGATCGTCCTTAGTTAGTGCATTTGCAAAAATTTTCTCACCCTTTTCATTTTTCGGAGCTATCTTCATAAGAGCTTGGTTGTCCCACTGCTGAGCGATCGCCGCGCGAGATAGCCTAAAGCCAGGGTTTGCAGCGATGACGCCATCAAATTCTAGCGGATAACGCTGTGCTGCTATGAGCGCTGCCCTGCCGCCATTTGAGCAACCCATAAAGTAGCTATGCTTTGGCTTTTTGGCGTATGCGGCGGCTAAAATTTGCTTAGATGCGTCCGTGACCTTGCCGATCGCCTGATAGGCGTAGTCTAGCCTTGCTTGCTGATCTAGCCCAAACTCAGCCGTTGGCTCTGGGTGGCCTGAGTTTGTTGTGACGACCGCGTAGCCTCTAAGAAGCGCTGGCGTGGCTGTGCTTGTGCGTATCGGCACCGCGCCAAGAGCAGGCGCTACAAAGCCGTCCATACCGCCCCCGCCTTGAAATAAAAATTTCTCATTCCACTGCTCTGGCAGCCTTATCTCGTAATCAATCGCATACTCTTTGCCATCTGAGACGGTGCGTTTATAGAGTTTGCCATGCACCACGCAGTGAGGCTTTGCCTTGATACTATTTTTACTACCACCAGTTAGCGCGGACATCTTATCGGCTGATACTTCGCCACTCTCATTCCACACCGTATCTATCATCTCGTTGTTTAAAATTTTCACATCTTTTAAACTCTCACATCCTGCCCTATCAAGGGCAAAAGCCGTGCTGGCAATGAGTGCTAGTGCGCAAAAAAGTGAAATTTTATTCATAACATCTCCTAAAATTTTACCTTGCTAAATGAGGTCTCGTTCTTAAGACCAAAACCGTCAAATTCATCTATCAGCCCAGCTCGCTCTTTGGCGTAAGCCTTGTAGTTTTCGCTGTGGCGGTAGCTCTCAAAGCTAGCCTCATCTTTGTAAATTTCAACCAGCACCCACTTATTAGGTGCCTCTTTTTGACTAAAGGCAAACTGCGCATAAGCACCCTCATCTACGCTTTTTTGCATATATTTTTTGATGATCTTTTCAAATTTCGCATCACTTTTTGCTAAAAGGCTTAAGTTTGTGATGTGAAAGTAGCCATCTTTTAGGCGCTCTGGCGTTAAATTTTTAGAAAAAGCAGCCCGTTTTCTCACGTTTATAGCCTTTTTGCTAGCTAAAATTTCAGCGCTTGCGCTTGCAAATTTCTTAAAATGCGCCGAGTTTAGATGCTTTTTATAAGCCGCCTCGTCCTTGTAAAACTCAAGCACGTAAAATAACTCTGGCTTGCTCTTTGCACTCGCAAAAAAGATCGCCTGCGTGCCTGGCTCACTCTTTGAGCTAAGGATATTTTCCCTGCCAAGCCGCTTTAGCAAGCTCTTGTTATTTGGCGTTGAAAGTAGCTCATATAAGCTCACTTTCGCCTCCGTCCCAAAGGCAAAAGCCGCCAAAACCGCTAGTAAAAATAGCTTTTTAAACATTAAAACTCCTTAAATTTATCTATTCTCCACTCTTTTTATCCAAGCAAAAAGCTCGTCTAAATCGTAGTCGCCGCTGTGACCTTGTCCCCAAACCGCTTCAAAATCAACCTCTTTGCCAGCATTTTTAAGTGAGAGTGCGAGTATAGCAGGCACGGCGAGGGCTAAGTCGGTATCGTTTGTGCCCTGTCTTATGCGGTAAAATTTCGCCGAATTTTTATTTTTAGTGTAGTTCATCGCATTCATCATCTTTATGACGCTAGCCTCCGCCATCTCGCCGCCACTTCGCTCTTTTGCAAATTTAGTAAAGTGCTTTGCAGGCGTTTTGCTATCGCCGAATAGATCGTTTTCAGGATTCTCTAGCCCAAGTCCGTCAAAGGCAACCACCGCTTTGGCACGTTTTAGCGAGGCGATGAAGTCTTCAAGCTTAAACGTATATCCAAGCGAACATCCCTGCGTGTCAAGAGTGATAAATTTAGGCGTGAGCGTGCTTTTATCGCTGCTTTTTGTAGCGGTAAATGCCCTTTGTAGCAGTGAGTTTATATACTCTTTGAAGCTGCCCTCACCCTTTTCATCAAGGCTTAGCGCGTGGCCTTTGGCGTCTTTTAAATTTAGCGAGTTTAGATAGGCAGGGAATTTGCCTTTTAACTCACGTGAGAGCTCTTTTTGCGTGGCGTTTAGCTCGCCTATGATAGTCTTTGGCTTTTTGCTTCTGTCGTTAAAAGTGCTCACATCAAGACTTGCAAAATCAATCCTTTCAAATTTATCCAAATCCCCAAACATCCACTCATACGCCTCGTCCTCATGCTCTAAATTTGTAACAGGGCAGTAGATCGAAGCAGCATAAATTTGATCGTCTGCTTTCGCAGCTCCTAGCTCTTTAAGATATGGCTCGTACTCTTTTGCATTTGTGCTAACGCCAAGAAGTGCCGACATCGCGCCGCCTGCACTCGTGCCGTTTGAGATGATCTTATTTGCATCGCCTGGCATAAATTTATCGTTAAATTTTAAATACCTAACAGCGGCTTTTAGATCGACTATCGCAGCTGGCGCTTTGCCGATAAATTTCTCACCATCTTTTAGCGTCCTGCCTCTAGCACCAACGCTTGCTACGACATAGCCTCTAAGAAGCGCTTCAAGAGTGGCATTTGGCTTTTCGTTTTGAATTTCTGGCTTTTGTGGCATTGCGCTCATGTAGCCGCCGATCGCATTTGGCATGAAAATAGCTGCCTTTTGGTCGCTAAATTTACCCTCTGGCACATAAAAATTTAAGACCTCATATTCGCTAACCGGCTTTGCCACATAGACTATGCCCTCATAAGCTCTAAATTTAAGCATCCTATCGCCAACTTGCACGCTTTTTAGCTCAAACTTACTCTCGTCAAATTTAAGTTCATTTCCAAAGCAAGCACCTACTAAACAAACCCCTAAAATAGCAACTCTAACGCATTTCATGATCTGCCTTTTTATTTTGTCCTACTTTTTGCTTTACTAGCCTTGGCGTAGGCTACCAGGGCTTTAGCGCCTAGCTATCTTTTGGCTCGTATTTGATAGCGTAGTCAAATTTGGGACTACTTAGGCTAAACTCAAAGCTATCTCTATCGACCGCACCAACGCAGTAATGGCTATCATAAAGGCGAAGCAAAAACTCCGCCATCTGCTCGCTCGTGTGGTACTTTTTAAACGCTTTGTCGTAGTCGTAGCTCTCTTTGCTAGTTGCTACCATGCCAAATTCTGTCTTTGTGGCAGCTGGGGCCAGCACTTTTGCTTGCATCTTTGCCTGCTTATCTTGCGCTAGCTCGTGGTAAAGTCCCTCGCTAAAGGCACTTACGAAAAATTTGCTAGCGCAGTAGGTGACGGCGTTTGGCACGATCTTGTAGCCGCCTATCGAAGAGATGTTTATAAGCTGTGTATCTTTGTCTTTATATTTTTTAGTAAAGAGCGTTGAGAGCGTCACAAGTGAGATGATGTTTAAATTTATCATCTGTGTGATCTTGTCTAAATTTTGCTCGCCGACCTTGTTGTAGTCGCCAAAACCGGCGTTGTTTATAAGTGCTTTTAGCTCATATTTTTCTAAATTTTGCCAAAGCAAGAGGGCATTTTCTTGCTTTGAGAGATCACAAATCTCTATAACGACATCAACACCCGAAAATTTAGCTATCTCGCTTTTTAGCTCTTCTAAAAGCTCGCCCCGCCTTGCAACTAGGATCAAATTCTCCCCGCGCCTTGCAAATGCCTTTGCTGCGGCCGCTCCTATGCCTGAGCTTGCCCCAGTGATGGCGATGTATCTTTTCACTTCGCATACTCCATAGGACTATAAATTTTGACACCCTCGCTATGGTCATCTTGCGCTACTTGCACGATCACTTTAGCGATGTCAGCCGCTCTCATCGGACGATACTCGTCAAAAAAACCTTTTGGGATAAATTTAAACGCCTTTATCGCTAGATACTCGCCAAGTCTAAAGTCCTTTCTCTCAGCCTCGATAAGTGGCAGCCTAGCGATCTGAAATGAGCTATATCCAAGCTCTTTTATCTTTGCTTCTGCTTGACCTTTTGCCTTTAGGTAAAACGAGCCTGACTTTCTGCTAGCACCTGCGGCCGAGAGTAAAACAAAGCGTTTTGCGCCGCACTCCAAGCCAAATTTGGCGAAATTTATCGGATAGGTCACATCGACTTTGTAAAACTGCTCTTTGTGCTTTGCGGCTTTCATCGTCGTGCCAAGCGCGCAAAAAACGTCATCAGCGATAAATGGCACCTCATCTTTAAAATCATCAAAATTTACTATCTTTACTTCAAGCTTTTCATGAGTAAATTCTAGCTCGTGCCTAACAAGAGCGATGACCTTACTATAATGCTCACTCTGGCATAAATTTTTTAAAATTTCACTTCCTAAAGCACCACTAGCTCCTGCTATAAGGGCGATCTTTTTCATATCTTTCCTTTGTAAAATTTAGATAAATTCTATCTCGCTAAGGCAAAAATTTCACTTATAGCTTCTTTTGTATAAATTTGCTCCAAGCCCCTGCCCTTGGCGTAGTCATAAACTAGCGCCATGATCTCGTCTAAATTTGACTCATCAACGCCGATCTCAATTAGGCTTGTTGGCGTGCCGATCTTGCTAAACCACTCTTTTAGCTTTTTAATAGCCTCGTCTGTGTCATCCACGCCAAAAATTTCTTTGCCAAAGCGCTTAAATGCCTCTAAATTTCTACTCTTATACCACTTCATCCAAGCTGGCATCACCACACTTAGCCCAGCTCCATGAGCGCAATCAACCACCGCGCCTATGGCGTGCTCGATCATGTGATTTGGATAAGAGTAGCCAGCTGTGCCAACGTATGTTAGGCCATTTAGCGCCATCGTCGCAGCCCAGGCAAACTCGCCTCTAGCATCGTAATTGTCTGGCTCTTTTAGTAAAATTTCAGTCGTTTTCATAACGGTTTTGATGTTTGCTTCGATGTATAAATTTATGATCTCAGGCTGAATGCTAGCCGTAAAGTAGCCCTCAATGCTGTGAACGATGATATCTGAGGCTGAATAGACCAAGTACTCTTTGCTCACACTTGCTTGAAGTAGTGGATTTATCACTGAAACTTTTGGATAAAGACATGCTCCATGCATAACAAATTTCTGTTTTGTGGCTTCGTTTGTGACGACTGAGCCGCCGTTCATCTCTGAGCCAGTTGCAGCTAGAGTTATGATGTCAAAGATCATAAGCGCTTCACTTGGATCTTTGCCGGTAAAAAAGTCCCAAACGTCGCCGTTATATCTAACTCCAGCGGCCACAGCCTTGGCGCTATCAAGCACCGAGCCGCCGCCTATGGCTAGCACGCTATCAACACCTTGCTTTTTAGCTAAATTTATAGCCTCATTTACCTTGCTTAGCACTGGGTTTGACTTCACGCCACCTATCTTGCAAAACTCGATGCCATTTACACTTAGGCTCTTTGCTGCGACATCAAAAAGGCCATTTTTTATTATCCTATCGCTGCCATAGATGATAAGCGTCTTTTTAACGCCAAATTCTTTCATGTATCTGCCGATATTTTGCTCTTTGTCTTTGCCAAATTCTATTTTTGTAGGGTTTAAAAAGCTAAAATTTTGCATAGTTTCTCCTTATTAGTTTTAATGATTATAGTTTTGCAAAGCAAAAATTTTTGTTAAAAATAATGAGTAGAAATTTAAAAATTTCTTAGTTTGATAGGAAGTTTTGAAATGATTTTTTTCGGATCAAAGCTACTTTTAGCATCAACTAAATTTCCAAAATTTTCACCTGTGCTAAGGAATTTTTGCAAATAATAATTGCCTCTATATCCAAGGTCATAAAGAATTTCAGACATCAAAGAAATATCTGCTTCATCTAAAAAATCTGCATGCACGGTTGTTCTTACTTCAAAATCAAAATTTATCTCAAGCAGATATTTTAGTGTGCTAATAAATTTTTCATATAAATTTGAGCCAGTTACGCCCGTAAATTTCTCTTTTGGCGCTTTAAAATCAAGTGCAATATAGTCAATCAGCCCTTCGCCTATCGCCTCTTTTAAAATCTCAATATGAGAGCCATTTGTATCGACCTTTAGGCAAAAATTTCTTGACTTAACCTCTCTTGCAAGCTTCAAAAACAAAGGATTTGCCGTGCATTCGCCACCGCTAAAGACAATGCCATTTAGCTTACCTATACGGCGGTCTAAAAAGTTACAAACCTCATCCATTTCTATATTGCCATTTGAATTTACAACTTCTATATTGTAGCAATACACGCATCGCATATTACAGCCTGCAAACCAAACTACTGCAGCCACTTTGTCTGGATAATCAAGCGTAGTAAATGGCGTTATACTAAAGACTTTATGCAAATTTATGGACCTTTTGAGATTTAAAAGGCACAGAAGATTGTGCCTTTTTTATTTGAGTTTTTTATATTTTTATTGGCTGCGGTGATTATCTTTTGCAGCAACTTGCGTATTCATCAAATTTAATACGCTCTTTATGCTCACCTTTTTTACCAAGGTTAAAGCTCTCAACTGGGCGATGATAACCCATAACACGAGTATAGACTACGCATTTTGTGCGTTTATCTTGTACTTTTTCCAAAATTTCTTTTTCTGTCATTTCCTCTCCTTATTTGGAATTGTTTTTCTCTTTTTCTATTAATTCTGCATCACAAAGCGGACAAAACTCGTGCTCTCCAGCAATGTAGCCATGTTTTGAACAAACGCTAAATACAGGCGTTATCGTAATATATGGAAGCTTATAATTTGAGATTATGCTCTTTACAAGCTCTTTGCAAGCTTTAGGTGAGCTGATCCTTTCTTTCATATAAAGGTGAAATACTGTGCCACCAGTGTATGAAGTCTGAAGATCATCTTGCAAATCAAGTGCCTCGTAAGCATCATCTGTAAAATTTGCTGGAAGCTGGGTTGAGTTTGTGTAGTAAATATTCTCCCCGCCACCTGCTTGGATGATGTCTGGATAGCGCTTTTTATCCTCTTTAGCAAAGCGGTATGTTGTGCCTTCAGCTGGAGTCGCCTCAAGGTTGTATAAATTTCCAGTCTCTTCTTGAAATGTCCTTATCTTGTCGCGCAAAAACTCAACCATCTCAATAGCAAAATCACGTCCAAATTTTGTTGAGATATTCTCTTTATCATTTGTGAAATTTCTAAGAAGCTCGTTCATGCCATTTATACCGATCGTGCTAAAGTGGTTATTAAAGTGCTTTAGATATCTAGCCGTATAAGGATAAAGCCCTCTATCATACATCTCTTGGATAAATTTACGCTTTTTTTCAAGTGTCGATTTAGCAAGCTCCAAAAGATAGCTTAGCCTGTTATAAAGTGCGACTTTATCGCCTTTGAAGTTGTAGCCTAGGCGAGCTAAATTTATAGTAACTACACCGATAGAGCCTGTCATCTCGGCACTACCAAAAAGACCACCACCTCGTTTTAAAAGCTCTCTTAAATCAAGCTGCAAGCGGCAGCACATAGAGCGAACATGTCCTGGTTTGTAGGCTTTTTCGTTTTCTATCTTATTGCCATTTTCGTCATAAGTGTATTGTGAGCCGATAAAATTTTGAAAGTAGCTTGAACCCATTTTGGCGGTATTTTCAAAGAGCACATCCGCCACTTCACTATCCCAGTCAAAATCCTCTGTAATATTTACCGTTGGTATCGGAAATGTAAAAGGCTGCGAGCACTTGTCGCCAGCTGTTAAAACCTCGTAAAATGCCTTATCTATGCGTGCCATTTCAGGCTCGAAGTCCTTGTAGGTCATATCGATCAAATTGTTTCTGCCACGCTCGTTTGCTTTTTTCAAAATTTTCTCATCTTTTACATTCGTAAAGAGGTGTATATCATCACTCGTTGGGATCTGATCTCTTAGGTCGCTTGGGCAAGTGATGTCGATAGTGACATTTGTAAATGGACTTTGTCCCCAGCGTGCAGGCACGTTTAGGTTAAAAATAAAGCTAGTTATCGCCTTTTTAATCTCAGCGTCACTTAGATCGTCTTTAAAAACGTAAGGCGCAAGGTAGGTATCAAAGCTAGAAAAAGCTTGAGCGCCAGCCCACTCGCTTTGCAAAATTCCTAAGAAATTTGCCATTTGATAAAGCGCTTCTCTAAAATGCTTTGGCGCTTTGCTCTCAACTCTGCCACGAACGCCGTTAAAGCCCTCGTTTAACAAAGCCCGTAAGCTCCAGCCAGCGCAGTACCCTGTAAGGCAGTCAAGGTCGTGGATGTGATAATCGCCATTTCTGTGAGCAAGACCCTCTTCTTTGCTATAAACAGCGTCTAGCCAGTAGTTTGCTATGACTTTGCCAGCAGTGTTGTTGATGAGACCTGCGTTTGAATAGCTTGTATTTGAGTTTGCAGAAATTCTCCAGTCGGTACCGTTTATGTACTCATTTATCGTTTGAGTTGAATTTATATAAGTCGTATCGTCATTTAGGCCTAAAATTTGCTCACGTTGAAGCTTATGCGTGTGGCGGTAGAGCATAAAGCTCTTTAAAACGTCGAAATATCCGCTATTAAATAGCTCTTTTTCGATCGCATCTTGGATGTCTTCGACTGTTATCGCGCTTGATTTTTGAAAGATATCTTGGACAACATTTGTAAAAACTTTCTCATCATAAGCTAAATTTTCGCTAGCAAATGCTTTTTTTATCGCATCTACTATCTTATATGCTACAAATTCTTGTCTTGTGCCATCTCTCTTCAAAATCTCACGCATTACTCGCTCTTTCTTCTAAATTTTTCAATATAAAGTTTAAAAGTATAGGACAAGAAAGCTTAAACAATAGATAACTATTTTATTTTGTTTAATAATATTTATCAAAAAATATAAAATTTTGGAAAGTTTTCTTAAATATACTTTTGCCTATTTTAAGTATTTTAAAGTAAAATTTGATTATTTTTACTTAAATAATTATTTTACTTTTAGTTTTTAAAGTATTATATTTAAAAAATTTTACAAATCAATCAAGCTTATTTGGGTATCATTTCAGAAATTTATAGATCGAGACATTTGCAGTAGTTAATATGTTTTTAAATTTAAGCACAACTATTAGAGGGACAACTAATTTGCTCTTGTTAAATTCATTATATTAATTAGATTTGACTCTGCAGCTATTTAGTTTTATATATGTCCAGAATATACTTTTCTATATCTGCTTCGCTTGGTGGAGATAATAATTCGCGAGATTTTAATTGTTTTACACCTATTTTTCCATATATAAGATCTAACATATCAAATCCTATTTCTGAAACAATACCTTGATTTTTTAACCATTTTTCAAAAAATAAATATTCTATATGAAAGTTAATACGCCTTTCGCAATCGCTATGTTTTTCTACTGTTTTTGTTATCTCACCGCTGTCTCGCATATGTTTTAGAACATTATCGTTCCAATTACTATTTTTCATGTTAATTTCTATAAATTCTTTTTCATAATCTTTTTTGCATATATCGACAAATCTTTGCTTTGCCTCTACTATTTTTAAAAAACTATTTTTCCATAATCTATAGTCAGGTTCTTGAATATGCAAAATTTCTTGATATTTTTTCATGTTAGATAAATATGTTTTTATTATACTTTGATAGTTATCTTTTTCTGAACTGCTTTTAGCATTGCCTAAATATTCGTATAATTTATTAAGTTGTTGTTTTATTCTATCAATGGGCAAAATCAGAGATTTTTTTAAAT
>NZ_POZK01000017.1:0-181608 GCF_002913945.1 Campylobacter concisus | reverse complement strand
GTAGTAAATAAGGTTAATTTTTAATAGAAAAATTCTTAAATTTTATAGATAATTTTTATCAAAAAAGGCTTAAGAAATCTAAAATAAATTTTACTTTTTTAGCGCTCAGAATTTTTTTATAAACACTCTTAGATAGACTATGAAGAAATTTTAAAATTTAAATAAGATAGAGCAAAACTCTTGGATCTAATAGAAGTATCATGCAAATTTATTAGACGCCATTGAAGACAAAAATGAAATATTCATTCATGCAAATAATATCTTTTTTCATATCTTTTAGCCTTAGACTTATGTTGGTGTCTTGCTAAAGTATCGGCAGTAGTACAAATATCATCCTATCAAGGCTAAAATTTTTCACATCTTCACGCCAGTCATCCCAGTAGTAAAGCTCGCAAAATTTAGATATATCGCCACATAGCGCCCAGTATAAAAACTGCGAGTAGACAAGCTGCGCATCTTCCCATTTGCCACTTGTCTGGCATGTAGTAAAAGACATTGCCGGCTTTGCCATCAAAGGCACCGCCGTTTATCACGAAAAATTTATACAAAACATCGTTTGCCACGAACAAATTGCTAGGCATCTACCCTGCCTCGCTAAAGTTTTTGCCAAGGTTAAAGCTGTAAATTCCGCGCTTCATCTGCTCACATCCTGAACCAAGTAGGCGCAGCCAACCTCCATTCATCACGATGCCACCATACCTATAAACAAGCACACCCATCGACGATCGAGTGACTACTTGAAGCCCTAAAAGCTCGCCTTGCGCCCTGCTTTCATCAAGAGACAAATTTCATTAGTCTCTTTTAGCCATTCCTTGATCAGTGCCCAGTCTGGACTATTGCGTCTATAAGCTCATCTAAAGCTCATTTTGTATGCCCTTGCGGTGAATTTAGTGAAATTTTAAAGAAGAATTTGGCGAGTCACCACGCCAAATTTGTATTAGTAGATTATTTTGCGTCCCAAGCTAGGATCGTGTTGCCCTCGGCGTCGGTAGCCACGTCGCCCATTCCCATGATGTTGTAGCCGCAGTCTACGTAGTGCACTTCACCTGTTACGCCACTAGCTAGGTCGCTAAGCAGATACATAGCGCTGTTGCCGACGTCTTCAGTGGTGACGTTGCGTTTTAGTGGGCTGTTTACTTCGTTGTAGCGCAAGATCATCCTAAAGTCGCCTATACCGCTTGCGGCAAGCGTTTTAATTGGGCCTGCGCTGATCGCATTTACGCGGATGTTTTTAGCGCCAAGGTCGTGTGCTAGGTAGCGAACTGAGCTTTCAAGTGCTGCTTTGGCAACGCCCATTACGTTGTAGTGTGGCACAAATTTTGGTCCGCCAAGATATGTAAGAGTGAGCACCGAGCCGCCCTCTTTTAGCACTGGCAAAACCGCGCGAGTAAGGCTTAGCAGCGAGTAGACGCTAGTGCCCATCGCTATGTCAAATGCCTCTTTTGTGGTGTTTACAAACTCGCCCTCAAGTGCCTCTTTTGGTGCGTAAGCCACAGCGTGCACGACGAAATCTATCTCGCCGAGATCTGCTTTGATACGATCCGCAAGCCCGTCTAGGTGAGCTTGGTTATTTACGTCAAGCTCGTAGACAAATTTGCTACCAAACTCTTCAGCGATCGGCTCTACGCGCTTTTTAAGAGCGTCGTTTAGGTATGTAAATGCCATCTGTGCACCTTGATCGTGACAAGCTTTTGCGATGCCGTAAGCTATTGACTTGGCGTTGGCGACACCGACGATCAGACCTTTTTTACCTTTTAGTATCATCATTTCTCCTTTTATTTTGTTTGACTTTTAAGCGATATTTAAATTTTAAACCAAATTTAATAGCGGCAGTATCGTGAGATGGATTTTAATGTTGTGTAGAAATTTTAAGTCAAGACTAGGCATGTAGCCTGTCGCAGACTTAAAATTTCAAACTCATTAAAAGGCGCTCACGAGACAACGCATATAAGCTCTAAAAACTTCGACGCGTCCCAGCTCGCGGTCCCTACTAACACCCCATCGCAGTTTTTGATCCCCGCGATCCCGCCGATATTTGCGGCGTTTACGCTGCCTCCGTAAAGTAGCGGCGCGCTCGTCTGCTCGCGGATGAAATTTAAAACATTCTCGATCTGCTCCGTACCAGCGCTCTTGCCCGTGCCTATCGCCCATACGGGCTCATAGGCGATCAGCAGCCGCTCGTAGCTAAGCTCAATATTTTTTAGCTGCTCCGCTAAAAACCCCTTCGTGCGACCCGCTTCGTTCACGCTCAAATTTTCGCCGATGCAGTAGACGATCTGCCAGCCCGCCTTTACGGCGAAGTCAAATTTAGCGCGCAAAAGCTCCTCGCTCTCGCCGAGTTCGCGCCGCTCAGAGTGCCCGATCAGCACGCTTTTTACGCCAAACTCGTCCAGCATCGCCTTGCCGATCTCGCCGGTGTGAGCGCCGCTTTCACACGGATAGAAATTTTGCGCGCCGAGTTTAAATTTATGAGCCGCAAGATCAAGCGCGCTAAACGGAGGAAATACCGTCACGTCGTCGTTTACGCTTAAATTTGCGTCTAAAATTTTGGCGTACTCTTTAAAGCTCGCTCTGGTGTGATTGCACTTTAAATTTGCTAAAAACCTCACTCCGCAGCCTTTCTAAGCGGCTTTATGCCGGGTAGCTCCTTGCCCTCGATGAGTTCCAGGCTCGCGCCGCCGCCAGTTGAGATAAATGTCATCTCGTCGGCGTCTCCAGCGCGCTCTACGACGTCGGCCGTATCGCCGCCGCCAACGACCGTAGTCGCGTGAGTGTCGATGATAGCGTGGCTCATTTTGATGCTGCCTTTGCTAAATTTATCCATCTCAAAAACTCCCATCGGCCCGTTCCACCAGATGGTTTGCGCGTCGGCGATGACCTCTTTAAAGAGCCTAATCGACGCCGGTCCGATATCTAGCCCCATCCAGCCGCTTGGTATTTCTTGTGCGGGGACAAACTTCACGGCGCTTTCTGCCGAAAAGGTCTGAGCCGCGACGACGTCTACCGGTAGGTAAATTTTAACACCCAGCTCCCTACCTTTTTGCAAAATTTGCCTTGCGTCATCGATGAGATCTTCTTCAAGCAGCGAATTTCCGATATTTTCGCCGAGTGATTTTAAAAACGTAAAGGCCATGCCGCCGCCGATGATGAGTTTATCTACGCGCGGAAGCAGGTTATGCAGGGCTTGCAGCTTGCCGCTAACCTTACTACCGCCAACGACCGCGACGAACGGACGCGCAGGGTGCTTAATGAGATTTTGGGCGAAATTTATCTCTTTTTGCAACAAAAATCCCGCCGCTTTATGCTTCTCGTCGTAAAATTTAGTGATCGCCTCGACCGAGCTGTGAGCTCTGTGACAAACGCCAAACGCGTCGTTGATGTAAAATTCGCCGTATTTAGCGAGCTCGGCGGCTAGCGCCTCGTCGTTTTTGGTCTCGCCTTTTTCAAACCGCAAATTTTCAAGAAGTAAAATTTCGCCCGGTTTTAGCGCGGCGACTTTAGCCTTGGCGTCTGCGCCGACGACGTCCTCGGCAAATATCACGTCTCTATCAAGCAGCCTTGAAAGCCTCTTTGCCACGCCTCGCAGCGAAAATTTCTCCTCAAAGCCGTTTTTAGGGCGTCCTAGGTGACTAGCCAAAACCACGCTGCAGCCGTTATCCAGGCAGTAGCGGATAGTTGGTATCGCCGAGCGGATACGGCGGTCGTCGGTGATGTTTAAAAACTCGTCCATCGGCACGTTAAAATCGCACCTAACAAATACCTTCGCGCCGCCGAGCTCAAGATCGTTGATCGATAAAATTTCACTCATTTTTCACCCTTTAAATTTACTTCGTAGCCACGATCTTAGCAAGATCGACAAGCCTTGTCGAGTAGCCCCACTCGTTGTCGTACCATGCAAAGACCTTTACCATATCATCAGCAATGACCTGCGTAGTGTCGCTGGCTACGATACTGCTGTATGCGCTCGTGCAAAAGTCGCTACTAACTCTATAATCGTCATCGACAAACAAAATTCCCTTTAAATTTGACTCAGCAGCCACCCTAAACGCCTCGTTTATATCCTCTTTGCTAGCAGGTCTTTTTAAAACCGCCGTTAGATCGACCATCGAGACGTTTGCCACTGGCACGCGCACCGCTTGGCCGTGCAATTTGCCGCTTAGCTCTGGGAGCACTTTAGCGATCGCTTTTGCAGCTCCGGTTGTTGTTGGTCCAATATTTAGCGCTGCTGCACGTGAGCGACGAAAATCTTTAGCCTTTACATCAACTAGGCTCTGACCATTTGTATATGCGTGGATCGTAGTCATCAGCCCTTTTACGATGCCGAATTTATCATTTAGCACCTTTGCCACTGGAGCTAGGCCGTTTGTGGTGCAGCTTGCGTTTGAGACGATCGCCTCGCCTGCGTATTTATCGTCATTTACGCCAACTACAAATGTTGCTGTGTCGTCTTTTGCTGGAGCGCTCATGACGACTTTTTTGACGCCGCGAGCAAGATATGGCTCACATTTTTCAGTGGTTAAAAACTTGCCAGTGCACTCTAAAACCACGTCTGCGCCGTAGTCTGCGTAGCTAAGCTCGTTTAGATCTCTTGTTGAAAAAACTCTTATCTTTTTACCATTTACTTCTATAAAATCGTCACTTATCACCTTAACGTCTTGCTTAAATTCGCCGTGCACGCTGTCGTATTTGAGCAGATAGCGCGTCATGTCGCGCGTCGCCGTATCGTTGATAGCGACAAGCTCAACGTCGTCTCGCTCTAAAATAATACGAGCAGCGCATCTGCCGATACGTCCAAAACCGTTGATTGCTACTTTAACTGACATCTTAGCTCCTTTTGATATAATTACGCCTAATTCTACAAAAAAGAATTTTAAAACAAATATAAACAAGGCACTTTAATAGATGAAGTTAGCACTTTTTGGCGGGAGCTTTGATCCGGTTCATTTAGGACACGATAGCATTGTGAAAATGGCACTAAGCGGCCTAGATATCGACAAGCTCATCATCATGCCAACTTTTATAAGTCCCTTTAAGAGCGAATTTTCAGCTCCGCCAGAGCTTCGCCTAAAGTGGATAAGAGAAATTTGGGGAGGACTAGAGAAAGTTGAGATCTCAGACTATGAGATAAATTTAGCTCGCCCAGTGCCTACGATCGAGACGGTTAAGTATTTGTATGAGAAATTCAAGATAGAGAAATTTTATCTCATAATAGGCGCGGACCACCTAGCCACACTTGATAAGTGGCACGGATACGAGGAGCTAAAAAATTTAGTGCAGTTTGTGATCGCCAAGCGCAATCACATAGAAATTCCGCAAAATTTACAAAAAATGGACGTGCACGTGGATGTTAGCTCGTCGCAGATCAGGCACCAAAAGGGGCTTGATGAGCTGCCTAGCAAGATAAAAGATGAAGTTATAAATTTTTACCAAGGATTAAAAATGCAAGAGAGATCGATGCAAGATCGCACCGAAAGTATAGTTAAGGTTTTAGACGCAAAAAAGGCTGAAGAGATACAAGTGTTTGATATGAGCGGGGATGATTATTTCGTAAAGGCCGTAGTTATCGCTACTACGCTTGGCGAGAGGCACGCTTACTCGCTGGCTGAGGATCTAAAAGAGGAGCTTAAGCCTCTTGGAGAGAAATTTATAGGCACTGAGAGCTCGCCTGACTGGATCGTGATGGACCTTGGCGACATTTTGATACACCTTTTAAGCCCAGCTTACAGAGCAAAATACAACATCGAAGAGTTTTTGCAAAAGCTAAAAACTAGCAAAGAGTCTTAACAAAAACAAGCGATGAGCAAATAAGCCATAAAAATATAAAAAATGCTAGTAAAAATGGCTTTTTGCCCGTCGCTTTAAATATACTCTTATCTATCCCAAACCCTAAAGCACACATCGCAATGCAAAGACAAATGCTGGCGGCTAGCTTTAAAATTTGCACCAAATTTTCAGGGAAAAATGACAAAGATCTAACGCAGATCGCCACTAAGAAAAATAGCGCAAACCAAGGTATGCTCTTTAGCTTTGAAGCGTCGCTATTTTGGCTTAAATTTAAGAAATTTAGCAAAAACAAAAATGGTACTAGCATGATGACGCGAAGCATTTTTATGATGACGGCGGTGCTACTTGCTGTGCCGTCAAATGCTGCTGAAGCTGCAACCACATGGGCCACTTCGTGAAGTGAGCCGCCGATAAAAAAGCCGGTTTGATGAGGCGTGAGAGCTAGAAATTTAGCTATAAATGGATAGATAAACATGCCAATCGTCCCAAAAAGCACAACGGTGCAAATGGCAATAGCAAGCTTGTTTGCGTCTGCTTTTATCTCATTTTGAGTAGCCATAACAGCAGCTGCGCCACATATGCTAGCCCCTGAGCCAATGAGCACAGCACTATCTTTGCTAAGCCCCAAAAATTTAGCGGCAAAAAGCGCAAAAGAAAAGGTCGCAAAGACCATAAAAGCTGCATATATCATGCCAAGAGTGCCGACACTTGCGATCTCGCTAAGGCTTATGTTAAAGCCAAAAAGTACGATACCAAGTCTTAAAATTTGCTTCCCGGCGATCGCTATGACACCGCTTGATTTTATAGTTTGCATTTGTTTTGGGAATAAATTTGCAAAAATGGCGCCAAGAATGATCGAGATGATGAGCGGGCTGGTGTGAAATTTAGCCAAAACCGTGTTTGAAAGTGCAAAAGAAATGGCACAGATTAGCGCTAGAACAAGCACAGCAAGAAATTTATGAGACATATTTTAACCTTAACTCTTTTTTTTAAAAAATGCAATTAGCACGTTTGGGTATAATTAGACGAATTTTATAATGCAAATTTAAAATAAAGATAAAGGGATAGCCCCATGATCATCCTTGGCGAAAAATATACTTTTACCAGCCTAGAACTAGAAAAGCTTAGAAAGAAATTTGGCCAAGTAAATTTTTTATCCCATGAAAATAGCGATGCAAAAGCCTTGCGAAGTGCACTAGAAAATCTCATAAAATCAGGTGATCAAAGGCTCATAGTGCTAAATACCGCGACACCGGTTGATGGCAAGCTAGTGAGATTTCTCACGCTTTTGCAGTTTAAGACAAAGTATAAAAAGATCAAATTTCTAAACGTAGAGAATGTTTTAGAAATTTACCTACACAAATGTTATATCCCAGAAAATGGGGAAAATCTTAATTTTTTAGATGAAATAAGGCCTTATGGTACTTTTGGCTATTTACTCAAGCGAATGATCGATTATGCTAGCTGTTTGGTGCTTTTTATCTTGCTTTTTGGTCTAAAATTTTATGTGAAGAGAAAGATAGACGAGCAATCCCCTGGAAGCCTTTACTTTTTACAAAGTAGGGTTGGGCTGGACAATAGAGAATTTGAGCGCATAAAATTTTGCTCGATGATGGAAGATGCCGAGAAAGATGGGGCAAAATTTGCTAGCGAAAATGACGAGAGAGTATTTGAATTTGGTGAATTTATGCGAAAAACTCGTATAGACGAGGTGCCGTAGTGTATAAATGTCTTTCGAGGGCAAATGCATCTAATAGGGCCAAGACCTGAGCGAAGACACTGGATAAATTTCTTTGAAAAAGAGATACCTTACTACAACGAACGTCACATTGTTTGCCCAGGGATTACCGGTTGGGCGCAGGTAAACTACCCTTATGGCTCAAATACACACGACGCCAAACAAAAACTAATGTATGATCTTTACTACATCAAACACTGGTCGCTTTGGCTAGAGATAAAGATCATAGTAAAAACTATTGCGATTGTATTTGAGAAAAAAGGTGTTTAAATTCTCAAGAACATCATGAGTTTGAGATCTTTTTAAATAAACCTTTTTTCAAATTTAATTTTGTTGCATTTAGCCAAAATGAATGCAAATTCTACATCCTATCTTTAGCTGTGATTCCCATTACATTAAATGCTGTTTTTATCGAGATAGCAACGACTGCAAAGACTTTTAGCAAGCTATCTTCGTTTTCATTTCTAACTACGCGGTTTTCATTATAAAATTTATGAAAACTAGCAGCCAGCGACTTTAGATAGTCTGGGATCTTTTGAAGCTGCCTTGAAGCAAAAGCATCCTCTAAAATTTCAGGCAAGATAAGCGCCTCAAAAAGTAAATTTTTAGCATTTTCATCTAGGCACTCAAAGTCAGCATTTATCACGTCACTAACGCTTTTTTCAGCCTTTGCAAAGACCTGATTTATCCTAGCATGAGCATAGTTTATATAAAAAATCGGATTTGAGCTGTCCTCTTTTTTAAGCTCATCTACGTCAAATTCCAAACTACTCGTATTTGCCTTGCTTATAAAGATAAATCTAAGCGCTTCAGCACCGATCTCGCTTGCGATATCACTCATCAGCACGGCATTACCAGCGCGCTTGCTCATCTTATACGGCTTACCATCTTTTAGCAGACTAACCATCTGCATAAGTATCACTTCAAGCTTGTTTTCATCGTATCCAAGGAAATTTATCGCAGCCTTTAGCCTTGCAATATATCCGTGGTGGTCAGCACCCCAAATGTTTATATAGTGGTCGAAATTTTTCTCAAATTTAGCGTTATGATAGATGATATCGCCAGCTAGATATGTCGGTCTGCCGTCATTTCTAACCACAACCCTATCATTATCATCGCCAAGTGTGGTCGAAGCGATATAAGTAGCGCCCTCTTTTTCATACATTTGATTTGAACGTTTTAGCTTATTTATAGTTGGCTCTAGGCCGTCATAAAGAGCCTTTTCACTAGCCCAGCTCTCTATAAATATCCCAACGTCCGCCAAATCTTTTTTGATGATCTCAAGCACGATATCCTTGCCAAACTCGGCAAGTTCGAGATTTCTACTCTTATCATAAAAAATTTCCTTGCCAAATTTCTCATTTGCAAGCTTAGCAATATCTAAAATATAATCCCCACGGTAGTATTTCTCCGGATAGACGACACTCTCACTAAAAAGCTGCTCTTTAGCTGCCAAAGATATCGATGTGCCAAGTAGATCGATTTGATTGCCAGCATCGTTTATGTAGTATTCTGTTGAGATGGCGTAGCCAAGTCTTTTACCAAGCCTTGCTAATGTATCGCCATAAACCGCACCCCTAACGTGTCCGATATGAAGCGGACCAGTTGGATTTGCGCTAATGTATTCTATTAGATAGCTATCTTTTTTCGCATCTTCTTTTGCAAAATTTTCACTATCTAGCAAAATTTGCTTTGAAATTTCATCCAAGAACTCGCTTTTGAGCTTAAAATTTAAGTAGCCATTTACTGCACTAGCTTCAACTATCTTGCTATCACTAAATTTATCAGCAAATTCGCTAGCTATCATAGCCGGCGACTTTCTTAACTCCTTTGCTAGGCTAAAAAGTGGCGTAGCATAGTGGGCTAAATTTTTATCTTTTGGCTTTTCAAGCACAAATTCACGCTCTAAAACCTTTGAAATTTCAGCTTTTATTTTATTTTTCAACTCTAAAACCTATGCGTTTTTAGTTGTTTCTTCTATTTTTTGGCTATCGGCATTCTCTTCTTTATGCTCGACTTTCTCACTTTTTTCAGGGATTGTATCCTCCATCTCAGCCTTAAAAGTCTTTATACCTTTGCCTAGTCCTTTTGCAAGTTCTGGGATCTTCTTTGCTCCAAAAAGTAAAACAATAATCGCTAAAACAACTAGCCAATGACCAATACTAAAAGAACCCATTTTTTCTCCTCAATAAATTTTTCAAAATGTTATCATAAATTCCTGAATTTCTAGCAATCTATCCACTCATCAATAACGCGTCTTAAGTCTATTTTCGCGCTTTTTAGCCTCATCGCTCTAAGAATTGATTTTAGGCCTTTATAACTCTTTTCAATGTCATCATTTACCAAAAAATAATCATATTCTAAGATGTGCTCCATCTCACCAACTGCGTTCATTAGGCGATTTTCTATCGTTTCGTCGCTATCAGTTCCGCGGTTTTTCAAGCGTTTTTTAAGCTCTTTTTTATTTGCAGTTGTGATAAAAACTGAAGTTATGTAGCTTCTAAATTTTTCAAGTGCGATGTGAAAGCCTTGTACGTCGATATCAAATATAACTATCTTCCCAGCCTCAAGTGCTGCTAAAACTGGCTTTAAGCTCGTTCCATAATAGTTTTTATGCACCTGTGCCCATTCTAAAAATTCACCCTTTTCTATGCCGCTTTTAAATTCATCTTCTTTTATAAAATAGTAATCCACTCCATCGACTTCACCTTCTCTTTTTGCCCTTGTCGTGCTTGAAATAGAAAAATAAAGATCTTTCTCTTCCTTTAAAAGACGACCTAAAAGCGTACTTTTCCCACTTCCACTAGGCCCAGAAACTACTAAAATTTGTCCTTGCAACTACTTTTCCTCAAAACTTATATTTATCTTTATGTTCATATCTTTTAGCACATCTCTTAGCGAACTTTCGTTTAACGACTCATGGACGTGTTTTGTGATCTTTTTGGTTAGCTCTTCTTTATAGTCAGCATCGATTTTTGTTTCACCGCATGAGCTAGTTTGTGGAGCAATATTTAATCCAAATGCTGCTTGCATCGTATTTTCATCTATTTCTTCAATAGACGCTACATCAAAATTTGGGCTATCTAACGTCTCTTCTTTAAAATTTTCTTCCTCAAATACCTCATCTACCATACCTAGACCTTCTTGGGCAAGGACTTCTTCAGAAATTTCTTCATGATCTTCTTTAGCTGGCTCTTTTTCAAGGTCTATATCTTCATCCAAAGAAATATCCTCTGCTTCTTTGGTAGATTCTTCATCTATATCTTCCTCTAAATTTTGACTAGCTTCATCTATCAAATTTGCCTCGCTGCTTTCAGGCTCAAATTTTTCATCACTACCAAAATCAGTCTCTAGCTCATCAAAATTTTCACTATCTTCGCTAGCTTCTTCGTTTAGCTCTTTATCCAAAGACTCGATCTCGCTGAGCTCTTTTTTACTTTGGCTTATATCATCTACAAATTCTTCATTAAGCTTGGCAGTTTCTAAATTTTGAGAATTTTGCTCGACCATTTTATCAAGCTTGTTTTTTGCCTCTTCATCCGCCAAGTCACTCTCGCCCATATCATCTATCTCATCCACAAGCGAACTAAGCTCATCAAAGTTATCACTATGCTCTTCTTTTATCACGGGTGGCTCATTGTTTTGCTCTAAGGATTTATCTATATCTTCTGAATCAGCCATATATTTGCTAGCTATATCATTTATAATATCATCATCTATGAGTTCAGTGTCTGTTTCATCAAAACTGATATCTTTATCCTTTAAATCCTCGGTCTCCAGTTCACTTAGCTGCTCTTTTAAAAACTCATCGTCTAAAGCCTCGTTATCAAATTTATCTGCCTTATCATCTTCTTTTGCTAAATTTTCAAGGCCCATGTCAATTTCTGGAAGCTCAAAATTTTCTAAATCATCAAAGTTTTTATTGCTTTCGTCAAAGTCATTAAAATTTGCAGACTCATCTAGTCCAAGCTCAAGTTCTTTATCATTGTCAGTATTTTTGTTTTGTTCAAATAAACTAATAAATTCTGTTGGTAAAAAGGGCTTTTCAAGCATAACATCAGCAAAATCTGGCTTTTCACCGCCTCTAGGTGCTAGATACATTATCTTTTGATTTAAATTAACATCGCTGCTATCCATATCGCTATCGATGATAATATAATCAAATTGATCGCCAACACTATTAATATCGTCAAATTCGCTATATTCTATGCCTAGCTTATTTAAACTTAACGTTATAAGGCGAGAAACTGCGGGGTTTTTGTTTACAAGTGCAACTTTCATAATCCCTCCTTGAAGAGCTTGAGGCTGTATTCTATGATAAATTTCATTGCTATTTACTTAAAAAAATAGTGCTGGCATATCGTTTAAAATCTGCACCATCATATCAGTTATGATTTTTATAATGCCAGCTAAAATAGCTATCAAAACCGAAAAGCCGATACTTACCTTAATAGGATAACCAACGACTAATAGATTAAATTGTGGCATAGTTTTCATAAGCATGCCAAAAATAGCATCTGAAAGTATAGAAAGCGCGATAATAGGAAAAGCCAGAACAAATCCAAACATAAAAAGATTGCCAAAAAGCTTTAGGGCGTAGCTCATCACATCACTTCTTGGATAAAAATCTCCAAGCGGTATAGCTGAAAGTGAAGTGGAATAAAACTGCAATATTAAATGGTGCCCATCAAGCATCAAAAATGCGAGAAGTGCGATGAAATTTAGAATATTTGCGATCACTGGCGAATTTGTACCAGTTTGCGGATCAAGCACTGAAGCCATCGAAAAACCCATGATCATTGAGATCTGCTCGCCCGCCATTTGAAGTATGGCAAAAACGATATTTAGCAAAAGCCCAGCACAAAGTCCGAGCATAGCCTCACTTAAAATTTCCATGATCAAAAAATTTATAGCGTGCTCATGGGCGTGAGATAATGGGAAAAGCACGATACAAAGGGCGAAAACTAGCAAAGTTTTTACGCTAAGTGGGATTTGATTGTGAGAAAAGAATGGAAAAAATACGATAAGCCCGCTAATACGCGCAAAAAGGAGCATGAAGGTTATAACTTTATCAGCTCCAAAAAACTCAACTAGCTCCATTCTTTTATATTAACGCCTCGTCCATCTCAGCTGGAATTTCAAGTCCCATAATCTTTAAAACACTAGGAGCGATATTGTTTAGACCGCCGTTTTTTACTTTTTTTACGCCATCAGCCATCACAAAACAAAAGACATCATAAGTCGTGTGGTTTGTCAGTAGCTCACCGCTGCTATCGCGCATCTCTTCGCAGTTTCCGTGATCGCTCGTGATGATCATCGCATAGTTTTTCTCTTTTGCCTTAGTGTAAATTTCTCCAAGAGCAGTGTCTACCGCTTCAACTGCCTTTATAGCGGCCTCGTAATTTCCAGTGTGTCCCACCATATCACCATTTGCGAAATTTACCACGATGAAGTCTTGTTCATCATCCATACCCTTTAGCACGGCTTTGCAAACCTCTGCAGCGCTCATCTCTGGCTTTTCGTCATAGGTCTTTACCTTTGGACTAGGGATTAGTACCCTCGTTTCATTGCTAGCTAACTCCTCGACGCCGCCATTAAAGAAAAATGTTACGTGGGCATATTTTTCAGTCTCAGCCGTGTGAAGCTGCCTTAGCCCAGCGGCTGCTATGACCTCGCTTAGGGTGTTTTTTATCTTTTCATTTTTAAATAGCACTTCAAATTTAAAATTTGCGTCGTATTCGGTCATAGTGATTAGATTTTTGATAGCAAAAGGTCGCTCAAACTCGCTAAATTTCTCTTCACCTAGAGCCTCGCAAATCTCTCTTGCCCTATCATTTCTAAAATTTATTACGATCACACCGTCATCTTCGCCTATGCCATTAAAGCCATTAAAGCTTGCTGGCTTTACAAACTCATCGGTCACTCCCTCATCGTAGCTTTTTTGTAGATACTCGCTTGGCGTTAAACTACTTAAATTTGCTCCATTTACCAAGCTATCATAAGCCTCTTTTACGCGCTCCCAGCGTTTATCTCTATCCATCGCGTAAAATCTTCCACAAACGGTAGCTACTTTAAATTTAGCTTCCAAGCTTTTTATAAAATTTATACCGCTATTTGGGCTAACGTCGCGTCCGTCGGTGATAGCGTGGGCAAAAACTTCGCAACCATTTTTGCTAGCAAGCTCGCACATACCATCAAAATGCTCCATATGAGAGTGCACGCCGCCGTCGCTATAAAGCCCTATGATGTGGATCTTTTTGCACTTTTTAAAAAGAGCTTTTAGGGCTTCATTTTCTGATATCGAGCCGTCAGCGAAGCTGCGTGAAATTTTGACCAAATTTTGATACAAAACTCGCCCACTCCCTATGCACATGTGCCCTACTTCACTGTTTCCCATCTGCCCTTCAGGTAGTCCCACAGCGTTTCCAGAGGTTTTTATGAGCGAGTTTGGAATTTCTTTAAAAAATTTCTCGTAATTTGGCTTTTTAGCCGCCTCAAATGCGTTAAATTTACCGCTTTTATTAAATCCAATACCATCAGTTATTATTAAAATAGTTTTTTGACTCATTTTGAAAATTTATCCTTAATTTTAGATAATTTTTAAGGCCATTATACTAAAATTGCTTTTTTTAAAAATAAAGGCTCTCATGTTTTACTATATCTATGAAATTTTAAATTTTAATATCTTTCAATACATCACCGTCCGTGCTGGTATCGCTTTTTTCATCGCTTTTGCACTCACAGCTTATTTGATGCCCAAATTTATCACTTGGGCAAAGGCAAAAAACGCCGCCCAACCTATCTACGAGCTTGCCCCACAAACTCACCAAAAAAAGGCTAAAACACCGACCATGGGCGGACTTGTCTTTGTCTTTACAGCCGTACTTTCCACGGTAATTTGCGCAAGGCTTGATAACGCATTTGTCTTAACATCGCTCTTTTGCCTAGTTTGCTTTACGCTGCTTGGCTACAAGGACGATTACAGCAAAATTTTAGGAGCAAAAAATCACGCCGGCCTAAGTCCAAAAGCAAAGCTTTTTTTTCAGTTTTTAATAGCCTTTGTCATTTCTATTTTTTTATATGCAAGTCACGAGCTCAGCACCGAGTTTTATCTACCTTTTTTTAAGCAACCTATTTTGGATTTAAAAATTTTTGCCATTTTCTTTTGGACACTGGTCATAGTCGCTGCTTCAAATTCAGTAAATTTAACAGACGGGCTTGACGGACTAGCTACTGTGCCATCGATATTTTCACTTTTAACACTTGGCGTTTTTGCCTACATCTGCGGACACGCTGTCTTTAGCTCATATTTACTCTTGCCAAAGATCATAGGTGTTGGTGAAAGCGTTGTTGTCTCTTCAGCCCTAATTGGCTCATTGATGGGCTTTTTATGGTTTAACTGCCATCCAGCTGAAGTCTTTATGGGCGATAGCGGTAGCTTAAGCGTTGGAGCATATATCGGTTTTATGGGTGTTGCGACCAAAAACGAAATCTTACTCATCATCATTGGCCTCATCTTTGTCGTTGAAACCCTAAGCGTCATTCTGCAGGTAGGCAGCTTTAAAATTTTTAAACGCAGAATTTTTCTTATGGCGCCTATACATCATCATTTTGAGATAAAAGGCTGGGTGGAAAATAAGATCATCGTTCGCTTCTGGATCATCGCGCTTTTAGCAAATCTAATCGCATTAACTGCGCTAAAGATCAGATAAGGAAAGCCATGAGAAAATCGCTATTTGGCTACGGTGGTACGATAAAGGCTATCGCTAAAAATTTCACAAAAGACGGTCTTTGGGATATCTATGATGATAAATTTAGTGAAATTTCAAAAGATGAGTTTGGCAATGCTCTTTTGCCAGTTAGTGAATTTGATCCAGCAAAAAGCAGCCTAGAGATACCAAGCCCAGGCATTCCGCCTTATCATGAGCTTATTAAAAAAGCTAAGAATTTAGTTAGCGAGTATGACTATTTTTATGAAATTTATAAAGAAAATCTGCCATTTAATATCTGGATAAGTGGCACAAACGGTAAGACTACGACCACAAAGATGACGCAGCACCTACTAGAGAGCAAGGGCTCGGTAATGGGCGGTAACGTCGGCATCGCACTAGCAAATTTAGACCCAAAAGCTAAAATTTGGATACTTGAGACTAGCTCATTTACCCTTCACTATACAAATCACGCCACACCAGGTATCTACGTGCTTTTACCGATCACTCCAGATCATCTAAGCTGGCATGGAGACATGAGCGAATACGAAAAGGCTAAGCTAAAGCCGCTTGCTAGCATGAGCGAAAGTAGCGTGGCAATCGTACCTGAAATTTACGCCAGCACGCCAACAAAGGCAAAAGTGATCGCTTACAAAGATGAGAGCGATCTGGCTAAATTTTGTGGCGTAAGCGTAGATGATATAAATTTCAAAACGCCATTTTTACTTGACGCGTTGCTAGCACTTGCGGTAGAGAAAATTTTATTTGATCGCTGCGACGTGGAGCTTTTAAATACCTTTGTCATCGAGGCAAACAAGCTCGAGGAATTTAGCGATAAAAATGGCAGAATCTGGGTTAATGACACAAAAGCAACTAACATAGATGCGAGCATACAAGCCGTTAAACGCTACAAAGATCATTTCATACATCTAATACTTGGTGGCGATGATAAGGGTGTTGATATGACGCCACTTTTTGAAGACTTAAAGAGCTTAAGAGTAAAAATTTACGCCATTGGCTCAAATAGTGATAAGCTCTTGAAATTAGCGGCTAAATTTGGCATACCAGCTTTGAAATGCGATTTTTTGCAAAATGCTGTCAATGAGATAAATAAAGAGCTAAAGACTAGCGAGATAGCGCTTCTAAGCCCGGCAGCTGCAAGCCTTGATCAGTTTAAGAGCTATGCCGAGCGAGGCGATAAATTTAAAGAGTTTATAAAGGCGCTTTAAATTTACAAGCCCTTTTAAGTAGCTTTGTCAAAAATAAAAACATGTAAATTTATGTTTTTGACACAAATTTTTACTATAAAGTTTTATTGTTGAATACTTTTTAAGTTTGTGCTAATATTTAGCAAAAATTTCCAAGGAAGTTTAATGCCTCTAACGCCCAGAAATGATGTAAATTTTAAAAGAAATTTAATAGATATCATAAAATTTTCATATGACAATGACATAAGTAGGCCATTTATATCTAACAACAAACTACTCATTGGATATGGCTTTAGTATAAAAGATGATATAGAACTTATTTGTACTCAAATTTATAAAAATAACAAAGATAAAGTCATAAAAGATATCAAGCGAACTATCACTAACACCACGAGTACGACTACCATAGAAAAGATAGATACAGATGAACTTTTTAAAAAGATAAATGATGCCGCAAAAGGGGCTTATGCAAAGTCTGGAGGTGCCGATACTTTGCCTGAGTTTGAATTTAGCTCGGAAGATCAGCTAAATGCCATCTTGGAGCAAAAGCTTACGCCGCTAATCCAAGAGATAAATCAAAAATTAAACAACTCTCCGCTTAAAAATTTACAAGCCGTTTCACTTACTTCCGATACGCAAAATGGTCAAATTTCAAGAGAGCATATCGCGCTTTTAGCACTTCTTTATATCAGCAAGAAAAGTAATATTGATCCATCCCTAGCAAGCCATATCAAAAGCAAAAATCGTTTTAAGGCCTGGTTTTGGCTAGCATATGAGAGCTTTAGTGATGAGGCAAGCAATAAAACATCTCTTTTACGAGAAAAAATTTCAAATCAGTTTGGGCTTTATGAAAGCGATGAGCAAAATGTTAATTTTGCCGAGTGCATAGATGTTTTTAGTCATTTAAATATATCCAAAGCAAAATATAAATCAAAAAACCAAAACAATAAAGAGATCGTCCAAAACGTCACTCATTTAGAATTTATGAAGCTTCAAGAAAATGAGTCAAATTTAAATACATCAGATGCATCAAAATGTGAGGCTTTATTTCAGCCATTTGTTACAAAGATAAATTCTTTATTAAGCACTCAAAGTACAAAGACCTTTAGCCTTGAAAACATATACTGCGTAAATTTAATCAGCTCAAATGCTTCAAACACTTCAAGAATAAATAAGCTCCTAAGGCAAAGAGAGGAGGAATTTTACAAACAAGAAAATATACTCTTGCTATGTCCAAGAAAGATGACAACTCCTATTAGAGTCTTTCAGCCTAAAAAGAGCGAATTTACCGTCGTGCTAGCTAGTCAGACTCCATTTGATTGCAGTGAGCTAAACCCAAAAGAACTAAATTCTAGTAGGCCAAACTATGGTAAGGTAAATTTATGCGAGCTAATACTTACTGACTTTAAATTTGACTCTTACGAAGATAGTAAAAATGAAGAGATAAAATTTAAAAATGCAAAGAGCAAAGATACGGTAGTACTCTATCAAGAAAACAAAAATGAAGAAGACAAGATAAATGGTGCTACCTTTATTAGCATAAAGCAAAATAGCGATGATATAGAGTATAAACTAGAAGATGGCATTATAAGTATGAAGTACTTTGAAGACCAAACATCTAACAACAAACACCTAAATTTCTCTTTATTAAATTTTGCTAAAGAGAATAACTTTACCCTAAGAGATGATAAAGATTCAGTTATGTTTGATACAAAGCTTCGTCTAGCTCATGGCAACAATGTAGTGCCTACATCAGCATCAAGTTCAGGTCTTACTCTTACAATAAACAATCTCATCATTGAAAACGAAGATGGTAAGGCAAGTGAAGATATAGATAAGATATATCTTCATCACTGCTTTGATAAAAGTATATATGAGAGTATATCTTTAGTAAAAAATGAAGACTCAGATATCAAAAACTCATATACAGCTACATTTAATATCCCAATAGATAAAGAGAATAAAGGAGATACTAAATTTATACTTTATTCAAGTGATCTAAGTAAAGTTTATAGCACTAAAGATATTCATGCTCACTCTGATACAGCTGTAATATCTTTAGGATATCAAGATAAGAGTAGCTCTAACTTTTGCTATAGCAATAAGGTCTCGTTAAGAGATATAACAGATCATATAACAAATGTAATCTCTGATAGTGAGTATCCATTTAAGACAAATGAGCCAATATGCTTAAAGGCTATATATAAACAAGAAAAAGGTAGTAAGAGATACAAAGAGATACTTTGGGGATATAAGGTCATAAAAAGTAAAGAGTATGATGAGTTATCCAAATCAAATCCAAAAGATGTAGTAGCCCTAAAAGATCAAAAGGGTAAAGAGATAACATTTAAAATTTCAGATGTTATACAAAAAGATGATCTAGATAAGCTAAAGCAAGGTGGTCATACTATAGTATTTTTCGCATATCTTGAAGGTGATAAGGATAAATTTAAGTTTTATACAAGATATGGCAAAAATCATATAAGAATAGATATAAAGATACCTTTATATATTAAATTTAAAGATGATAAGCTCATCATATATGAGTTTGAGCATGCTATAAAAGAGAATAGCTTTGATGCTAAATTAAAGCTTAGTGATAATGACGATACTTTAATAAAAAATGATAATTACTTATATATAAGTAAAAATATCTCATCAAATGAGATAAATATATATGAAGACGATAAGCTAAGCAAAGAGCTAAAAAGTGATGAGAATACAAATAAGAGTTATCAAATTTATGCAAAAGAAGAGAGCTCTAATAATCAGTCTAATGCAGATAAAGATGATAAGCTTGGTATAAATTTATTAAATAAAGAGGATATGGATAAATTTATTAACTCTTTTAATGAATCAAAGAGTATAACAAGAGTAGATAGTGGTATGTGGGAAGATGGTGATGAGGGGGTTGGGGTTGATTTAAAAACAGACAATAAAATTGCTTGGGGTAAAAAAGTTTCTTTAGAATTTAAGGAAAAAGTTATAGAAATATGTATAAATTTAAAAATAAATCCTGACTTTTTAATGTCATGCATGGCTTTTGAGACAGGTGAGACTTTTTCAGCTAGTATAAAAAATCCAGTTGCTAGTGCTATAGGACTTATACAATTTTTAGAAACAACAGCAGCTAGCTTAGGGACAACCACATTAAAACTAGCAAATATGTCTGAAGTTGAACAACTTGAATATGTAGAAAAATATTTTATGCCTTATGCTGGAAAAATTGAAACCATAGAGGACATTTATATGGCAATTATTTATCCAAAAGCTATTGGCAAGTCGAACGATTACGTATTATTTAGTTCTAGTAGTTCTAGCTATATAGCAAATAAAGGATTAGACAAAAATATGGATGGAAGCATTACAAAAGAGGAAGCTGCGGCAAAAGTTAAGGAAAAATTAGAGAAGGGTCTAAAAAAAGGCTATAAAGGTTAATTCTATGAAAAAATTTTTATTTTTATCACTACTCTTTATCGTATTTTCTAATGCTCAAAACTTAAGTATAGAAACATATAGCAAGGATAACAAATGCTCCATAAGCATAAATGATGAAGAGATTTATAGCAGAGAGTGCGAGTATGAGCTTGAACCAAATTTAATATTTTATACCAAATTGAATCGCAGCGAAGTGTGGATATTTCAAGACATACAAAACTATGCTGCTTGCAATGGACACGGGCCTTTGAGGATTTTTGAAAAGAAAGATGACGACAAGATAAAATTTCAAGGCGAGATAGATTGGTGCGCGAGTGTGCCATTTTTCGAAGTCACTAATGAAGGCATCTTGATAATAGACAAACCACACAAAAATGCACTAACCAACAACGGTGACCCAAATTTTAAAGGTAGCGGGAAACTATCTGACGAAAGCAAATATAAATTTGATAATGGAAAAATCAAAAAGATATAGTTTTGCATTTGTTAAATAGATATAATGCGGTTAAAAAAGAGCGGATAGATATGGCAAAAAAGATAGTTATTTTTTATTTTACGGCGTTAGCTCTTATGACGTATAATGCCTACGCAAAAGATATAAATTTAACTGGGTTTTACAAGAATAAGCCTTGTAATATTTCAATAGAAATAACGAAAAATACTAATAAGGCAAAGTATTTTTACAAGATAGTTGATAATAATCAGACAAAATCACAAGGCTATATATCAAGCATAAAAAGCAATGGCGAAGGTGGATTTTATATAAAATTTAAAAAGATTGACGGGATGTATGAAAATGATAGCATAGTCATACAAAACTATGGAAATTCTATGAACGAGTATAATTATTTTGAAGATTGCGATAGTAAATATTTAAAATTTGATAAATAGGGCTAGCGTGCGTAATTTTGTAATTATTTTTTTAAAGCCGAAGAAATAGGATATTACTATGAAAATGAAAAATTTTAATAGCTATTGCTATGTTCGAATGCGAGGGTGACATACATTGTACAAATGGTGGCTATTTTGGTGTAAATAAAAGAAATACCAAAAGTTTAGAAATTTTATCAAAACCAACACTAATAAAAAATAATGTAAATGAGCGCTTGATGGGGAATAAATTTAAAAATTCAAACTACATATATGAAATTTATGGCGACATAATGTCTGGTGGGAAAATGTATTTGAACATTTTTAAGTAAGAAAAAACTATTTTTAAAAGCGATGATTTACAACAGATAGAACAAGAAGAATTCCTATCCAAATTTAAAGAAATAGATAAAAGGCTACCCGCGAGCTTTGATAAATTTTATAAGAAATTGAAAAATAAATATCAATAATAGTCTATAAAAATATAGAGATTATAACAATAAACAATCTCATCATTGAAAACAAAGATGATAAAGATGATAAGCTTGGTATAAATTTATTAAATAAAGAAGATATGGATAAATTTATTAACTCTTTTAATGAATCAAAGAGTTTAACTGGGGTAGATAAAGGTATGTGGGAAGATGGGGATGAGTGGGTTGGGATTTGCGCCATAAATGATAATATAATTTATATTACTAGAAAGTGGGAATATAAAGCATCCAGTCACTCATCCAGTTCTACAATAAGTGAATTTAAAATTAGCGATAGTGATTTAACAGGCTATATATTAGAACCATATGGCGAAAGTACAAAACAGTCTGGTCAAGACAAAAGAATACCTACAGGAAAATATAATCTAGTATGGCATGTTTCTACAAAATATTCAAAAGACAAATACTCCAAAAATAAGCGTGGAAATTTTTTAGAAAATGGATTTCCAAAATTATATAATAATGATGTTCCTAAAAGTAGAGCCATATTAATACATGTTGGTAGCAAAGGAGAGCACTCTGAAGGATGTTTGCTGCCAGGGAGTGATGTCGTTGTTAGTGAAATAAATGGAAAAAGATACGTTACAGGTGTTTCTGGCAGCATAAACAAATTCTATCAGCTTATAGAATATATCGAGAGCAATGGAATAGATAACGTAAAAGTTGTGATTGAGGAAAAGTATGAAGATTATAAATAAAATAATTTTTTTATGGTTAATGGTGTTTGTGTCGCCAGCTCTTTTTGCAGAGCAAACCGCCGAGAAGTGTTTTAATGGCTTTTTAGATAATAAAGCACATTTTGCCAAACAAGACAAATTTGACGATTTTGATTTTTCTAACATTTTAGCTGACAAGCGTATAAAATTTTTGGGTTATATCGGAGCTGATTATCACAGACTACATATAAATTTTGATAGCATTAAAAAGATATCAATGTCAAAATATATAGTATCTGGCAACTATAAAATAACCGAAGAAGCTCGCCCATTTAACGGCGAAATTCAAATATCTGAAATAAGAAAATATACAAATTTTAACTACGGTGTTGATGATTTTATGAAAGGCAAAATCAATGCCCAAGGCATAGCTTTAGCGACCTATTTTATAAAAGGCGAAACAGAAAAATTTCAAGCTAAAGGCTGTATGCTAACAAGATGGTACATTAACAACGATGAAAAATTGCTATACGACAATATATCAGAAGATGAGGATTTGTACGCAAATAATTTATTTTGTGGAGAGTGCAAGGTAGGCAAGGTACAAATAAAGCCATGCGCATGGGGTCATTACAGGATACCAAATAGCGGCGATCTTGACATAGGGGCTGGGGAATTTAGTCCGAACCCAAAATATCTTGGCAACGGCTGGAGCGACTTTAATAAAGATGAATAAAATTGCAATGAAACACTTTTTAATACTATCTCTAATTTTAGGTTTTCTAAATTTAACAGCCAGTGAAAATTTACCACGCACAACAAGCATAGACAAAATCAAAGTAGGTAAAATTTTACCTACAAGTAATTTATCATCTAAAAAAATTAAATATTTCTTAGACGGCGAAAAGGCAAGCTTCATAAATTTATCAAGAACACAGATAATGACGCTCGATTTTTGTTGTGGTGGTAGCGGTGAGGTCCAAAGGATAAATGTCAAATTTTTTGATAAAAATTTGACTAAAGATTATATAAATTCCAGCAAAATAAAAGATTTTACTACAAATTCTGGCATCAAACTTGGTGACAAACAAGACCAAATTTTAAAGAAGCTAGGCAAGCCAAACGATCTACAAGAAGAAAATGCCACCTCTATCGTCACCTACATCACTGAGCAAAACGAGAGCAACCTCTTGCAAGAATTTGACATGCCACTCTACTACGAGAAATTCATCTTTTCTAATGGAGTTTTAAAAGAGTATGAATTTGGATTTGAGTATCCGTGATATTCCGCGGATCAGGATATTAATTCCATAGAGTAGCAAAAGATATTTTACGGCCTAAAAGCGTAGAATTTCTACTCTTCGTCCAAATTTATTTCAGGTAGTTTCTCTTCGGCAAAACTCTTATCTTTTTTGGCAGCTGACGCAACCTCGCTAGCTTTTTTTAAAAGTCCATCAAGCCCTTGCCTTGCCAAACGCTCATTTAACTGCTCTGGCGTATCTTTCACACCATCAAGATCGCTAAAATCGTCAAATTCTTCATCGTCTTCTTTTTGTATCTTTATCTCGTAATCAAGCTTGCCATTAAGTCTAGCTAGCTCGTCACTTATCGCGGTGCAAAAGACCTCGGTGTATCCTCTGTGAGCGCAGTGTTTGGCTAGAAATTCACTCATCACATTTAGGTGATTTATATAGTCATCTTGCAAGATATTTGCCTGCAAAAGCTCAAATTTCAAAAAGAGCCAGTAGGTGTTAAGCACGTCACTTTCGCAGTACTCGTTGATCTTATCAAGCTCGTCTGCGTAGTAGAGCTCAAGCACCTGATCGCCGTGCACGTCGTATTTGCCAGGTAAATTTAAGCTAGCACAAAGTGTATCAAGCTTTAGTCCTCTTACGCTTCCAAAATCGCTTATAAAATCAAGCAAATCAAGATGAAATTTAGGCGAATACCTTGCCCTATAATTTTCCCATTTATTTTTATTTAGCTCTTTGTTTTCGCTCTCGTAATATGCCGCCGCGTTTAGATTGTAGCGCATCGCACGTACCATTAACATCGGTAGGTCAAAGCCACGGCCATTAAAGCTAACAAGCCTTGGGTTATAGTAATTTATAAATTTTAAAAATTTAGCGATGATCTCGCGCTCGTCTTTGCCCTCCATCGTGCTAACTTTTAAAAATTTGCCGTACTCATCAGCCATAACAGCAGAGATCGCGACCACTCTATGAAACATCACAGGCAAAAACTCACTACCACTGGCCTCTTTTTGTATCGCCATCGCTTGCACGCTCACATCTTCATCGCTCCCATCAATGCCATAAATTTTTCTTATCAAATTTGCATCAGGTATCGTCTCGCAGTCAAAGACACAGATGTAACTTTTCGCCATTTTAGCCCTTTTTTAAGCATTTTTTTTTAAAATCATACCAAAAATTTATATCTAAAGTGATCAATGCAAAACAAAAATCAACTAAAAATAGCCATCGTCAAACTTTCCGCTCTTGGGGATATCGTGCATGTAGCTATTGTGCTTCAGTTTATCAAAAAGCACTATCCAAATACCCATATTACGTGGCTAGTTGATGCTCGTTTTGCAAGCCTTTTAAAAGATCATCCGCTTATCGACGAGCTAGTCGTTTTGCCGCTTAAACAAAGCTTTAAACAAAGCTACAAGATACTAAAGACCCTTGGTAAATTTGACAAAGTGATCGATCTGCAAGGACTTTTTAAATCAGCTGTCGTAGCAAAAATAATAGGCAAGCAAACTTATGGCTTTAGCAGAGAGAGTGTCAAAGAAAAGATCGCAGCTAGGCTTTATAGACATAAATTTAAAATTGATTACAATGAAAATATAATCATTAGAAATTTGGCACTTGTGGCTTTCGCTCTAAATTTTAGCTTTGAAGCAAGTGAAATTTTAGAAAAAGTACCTTGCTTTGAAGCAAGTGAAATTTATAAAAATGAAAGTGGCAAAAAACGCGTTCTAATCGCTGCATTTGCAAGCGAAGAGAGCAAAATTTATGACAAATTTAAAGATGTGATTAGGCTACTTGAAGAGTGCGAAATTTACCTTTGTTACGGAAGTGAGAGCGAGAAAGTAAGGGCTGAGGCGATCATCTCAGGCACCTCGGCAAAGCTACTTGAAAAACTTAACATAAAAGAGATGATAAGCTTCATTGCAAGCTGTGATTTAGTAATTGGCAACGATAGTGGCCTAACACACCTTGCTTGGGCTGTAAATAGGCCTTCTATCACGCTTTTTGGCAACCGTCCCAGCCACAGAAATGCTTACATCACGGATAAAAATTTAGTTATAGATATGGGCAAGCAAATAGATGCCAGAAGTATCGATAAAAACGACTTTTGCATAAGAGAGATTTTTCCAGAAACGGTTGCAAATTTTGCAAAAAGGCTACTAAATGGATAGGCTCTATCTGGCTGGCTTTTATACTTTAAAATTTTTTATATTTTTACTGCCTAGCTCACTTAGAGATTTGCTTGCCAAATTTTTAGCGTTTGCGTTTATGAAACTTAAAAAAAAGAGATTTCATATCGTTATAACAAATTTAAATCTTGCATTTGGTGAGTCAAAAACCAAGGAAGAGAAGCTTGAGATCGCTAAAAAATGCTACTACAACTTTGCAAAATATCTTGGTATAAATTTCATCCTCAACCAAAACACGACAAAGCAAAAAGTACTTGAAAAAGTTAGCTTTAAAAATGAGCATAATCTGCTTGAAGCACTTAAGCTTGATCGTCCGATTATCGTGACGACCGCGCATTTTGGACAATGGGAGCTTTTTAGCTTAGCGGTGGCTGCTCGTTTTGGTGCAGTCTCAGTGCTTGGCAGAAAGCTTGATAGTAGCGTCATGGATAAAATTTTAAGAGCCAACAGATCGCAGTTTGACGTGGAGCTAATAGACAAAGATGGCGGCGCAAAAGATATCTTAAAAGCTCTAAAAGCTAGGCGAATAGTGGGAATTTTAGTCGATCAAAATACCGCTCCAAAAGATGGCATAAAGGTGAAATTTTTTGACAAAGATGTGCTTCACACGCCAGCTGCGAGCGTGCTAGCTCAAAAAACAAACGCCCTAATAATTAATGCATTTATCTATCAGAAAGATGAAAATATAAGTGAAATTTGCTTTTCGCCAGCCATTGATATAAATAAATTTGACAAAGAAGAGGCCGTGCAAAAAGCGACACAAATGCAGTGTAGCGCGTGCGAAGCGATGGTGAGGGTAAGGCCAGAAGAGTACTTTTGGTTTCACCAGCGATTTAAGAGATTTTACGAAAAAGAGTATAAATGCTAAGCGTTGTCATTCTAACTTGTAATAGCGAAAAATATCTAAAAGAGGTACTAGAAAGCGCTAAATTTGCTAATGAGGTCATCGTTGTAGATAGTGGTTCAAAAGATAGCACAAGGCAAATTTGTGATGGCTTTAGCAATGTGAAATTTCACGAGCAAGCTTGGCTGGGATTTGGCGCGCAAAAGCAAAAGGGCGTAGATCTAGCCAAAAATGAGTGGGTCTTTGTGCTTGATAGCGATGAAGTGATCACAAATGAGCTTAGAAATGAGATCATTAGTACGCTAAAAGAGCCTAAATTTAGCGCTTACAACGTAGCAAGGCTAAATTTTTTCTTTGGCAAAGCGATAAAAAATATGGGGCTCTATCCAGACTACACAGTGAGACTTTTTAATAAAAATTTTGCCAAATTTGACGGCAGAGCCGTGCATGAAAAGGTCGTTTTAAATGATGGCTCACAGAAGCTTGGAGTGCTTAAAAATCACTTCTTGCACTACGCATATGAGAGCATCGAGCAGTTTATAGCTAAGCAAAATCGCTACTCAAGTATGGGCGCAAAGAGAAATTTACTAAAGGCACTTACCAGCCCAGCATGGACGTTTTTTAAGCTTTATGTGCTAAAAGGTGGCTTTAAAGAGGGCTTTACTGGCTATATTATCGCCAGACTTTACGCCCAGTACACATTTTGGAAATATATAAAATGAAAATATTAGTAATTAAATTTAGAAACATCGGCGATGTACTTTTGACCACGCCACTCATTGAAAATTTACACCATTACTACCCTGACGCGACCATCGACTTTGCTCTAAATAAAGGGACTGAAGCGATGATTGAGGGCAATCCTTATATAAACAAGATCCACGTTTACGATAGGCAAAGTGCAAATTCTAGCTTTTTTAAAAAGCTCGGCACAGAGCTAAAATTTATAAGGGCGATCAAAAAAGAGAAGTATGACATGGCGGTACAAACGACCACTGGCGATCGCGGTGTGATCATCTCAAAATACGCTAAGATCAAAAAAATAGTTGGCTTTTTGGGTAAGCACGAGGCAATAAACAAGCTCTTAAGCGTAAAGGCAAAATACTATGAAAATTTTTCACATACGATCGATCATAATCTAAACGCTTTAAGGGCTTTGGGATTTGAACCGGTTAGCAAAAAGGTGAGCGTATTTTCAGACGAGAGTGTGGAGTATCTAAATTTACCAAAACGCTTTGTACATATGCATCTTACAAGCCGCTGGATGTTTAAATGCGCAAATGATGAGAGCATGGCAGAGCTCATCGACTACTGCGAAAATGAGCTTGGTGTAAAGGTCGTGCTAACAAGTGATAATAAAGAAAATGAGCTAGAAAAGCTAGCAAGCGTGCTAAAAATTTGCAAAAGTGAGCCTATAAATTTAGGCGGTAAGCTAAATTTGAAACAAACGATCGCCCTATCAAAGCATTCAAGCCTTTTTATCGGTGTTGATACTGCTATAATGCACATCGCTGCGGCAAATGACGTGCCAGTCATAGCCTTTTTTGGTCCAAGCAATGCTTTTGAGTGGGGGCCTTGGGATAACTCACTTATGGAAAATGGCTACACAGCGCAAAATGGCATCCAAAGCATGGGCAAGCACATCGTCTATCAAAAAGACTGGGACTTTGTGCCTTGCGATAAAGAGGGCATAGCAAAGCATGGCATAGAAAAAACATTGATGGATTTTAGCGACGAAATGCCAAAAATAAAAGCCAAAATAAAAGAAATTTTAGGATAGGTAGATGAATATTCTTCACACGCAGACACTTTTTAACTGGGGTGGCGAGCAAAATAAGACGCTAAACGAGATGCGTTTTATGCGTGAGATGGGTCACAATGTCATACTTTTTTGCAACCTAAACTCTCAGATAGAAAGTATTGCAAAAAAAGAAGGCTTTAGTGTTATAACACAAGAGATGAATAAGAAAAATTTTCATAAAAGCGTGCCAGCACTTTGCAAAGCGATAAGCTCGAACAAGATAGATGCCTTGATCACACATGGCTCTACTGATAGCTGGGTTGGGGCAATTGCTGGACTATTTTACCGAAGCAAGGGCGTTAAATTTTATAAGGAAAGACATAATCTTTTTCCTATAAAAGGCTTTCTTTCAAAACTCATGCACAAAAAGCTATTTGATAAAATTTTATACATCTCAGATAGTGTCAAAGAGTATCTTCTAAGCATCGGCGTTAGCGAAGATAAGCTCTTTTTTATGCCAAGCACGGTTGATGTTGAAAAGATCGATAGCACAAAAAGTACTTTTAGAGATGAGTTTCATATCGCCAAAAACGAGCTAGTCATCGGCACTTTTACCTCGCTTTACCGCAAGAAAGGCGTCTACGACTTTGCAAACGCAGTAAAAGAGATTTTAAAAGAGAAGGACGCCACAATAGTTTTTGCAGGAAATATCAGTGAAAGCACAAAAAATGAGATTGCCTCGATTTTTAGCAAAAAAGATAAGATTATATTTACTGGTTTTAGAAAAGACGCGGCAAATATCATAAAAAGCTTTGATATCTACGTCTTTGCATCGCACTCTGAGGGGCTTGGCACAGTCCTACTTGAGGCAATGAGCTCAAAAGTACCAGTCGTAGTCTACGATAACGCACCGATGAATGTACTAGTTAAAGATAAAGAGCGTGGGCTTTGTGCTAGAAATTTAGATGAAATTTCGCTAAAAGAGTGCATTTTGGAACTGATAAATGAGCCTGAAAAAGCCAAAATTTACTCACAAAACGCCTTTAAATTTGTGGATGAAAACTTTAGCCACAAGGCACTAAAAGAGGCTATTAAAAATTTACTGGAGCAAAAATGAACTACCCAGTTTGCGTGCTAACGATGCATCACTGTAATAACAATGAAAATGACTTTGCCATTAAACCAGAGCTATTTAAAAAAGCACTTCTTATGGCTCTAGATGAGGGCTATAAATTTATAAACTATAGCCAATTTAAAGATATCGCTAGTGGCCGAGCAAAAGCCTCAAGAAAGAGCATTTTACTAACTTTTGATGATGGATATTTTGATAACTATAAATTTGCATTTCCCATCTTAAAAGAGCTAAAGATCCCAGCTGTGTGCTTTTTGATAACAGATAAGATCAAGGATTTTAAAAGGCAGGATTATGATTTTTCGTTTAAAAAACACAAAGAGATCAATTACGATAAAGACACGGAGTATTTTTTAAATTTAGACGAGATCAGGCAGATGCAAGAGAGCGGACTTTTTGAGTTTGATAGCCATACAGCGAGCCACTTTTCTTGCAAAAGTAACAATGAAGAAAAATTAAGAGAGGAATTTTCTAGCTCGCTGGCTAAGATAAAAGAGCTATTTCCTGAAAAAAAAGAATTTGGATTTTGCTTCCCCAAAGGGCACTTTAACGAGCTTTCACTAAAAATTGTGAGAGAGTATTATGACTTTGCTTTTAGCGTGATAGATGGTGGATTTTGCGTAGGAGATGATAAATTTAAAATAAGACGTATTGATATCTCAAACAATGCAAAGAGCGAGAGTGACTACATTTTTAGGATCAAAAAGAAGCTTTTTATCTATTCTACGCCGGTGCTAGGAAATTTATATTCAAATTTTAGAAATAGAGGATATAAATAATGCTTGAAGCATTAAACGAGGTTTGTAAAGAAATTTTAAAAGATAAAAAACAAGCCTTAATCGCTCTCACTGGGCTTCATGGTAGTGGCAAAAGCACACTTGCAAAACAAATTAGAAAAAATGGATTTAAAAACTTTAAACCTTATCAAATCGCTGTAATCGATGATGATGTAATGAGTCTAAATTTATTTATAGCTCGTCCAAAGATAAAAATCAAAAGTGATCATCAAGATGAGTTAAAGCCATTTTTTAAATTTATCATGCCGTTTGTAAAAGTCGTAATATACGTAAGCTCAAATCCACTTTTACGTATAAGTAAATGCGATATACTTTGTATTTTAAATGCTGATGAAGAAGCTAGAAGAGCCGAAATTTATAAGAGAAACTCGAGCAAGGATCCAAGCCAGTGCTCAAAAACAATGAGTATAAATTTAAACTAGAGTTCAAATCGCCAATAAAGCGAAATATCTAATCAGAAGCGATTCTCCAGATCTCACAAAAAACATATAGCCAAAAATAAGAAAATTTTTACCAATTAATTTAGTTCACTAAGACCTTATCGCCGCGTAGATCGAACCTAAAATATCATTTTGATATATAAACATAGTCTTTTTTAGCCATTTTTCATCACGTTTTGTCACTATCCGTTTTATCTCTTCAAGATTGCCATCAGCTTTATTAATGCCACGTTTTGTCGTAAAAAACGCCTTATAACCATGCTTTTTGGCCGCTATTAGATACTCGTCATTATATTTGCCACGCGGCCAGCAAAGCGCGTCGTCCTCAAAGCCAAAATTTTTCTTCATAAACTCACGGCAAAGACCAAATTCCTCGTCCAGACTAAGCTGCCCAAAATATCCATCAAAATGACCGTGCGTATGTGAGTGAAAGTAAAAACAATCGCTCATTTTCTCAATCTGCTCTAAATTTAATATCACATCTTGTGGCCTACTTGGAGCAAGCCTTTTGCACTCGTTGTGATCAACATTTAAAAAGCTAGCAGGCCTCAACTCATGGGCCTTTTGCGCTGCCTCTATCCAGCCAGTTATTATAAATATATTTGCTTTTAGTCCAAATTCTTTCACTATAGGATAGGCATAGATGTAGTTATCCATCCAACCATCGTCAAATGTTATGCAAACGCTCTTTTTAGGCACTTCAAGCTTGCCTTTTTTGTAAGCGATAAATTCATTTATACTTAGTGTTTTATAGTCATTTTCAGCTAGGAATTTCATATGCGATCTAAACTCATCCACGCTACTAGCGATAAAACCGCTCTTTTCAAGCACGTGGTGATACATTAAAACTGTTACGCTCATTTCGCAAGTTCCATATATAAATTTTGAGTGTTTTCTATCATTTTTTCGATACTAAAAATTTCTTTTACGTACTCTCTGCCAAACTCGCCCATCTGCTTTCTTAAATTTTCATCCAAAATAAGCCTTTTAAGCACCTTTTTTAGCCCCTCTTTATCGCCATTTTGAAATAAAAATCCACTCTTTCCGTCGCTTACTGCCTCGCCAAGACCACCCACGTCGCTTCCGATAGTGGCTAGCTTGCACGAAGACGCTTCAAGCAACGCTCCACCGATAGCCTCCATATCTGAAGGTAACACACAGATATCAAGTGAGCCCAAAAAATCGCTCACATCGGTTCTGTTGCCAAGCATGAATATATTTTTTTTATCTTTTATACACTCTTTTAGGTTCTCATTTTGAGGACCGTCACCTATGATAAAAAGAGCTGAATTTTCCAATTTTAGTTCACTAAATGCATCAATTAAGAGCTTATGATTTTTAGCTGCTCTTAGCACTGCCACGATGCAAACACCAACCACATCGTCACTTAGACCAAATTCTTTTTTCATATTTATCTTAAATTCTGGTGTGTACTTTTGCGTATCAATGCCAGTGTAAATTTTTAGCACCTTCTCTTTTTTCACGCCTCTTTTTATAAGATCCGCGCATACTGAGTCACACACGCCGACTACTTTTGTACTTAGATTATAAGGCAAAGGCGATGTTATAGGCAGCTGCAAATGCCTAGTGCGAACCACACTAACGCTGCAAATTTTACCTACAATCGCTCCAATGGTACCGTCCTTTCCTGAGTGGGTTGAGATAATTTTTATATTATTTTGCTTTACAAATTTGCAAATTTTTAAAATTTCAAAGATATTAAAAGACTTTTTGAGATTAAACTCAACGAATTCACACTCTATTTGCTTCTCAAAGCTTTTTGAGCCAGGATTTAGTCCATAAAAAACCTTAAATTTACTCTTATCTAGTCCGTTTATCACACGCTGCGTACGGTGTTCTTGCCCACCAAATCCAAGAGAGCTTTCAAGCTCAAGTATATTTATCATCTTCTACTCTTTAAATTCTTTCATTTTCTTCATCTCCTCAAGCTCTTGCGCTAGAAATTCTCCAGTGTAGCTACCAGTTTTTTTATAGTTTTTAGCTACTTCTTTTACGTTGCCGCACGCTATCACTTTACCACCTTTTGCGCCGCCTTCCGGTCCCATATCAACGATGTAGTTACAGTTTTTAATAACATCCATATTATGCTCGATCACAAAGACTGAATTTCCAAGATCAACTAAGTGATTTAGCACCTTTACAAGCCTATCGACATCGGCAAAATGAAGTCCCGTCGTTGGCTCATCAAGGATATAAAGCGTATTTCCAGTGTCACTTCTACTAAGCTCTTTTGCCAGCTTCACGCGCTGCGCCTCGCCGCCACTAAGTGTGACTGCATTTTGTCCAAGTGTTATGTAACCAAGCCCCACGTCTTGCAGTGTCGTGAGCTTTGAAGCGATCTTTGGCACAGCCTTGAAAAACTCAACCGCCTCATCTATACTCATATTTAGCACTTCGGCGATATTTTTGCCTTTGTATAAAATTTCTAATGTTTGAGCGTTATATCTAGCGCCATTACAAACGTCACAAACCACGTTAATATCAGGTAAAAAGTGCATCTCGATCGTGATCTCACCCTCGCCTTGGCACTTCTCGCAGCGCCCACCTTTGACATTGAAACTAAAGCGCCCTATTTTATAGCCTCTAAGTTTAGCTTCTTTGGTCTGCGCAAATAAATTTCTTATCTCATCCATCACACCAGTATATGTTGCCGGATTTGAGCGTGGGGTACGGCCGATTGGGCTTTGATCAAGATAGATCACCTTGTCTAAATTCTCAAGTCCGTGTAAATTTACCCCAGCTATCTTTTTAACTTTTTTAGCTCTATTTAGCTGCTCCTGCGCCTCTGGAAGCAAGGTCTGAAGTATTAGCGAACTCTTGCCAGATCCTGAAACGCCTGTGATACCCACAAGGTTTCTAAGCGGAAATTTAGCGGTTAAATTTGAGATGTTATTGATATTTACATTTGAAATTTCGAGCCACTTCTCAGCTTTTCTGTTTTTTTGATAGTCGATCTTTTTCTTACCATTTATATATAAAGCAGTCTGTGTGTCTGAGTTTAAAAGCTCTTTTGCCGTGCCTGCAAAGACCACATTACCGCCAAATTTACCAGCTCCAGGGCCGATATCCACGATATAGTCAGCCTCCTCTATCGTCTTTTTATCATGCTCGACAACGATTACGGAGTTGCCTTTGGCTTGCAAATTTCTAAGCGTTTTTATGAGCTTTAGCGTATCGCGCTCATGAAGGCCGATACTTGGCTCATCAAGCACGTACATGACGCCACTTAGCCCGCTTCCTATCTGGCTCGCTATCCTGATGCGCTGCGCCTCGCCGCCACTGATCGTCCTAGCATCACGTCCGAGCGACAAGTAGCCAAGCCCCACGTCATATAAAAAGAAAAGTCTCTCATTAATCTCTTTTAAGATAGGCTTTGCGATCGCCTTGTCATAGTCGCTAAGATAGGCAAAATTTTTCTCGTTTGAAAAAAATGCGGTACAGTTTTCTATGCTCATGTCTAAAATTTCACCTAGTCCAAGGCCAGCGACCTTGACCGCTAAACTTTGAGGCTTTAGTCTATGACCGTTACAAGCATCACAAATTTTCTCGCTCATATACTCGTCAAAGTCTTTATAATCCTTCAAAAGACCATGTGAAATTTTAACAACACCATCAAACTTTCTAAGTAGTTTATTTCGTTTCCAAAAAAACTCAACTTCTTTGACATTTCCATATAAAACGAGCCTCTTTTCATCTTCGCTAAGCTCATAATAGGGCTTTTTGATATCGATGCCATTTTGCTCGCAAAAAGCAAGTAAAAATTTATAGTAATAGCTCATGTTATAGCCATAAAGTAGCTTGATAGCGCCGTTTTCTATCGACTTTTCCTCGTCGATGATCTTGCTCATATCTAGGCTGTATCTTATACCAAGTCCGTCACAGTGCTCGCAAGCGCCCTTTGGCGAGTTAAAGCTAAAGCTTAGTGGCTCAAGCGGCGTAAATGAAATTTTGCAGTCAAAACAAGCCATGTGTTCGCTATAATGTATAAAACTCTCTTTTAAGCCCAGCTCGTCGGCATTTGCGATCTCTATCTCAACCTCGCCAAAGCTCTCATTTAGCGCTTTTTCCACGTCGCTAGCAAGGCGTTCGTGATTTTGTTCATCGATGGCAATCCTATCGACGATGACCTTTATCGTGTGTTTTTTCGTTTTTGCAAGCTCGATCTCCTCATCAAGCCTCACAACCACGCCATCTATTTGTGCTCTTACAAAGCCTTTTTGACGTAAATTTTCAATTAAATCCGCCCATGTGCCCTTTTTCTCACGCACTAGTGGTGCATAGATGATCACTTTTGCGCCAAGTGGGAGCTTTGAGATTTCGTTTATGATATCGCTTGCACTCATTTTCGAGATGGGTTTGCCGCATTTATGGCAGTGCTGCACGCCAATCCTTGCGTACAAAAGCCTTAGATAGTCGTAAATTTCTGTAATCGTACCAACCGTCGAACGAGGGTTTTTAGAAGTCGTCTTTTGATCGATCGCAATAGCAGGCGTTAAACCCTCGATCTTGTCAACATCAGGCTTGCCCACGCGGTCTAAAAACTGTCTAGCATAGCTGCTAAGGCTCTCCATATACCTTCTTTGCCCCTCAGCATAGAGCGTATCAAAGGCTAGTGTACTCTTGCCACTTCCGCTAAGGCCGGTAAAGACTACTAGTTTGTTTTTTGGAATTTCAAGATTTAAATTTTTAAGATTATGCTCGCGTGCGCCAGTTATTTGTATAGTATCATTCATAAATTTATATGACCTTTTTTGAAATTTTAACCTATAAATTTAGTCTAAAAGTGATAAAAACTTTATAAAAGAGTTTTTATAACTAAGCTTGAAAGCAAATTTAAGAGTATATTTATATCATTTTCAGCTTTTTTTGATATTCTACGCCAAAATTTTATTTAAGGAGAAAAAAATGTCTGTAAAAATAACTGATATATGCATAAGCTGTGGCTCATGTATTGATGAGTGCCCAGTTTCAGCTATTGTTGATGATAGCGATAACCCAACTGGAGAAGACACTTACTATGTTTATTCAAACAAATGTGTTGAATGTGTAGGCTACAACGACGAGCCAGCCTGTGCATCTGCCTGTCCAACTGACGGCTGCATCGTCTGGGACGCAGTGGTAGCAGGACAACCTTCACGCGATCAGATCGGTGCTGACTCTCGCACTGGTAGCACCCCAGTAATCCAATAAATTTACAAATTTTAGGCTCAAATTTGAGCCTATTTTATTTTTAAGATTTATTTGATATAATTGCCAACTTCATTATAAGTAACCTAAATTTTAAGGAAATTTTATGCAAAGAACACTTTCTATTATTAAGCCTGACGCTGTTAAAAAAAATATTGTTGGAAAAATCATAGACAGATTTGAAAGCAATGGCTTAAGAGTCGCTGCTGCAAAAAAAATCAAGCTTAGCAAATGCGATGCAAAAGCATTTTACGCAGTTCACAAAGATAGACCTTTTTTCAATGATTTAGTTGATTTTATGGTAAGCGGACCAGTTGTAGTTATGGTTTTAGAGGGTGAAAATGCAGTTGCTAAAAACCGTGATCTAATGGGTGCAACTAATCCGAAAGAAGCAGCTCCTGGTACTATCAGAGCTGATTTTGCTGATAGCATTGACGCAAACGCAGTTCACGGAAGTGACAGCCTAGAAAATGCTGTAAATGAGATAAATTTCTTCTTTGCTTCAAGAGAAATTTGTTAATTTTAGGCTAAATTTTGAAAATTTCTTTTTCTAAAGTAACAGTTCAAGGGGTTAACTTTGAGCTGGGAAGAAATAATAGTTTAGAATTTAGTGGAATTTTAAAGAAAAAAGACCCTTTTTTAGTAAAATGTCAAGGCACTATAAAAGGTGAGATAAAATATATTTGCGATCGATGTGGTGATGAATTTATGTTGCCAGTTGATCAAAACGTAGAGCTAAATTTAAGCGATGGAGTCTATAAAGATAACGAAAATGAGCTTAGTGATACGATGGAATTTTATGACGGCAATATTGATTTAATAGAAGTTTTTGAAAGCGAACTAGAAGCTTTTAAGAGCGATTATTTTTATTGTGAAAAATGTAAAAATTTATAAAGGAGAGTAAAATGGCAGTACCAAAGCGTAGAGTGAGTCATTCTCGTGCAGCAAAACGCAGAACACATTACAAAGTTACACTTCCAGTACCTGTAAAAGACAAAGACGGTTCTTGGAAAATGCCTCACCGCATAAACAAAACAACAGGTGAATACTAAAATATGATTCGCATTGCTATTGATGCTATGGGTGGTGATTTTGGCGCAGACCCAATAATATCTGGTGTTATTGAAGCGCTAAAAGAGACAGAATTTAAAGCTATATTAGTTGGCAATAGCAATGCCATAAAACCACTCATTCCACAATCTTACTTAAAAAATATCGAATTTTTAGAGGCTTCAGAAGTTATTTCTATGTCAGATAGCGCAACTGATGCATTAAAAAGAAAAGATAGTACAATTTACAAAGCAGTAGAGCTTTTAAGAAACAAAGAAGTTGATGCTGTCGTTTCTGCTGGTCATAGTGGCGCTACAATGAGCTTAGCTACACTAAGAGTTGGTAGATTAAAAAATGTTTCTCGCCCAGCTATCGCAACACTTATGCCCAATTCAAAGGACTCTGCAACCTTAGTTTTGGATGTCGGTGCAAATGTTGATTGTAAAAGCGAGCACTTATTTCAATTTGCCATAATGGGCGAAGCTTATGCAAAAGAAATTTTGTGTAGAAAAGAGCCAAAAGTTGGACTTTTGTCAAATGGCGAGGAAGAAAGCAAAGGTAATGAGGTTAGCAAAGAAGCCTTTAAACTAATTTCTAGACTTGATAGCTTTGTTGGCAATGCAGAGGGTAACCAAATTTTTGATGGCAGCATAGATGTCATGGTTTGCGATGGTTTTATGGGAAATATTCTTTTAAAAACTAGCGAAGGTGTTGCTGATGCGATAGGCAAGATAATCAAAAAACAAGTCAAAAGATCGCCTCTTGCTATGGCTGGTTCAGTACTCATGAAAAAAGTATTTAAGACTCTTAAAAAACAAGTAAGCTATGATGAGTACGGTGGCGCACCTCTTCTTGGTGTAAATGGTTGCGTCATTATAAGCCACGGCAAGAGTAATTCAAAAGCCATAAAAAATGCCACCTTTCAAGCAATCAAATTTGCCAATTCAAATATAAATAAAGTCATTGAAGAAGAACTTTCACACTTTGCAAGGTAAAATATGCCAAAAGCTTCGTTAATATCTATCGCATCTTATGTTCCAGAAAAAGTTATGACAAATTTTGACTTTGAAAAAATAGTTGAAACAAGTGATGAATGGATAGTTAAGCGAACTGGAATCAGACAAAGGCATATTGCGACAAATGAAATAACGAGTGATCTTGGCACTAAGGCTGCCGAGATAGCTATAAAGCGTGCTGGCCTTGATAAATCAGATATTGATGCGATAATATGTGCCACAATATCGCCTGATCATCTTTGCATGCCATCAACTGCTTGCAAAATAGCTGCAAATTTAGGTCTAAATTACGGTATCACAGCATTTGATATAAGTGCAGCTTGCACAGGTTTTATCTATCTTTTAGAACTTGCAAATTCTCTTATCATGAGTGGTACCAAGAAAAATATTTTAATAATAGGGGCTGAGAAATTAAGCTCAATTATTGATTATATGGATAGAAGTACTTGTATACTTTTTGGCGATGGTGCCGGTGCGGCTATAATTAGTGCAAGTGAAGAAAATGAGATTATTGATATTCACACAGCAAGCGATGGCAAACAAGCCGAGCTTTTAATAACACCAGGGTGCGGAAGTGCCTTCCCAGCTAACGAAGAAATGCTAAAAAATAGACTAAATTTTATCCACATGAGTGGAAATGAGGTTTTTAAAATAGCAGTTCAAACACTTAGCAAAAGTGTGATAGAAATTCTACACGCAAACAAAATGCAAAGTAGCGATGTTGACTTTTTTATACCGCATCAAGCAAATATAAGAATAATAGATGCAGTAAAAGATAGGCTAAATTTTAAAGATGAACAGTGTGTTTTAACTGTCGCCAAGTATGGTAATACAAGCTCTGCGTCAATTCCAATGGCAATAAATGATGCCTATGAAGAGGGTCGTATAAAAAATGGATCGATCTTACTTTTGGATGCATTTGGTGGCGGTTTCACATGGGGATCAGCGATTCTAAAATTTGGTGGAAAAAATTTTAGCGACTTACAATAATTACAGTAAGTAATCCTCTAAATTTTTAGTAACGCTTTTACTAATTTCTTTCAAATATTCTCATCAATAAATTTTTAAAAATTCAAATTTTTACCACTTTTAACAAAATCCATTTTCTGTTTTTACCAATAACACTAAATTTGCTAAACAAAAATTTCTAAAATATATTTAAACTAAATTTAATTTTGAATAGATATAATTTCGCAATCAATAAAATTTATTATTAAGGAGAACAAATGTTAGTAACAAAAAAAGCACCTGATTTTACAGCTGCAGCAGTTTTAGGAAACAATCAAATTGTAAATGATTTTAATCTTTATAAAAATATTGGCGAGAAAGGCGCAGTTGTATTTTTCTATCCAATGGATTTTACTTTTGTTTGCCCAAGCGAAATTATCGCATTTGATAAAAGATATGACGAGTTCAAGTCACGTGGTATCGAAGTTATCGCAGTTTCATGCGACAACCAATTTTCACACTTCGCATGGAAAGAGACTCCAGTAAACAAAGGCGGTATTGGCAAAGTTCGCTTCCCTATCGTAGCTGATATGACAAAATCAATCGCTCGCGGATTTGACGTACTTCTAGAAGATGCTGGTGTGGCACTTCGTGGCTCATTCTTACTAGACAAAGATGGCACTGTTCGCCATGCAGTTATCAATGATCTTCCACTTGGCAGAAACATCGATGAGATGATAAGAATGGTAGATACTATGCTATTTACAAATGAGCACGGCGAAGTTTGTCCAGCTGGCTGGAACAAAGGTGATGCTGGCATGAAACCAAGCACTGAAGGTGTTGCTGACTACCTTTCACACAACGAAGGCAAATTATAATTCAAAAATTTCTAGGCAGCTTTGCCTAGAAATTTTTTCTCTCTGCATATTTCTGCATATTTAAATATTTTTTTAATATAACTTTCTATATTATAGTAAAAACTTTAACTAATAACTTTCCGGAGACCCAATGGATTTTAAGGGCAGGCAAGAGCTTGTAATAAATTGCGAAGACAGCATACTTAAATTAAGAGATAAATTTATCAATGACGGTATCAAATTTTGTAGGCAGCTAACATTTATCGTGCCGCACGATCAGGTAAAAATTTGTCTTGAAAACATCTTTGATACACTGCTTATTCAAAAGCCAAATGCTACACAGCTACAAGATGATTTAAATAATCTAATACCAAAATCAAACGCAAGAGACGAATTAATCAATTTTCTACTTTTAAATTTGACCTTAAATTTTAGTCACTCTTGCGACAACAGTACCTTCGTAGGTTATTTCGTAAATGCCGTTTCAAGAATCAAAGAAATTTTATGTGACGTTAAAGACCAGCAGGAAACAAATGTAAAAGACATGATCGAAACCGGAACATTTTTTTATGAAGATCCGATCAATACATTCACTCGCATGAAAAAAGCCAAGGTAAGGCCTGAGCTTTTAAATTTATATGATGGACTAAATATAAAATATGAGGCTGAAATTTTAGAAGTTAAGGAAGATAGTGTCGTTTTTCGTGTGGATATGATGCAAATTTTAGCCATGAAGCAAGACGGCAAAGGTTTTATTTTGCCAAATAGCTTTTTCTCAAAGCCATTATGTGCTGATATTGTTAATTACAATATAGTTAATAAAGGCGTCACTCTTTCAAATTTCTTACGAAATACAACGATGTACGCATATAAAAGAAAATTCCAACGTATCTTGCCAAATCGTTTCACCAAAACTATTATCAAAGGCAAGCAAGACAAGATCGAAGGTAGCCTTTATGATGTTTCTGAGGGCGGCATAAGCGTATTAAGCCCGCAAACTACAAATTTTCAAGATGGAGAAGAACTAGAAGCGACCTTTGAAATCTTAATCGCGCCAGATAAAGTAAAAAACGTGACTTTAAAGCTAAGACTTGTTACAGAGCTAGCATATAAAGGCTATATAAGATACTGCATGAAGCTTATTGATGATGATGAAACGATAAAAGATTTTACGCAAAAGCGCATAAAAGAGACACTTGACGAGCTTCGCTCACGTATAAATTTATACGAATAAGGCAACTAGTGAAAACAATACAAGAAAATTTAAAACTTTTTTATATCGGGCTGAAAGACAAAGAACTATTTTTTTATAAAAATAAGGATCTAACCACCCACGCAGCCATCATCGGTATGACAGGTAGCGGTAAAACAGGCCTTGGTATCACTCTTTTAGAAGAAGCCTGCATAGATAATATCCCTTCCATCATCATCGATCCAAAGGGCGACATCACAAATTTAGCTCTCACTTTTCCGCAGATGAGAGCGGAGGATTTTTTACCATACGTCGATGAAGCAGAGGCCACAAACAAAGGTCAAAGTGTAGAGGAATTTGCCGCTGCTCAGGCCGAGCTTTGGAGAAATGGCATAGAGTCGAGCTTTCAAGATCTTGAGCGAGTAAAAATTTTAAAAGAAAGCGCTAGCTTTAACATCTACACACCAAAAAGTTCAGCTGGCATAGGCGTGACGCTACTTAGCGACTTTGCCTGCCCAAATATCAATGACGAAGAAATTTTTAGCAACTATATAAATTCGCTTGCAGCCTCGGTATTATCTCTCATTGGTATAAATTCCGAGGACATGAATTCAAAAGAACAGCTGCTTATTTCAACCATATTTGAGACTAAATTTAAAGAGCAAAAAGACGTCAGTATAGAAGAGCTCATAAATTTCATCGCAAATCCGCCTTTTAAAAAGATAGGCGTTTTTGACGTCGATACCTTCTATCCAAGCAGTGAGCGCCTAAAGCTTGCCATGAAGATAAACGCGCTCATCGCAAGCCCAAGTTTTAAGGGCTGGACGCAGGGCGTTAGACTTGAAATTTCAAAAATGCTATTTGATGAAAACGGCAAAGCAAAGTGCAATATCTTTACGATCTCACACCTAAATGACGCTGAGAGGATGTTTTTTGTCACCCTTTTACTAAACGAGATCATCGCGTGGATGCGCGGCACCGAGGGTACTAGCTCACTTAGAGCGATCCTTTATATGGACGAAATTTTTGGATTTTTCCCACCAAACGCAAACCCTCCATCAAAAACACCGATGCTTACACTTTTAAAGCAAGCTCGTGCATTTGGTCTTGGCTGCATCTTAAGTACGCAAAACCCAGTCGATCTTGATTATAAAGGCCTTAGCAACATCGGCACTTGGTTCATCGGCCGCCTCCAAACAGCGCAGGACAAAGCCCGCGTTATAGACGGACTAAGCGGCATCGCTGGATCAAATCTAGATAAAGCTTCGCTTGAAAACCTCATATCAAATTTAGCCAAAAGAAATTTCTTACTTAAAAATATAAACGAAGATGGCTTAAACGTCATCTCCACGCGCTGGGCACTTAGCTATCTAAAAGGTCCGCTCAGCCGTGAGCAAATTTCAAATTTAATGAAAGATAAAAAAGAAAATTTAAGTACTCAAAGCGTAGATAAAAGCGAGATGAAATTTAGCATAAAGCCTATCATTTCAAATGAGATCACACAACTTTATGCTAACTCAAAAAGCCTCACGCCAAATTTATTTGCAAGTGCGAAGGTGAGAATTTATGACACCAAAAAGGGCATCGATAGCGTTTATGAAGTAAGCTATCTTTATGAACTAAACGAAAATGACAATGAGCCAAACTGGGATGAGGCTAGCGAAGGCATGCATGTTGATGCAAACAAAAATGAACCAAGTGACGCAAGCTTTGCAGCTGTGCCAAATTTCATTTTAAAAGCTAAAAATTTTGACAATATCCAAAAAGATTTTAAAGAGTATCTGTATAGAAATTTCAAATTTAACACCTTTGAAGCATTGGGAATTTATTCAAACAACAATGAAACAAAGGAGCAGTTTTATATTAGGCTTCAAGATAAGTGCAATGAAATTTTAGAAGAACAAACTGCAAAACTCACGGCTAAATTTGAAAAAGAGCGAAAAAGCCTACAAGACAAGCTAAACAAGGCTCTAGCAAAGCTTGATAAAGAGCAAAAAGAGATGACCACAAGTGGGCTTGATGCTGCCATAAATATAGGCGCTAGCATACTTGGAGCGATATTTGGCAACAAGCTTTTATCTCGTCAAAATGCGGGTAAAATCGCATCGAGTGCAAGAAGTGCAAATAGAGTCTTAAAAGAGCGAAGTGACGTCAAGCTTAGCGAGCAAAGCGTAAATGACATAAATTTAGCCATTAGCGAACTTGAAGAGAAATTTGAAAAAGAAAGCGACGAGCTAAAAAAAGCAAATGATATAAAAAATATTGCTATAAATGAAATACAAATTTCACCAAAGAAAAGCGATATCTATGACGAGAAAGTCGTGCTTTTATGGAGATGATTTATAAAATAATTAGTATTTTTTTACTATCATTTCTGTTAAATTTAAAAGGTAAAATATGCAAAATTTAATACTTTATGCCGTTAGCTACCTGCTTGGCAGCATCCCATCAGGACTCATACTAGCAAAAATTTTTGGCCATGTTGATATAAAAAAAGAGGGCAGTAAAAGCATAGGCGCGACAAATGTTTTAAGAGTTTTAAAACAAAAAGATCCAAAACTAGCCAAGAAACTAGCCATTTTAACGATAGTTTGTGATGTGTTAAAAGGCGTTTTACCACTCATGGTCGCCTCTTCTCTTGGTGCAAGCCAAAGTGTGCTTTGGACTATGGCGGTTTTAAGCGTGGCTGGACATTGTTTTTCTATATTCTTAGGATTTCAGGGCGGCAAAGGAGTCGCAACTGGAGCTGGAGTGATCGCATTTTTCTTACCAGTTGAAATCATTATTGCTCTAGCTGTTTGGTTTGTGGTCGGAAAATTTTTAAAAATTAGCTCTCTTGCTTCACTTTGTGCGTTGATAGCTCTCATAACATCAAGCTTTATAATCCATTCAGAGTTAGATGAAATCTATACACACGCTCCGATACTAATTATCGCATTTTTGGTGGTTTATAAACACATACCAAATATCGTTCGTTTAATATCCGGTAAAGAGAAAAAAGTCGTATGAAAAGCGAGATGACGACGATCATTAAAGACTATAAATTTGAAACGATCATTGGAATGCTTGATTTTGAGCGAGTCGCTAAGCAAGAGGTGCAAATGAATCTAGAAATTTGCTCAACTGGTTTTATTGATTATGTTTTAATTATTGACTTTGTTAAAAATTTTTATAATGAAAGACAGTTTCAAAGCGTTGAAGAGTCGCTTGAAGAAACTAGCAAAGCATTAAAAGAGAAATTTGGCTCACTAACTAGCCTTAAAATGGAAATTTTAAAAACTGAAATTTTACCAAACGCAGTTGTTGGAGCAAAAATAAACACTATTTTTTAAAAATTTATTAAACTATCTTGAAATATTGCTTAATTTATGATACAATCGCCCATAAATTTTAGTTTAAGGAAGCAAAATGCGTATTTTAATAGTTGAAGATGAAGTGACGCTAAATAAGACGATTGCTGAGGGTTTGCAAGAGTTTGGCTATCAAACTGATAGCTCTGAAAATTTTAAAGATGCTGAGTACTATATAGGTATCAGAAATTACGATCTAGTTTTGACTGATTGGATGCTTCAAGATGGCGATGGCATAGATCTTATAAATATCATCAAACACAAATCTCCACGCACTTCAGTTGTAGTTCTTTCTGCAAAAGATGACAAAGAAAGCGAAATAAAAGCACTTAGAGCTGGAGCTGATGACTATATCAAAAAGCCATTTGATTTTGACATCTTAGTAGCTAGACTTGAAGCAAGACTACGCTTTGGCGGCACAAATATTATAAAAATCGATGAGCTCATTATCAATCCAGATGAAGAGAAAATCACATATTTAGGTCGTGACATTGAGCTTAAGGGTAAACCTTTTGAAGTCCTAACTCACCTTGCAAGACACTCAGATCAGATCGTATCTAAAGAGCAACTACTTGATGCTATCTGGGAAGAGCCAGAGCTCGTCACTCCAAACGTTATTGAAGTCGCTATCAACCAAATCCGCCAAAAAATGGACAAACCACTAAATATTTCAACAATTGAAACTGTTAGAAGACGCGGATATAGATTTTGTTTTCCCAAAAAAGCCTAAGGAATAGATTTATACTACAATTAGCATCTGGTGCTATGATGCTAATTGTAGTTATTTCGGTAATGCTTTATCACTATATAAGGGTTACTGTTTTTCAAAGTGTAGTTAATGAGCTAAACTATCAAGCAGAAGCTTATAAAAAAAATCCTCAGAATTTCAATCCTTTAAATTCAAAAACATTTACGATAGAAAATCCAAACAAAACCCTAGCAACGATAAAAACAGACGAGCCGCAAGATAAAGAAACATATATCATAACGCAAAAATCAAAGGATCAAAGTAAAACTTTTTTAATAACAAAACTCGATGAAAGTAGTTATTTAAGCCTAGAAAAAGATACTACTCTTCAAGCTCATATAGTAGAAGAAATTTTTATAGATATTATAATCGTAAATGTATCAGCGATACTTTTGGTACTTTTTTATGCACTATTTTTATCAAGAATGCTTTTAATACCTATAAAAATTTTGAGTCACAAGCTTACAAATTTAGATGAAAAATTTCTTCATGAGATCGATATAAAAAGTCTACCAGATGAGTTTTTACCGCTTGGACAGAGCATAAATAGGCTAATCTCTCGCATCCAAACATTTGTCTTATACCAAAAAGAACTTTTTGTAGGTGTGGCACATGAGCTAAAAACACCGCTGGCTGTAATGAAAACAAAAAATGAAGTTACGCTTTTAAAACCACGCGAGATTGAAAAATATATCGAAGCTCTAAAATCAAACAATGAAGCTATAAACGGCATGAACGCGATGATAAGTTCCGTGCTTGAGATCGGCCGCCAAGAGGGAGCTCAGTTTGAAGAGCCAGTAAATACTGATGTTATAGGATTTTTAAAAAAACTTGCAAAAAACTATGAGATACTTGCAAAAAATGATGAAAAAAATATAAAGCTGGACCTAAAACCAGAAATTTTAAATCTAAAAATACAAACTAGCTTGCTAATTCACATTGTGCAAAATTTTGTTCAAAATGCCATTAAATTTTCACCAAAAAATAGCACCATTAAGATTAGCTCTAAGCTCATAAAAAATAAATTTATCATCGAAGTAATAGATGAAGGAATAGGCATAGATGAGAGTAAAGATTTATTTGCTCCATTTAAAAGATACGGCGACAAAGGTGGTGCTGGGCTTGGGTTGTTTCTAGCTAAAGGTGCAGCACAGGCTCTTGGTGGCGAAGTAGACATTAAAAATAGAAACGATAGAAGCGGTGCAGTCGCAAGCCTAGTTTTAAATATAAAAGGATAAAAATGGCAAAGAGAACCGCAGTAATAGATCTTGGCTCAAATTCCATGCGAATGGCGATATTTGAGAGAACGTCACGCTTAGCATTTTTTATACTAGCTGAATATAAAAAAAAGGTTCGCCTAGGTGAAGGCGGATATGGCTCAAACAATGAAATATCCGAAAGCTCGATGGAAAAAGCGCTAAAGGCTTTTAGAGAATTTTCAAATATCATAAAAAGCTACAAATGCAATAAAGTCTTATGTGTTGGTACTTCAGCGCTTAGGGACGCTCCAAACGCAAATGTTTTGATTTCTCTTTTAAGAAAAAAACTTGGCATAAATTTAAAAGTCATAGACGGCAAAGAAGAGGCTACTTTTGGTGCAATCGCGGCCAAGAATTTACTCCATAACATCGCTGAATGCGTCACTATTGATATCGGTGGCGGATCAACTGAGCTTGCCAGAATAAGCAAAGGCAAAATAATAGATACGCTCTCACTTGACATTGGTACAGTTAGGTTAAAAGAGCTTTTTTTTGATAAGAAAAACTTAAATAAGTTGCCAAAATTTTTAGAACAAGTTACAAAACAGATAGATGAGCGATTTAAATGCCAAAATATAATCGCTATTGGTGGCTCTCTTAGAGCGATATCATCTGCTATAATGAGCAAAAATTTATATCCGCTCTCATCACTGCATGGCTTTTGCTATAAGCTTAACGACGAGCAAGCCTATATCGAGAGCATCGCAAATATTAGCGTGCTTGAGCTAAATAAATTTCCTATTAAAAAAGATAGATACGACACCATTAGAGAGGGTGCACATATCTTTTTGGCCCTCGCCAAAGCTCTAAATGCCAAAAATATTATAACAAGTGGAGTTGGCGTAAGAGAGGGAGTGTTCTTAAAAGATTTTTTACGCCCTAGCCTTAAATTTCCGCAAAATTTTAATCCAAGCATCAAAAGTTTGCAAGATCGTTTTATATTATCATGCAATAAATCTGTCACAAGATATGCAAAAGATATATTTATGGTATTAAAAAAGCTTCACGGTCTAAGTGATAACTATCTTGAAGCGCTTTTAGTTGCTGCAAAACTTCACAATGTTGGTCAAGAGATTGGCTTTTATGGTGATCATAAAAACTCAGCCTATATAGTCTTAAATGCCTTAAATTATGGCTTTCCGCATGAACAAAAAGCATTGATTGCAGTAGTAATTGGCACAAACGGAAAGAAAAATATCTATGAATTTGAACGGTATAAAAATTTACTTCCAAAAGCCGAGTGTATAAGATGGCTAAGTTTTATACTCTCACTTGCAAAGGCACTTGATCTAACCTGTGAAAGGCTAAATTTAAACTTCGAATTTAGTGGGCATACGCTAAAAATAGAAGGTGCAAAAGAATTTGCTATGGCAAAAGAAGAGATAAAAAAGATCACAAAACCTGAAATTTTTGCTATTTCGTTTGTATAGATTTTGAAACTAGCTTTAAAGTATAAAATTTAAACGTGAAAGCAACTTAAAAGCTCTTTATAATTAGGCAACAAGTAAGGTTAAAAATTAAATTTTACTCAGACCAAGACATACTTATTGGATGAGAATTTTAGCTAAAACTACTAAAATTCTCCGCTCATTTTATCTTTATAGTTACTTAAACTATTTTTTCGCTCTTCTAAAAATGAGCTTAGTTTTTTCTTGTTCTCTTCGAAAAATATAGCAAAATCTTGCTCATTTTGTATCTTGTCTTCACCAAAGCTATCAAGCATTACATTTGAGCTACCAACTATCACCAAATAACGCCTATTTTCATAGCTTAATAGCATTAGCTTATTCGTGCGATCAAGATACTTTTCATATATTATATTGACGTTACTATTTTGATTTTTAAGTAGCCAGTTCATTGATTTTGTATCATTTTGAGACTGATTTCTAGGTGCTTTAAATCCGCCAAAATCATTACTCTTTGAAGTAATATATCTTTTAAATACATATAAAAATATAAGAAGCGCAATAAGCACACTTAAGACTATAAAATACCTTGAGTCTATATTCAGCATAGGCTCTTCATCTATCTTTGGAGTGCTAGGGCTCTCTATTTTTGCACTAGCTTGAGGCATATTTTGTATTTGAGGTTTTGTATTTTTTAGCGTTACACGAATGCGGAGTCCAAAGCTATCAGTTGTCTTTGAAGCGTTTACAATAATAGCATCGTTTGAGCGCAAATTTAAAACTAGCGAGTTTTGCTTTGGCTCTATCTCTAGCTCTTGAATGATTTTTGAGTTTATATCCTTGCTAGTACTTTGATCATAACTTAGCGAATTTAATATCAAAGATGTCGTATTTTTTTCACGTTTTTGGAAGATATTTCCCTCGTAAGGCGCATCAAAACTAAGCATAATATCAACTCTATCGTTACGTTCATAGATATTATAAGCTAGTAAGTTTGAAGCAAAAATTTGCGTTGTAAAAAAAAGCAAAGCTAATATAAATTTCATAAAAGCTCTTTTTTGAAGTATTGAATAACTGACTTTGAATCCAAAATTTCATTTATCCTGATGGCTAAATTTTTCTCATAAACCATTACTTCACCTTTTCCAAAAATTCTATTATTTATATATAGCTCCACGCTCTCACCAGCTGGCTTTTCGAGGTCTATGACCGAGCCAGCTTCGAATTTTAAAAGCTCATTTATGCTAACTGTGGTAGTTCCTAGCTCAGCTATAAAGTCAACACTGATATCCAAAAGCTCATCATAGCTCTTAAAAAGCCCTAACTGCTCTAGTGTCTCTATCGCACTTTCTTCGCTCATTGTATATCGTAGCCTATTTGAAATGTTCTATTTTTTATTTTATATATAAATTTCTCTTTTAGCTTTATGCCAAAATTTTCAACTTCACCCAAAAATTCAGGCGTTCCTAGTTTGTACGCATTTGGCTCTTTTTCATTTAGTAAATTTTTAGCTTTGCCGATGATTTGATTAGCTATCTCTTTGCAAAGATCGTCCAGATCGCCACCATCAACATCTTCGTGACCAAAAAAGGCATTCATGAAAATTTTCAAAGTATCTTTTTTAAAAAATAGGTAAAAATGATATTCGCTTTTACCCTTATAGACTGGTATGCTAGCTCCGTAAAATCCTTTACCTAGACTCTTACCAAACTCTAAATCTAGTCCTAAAGTATCCTTGCAAAGATAGCTTGTAGCTTCATCTATAACTTTTCTCATATCTCTTCCTTAAGACTTGAAATGCATTTTCAATTATACTTTGGCTTTACTAAATTAGCTATAAATTTATTAAGCATTTTAAAAGAGTTTATCTATCTCTTTTACTAGCTTTTCACCGCTAAATTCGGCACAAAGCTTAACTATTTGCGTACCTATGATTGCTCCATCAGCATATTTTTTTACCTCATTAACATCATCTTTGTTTTTTATACCAAAGCCCACAGCCACTGGCAGATCACTCTTTTTCTTAAGCTCTAGAACTAAATTTTTTATCCTATCTTCATCAGCCCTTTTTGAACCGCTAACGCCGATTGCGCCAAGAGCGTAGATAAATCCTGAGCCAAATTTTAAAATTCCATCCGCTCTACTGCCAGATGTGACACTGATAAGTGGTATCAGGCTTAAATTTAGCTCCTTACATTTTAGAGCAAACTCCTCGCACTCCTCGCAAGGCAGATCCGGAACGATAAAGCCGCTAACTCCTGCCTCAACCGATCTTTTGAGAAATTTATCAACGCCGTAAGCAAAGATGATATTAAAATAAACCAGAAAAACAAGTGGCTTTGTCACTTTTGCCTTGCAACTCTCAAGCATGTCAAAGACAACGTCCGTATTTACGCCATTTTGCACCGTCTCAAAGCTAGCTTGCGCGATGAGTTTGCCGTCAGCCAGCGGATCAGAATAAGGGATACCGATCTCGACTAGATCAAGCGTGCTCTCATCTAAATTTTCTAAAAATTCCTTCGTTTTTTCTAGGCTTGGATATCCAGCTACGATGTAGCCGATGTTTGCCTTTTTGCCGTTAAATGCGCTTTTGATCTTATCCATAAATTTTTCCTTTTTCATAGCCGATAACTGTGTTTATGTCCTTATCGCCCCTGCCTGAGACGTTTACGACGATGACGCTTTTTTTATCAAGTTTTGGGCAAAGCTTTTCTAGATATGCCAGTGCGTGCGCGCTCTCGATGGCTGGGATGATGCCCTCCATCTTGCTTAAGAAATAAAGAGCGTTTATGCACTCATCGTCAGTTACAGCTTCGTATTTTACCCTTTTGATGTCGTTTAAGTGGGCGTGCTCTGGACCGATACCTGGGTAGTCTAAGCCTGCTGAGATGCTGTGAACTGGCGAGATCATGCCATACTCGTCTTGCAAGACCGTAGTTTTCATGCCGTGGATGATGCCGGTTTTGCCTTTGCTAAGCGTAGCAGCGTGATAAGGGGTATCTATGCCAAGGCCGCCAGCTTCTATACCTACTAAATTTACGCTCTCATCGTCCAAAAACGCACTAAAAATGCCAATAGCATTACTGCCGCCACCAACACATGCGATGACGTAGTCGGCCTTTTTGCCATACTCTGCAAGCTGGGCTTTGGCTTCTGTGCCGATGATGCTTTGAAAGTCACGCACGATCTTTGGATATGGGTGTGGGCCAACGGCTGAGCCGATGACATAAAATGCGCTCTCTATCTCATTTACCCACGCTTGTATGGCCGCCGTAGTCGCCTCTTTTAGCGTTTTTAAGCCGTCTTCTACGCTCACCACCTTTGCACCAAGAAGCTGCATGCGAAAGGCATTTAGCTGCTGTCTAGCCACGTCTGTTGCGCCCATATATACATCACACTCTAAGCCCAAAAGTGCTGCCGCAGTCGCTGTCGCCACGCCGTGCTGACCAGCTCCAGTCTCAGCTAAAATTTTCTTTTTGCCCATTTTTTTAGCAAGTAGCGCTTGAGCAAGGGCGTTATTTATCTTGTGCGCACCCGTGTGGTTTAGATCCTCTCTTTTTAGGTAAATTTCATGTCCGTAGTGCTCGCTTAGGCGCTTTGCAAAAAAGAGCGGACTAGGCCTGCCAACGTAGTTTTTAAGCAGATCATCAAGCTCGTCTTTAAACTCTTTTGTCTTTGCGATGCTCTCATAAGCATTTTCTAGTTCATCAAGTGCAAACATCACCGTCTCAGGCACGAACTGCCCGCCAAATTTTCCAAAATATGCTTTACTATTCATCTTCTACCTCACCTATGATCTTTAAAATTCTCTCTATCTTTTGTGCATCTTTTATGCCGTTTTCGTCCTCGACTTTGGAGTTGATATCGACTAGATATGGCTTAAATTTCAGCGCCTCTTTGATGTTGTGCTCGCCTATGCCCCCAGCCATGCCAAATTTAAATTTAACCTCTTTTAAAATTTCCCACTCAAAGCTAGTGCCATTTCCACCAGCATTTTCGCCCTTGCAGTCAAAAAGAGCCATGTCAAAATGCTTAAAATCAACCTCTGGCAAGCTATCTTTCACGCTAAAAACCTGCCAGATTTCTTGCCCCATATCTTTTAAATTTGCATGCAAATTTTCACTGATCACTCCATGCACCTGAGCGACGTCAAGCCCTGCAAACTGGCAAATTTCCATTATCTCACAATCACTTTGCTCCGCAAAAACACCAACTACTTTTTTGCCCTTGCTGTGAGCAAATCTCGCTATCTGCCTAGCTAAATTTAGCTCAACCCTTCTTTTGCTTTTGGCAAATATTAGTCCGATAAAATCAACATCCAAAGCGCAAACCGCACTTGCCTCATCTAGCGTTTTGATACCACAAATTTTAACTAGCGCCATTACGCTTGCGCCTTTATAAACTCTTCATAAAATTTATATACCTTGCCGCTTTTTATCGCCTCAAGCACTATTTTTTTAGCCTCGTCTGGGCTCTTAGCGCCATCAGCTGCGTAGAGTGCGAACATCGCATTAAAGACCACGATGTCAAATTTTGCCCCCTGCTCCTCGCCCTTTAGCGTGCGTATCAAGGTTTTGGCGTTTTCTTCTGGTGTGCCGCCATCGATATCGCTGTGAAGCGCTCTTTTAAAGCCAAACTGCTCTGGCGTGATGCTATACTCAAAAATTTCGCCATTTTTTAGCTCCACAACGCTTGTTTCACTACAAAGCGTGATCTCGTCTAGTCCGTCATCGCCGCGAACGACCAAAGCGTGCTTTCTGCCAAGGATCTTAAGTGTCTGGGCGTAGAGTTTTAGAACGGGCTTATGATAGACACCAACTAGCTGATTTGTAAGGTTTAAATTTGGATTTAAAAGCGGTCCAAGCACGTTAAATACGGTTCTTATGCCAAGTCTTTGGCGCACTTCTCTCACCTCACCAACTAGCGGATGGAAAAATGGCGCGTGGAAAAAGGCTAAATTTTTACTGGCTAAATTTTCACGCTGTTTTGCCAGTGATTTTTCACTTTTTACGCCTAAAATTTCAAGCACATCAGAGCTGCCAGACTTGCTTGAAACTGCCTTGTTGCCGTGTTTTGCGACCTTTATGCCAAGGCTTGCAAGGATAAATGCAACTGTAGTTGAGATATTTATCGTCTTAAAGCCATCGCCTCCAGTGCCGCAAAGATCGATCATAGGCGTATCGTCGCGGTAAGTTTGCGAGTATTTTAGGATATTTTTTGCAAGCGCAGCGAGGCTTTTTGGATAGAGGCTCTTTTCGCTAATGAGCACCAAAAGGGCTGAAAGCTGCACGATCTCGTACTCTTTGCTGGCTATTATCTCGCAAATTTGCTCAAAGTCGCTATCATCAAGCGGGATGTTCTCTTGAAGCTTGATAAGATATGGCTTGAGTGAGCGAATTTTAGGCTCTTTTACCTCTTTTTTTGCCTTGTAATTTACAAAATTTTCAACGATCTTTTTGCCATATTGCGTGAAGTAGCTCTCTGGGTGAAACTGGATCCCAAAGATCGGCTTATCTTTAACGCTAAGTGCCATAACTACGCCATCATCGCTCACCGCGTCAGCGCTCAAGCTAGCTGGGAGCTCATCAATATAAAGTGAGTGGTAGCGCATAACCTCAAAGCGCTCAGGCAGCCCAGCAAAAAGTGGCTCTTTGTTTTTCACGTTGATAAATGAGGTTTTGCCGTGTAGTGGGTCATCTAGTCTTTTTATCTTTGCGCCAAAACTAAGCCCTATAGCTTGGTGTCCAAGGCAAATTCCAAGCACCGGCACGCCAAGGTCTGCCCCCAAAATTTCTAAACAGACTCCGCTATCTTTTGGGTGTTTTGGCCCTGGGCTTAAAATGATCTTGCTTGGGTTTAGTTTTTTGATCTCGTCAAGCGTGATCTTGTCATTTCTAACGCATCTAACCTCTTCATCTGTAAGCTCTTTTACATATTGCTCAACATTAAAAACAAAACTATCGTAATTATCTATGAGTAAAATCAACCTATATCCTTTAAATTTAGCAGCGGTTGAGCCTTGGCTAAATTTCTATAAATTTAGGCAAAATTATAACTAAAAGAAAGTTTAATTAGGCTTTTGTACGGCTTTCGTAGGCTTTTAAAAGTGAAAGCATATCAACGTTTTCTAAATTTACACCAGTTGGCACGCCTTGAGCGATCTTGCTAAATGAAATTTCATTCATGCCAAGCTTATCCTCGACATAAAGCATAAGTGCGTCTGAATTTAGCCCTGGTGTAAAGGCAAAAACGACCTCTTTTGAGCCATTTTGCTTGATAGCATTTCGCAACCTCTCTATCGCCTCTTCGTCGATCTCGTCAAGTACAAAATAAAGTCCATTGTAAATTCCATTTTGCTCAAAAACCAAGATATCTTTTGGGCTCTCAACCAGCAAAATAACCTCGCTATCCCTACTCTCGTCGCTACAAATGTCGCAAATTTCATTTTCGCTTAGCCCACCACAACGCTCACAGCGCTTGATAAATCTTACCGCGTCTTCGATATTTTGAGCGAGCCTTAGCCCTGCAAAGCTATCTTGCATGCAGACAAAATAGGCAAACCTTGCGGCTGATTTTTTACCAACACCAGGGAGCTTTGCAAAAGACTCAGTTAGCTCGTTAAATTTTTCTAAGCCTCTTTTCATACTCGCTTCGCCTTTGATCTAAGTAAAATTTTAAAAACGTGATAACCATCTTCGTAGTTGTAAGCAAGCTCAAATTTTTGCATCTGACAAATTTGCTCAATGATATAGAGTCCAAGCCCCATACCGCTTCCTGCACTCACCTTATCGCCACGCACAAAGGCTTGTTTGTAGTAGTCAATTGGGTGATTTAGCTTTTTACCTAAATTTTTAACTGCTATAAATTCGCTATCGCAGATCAAAATAGCCTTTTTATCCTCTGCGTATTTTAGGGCATTGTCTATCAAATTTTTAATCGCTAAGCTAAAAAGCTGAAAATCCACTCTTAAAATAACGTCGTCTTTGATATCGCAGCTCACTCGCTCTTCAAATTTATCAAGCATGAGCATATCTTGCACTTGCTCTAAAATGAGCGAGAAATGGCACTCTTGATAGTTTAGTGCGTAGCTTTTAGAAAGGAGCTGCTCGACCTTGCTAAATTCATTTATCAGCATCTCAAGGCGCTCAAAAACGTTTATGAGCCTCATCTTTTGGGTCTCGTTTGCGACCATTTCAGAGACGATCCTGCCTTTGCCAATCGGAGTCTTTAGCTCATGCATAATCGCACGCAAAAATAGCTGCCTTGAGCGGATGAGCTCTCTGATCTTGCAAACGGCATTATCAAACTCAACAGCGACTTGTCCGATCTCGTCTTGCTCGTTTTCATTTAGCCTAGCTGTCATCGCCATTTCCATATTTCCGCTGGCAAATTTTCTGATGTCTTTACTAAGCCTTCTAAGTGGCGAAAGACTTCTGAGAACCGAGACATAAAGTGAGATGAGAAGGGCTGAAACTATCAAAAATGCGACCCAAAGCGGATCATTTACGTGTCTTGCGTCGTTACTTTCAAGAAGCAGCTGAAAAGACGGGTTTTTAATAAGCAAATACAAATCGCCTTTGTAATTAACCGATTGCACCACTCCAAGAGGTGTATGCTGCGTAAAAACAACAGTCCCGTTTGTAGCTATTGAAGTGGCTAAATTTTTATTTCCAACATACTCTAAGTAAAAATTTTTAAAATAATGTTCTAAATCTCTTGGAGGATTTCCGCGTTCATAGAGTGCGACAAGATAGTTCATCGCACTTATTTGTCTATCCTTTAGTTTTTCTAAAGCGCTCTCTTGCTGAATGTTTGCAAAAGTTACAAAGAGCAAGCACATCAGCGAGAAAGCTATGGCAAAGATAATAGTTATCTTCGTAGTTATGGAATATTTCATCCGATAAGCTTATATCCTATGCCTCTTACTGAAAATATATGTTTTGGGGCTTTTGAGCTATCACCGATTTTTGATCTAAGGCGTCCGATAATAACATCTAAGCTCTTTGAATCTTTATCTTTTAGGCTTTTGCAATTATAAACTAGCTGTTCGCGTGATACTGAAAAGCTGTGTTGCTTAATGAGATAAGTTAAAATTTCATACTCAGCTGGAGTAAGTGCCAACGGCTCATTGTTAAAGTAAATCTCGTGACGCTTATCATCAATCCTAAATGCGCTATCAACGACCTCTTCTTGTACTTCATTTGTCTTTTTATATCTTCTTATAAGACTTGTAATACGAGCATACATCTCTTTTGGATCGTATGGCTTTGGCAAATAATCATCAGCACCAAGCTGAAGTCCAACAACCTTATCGCTAATATCACTTCTAGCCGAACTTATGATGATAGGAATGTCATATTTTTGGCGAATTTCTTTACAAACCTCAAGCCCATCAATGCCCGGCAAAGTAAGATCAAGTATTAACAAATCATAGTTTTTTATCCCAGCACTAAGTCCTAAATATGGATCTTCAAAATTCGTAACTTTTATATTAAAACTATCAAGATATTCAGATAAAATTTGTGCAAATTCTGGATCGTCTTCTATCATTAAAACATTAACCATGAATTATCCTTTTTATTAAAAATAGTAGAGATTATACGGCAAAAATGTAAATTCTTTTTTAAATTTAAACTTTTTTGGGTAAAATCCCATATTTAAAATAAGCTTAATTAACAAGGAAAAATGTGGAATTTGACTATTACGAAATCCTTGAAATTTCAAGAAATGCAAGCGGAGATGAGATCAAAAAAGCCTTTAGAAGACTTGCTTTAAAATATCATCCAGATAGAAATTCTGGCGACAAAGAGGCTGAACTAAAATTTAAACAGATAAATGAAGCTTATCAAGTTTTAAGCGACGAGCAAAAACGCTCTATCTACGACAGATATGGCAAAGAAGGCCTTGAGGGTCGATTTGGTAGCGGTGGCGGGTTTAGTGCCGATTTTGATCTTTCAGATATTTTTGACTCATTTTTTGGTGGCGGTTTTGCAAGTAGTTCTAGGCAGAGAAAAAGATACTCAGAAAAATACTCAGCCGATCTTGAAATTCCTATAGATTTGGAGTTTAACGAAGCTATTTTTGGTTGCGAAAAAGAGATAAAATTTGATCAAAAAGTGCCTTGCCCAACATGCAATGCAACCGGCAGTAAAGATGGCAAGAGCAAGACTTGCCAGCACTGTGGCGGAAGTGGCAGGATAACACGCGGAAATGGCTTTATGAATATCGTCCAAGAGTGCCCATATTGCCACGGAAGCGGTGAAGTAATAAGCGAACCATGCCCCGATTGTAACGCGAAAGCTTATAAAATCCAGCAACAAACTGTAAAGATTACCATACCTGAAGGTGTTGATAGCGGTATGAGGATGAGAGTAGCTGGTAAAGGCAATATCGGCACAAACGGCGTTCAAGGCGATCTTTATGTAAGCATAAACGTAAAAGAAGACAAGCATTTCATTCGCCATAACGACGATGTTTATCTAGAAATTCCTGTCTTTTTCACACAAGCTATACTTGGCGAAAGCATAAAAATTCCAACGCTTCGAGGAGAAACTGAGCTAAAACTACCTGTTGGAGCAAAGGATAAACAGCAATTTATCTTTGAAAATGAAGGTATTAAAAGCGTAAATTCGCGCAAAAAAGGTAGGCTCGTAGCGCAAATTTCTATTCAAACGCCTGAAAAACTAAGCGATGAACAAAAAGAGCTTTTAAATAAGCTTCAAGCTAGCTTTGGCATAGAATCAGGTAAATCAAATACCGATGAAAGTGTCTTTGATAAGATAAAAAGCTGGTTTAAAGGCGATGAGCCAAAAGGCAAAAAGAAAAAATAAATTTAGATTTGTGACGTTAAATTTTGCGTCACAAATTCTTTCAAAATAAATTTTATATATCCTAATTTTTACAAGTAAATTTCACACAAATTTTAAAATTTCATGAGCGAGTAATTTCAGCTCTAAAATTTGAGCTAAGCGGTAAGTGAAGCCAAATTTTAGCAGTCAATTCTTGCGAGTGAATGAAAGTTTTAAAATTTACAAAGTAATCTAGTTAAATTTAAATGTTTGTTTCTTTTGTTAAGGGGGAAGAGACTTTAATTACGAAGTCGCTCCCTTCCACCTTAACAATCCCCTAACCCCGACGACGTTAGAAGTGGCATGCCTCAGTACTAACGCACTGCATGCGTTATATTAAATTTCCAGCAAATTATAAAATTTATTATCGAGCATACCACGGATCTAAATTTAGTAGTCTGCTAAGGTGAGCGAGTAAGATTTTAAAATTTGCAAAATTGCTTTGTTATATTAGGTAGGTATCAGACAAATTTTAAAATTTGCAAGAGAGTATATAAATTTACTCAGTTGCAAGCTCCAAATAATAATCAAGCTGATCGCGTCTGATGATACGTATAAGATTCGTGCTACCCTCAACGCCCGTAGGGTGACCGGCTGTGACAAGATAGGTCTTGTCGTGTTCAACATATCCCTCTTCATACGCCTTTTTCATGACATTTGCTAAAAGTGAGCTAAGCTTTGTTTTTTCTAGTACAAGCGCTGGTGTAACACCCCAAGCAAGAGTAAGCATGTGTGCTGTTTGCTCATCGTGAGCTACTGCGATGATGTCGATATTTGTGCGATTTCTAGCTAATTTTATGGCCGATTTTCCTGAGCCAGTGATTGAGATTAAAGCATCTGCCTTTATGCGAACAGCAAGAGATGCGGCACTACTTGCCACCATATCAGTCTCGTCAAAAAAGTCAAACTCATCAAATTTATTATATGGATAGATACTTTGAGTCTGTATGATCGTTTTACTCATCGCCTCTACGACTGCGACTGGGTTTTTACCTATCGCACTCTCCTCGCTTAGCATAACAGCATCAGTGCCGTCTAACACAGCATTTGCTACGTCGCTGATCTCTGCTCTTGTGGCAGTCTCATGCTCTGCCATGCTTAGCATCATTTGAGTTGCTGTGATGACTGGCTTGCTTGCTGCATTTGCTTTTTTGATGATGAGCTTTTGGATAGTTGGAACCTTATAAAATGGCACTTCTATGCCAAGATCGCCACGAGCTACCATGATACCATCGCTCTTTGCAATGATATCGTCTATATTTTCAACCGCGTCAAATTTCTCGATCTTAGATAAAACAGCAGCTCTTGAGCCAAATTCTTTTAAGATATTTTTTGCCTTTATTACGTCATTTGCATCTTGCACGAAGCTAATGGCGACAAAATTTACGCCATGCTTTGCGCCAAATTCCATATCTTCTTTATCTTTTTGTGTGATGATCTCTATGCCAAGGGCTGTATTTGGGAAATTTACGCCTTTGTTTGAGTTTAAAATTCCATCATTTTCAATGATAGTTTTTACTATTTCTTTGCCTTCACTAACGACCTTTGCCCTTATAGAGCCGTCATAGAGATAGACATACTCGCCAACCTTTAGCATTGGCAAAATTTGAGGCTGATTTAGACTTACTTTATAAATTCCGTTTTCCACTTTTTCACCGATGATCTCATCAGCATGGATACTAAGTTCATCGCCGGCTTTTAGATAAAATGGCTCACTAAGCTTACCAACTCTGATCTTTGGGCCGCAGATATCTTGTAAAATTCCTATTCTTTTATTTAGCTTTTTTTCGATATTTCTTATCTTGTCAATGTTTGATTTATGGTATTCGTGTGTCCCATGGCTAAAATTTAAACGAAAGACATTAACACCTGCTTTTACCATCGCCTCCATAGTCTCTTCATTATCACTCGCTGGCCCTAAAGTAGCTACGATTTTCGTCTTTTTTATCATTTTATGCCCCATAAATTTGATTTTTGCGATTATAACACATTTTAATAATGTAATTTTTTGTATAATAGGCAAAATTTCAAAGGAGAAGATATGAATAAATTTTTATTAGCGTCTCTTGGTTTAGCAGCTGTTGCTTGCGTTGCTATGGGAGATGATAAAGTTTATAAGCTAAAGCTTGCTAGCTCATGGGAGAGTACTATGCCAGTGCTTGGTGATGTACCAAAAGAGCTAAAAGATAAAGTTGAAAAGATGAGTAATGGCAGACTTGAGCTAAGGATTGATTATCCATCAAAGCATAAATCACCTTTTGCAATGCTTGATTTTGCTAAAAGCGGTCAATACGACATTACCTACACAAGTAGCTATTATTATAAAGGCAAAGATGCTAAAACTATATTTTTTACAGCAACTCCATTTATGATGAATACTGATGAGCAAACAGCTTGGTATGAATTTGGCGGTGGCAAGGAGCTTGAGGCAAAAGTTTATGATCCATATAACATCAAAATTTTTAGAGCTGGAAATACTGGCATGCAAATGGGTGGCTGGTTTAAAAAAGAGATCAAATCATTAGATGATATCAAAGGCTTAAAGATAAGAATTCCGGGCTTTGGTGGTGAAATTTACGCTAAACTTGGCGCTAACATCAATACTATCCCAACTGGTGAGCTTTACATGGCTCTTGAGATGGGAACGATCGACTCAGTCGAATGGGTAAGCCCGGCTTATGATATGGCACTTGGCTTTCACAAAGTGGCAAAATACTACTACACAGGCTGGCAAGAGCCAAACGGTGAAACTCAGTTTTTCTTTAATAAAAAATCATATGAGAAGCTTCCAGATGATCTAAAAGCGATCTTTGAAGCAGCTGCAGCTGAAGTAGCAAGAGATGCAAATACAAAAGTATTTTATTCAAACGTCGAGTACTGGGATAAAATGAAGAGCGAGTATCCAGACATCCAAGTAAAATCTTTCCCACCAGAAGTAATCGCAGCTCTTAAAAAAGCTACAAATGAACTTCTTGATGAAGAGAGTGCAAAAGATCCACTATTTAAAGAGATCGTCGAGTCGCAAAGAGCTTTCCTTAAAAAAGCAAGAGAATGGACTAAAATTTCAGACTACGCTTATATCAAAACAAACGAATAGTAAAATTTAGCAGGGATCTTCCCTGCTTTTATATTTACTCCAGTTACTTTCAATAAAATTTTTAATCAAAACGTTTTTATACAAGCCATAAATTTTTACAAAAACAAATACTGGTGGCTATTGTAGATAGAAAATTTCTCTCATTGAGCGCTCTATCTTTGACTCATCAAGTGTATTGTTAAAAAATAAATTTAGCGCTAGAACTGCTTGATATAAAAGCATATCGGCACCATCTTTTACACCAAGGCTGCTTTGCTTGGCCATTTCTAAAAATGGTGTTTGCTTACCATAAATCACATCAAATGCGAATTTAGCATCTTTAAAAATGCTTTTTAAAATTTCTTTAGGTGCTGGTAAAAAATCATCCTTTAGGCCAGCAGAGGTCGAGTTAATAACTAGATCAAATTTTTGCTCTTCGTAGTTATCCCAGCTAAAGCATTTGTACTCATCTTTAAATTTCTCAAGCCTATCTTTGCTTCTATTTAGTATGCAAACATCAACGCCTTGTTCCTTTAATGCATAAGTTATGGCATTTGCAGTACCGCCAGCTCCAAGAACAATAGCTTTTTTTACATCTTTAAATTTTTTTATTGCTTTTAAAAATCCAGGTGCATCTGTATTGTATGCATAAATTTTGTCATTTTTAAGCACAAGCGTATTTGCAGAGCCTATTTTACGAGCTATATCTGAAGCTTCATCGGCTAAATTTAAAGCCCACTCTTTATGTGGAAGAGTTACGTTTGCTCCGTTTAATTTTAAGGATTTAAATTTATTGATTAATTCACTGCCATTTTTTAGCAAGACTCTTGTGTAAAGTGCTTTTAAGCCCAGGTCTGCAATGGCTTTATTGTGCAGCCTCGGAGATACCGAGTGAGCTATTGGATCTCCAAAGACTGCGAATGTTTTCATTTTGCTCTAAAGATAAAAGCGTCTTTATTGATATCTTTTCTAATATCGCCTACTACTTTTTGAAGCGTTTTTTCATCAAATGGACCAACTAAAATTTTAGTCAGTTCACCAACTTTTATAGTCTTGTAGCTATATCCCTTAGCAGCGATCTTCTTCATATATTCAGCATTTGGATTAAATTTACTAGTCACAAATACTTGAACATAAGAGCCTTTTATGGCAGGTTCAGTTTTAGCTACTTCAGCTTTTTTATCCGCTTTTTCTATTTTGGTTTCAACCTTTTTTTCAATCTTTTTATCTACTTTATTTTCAGTTTTGGCTGGTTTTGCCTCACTCTTTTTATCAGTAGCTACTACTTTTTCGACTTTTTTAACTGGAGTATCTACCTTTGTCTCAGCTTTTTTTGCTGGTATTTCAGCAGGCTTTTCGATAGGCTTAACTATCTCTTTTGGCTCTTCAGTTTTAGAAACAGGCTTATTATTTTCTTTATCCTTTAGCTTTTTGATCATATCTTCAAATTCGTCTTGTTGCTTATTTTCAGGCACGATCGGTACTTGCTCAAAAAGCTGTGTATCGCCTTTTTTATTGTCTGAATTTGTATCAGCTATCGGAGCTTGTCTATCTACTGGCTGCTCAGCTGGTACTGGAGGAAGCACTAGTCTTGAATCAGCTTCATTTTGCGCTTGTGAAGGATCGCTTGAATTTACTAGCTTCATAGCCACTACAATAATCAAAAAAAGTATAATAAGAGCTGCTATAAATATAAGAAGTTTTTTTAGCTTCAATCCTCTTGCGTCATCGTCTCTTTCTAAAAGAATATCTTTTAACTCATCGTTTTCCACTTTTTATCCTTAATTACATATATTTTGACCAACTTGCCCCACGCTCCTTTTGATAGAGTTTATAAGGTAAAGTTAGTATGTTAAATTCTTTTGGCATATCGATATTTGGAAACATCCTCCACTCTTTAGGTAGCTTCTGTGAAAGCTTTGCGTTGAGCACGTTTGCCAGCTGACAAGCCTCATTTAGTGTAGTGTGGCCTTTATGCACATAAAGATGCAGATGTCCTGGCGTCTTACTCTCGTAGGCTGTAAAATTTATAAATCCCTCTTCTCTTAAAAGAAGCTGTGCTTTATGCCAAAATCTATCTGGGGTTCTGCCGTTATAGTCAAAGACTATATTTTCAACCTTATCATTCGCATTTATTAAAGAGTGTGCGATAACAGCCTTGCCCTCTTCATGCTCTTTCATAATATTATAGGTCAGTGGCTCATTTATCTTTTCAAATTTATCAAAGAAAATTTTGCCTCTATATTCTATTTTATTAACGATCGTATCACGCTTGATATAGTAGTGAGTTGTAATAATCTTTATAAGTGCCGTATCAATACTTTGCATCAAAATGTCGCTTTATCATAGATTATAAATTTATGAGCAAGTTCGACTAGCTCAGCTTTTGTCTTCTCTTGTAAAGATGTGTTGTTTATGTCGCTTAGCACGTCAGCTATTTTGTTTGCTATTAGCTCAAACTCAGCCTCTTTCATGCCACGAGCCGTAAGTGCAGGACTACCAACACGTATACCACTTGTGATAAATGGGCTTCTTGTCTCGCCTGGAACCGTATTTTTATTTACTGTTATTCCAGCATTTCCAAGAGCGATATCTGCGTCCTTACCGCTAAAATCTCTATTTAAAAAGCTCATTAAAATTAGATGGTTATCAGTGCCACCACTTACTAGATCAAAGCCTCTTTTTATTAGCACTTCGCCTAATTTTTTAGCGTTTGCTTTTACTTGTTTAGCATAAATTTTCCACTCAGGGCTAAGGTTATGCTTAAAGCCAACTGCTTTTGCTGCGATAACATGAACAAGTGGTCCGCCCTGGATGCCTGGAAAAATAGAGGCATTTATCTTCTTAGCATACTCTTCATTATTTGTCATAATGATACCGCCTCTTGGGCCTCTTAATGTTTTATGCGTAGTTGAGCTTACGACATCACAGTATGGGAAAGGACTTTGATGCTCGCCAGCAACAACAAGACCAGCAATGTGAGCAACATCTGCAAAGAGTATCGCCCCAACAGCATCGGCTATCTCACGAAATTTTTTAAACTCAATCTCTCTTGTGTATGCGCTTGCGCCACAAACGATCATTTTTGGTTTTACTATCTTTGCGATATCCATGACTCTATCGTAGTTTATGCGGCCATCGAGCTCGACGCCGTAGAAAAAGCTCTCATACATCTTACCGGAGCTGCTGACCTTTGCGCCGTGCGTTAAGTGTCCACCATGGCTTAGATCCATTCCTAAAATTTTATCGCCTGGATTAAGTAAAGCGCCGTAAACACCTTGATTCGCCTGAGAGCCAGAGTTTGGTTGAACGTTTGCAAATTCACACCCAAAAAGCTCTTTACATCTATCGATTGCTATTTGCTCGATCTCATCGACAAATTCGCAGCCACCATAATATCTCTTGCCAGGATAGCCTTCAGCGTATTTGTTTGTTAGGATTGAGCCCATTACTTCCATAACTTCTGGATATGTAAAATTTTCACTAGCGATCATCTCAAGGTGATCACATTGGCGTTTTAACTCTAAATTTACTAGATCGTAAATGTCCTTATCATAGCTTTGCAAACTCATTTTTCATTCTCCTTTATCTCATTTTTAAGTGGTCTCATCGCTGGGAAGAGCACAACATCACGTATTGATTTTTTATCCGTTAAAAGCATAACAAGCCTATCGATGCCTATACCCTCACCTGCAACTGGTGGCATGCCGTATCCTAGAGCCTTTACATAGTCCTCGTCCATCTCGTGTGCCTCGTCATCGCCTGCGTTTTTAGCATCGATTTGCGCTTTAAAGCGGTTGTATTGATCGATTGGATCATTTAGCTCATTAAAGCCATTTGCTAGCTCACGACCAGCGATAAATAGCTCAAATCTCTCAGCCACATCAGGGTTTGCGTCACTTCTTCTTGAAAGTGGGCTGATCGAAATCGGATAATCAATAACAAATGTCGGGTGTATAAGCTTACTCTCTACGTAGTTATCAAATAACTCAGCCTGCAAGTGACCAAGATCAAGCTTCTCATTTGCTTCAAGTCCATCAGCTCTTAGTTTTGCTAAAATTTTATCTTTGTCGTTTATGATATTCTCATCTAGTCCACCGATCTCAACGAGAGCTTTTTTGTAGCTTATTCGCTTAAATGGCTTACTAAAATCAATCTCCATGCCGTCAAAATTTACAACTTTTTCCATATCCAGCTTGTCCAAAATGACATTAAAAAGATCCTCTGTAATGCCCATCAAATCGTGGTAGTTGTGGTATGCCCAGTAAAACTCTATACTTGTAAACTCAGGGTTGTGAGTAAGGTCCATTCCTTCGTTTCTAAAATTTCTATTCATCTCATAAACAGCTTCAAAGCCACCTACTATAAGGCGTTTGAGATATAATTCAGGTGCGATCCTTAGATATCTCTCGACTCCAAGAGCATTATGAAAAGTGATAAATGGCTTTGCGTTTGCACCGCCTGCTATTGGATGTAGCATCGGTGTTTCAACTTCTAAAAAGCCTTTTTCTTCAAAAAATCTTCTAATCGTACTAATAATCACTGAGCGTCTTTTAAAATCTGCTCTAACTTCAGGGTTCATTATCATATCAAGATATCTTTGGCGATATCTTGTCTCAACATCAACCAGACCGTGATACTTCTCAGGAAGTGGGCTTATCGACTTTGAAGCAAGGCTAAGCTCGCTTACATGCATAGAAAATTCGCCAGTTTTTGTTATAAATGCATAACCTCTAACATAGACGATATCGCCTATCTCTACGTATTTTTTAACGATTTTAAACCACTCTGGATCAAGCGTTTTATTACTAAAGTAAATTTGTAAATTTCCATCTTCATCTTCGATATTTGCAAAAACCGCTTTTCCAGCATCACGAATGAGTTTTATTCTACCCGCAAGACCTACTAGCTGACCTTCGGCCTTTTTCTCTTCTGTATCATTAATATAGTTAAATTTTAGTCTAAATTTAGAGATATTCATATCTCTTCTAAGAAAATGTGGATATGGATTAATGCCTAAATTTCTTAGCTCATCTATGCTTTGTAGTCGTTGAATCTCATGTTGGTTGTCAAATATCACCTTACTTTCCCTTTATATTATTTTTTGAGCATTTTTCACAAATTCCATAAAGCTGCATCATATGACCAGTTAGTTTAAAACCATGATCTTTTGCGATACTGATTTGTCTTTTTTCTATCATTGGATCTTCAAATTCTATGATAAGGCCGCACTTTCTGCATATCATATGGTCGTGATGTGGCTTTGTGGCAAGCTCAAATTTTTTGCCTTGTGAACCAAAGCTGATTGATGTCACCATTTCTGATTCTTCAAGTAGATTTAGTGTTCTATAAACAGTTGCGATACCAATATTTAGCTCAGGGTGCGTTTCTTTTATAAAAAGATAAAGTCTTTCTGGAGTAAAGTGTTCGCCATTGTTGTATAGCGTTTTTAGTAAAATTTCACGCTGTTTCGTATATTTCAAACCATTGTCACGAAGCACTCTTTTGAATTTCTCAAGTAACGCATCATATTCTAAATTTTCTATCATTTTATTCCCCTTTTGTGATATTAGAGTCGGTATTTACACTAGCATTTGCATCCATTGAAATAAATGCGTCAGTTTTATTTGTATCCATTGGTCTTGCCACTATCTCATCTAACTCACTTTTGATATTTTTTACATCAAGATTTGTTATCCATTTGCCAGTTTCTATCAAAACCGGATAAACTTTACTATTCGCAAAATAAGGAGCAATTATATTATTTAGCGAAGTACCAGATATTACAGCAACTACTGCCGAAAATGTTAAGAAAATTTTTCCACTTCCCATAACAAATCCACCAAGTCTATCCAAAAAACCAAGCCCACTTACTGAAACTATTTTTGATAAAAATTTACCAACTAGCAAGCAAACTAGCCAAAAAACTAGCCAAAGAGAGATAAATGCAACAAACTGTAAAAATGAAGGATTTTCAAATTTATATATATTTTTAGTTATAAACTCACCAGATATATCTGAAAACCTACTAGCTATAATTAAGCCTCCGATAAGTCCGATAAGTCCGAAAGCTTCTTTGATAAGTCCATTTAATATGCCTTTTATGCCAAGCATCAAGACAAGAGCAATAATAATAATATCAAACCACGTTACTAAATCCATTATATAGTTCCTATTAAATTTTGAAGTTCTTGCTGACTAGTTGAATAAGCTAGCGCATTTTCTTTTGTAATCTTACCCTCTTTTAGTACTTTCATCAAAGCCTGAGTTTGCGTACTCATGCCAGTTTGTTGTTGATTTAGTTGAATCTGAGAGTAAATTTGATGTATTTTATTTTCACGTATCAAGTTTGAGATAGCCATATTGTTTATTAAAATTTCATACACAGCACACCTTCCACCGCCTATCTTTGGGATCAGACTTTGTGAAACGACAGCAGTTAGCGAAACACTAAGCATATTTCTTACTTGTAATTGCTCACTTCCATCGAAACTATCAACGATCCTATTTATAGTTTGAATGGCTGAATTTGTGTGAAGCGTACCAAAGACTAAGTGTCCAGTCTCAGCCGCCGTAATAGCCGTTGAAATCGTTTCTCTATCTCTCATCTCACCCACAAGTATAATATCTGGATCTTCACGAACCGCAGATTTTAGAGCCCTGGAGTAAGAAGTTGCGTCAGTGCCGATATTTCTATGAGAAAATAGAGCTTTTTTATTGTTATGCACAAACTCGACTGGATCTTCGATTGTAATAATATGCTTTCTATAATTTAAATTTATCTCATTAAGCATAGCTGCAAGAGTTGTTGATTTACCACTTCCTGTTGGTCCGGTAACCAAAATAAGACCTTTTTCACGCTTAATAATGTGTTTAAAAATTTGTGGAGCATTTAACTCATCAAGAGATGGGATATTGATTGGGATTATACGAAAAGCGGCAGCTAAATCGCCATTCATGGTATAGTAATAGTTGCCACGAAAGCGGCCAATATCTGGAAGCTCGATCGCAAAGTCAAGTTCTTTATTGTTCTCAAGCTCACTTTTTTGTTCATCAGTAATCAAAGCAAAACATAAATTCTCTATATCCTTGCCACTTAATATGCCAAAATCAATGGGTTTTAAAGCACCATCTACTCTTATTTGAGGCTCAGATCTTGAAACAAGGTGAAGATCGCTTGCCTTATCACTCACAACAGTTTTTAAAAGTGTTTTTATATCGCCAGCAAGATTATTAAGGTTATTATCTTCTGGTATTTTTACACTTAAATTCTTTGCCTGAAGCTGTTCGATTAGATCCATATTTTTACCATTATTCTATTATTTTTGGTACAGCAAAAAAATGCCCTTCACGTGAAGGAGCGTATTTCAAGATCGTATCAATCACATCGCTTGGTCTTGGCCCATCTTCTCTTAAAGGTGTGCCACCTTTTATAGAACTAACTACAGCTTCATCGCTACTTAGATCAAGTTCATTTAAAATATCAACAAAAGATACAATCTCGCTTAGTTGTTTTTTTACTTCTTCTCTTTTTTCATCACTGATTTGTAAGGCAGAGAGTTTTTCTAATTTATTTAAAAGTGTATCGTCTATTTGCATTATATAAGTAACCTTATTAATTAATTTTGAGCCATTATATCACATTCAAGCTTTAATTTTGGGATAGTTTTAATTTAATTATGTTAAAATCTGCGAATTAAAATTTTTAAAAAATAAAGGAAAAGCGTTGGCTATAAAAGAAGATCTAACACAGATAAAACAAGAGATTGGTGCTCAAGAACAGTTTTTAGAAAGCATGATCAAAGGTGAGCGTTTCTTTAGAAAGTATAAAAAAATTATGATAATTGCCATTATTGTTGCTGTCATTGCAATTATTGGATTTTATTCGAACAAAATAATAAATGATAACAGAATTGAAGATGCAAATTTGGCTTACTCAAAGCTCATTTTAAATCCAAGCGATGCAAATGCCTTAAGCATTTTAAAAGAAAAAGAACCAAATTTATATGCACTTTTTTCACTTCAGCAAAAGCTTGATAAAAATGAGACAAATGGCATTAGCGAGCTTGCAAATTTAAAAGTAAATCCTATAGTAAAAGATATCATTCTTTCACAAAATGGTAATGCAAACACTCAGATTTTAAGCGAATATAGCACACTTTTAAAAGGTTTTGAGCTTTTAAAACAAAACAAAATCAAAGAAGCAAATGATGAGTTTAATAAAATTTCACTCGACTCTCAACTTCAAACTTTAGTTAAAAATTTAAAACACTATCAGGGAATAAAATAATGAAAAAAATTACTCTTTTCTTGGCTTTTGCCTTGGCTTTAGTTTTAAGCGGATGTGGTACAAAAAGACAATATTTCGAGCCAGCTCAAACCTCTGGCAAAATTTCTTTGTCAAAAGATATGCCATCTTATATCAAATCAGCAAATGCAAATGGTGCCACTCTTGATAACGGCAATATTATCACCAAAAACGGCCTAAATACAAACATTAAGTTGCCTGAAAATTTTAATTTCTTAAATGAAAACAACGGCTTTACCATCTCAGCTAGTATAAATGGCGATCTAAATGTGACAGATCCTAACGGACGCAGCGTTTATAGCAATAAATTTCCAACAGCAATCGTTGCTGCCTCTCTTGATCAAAACCTATTAGCAGCTATCAGTGCGTCAAACCACATCTATCTAATAGACATAAATACCGCAACAACAATAATGGAATATAGCTCGTCTAATATAGCAGCAGTTGATTCAAGGATTGTAGCACCATTTTTTATGAGCTCACTGATTGTATATCCGGCATTAGATGGCAAAATTTATATAGTACAAAAAGAGACTGGTAGAATTTTACGTGACGTGGTCGTAAGCTCTGAAAATTTCTTTAATAACATCATATTCTTAGGCGTTGAGGGCGATAATCTAATTGCAGCAACAGCGAAAAAACTTATCGTCATAAATCCAAACCAAACAGTTTATTATGACGGTGAGATCAAAGATGTACTAGTTAATAACGATGAAATTTATATCTTTAAAAAAGATGGTACGATCGTAAGAACAAATCTTATGCTAAAAGAGCAAAATAAAGTTAATTTCAAATTTGCCATCTTCTCAGCAGCTACTATTATCAACAATAAGCTTTACGTAATCGAAAAAACAGGCTACGTTATAAAGACAAATTTAGACTTCAGTGGAGCTGAAATTTATGAGTTTAGCGATGAGATAAAAGATAAAAGTTTTATGGGCAATGGTGCCTTTTATTATGATAATGAGCTTGTTAATTTAGGGCAATGAACCAAAAAATTTGGGAGCTTTTTGAAGCCAAAAAAATTCTCTTAAAAGATATCAAAGAGCTTAATACAAGTGAATTTAGCACAAAAAAGACGCTTGATATCTTTTGGGGAGTGGACAATAAGAGCTTTTACAATCTTGTCTTTTTAAGAACAGCAAAAAGTAGATTACTACGCAAAGAGGCTTTAGAGCTTGAAGAAATTTCTAAAAAAATAGAGATGAAATTCCAAACAAGCCTAAGAAAAAAAACTATATTTTATAACTCAGAAATTTGTTCTAAAGCCTTAAAAGAACTACAAGATAATAATTGGCGATGTTATGATTTTGTGTAATATAGGCAATACTAACGCTACATTTTTAGAAGATGGCAAAATCTCACGTATGAAAATTTCTGAGTTTAAAAGCTATAAGCCAGAAAAAAAAGTATATTTTATATCCGTAAATGATGAAATTTTAAATATTTTAAAAGATAATAAGATGTTTGTGGATCTAGAACCATTTTTTACTATTGATACGATATATCAGGGTCTAGGAGTAGATAGAATCGCAGCATGTTACTCTATAAATAATGGCGTAATCGTTGATGCTGGAAGCGCCATAACAGTTGACATTATGGCAAATTCTATCCATCTTGGAGGATATATCTTGCCAGGCATTTCAAGTATGCTAAACGCCTACAAAAGTATCTCGCCACGACTTGATATTACTATAAATTCACAAATTGACATAGATGCACTACCACAAAAAACAGCTGATGCCGTGAGTTATGGCATTATTAAACCGATAATAACTCTACTAGATAAGCTAGCCGGTGATAAAAAAGTCTATTTTACTGGTGGAGATGGCGATTTTTTGTCAAAATTTTTTAAAAATGCTATTTGCGACAAGATGCTAGTTTTTCGTGCCATGCAAAAGCTAATAACTGAAAAGAAAGATATGATAATATGATAACAGTAGCACTACCAAAGGGAAGAATAGCCGAGGCAACACTAGAAATTTTTAGAAAAATTTTTGGTTCAAGTTTTTTATTTGAAGATAGAAAATTAATCCTTGATGAAGGAAATTTTAGATTTTTAATGGTTCGTAACCAAGATATCCCAACTTATGTCACCGAAGGTGCAGCTGATATTGGTGTAGTGGGGCTTGACGTGCTTGAAGAGCACAAGCCAAATGTTGTAAGACTACTAGATTTAAAAATCGGACAATGCAAAGTTTGTATTGGCATAAAAAATGACTCTGAACTAGATCTAAACCAGCCGGAGCTAAAAATAGCTACAAAAATGCCAAATATAACAAGAAATTATTTTACAAAACAAGCTGTAGCTGTAAAGATCATCAAGCTTTATGGCTCGATCGAACTTGCACCATTAGTTGGCTTAAGTGATGCGATAGTTGATGTAGTCGAGACTGGCTCAACCATGAAGCAAAATGGACTAAAGATCGCTGGTGATATCATGCAAAGCTCAGCTTATCTAATAGCAAATAAAAATAGCTTTATCATTAAAAAAGATGAGATTTTAGAGCTTTATAAAAAAATTAAAGAAGAGATTTAAGGTCCTTCTCTATTATCATAAAGTACAAAATTTCTCTAATGATATAAAGTCTGACTATTCGCTTATAAATTCTTTTAGAATAACGCGTTGGTAGTTATTTGCATACTTTTATATTAATTTATCTTAATAGATTGGTGCTTATCCAAAGAGTGATCTAAATATTACAAAGATAGTAGTTTCTGACGAGCTAAGAGCCAAACATAAGCTAAAGCCTCATCACGAGTATCTAAGCTTTGATTGTATTGATTGCCATCAAAAACCAAGGCGATAATCCTAGCAAATTTAAAGAGATCGGTGACAATGGCTGCACTAGCTACCATACAAATATGATAGGTAGCAATAAAATATCAGCACAAGCTCAAAAGATGTATACTCACTATAAAAAATTCTTGGCAGTGGTAAAGAGCTAAAATGTGTAAGTTGCCGCTATGAAGCAGGACATAGCGCTGGCTTTAGAAATTACCCTGAATACTGGAAGCCAACATATAAAATTTATGAGAAGAAGATGCTAGAGCAAAAGATCGATGCTAAGAAAAAATTCTTCAAAGATGAGTATAAACCTACAAAAGAGGAAGAGGAATTTTTAAAACAAAAAGTCAATAAAGACGCTCAAAAACCAGCTGGCGATATGGCTGGATAAGTCTAAACTTCTTAATTAATCAGGTAGGCACTTCAAGCTTGCCTGATTTTACTTCTTAGGAAAAGTTTTAATATAAATTTACACTATAAAGATCGAGCTAGGCTTAGCTAGTCAAATTTATAAAAATATCAAAAGATAAAATAGTAAATTTTAGTTTTAAGAAACTAAGAAATTTGTATAAGTTCTTTATTTTCAAGCTTGTATGAGTTGTCACATTTTGCGGCTAGATCATTGTCGTGAGTGACTAGAACAAGGGCAGCGTTGTTTTCATTTATGTAGTCAAACAAAACTTGCATCACTTCATTTGCTGTTTGCTTGTCAAGGTTACCCGTTGGCTCGTCTGCAAAGATGATCTTTGGCTTCTTGGTAAGTACTCTAGCGATACTCACACGTTGTTGCTGACCGCCACTTAACTCACCAACTTTTTGATTTATCACATTTGAAATTTTAAGTGACTCAAGCTCTTTTTCTTCTATTTTTTCGCCAGATAAGATGCTTGCAAGCTCAATATTTTCATAAGCACTAAATCCTTTAAAAAGATAGTGTGACTGGAAAATGATGCCAAAATGAAGTCTTCTAATAGCCAAAAGCTCGTTTTGAGAAAGCTCATAGATCGATCTATTTTGATAGATGACCTCACCAAAATTTGGTTTTAAAAGTGTTGAAAGTATGTGTAAAAGCGTTGATTTGCCACAACCGCTAACGCCGGTTATCGCGATGCTTTGTTTTTGATTGAGAGTTAAATTTATATTATTAAAGAGCGTATAATCATACGCAAAGCCCAGATCAGACGCTCTTAAAATTTCCATTAGCCTATTTGAGCAGCAACTTCTGCAGCAAAGTCATCTACTTTTTTCTCTAAGCCTTCACCAAGCTCGAAACGAACGTATTTTACAATCTCGATCTTGCCACCAAGCTCTTTGCTCTTCTCTTCGATAACCTGTTCGATAGTCTTTTTATCGTCCATTACATAAAACTGACCTAAAAGTGTAAGGCGTTGGTCAAGCACTGTGTTATCAGCGTAAAATCTCTCGATCTTACCAGGAATGATCTTGTCCCAAATTTTCTCAGGTTTGCCCTCAGCTTTTAGCTCTTCTTCAATCGCTTTTGTAGCTTTTGCAAACTCTGCCTCACCTATCTGGCAGCGGCTAGCATACTCAGGAATGTGGTGAAGTGGCTTACCTAGGCGTTTTAGCTCTTCATTGTCTTTTTCAAGTTCAGCGCGAAGTGCGATAAATTCTTTCTCAACAAACTCTTTATCAAGGTCTTTGTAGCTTATAACGCTTGGCTTCATAGCAGCTGCATGCATACATAAATTTCTTACAAATTCTGCTGCCTTGTTTGCAACTTCAGCGCTTTCGCAAGCTGCACCGATAAGTACGCCAACACGGCCATTTGAATGAACATAGCCATTTACCACGCCTTTATCATCAGCAATAATAGTCTCAAAGCGGCGAACTACAAGGTTTTCACCGATGGTTGCGATCTGAGTTTTGAAGTAATCTTCAAACTTAACACCATTTAAAGTGCTCGCATTTAGCTCTTCAACTGTTGCTATGCCGCTTGATTGGATGTGAGCTGTTGCATCTTTTGCAAGTGCTTGAAACTGTGGATTTCTAGCAACGAAGTCAGTTTCAGAGTTGATCTCGCTGATAGTTGCTTTTTTGCATTTTGAGCAAACTTCAACACTTACTAAGCCCTCGCTTGCAAGGCGATCAGCCTTTTTAGCAGCTTGACCAAGACCCTTTTCACGAAGGATATCAACAGCTTTTTCCATATCGCCATTTGCTTCGCCAAGTGCCTTTTTGCAGTCCATCATGCCAGCTCCGGTTGATTCGCGGAGCTCTTTTACCATTTGTGCAGTTATTTCCATTATTCTTCGTCCTCGCCAAAGTCTTCTTCGCTCATAGCCTCAGCTACAACTGCGTCTTTCTCATCTTGGCTTACTTCTTCGCCAGTAGCTTGCTCGCCACCATCTTGCTCAAGAAGTGATTTGCCTTCGTTGATAGCCTCAGCCATCTCTTGGCAGAAAAGCTGAACAGAGCGGATCGCATCGTCATTTCCTGGGATCGGATAGTCAACAACGTCAGGATCGCAGTTTGTATCAATCGGTGCTACAACTGGAATTTTTAGGCGGTTTGCCTCTTGAACAGCGATCTTTTCTTTAACTGTATCAACAACAAATATCATATCAGGAAGGCTTTTCATATTGCGGATACCGCCAAGAGTTGCGATAAGCTTCTCTTTTTTGCGGCGAAGCATCAAAGCCTCTTTTTTAGTTAACAAATTTATCGAACCATCTTCTTCCATAGTTTCGATAACTTCTAGTTTGCGGATAGACTGGCGGATAGTACCAAAGTTTGTCATCATACCACCTAACCAGCGGTGATTTACATAAGGCATGCCGCATTTTTCAGCGTACTCTTTTATAGCGTCGATAGCTTGTTTTTTAGTACCGACAAATAGCACTGACTTGCCTTCAGCAGCTGCGTCACGAACGATGTTGTAAGTGTAGCGGAAGTAGCGGATAGTCTTTTGTAGATCTATAATATAGATGCCTTTTCTCTCGCCAAAGATAAATTTTTTCATCTTTGGATTCCAGCGGCGTGTTTGGTGACCAAAATGTACGCCACACTCTAATAAATCTCTCATAGTTACCATGAGTTTCTCCTTGTTTTAGGCATTTTGCCTTGAATTTAGTTTTATCCTCCACGACCATTAATGCTTTTGCACAACCAAATTTAGGATTGTCGTGTGTGAAATAAAGGGGGATTATACTTAAAGTAATATGAATTTAAACTAAAGTTTATTTACTTAATTGTGAGTCTTCTTCGATTTTTATTAACTTAGCAAAAATTTCTGCCAATGCTTGCCTTTGTTCGGATGAAATTTCAAGCTTCTTAACATTTAAAAGAATGCTTACAAACTCCTCGTTTTGTAGCGTTTCTACACCAAATTTTCTTGCGTTTGTAGTGATTTTTAGCACAATAGGATTTTTTGATTTAAAGTTTTCGTAAGGCATTCTTTCTCTACTTTCAAAATTACAAAGCGATTATAAAAAATTTATAATAAATTCGAACTCAAATTTATATCAAACTTTTATTCTTTTATTTCAAAACTAAGTGTCGTTTTTAACGTCTCTTTATCACACTTCGCTGCATCTAGATAAGGTCTTTCATAAATAACTTCAAATGCCCAAAATCCTGGTCTTAGAGCTAATACTTCAGTGATGCCTTGCTCATCAGTCACACCATAAAACGCGTGCTTATGGTCTAAAAATCCAGCAAAAGTACCAGTTAGTTTGGCTCGCTCTAGCGGCTTTCCATCAGCAAAAACCTGCAATTTAAAAGGCTTATCTACTCTAAATTCCGCTGGGTTTTGTAACGGTACGATCTCGATTTTAACTCCAATAGGTTTAGTTACGAAGTCGTTTGTTTCACCTAAATTTAAGACTCTCTTAGATGTTATCGTCATCAGCCGGCAAATCTGTATATCGCTTAGATCCTTTAGATCAAGCTTAGTTTTGTCTATTAGCCACTTACCATCACTACGTTTTTTAAGCGAATACATAGGATTTTGCTGTGCTAGTAAGATATATGTGCCTTTGTCTAATCTTTCGCCCTCATAGCGGTAGTTCTCGCCACTTTGTTTAAGCTTCTTTTTGCTACCATCTTTACTTATTACAGTAATTGGCGCAAAAAGATGGACGCGTTCGGCCATAATAGGCTCTAGCTTTGGAAAATCATCGCTATAACCCATATTTGCGATAAATTTTCCTAGCTTTTCATCATTAGCTCCATCTACCCAAAACATGTGTGCTTGCACCATATGAAAGGCTCCTGTTAACATAATGGCGGTCAAAATTCTACCTATTTTCATGATTTTCCTTATTGTTATTTTTGAGATTCGATGTCAAATTGTAGCTACAAATTATTATATTTAGCCATTTTTTAGATCAAATTAAATATCAAAACGTTCAATACAATTTAGCTGGCAAATTTTAACAGGCAAGCAATGAAGCTAAAGATTTACTTCTATCTTTTACTATTTACCGATGTGGCTCTATTCATCACAAATCCGCAAAAACGCCCAGTCCTACTCTGTTTGCGGTATGAGAATAATTCATCTCTCTCAAAAGTGCAACGAGGATCTAGCGATATTTGCTCTACCCCGAGCTTAGCAAATTCGTCTAATAAAGCTGCGTTTATATCAAATTTTCCATCTTTTTTGTATCGGTTAAATTCGCCAAGATCCAGCTTGCCTACTTCGTAGTTTTGCACTTTGATATTTGCGCCTATAAATACGCGTAAATTATTAGCACGACAACCAAACTCACTCGTCATCAGCCCCACTGCATTTGTGCAAATTTTACTAGTAACACCTGCGCGTCCCGCATGCACAGCTGCGACTACGCCAAGATGTTCATCTATTATCAAAACAGGTGCACAGTCAGCGACTAAGACGCAAAGCGCCACGCCTTTTAATGATGTTATCACACCATCACACGGAGGTAGATCATCGTTAAAATCTTGCAAAATTTCCACTCTATTTGAGTGGATTTGGCTCATAAATTTTAAATTAACAGGCATAATGCCAAGCGCCGTTGCTAAAATTTCACGATTTTGTGCGACCTTTAGCGGATCATCGCCAACATGATCTGCTAAATTTAAGCTCTCAAAAGCACCCTCACTCACACCGCCAAATCTATTTGTAAAGCCAGCTAATACGCCATTTTTATCAAAGACGATCTCTAAATTTTCACGCATTTTATCCACCTAGTAAAGGCTAGAAATTCGCTCGACATCGTCCCAGCCAAGGACACTATCTTGCTTACAAAAAAGCTGCCTAGCTACGTAGCGAGCCAAAAGATCACTTTCGATATTTACGCGCCTACCGACCTTAAAAGTACCAAAAAGACTATCTTTAAATGTGATTGGTATAATTGTGAGCCTAATACCCTTTGGCAAAATTTCATTTATCGTTAGGCTCACTCCCTCGACGCCCACTGAGCCTTTATTTGACATCAAGCTCATAGCCTCGCGCGGCAGGTCGATATAGAAATCAACCCCATTCTCATTCTTTTTGATATTTGAAATTTTACCGATAAAATCGATGTGTCCTTGCATCAAATGCCCATCTACTCGGTCTCCTAGCCTCATCGCTGGCTCGATATGCACTCTTTCTTTTAAATTTTCAACCGCGATATTTACCCTACTCTCTGCACTTAGCTCCACACTAAAGCCATCTTCATGCAGTTTTATTACACTCAGGCAAGCGCCATTTACAGCAATGCTATCGCCTAAATTTGGACGAAAATTTGCCTTTAGCCTTAAAATATTTTGTGAATAACTAACAACCTGTGCTATCTCACGGATCAAGCCATTAAACATAATTTTGCCTTTAAATTTTTTAAGGATTTTACTAAATTTTGCCTAAATTTGGGCATTACCATCTTTGATTATTTTATATATTTAAGCAGATAGTGGTAGAAACGGCAGTGAAATTTTGATAATCGCACCAAGAATGCTAGCAAAAAATTTATTGTGTAACCCTAGTATAAAATTTCTCTATAAATTTTAATTTTTATCTTTTATAAATTTGGCAGCCTTAGCTTGTCTGTAAAATTAGCCACGTCTTGCTAAAGTCGTGCGCCAAAAGATCATCCCTCTTTATCCACAGATAAATTCTGCCCTCTCCGTCCCAGTCCATGTCGCCCTCATCATCACTATCTATCTGTAAAAGCAGTTGCCACTGGGCAGAATTTTTCTCAAATTCCGCTATTCTTGGGTGGTGATAAGCGCTACCATCACCACAGCTAAGTTCATTTGCAACCAGCTCACACTCTAGCTCCATGCCATCTTGGACATTATCAGAGTGCCCAAGGAGCTTATTTTCTTTAGCCTGCCAGCTTGGCTCAATAACCTCATGATAGGCCTCCCACTCAGCCTCACTAATTTTACTAAATGGCACAATCGAGCTTTGTAAATTTGGCAAATTTATCTCATTTTCAAAGCTAAGCAAGCGCGCGTTAAATGTAGAATTTTCTCCCTCTAAGCTCTCCGCTCTCCTACGAGAAAGCAGTCCATTATTTACATCAGAAAAGATTACTGCAAAGCCGTTTTTATCGGCAGGATCATAGCCCCAAACACGCAAATTTCTATCATAAAAGAGATAGAGCATTCCGCTTTTTGGCAGTAGTGAGTCAATGTCAAATTTGCTAGCTTCAGCAAAATTTATCTGTGCCACAAAACTTAAAGCGCCATTTTCATTTGAAGGCCATGATAAACCATCTGGCAGATCTGGCGAGCCGCCAAATTTAGACGCTCCAACAGCGATATCATCGTCATTTTTAGCTTGCACATCTATCCTTATGGCATTTCTTGCTAGTGGCGATAAAAGTTTAAAAAGTTCATCCAGCCCACGTTCTTTACAACCTTTAGAAATTTTTGCAATATCCATATTTTCCTCTTTAACAAGCATCAACGTATATATGATACTTCTTACAATGCAGACAACGAAACAAATATCCGGCAATATCGCCAGCTTTAACAAGATGTTCACGTAGCATTTTATCGTCGTATTCGGCTCTTTTTGCGTAATCCTCAAAAACCTCGTCTGCTATACCCATTTCTTCAAGCTCTCTTGTACCAACGTCACCTAAAAATTCGCAATAATCATCACAACAAACTATCCAATGCTCGCCCTGCCAGCTCTCGTAGCCCGGGGTTCTTCTAAAAAGTTCGTCGTCCTTTTTAGCATCACTTGTAGTTAGTTTGTCAGCATCTTGCACAAATGTTGCGTCAAATTTCTTAGCAGCCTTACCACTAGAAATACAAGTAGGACAAAGATACGAAATATCCTGCTCGCAATAAATGCTACCGCTATAATAAACTTCAGTATCTTTGCCACAACACTCACACAAGATACTAATATCATCTTTAAATGCGCCAGTTTTTAAAGGGTTAGGATAGTAGATAAATTTTGGTAGTGTGGAGGCTTTATCTTCTTGAGCCAAAATTTGACCTCTACTTTTTGGGCGAGGCAGCGCCCATTTATCATTTTCGTCAATGAATTGCACTAGATAGCCAAGTGTCTTTAGCTGCTTTTTATCATTTTTGTCATGTATCTTTAAAAGTAAGTCGTAAGCACTCTTTCTCATAGATAAAAGCTGATAAACATCGACTAAAACATACTTTGCGCAAATATCATCACAATTTTCCAACTCTTCTTTAAACTGATAGAGTGCCTCAATACTAGAAGTATTGCCATTATTTTTATAATATTCTTTTGAAAGAGTGATATATTTTTCTTGAAATTTATTCATTAATACTCTTTATGTAGATTTGACATTAACAATTTTAGTGTTTAAATCTTAAAGATAAAAAAGCTAGTGTAAAAATTATGGCTGTTAAAACGATTAAATTTATATCGATTTTTAAATTGTTTTAGTATTGCAGTAGATGATGCCACAAACAAATTTGATAAGTATTCTTATAAAATTGTTGTGACTATAAATTTATTCTTCAAATGCTCCGATAGAGAGAATTTTTTCTATTCTTTTTGCTACAAGATCATTTATATCAAGCTTTTCAAGCTCAGCTAGCTCTGAGATAAAATAATTTGCAAGTGCTTTTGCAGCACCATCTTTATCTCTATGAGCTCCATTTATCGGCTCATCTATAACGGCATCAATCAGTGATAGACTTTTTAAATCATCAGCTGTTATTTTCATAGATTTTGTAGCTTGTTCCTGTTTAGCTGGGTCATTCCAAAGTATTGCTGCACAGCCTTCTGGAGAGATAACTGAAAACACAGAATTTTTCATCATAGCAAGTCTATCAGCCACGCCTATAGCTAAAGCGCCACCACTTCCACCTTCGCCTATGACAACAGCAATTATTGGAGTTTTTAAATTTGCAAACTCAAATAAATTTCTAGCTATGGCTTCACTTTGTCCTCGCTCTTCAGCTCCAACACCTGGATATGCACCTGGAGTATCTATAAGAAATAAAATGGGTAGATTAAATTTTTCAGCCATTTTTGCAACTCTAAGAGCCTTGCGATAACCCTCAGGGTGAGGCATACCAAAATTTCTTCTTAATTTATTTTTAGTGCCACGGCCCTTTTGCTCGCCTATAATAACAGTCTTTTTACCTCCAATATAGCCGATGTAACAAACTATTGCTGGATCATCTCGAAATGCTCTATCCCCATGAATCTCATATCCATCAATCAAAAGCGCATTAATATAATCAATAGAATATGGTCTATCTGGATGACGAGCAAGTTGCAAACGTTGATATTCGTTTAAATTTTTATATACTTTTGATATCTCTTTGGATAAATTCTTATTTAAAATTTCAACAGCATGTTCATCGCCTCTGATCTTAGCATTTGCTATATCTTCATCAATTTGTTTTATGCTTTTTTCAAAATCTAAATAATTTGACATCTTAATCCAACTTTTTAAATATTAGGACGCCGTTTGTTCCACCAAAGCCAAATGAGTTGCTCATAACAGCTTTTATATCAGCTTTTCTAGCTTTGTTTGGAACGTAGTCTAGATCGCACTCTGGATCAGGAGTTTCGTAGTTTATCGTTGGAGGGATGATGCCATCTCTCATTGCCATTATAGATATAACAGCCTCGATCGCACCAGCACCACCTAGGCAGTGTCCAGTTTGACCTTTTGTTGAGCTAACTGGTGGACATTTGTCACCAAAAACCGCTTTTAGTGCCGCAGTCTCATTCTTATCATTTACAGGTGTTGAAGTACCGTGCGCATTGACATAGTCTATTTTTATATCTTTTGCCATTTCCAAAGCTTGCTTCATTGCACTTAGTGGACCTTCAAGTGTTGGAGAAGTTATGTGATATGCATCTCCGCTTTCGCCAAATCCAACTACTTCAGCATAAATTTTAGCACCTCTTGCAATAGCTGACTCATACTCTTCAAGTACAAGCGCACCGGCTCCTTCACCCATTACAAAACCATCACGATTTGCGTCAAATGGCCTTGAAGCCTTGCTTGGCTCATCATTTCTAGTTGATAGTGCTTTCATGGCAGCAAAACCACCTATTCCAACACCACAAATCGTAGATTCAGCTCCAATAACTAGCATATTTGTAGCTTGGCCAATCATAATGCATTTTGCTGCTTGAGATATTGCATGAGTACTTGCCGCACAAGCTGTTACACTAGATAAATTTGGACCTTTTAGCCCATGATTTATTGAAACTATTCCGCCTAGCATATTTACAAGTGCCGATGGAATAAAAAATGGTGAAATTCGTTTTACACCTTTTTCAAAATATGTAATTGAATTTTTTTCAATATTTGGCAAGCCACCTATACCAGCTGCTGAACTAACACCAAATTTATGAGCTTCAAACTCTTTGAAGTTTGCATCAGCCATAGCTTCATTAGATGCTTTTATGCCGAGTTGTATGAAACGATCTACTTTTTTCACCTCTTTGCCGTCTAAAACGCTATTTGGATCAAAATCAGTTATTTCGGCAGCAATTTTAACAGGAAAATCGCTTACATCAAAGCTTGTAATCTCCTTTACTCCCGTTTTACCCTCGCAAATGGCCTTAAAAGAGCTCTCTTTATCAAGACCAAGTGCGTTTATCATACCAATACCAGTTACAACGACTCGTTTCAATACATCTCCTTAAATCAAACTGTGTAAAAATTTTAATTATTTACCTAGTTTTTCTATATAATCTACAACATCTTTGATGCTTATTAGTTTCTCTGCTTCGCTATCAGGAATTTCTACTTCAAATTTTTCTTCTAAAGCCATAACTAGCTCTACAACATCAAGTGAATCTGCACCTAGGTCTTCAATGATTTTAGACTCTAGTTTTACTGCTTGTGGATCTACACTTAGTTGCTCTACAACTACGTCTCTTACGTCTTCAAATACTGCCATTTTAAGGTCTCCTTATAAAAAATGTCTGTTATCTTATAATATTTACGCTTTTATTTATTTTAAATTTCAAAACTTGTTGAAATTTCATTACATATAAAGTCCGCCGTTTATTTTTAGCGTCTCGCCAGTCACGTAGCTCGCGTGATCACTTAGTAAAAATGCAACCGCCTCGGCCACCTCACTAGCGCTACCAAAGCGTTTTAGCGGGATATTATCACTATAAGTTTTTTTCACCTCATCACTTAGTCCATGCGTCATATCAGTCTCGATAAAGCCCGGAGTTACGCTATTAAAGCGGATATTTCTACTTGCGCCCTCTTTTGCAAAGCTCTTACTCATGGCGATTAGTCCGCCCTTGCTGGCTGAATAGTTTACCTGCCCTGCATTTCCCATCTCACCAACGATAGATGCGACGTTTACGACCGCTCCAAAGCGCTTTTTGCTCATCACTTTTAAAGCCTCTCTACATCCTATGAAGGCTGAAGTTAAATTTGCATTTATCACATCTGTAAATTCGCTAGTTTTCATGCGAAGTGCTAACTTGTCGTTTGTGATGCCAGCGTTATTTACAAGGTAGCTTAGCTCACCATCGCTATCAACTATCAAATTTATACCTTTTATAAACTCATCTTCGTCAGTTGCGTCAAATTTTATCACCGCAGCCTTACCGCCATTTTGCTCGATCTCAGCCTGCAAAGCGTCTGCTATCTCAGGTTTTGAGCGGTAATTTATCCACACTTTTAAGCCCATATTTGCAAGCGTTTTTGCGATCTGTGCGCCGATACCTCTGCTTGCACCTGTTATTAGCACGTTTTTTCCGCTAAATTTCATAAATTCTCCTTATTTTTTCTAATTTTTCAACGATTGTAGCTTATATAAGCTTAACGTCTAAATTTTATCGCTTCTTTCCCACTTTATCTTTTTGCCAAAACCTAGAGTGTTGCTCGTAAATTTTAGTTTTTCAAGGCTTATAGACCAAATTTTTGGATCTATCGCTTTTGCATAAAAAAATCTTTTAAAGTAAATCTCTCGCTCACTTGCGCTAGCCTCGCTCATCACTCCTTGAAACTGTACGCCCTCTATCTTGCCAACGATCTTTGTATCAAGAGCGACCGTGCCAGCAACGAGCTTTGAGTTTTTTAAAAATTTGACATGTGAGCTCTCGTCAGAGCTAGCTAACAAAAGGCTAAAATTTAGCTCATCAAAGGCGTAAAATGCGCTAAAAGCATAAGGCTGCCCCTCATCATCGATGGTGCAAACACTTGCAAGATGCATCTTTTTTAAAAATTTTACTATCCTCTCATCCATCTAAATTCCCCTAAAAATGTCAAGAATGGCTTGAAATTTAAAGATGACTATGGCGATTATTAGCACCCAAAGCATAAAAATAATAAGCTCTATTAGAGTAAATTTATCTTTTGCAACTTTTTTAAAAACAAGCATCATTAAAAATGCTCCTAAAAAGCCGCCGATTAGCGAAAAATAGTGGATCGCATTAACCTTTACAAAGCTTGGCAAAATCCCTTTAAAAAATAGTGAAAACATCAAAATTGAGAGCAAATTTGCAAGTATCAAGTAGTAACCAACGACTGGTAAAACTGGGTAGAGCCTAGCAAAGCCAAAGCTTAAAACAGTGATAAGCATAAGCAAAAAGATCCTAGTCCCAAAACAACACATCGCCCGTCCTTTTTTGACGCATTTTACAAAATTTTGCTTTATGAAATTAAAATTTTGCCGATTTAGCCTCAAAAGGATTTAAAAATGCAAACAAATTTTTACTCTCAAGGAAGCTACAACAACATGAGCTTTTCGATGAAGACTAGCTCAGGCGATGAGATAAGCTTTTCGATGTATGACAACAAAAGTTTGGAGTTTTCAAGCCAGAAAAATGGTACTTCAAGCCAAAGAAGTCTTACTCTCACGCACGAATACGGCTATGAGTTTTTATATAAAGGAAACGGCATAGACGAGCAAGATATGAAAGAGATCGAAGAGGCGATGAAGCAAATTCGCCCACAGGTTGATGAATTTATGAAAAACGTCAAAGAGGGCGACAAGATCGCTGGTAGCAGCCAAAGCATAAGTGATCTTTCAAACAAGATCAAGCAAATGTTGCCTACCGCAAAAGATCTAAATCACAAAAATTTTATAAATGACAATATGCTAAAGATGTTTGACGAGCTTCTGGCTAAAAATGATGCAAACAAAAATCTACTAAGTGCCACAAAAAGGCTATTTGACACATTACTTAATGAGAGCAACAAAGTATCTTACTATGCGTAAATTTAGGGCCTTCTGGCTCTAAATTTTTATAAGCGCCTCTCTCTCAAAAAAGAGATGCGATAAGACTATCACAAAATAAAGCTGAAAAAATAGTCCCACAAGCGGCACAAGCGAGATAAGATAAAACAAAAGCGTAAAAGCTATAAATTTAACCCCGCCACCTTCAAGCAGTGCTAACTCAAATTTATCGCCATCAAGCGTGTTTGAGCCAACGTCTATCAGTAAAAGTTTGTAATAGATATAAAAAAACGGCACATTTATGATGAAAAAATTTAATACTGGTACAAATAAAAGCGGTAGGCAAACGAGCAATATCCCAAGAAATTTCATGATCTCAACCGTCATCACCTTTAGCACTCTAGCTGTGCTAACCTCGCTTTTAAGCACGTAGTTGTAGTGCCTTTTGTTTATCTCTTTAGTAACAACTGGAGTTAAAAAGCCAGCTACGATTAGGGCAATCACGATGCTAATGATGATCGTTAAAAAGGTGCTTAAAACGTAAAAAAGTATACTAACTATCCACTTAGTAGCACTAAAACTTAAAATTTTAATAGCGATAAAAGAGATCGTCGAGTTTGCCTCTAAAAAGGTAAAATTTTCGTTTTTTGAGCCATCACTTAAAAGATCAAAAATCTCACCGCCGCCCCAGATTGTAAGCCACGCAAGACTAAAAATGCTAAGGCAAAGTGGTAAGATGGATAGCGTTATAAATTTGGCTGTAAAAAAATCTTTAAAACCAAGACGAAGAAGGTTTATCATTTCACCTTTTTATACTCGTGCTCAAGTGCGGCATAAATTTCATCAATCTTGCTAACGCCATTTGACAAAATTTCACTCATCACTTCATTATCTTCGCGTCCGTTCCAATTTTTCTTATAGCTGCCTTCTTTGTAGCCATTATTTTGACGGAAGCGATTTAGCACGTTTTTAGCGATGTAGCACTCATATAGCGAATATAAATTTACTCCACATTTTAAAGACATAGAGAAGTAAATTTTTAAAATATCAAATATATCGTAGTCAAATCCGCTGCACTCATGTATAAGCATTTCAACGTCATTCATTATCTCATAAATGCTCTCGTCTTCGATCCTTAATGGCTCTTTACAAAACTCACTAAAACCGCTTGATTGGCAAATATCATCGGCTAAAGTTTCTATATCTCCAAGCTGTTTTGATTTATAAATTTGCAAAACTAGACTCATAATAAAGTGCCAGATATCAACAACTTCTATGCGCAAATTTTGCTCATCAGTCTTAGCATCAATGCTCTTCCAGTGCTTCCATGCAAAGCTATCGATTAGCTCAGCGCACTCCATATATATGCAGCGCCTCCAGCTGATTAATTTATTTTTATTAGTATAACCATTTTCCCAGCCAAGCCCATTCGTCTCATCATTTAGGCTTTGCTGCATCTTTAACATCTCTAAAATAATCGTTCTTTCATTCATTTTAGGCCTTTAAAAATTTTAAAGGATTATAACAAAAAATTATTAAATGCCACGAGGCAAGCTTGACTTAAATCATTTTATGTATAAAGTTTAGGAGCTAAAATAAGCAAAAATTTCAAAGGAGAAAAAATGAGAGAAAAAGATCTAGTGGTTTGCAATGTTTGCGGACTAAAAAGCAGCGATGATACAAATGCGGTTTTTATCCATGCTCATAAAAATGGTGAAGAAGTTGATATCTGCACCAGTTGTGTTCCAAGCGTGATCCATGGCTCAGGCATGGTCGTAAAATCAAACGAAGAGATAAAGGCCGAAATTTAAACTCTAGCTATCATTTGAGGATCTTGTCTTACAAGGTCTTCAAATTCTTCTGCACTCATAGGACGAGATAAGAAAAGTCCTTGAACTTCGTTACAATCAAGCTCTTTTAAGAAATGAATATCTTCTTCTTTTTCTACGCCTTTTGCGCCAACTTTTATCTTCATTGCCTTTGCTAAATCGATAATTGCAGATACGATTTGTGCATCTATTTTGCTATTTGATGCTTGAGCGACAAATTCACTTGCTATTTTTATACGCTTAACACCGTATTTTCTAATATAAATAAATGAAGTATATCCAGAGCCAAAATTATCTATACAAACATCTATATTATTTTCTTTAAGAATAGAAAAAATTTTATCAAGCGTTTTAGAATTATTTGTCCATATTTCTTCGCCAAATTCTATTTCAAAAAGCTCTGGATTTATATGATGCGAACGTAAGCTAGAAACAAAATCTAAAACAAATTTTTCTGATTTACTTTGAATCTGCGCAACATTTATGCTTATTTTTGGTATCAAGAGTTTTTCTTTTTGCCATCTATCTACATACTCTATGGTCTTTGAAACTAAAAGTGAGCAAATATCGTTTAAGATATCGCTATTTATATTGACCTCTTTCATAAATTTGCTTGCTTCCATCAAGCCAAATTTTTCTGATTTCCAATATAAAAAAACCTCTGCGTAGATCATTTTTTCGATTTTTAGATCAAATATTGGTTGAAAATATACATGAAGGTCTTCTTGTAAATTAGCTTTTTTAAGCGCGATCTCGATACTTGAGCTTAGGTGCATTTCATTGCTAATTTTATCGCTATAAACCATAGGATTTAAAGCTGGATTTTTCTTGGCATAATACATTGCCATATCTGCATTTTTTATAATATTTCTTGGATTTGCCGTGCTATTTTTTGTTGCTACGTCTATGCCTATTATACACTTAAGCCCAAAGTGATATCTATCTATTTGAATTGGCTTTTCAATAGCATCTTTTAAGGCAATTCCAAGATTTAAGCGTTTTGTATGACTATTTATCTCCATTTTTGCTAATACGATAAATTCGTCCGCACTAATCCTTGCTATGGCCTCTTGTCTATTGCAAACTTCAAGTATCCTTTTTGCAACTAGCTTTAAAATTCTATCGCCTATTTCATGCCCGTAAGATGTATTTATGCTTTTAAAACGGCTTAAATTTATATAATAAACTGCGGTTTCCTCATCTTCAGAGATACTTTTGCACATTCTTTCAAGCTCATTTACTATAAAATTTCTATTGCCAAGGTCTGTTAGATAGTCTTTCTCAGACATATCTTGAAGTCTTAAATTTGCGAGCATAAGTTCATTGGTTCGCTCATGCATCGACTTTTCCATCTCTCTATGAAGATTTCTCTCATAATCTAATATTTTTCTACTTGCAATAGAGCTTTTAACGTAGTAATTAACAATAGCATTTACAACCAAGATAAATAACGAGATAAGTGCACTAAAAGATGTCAGATCTTCTTGTAATAGCAAGGGTAAAACTATTATTATTGGTAGCCATTTTGATCCTATTGAGATATCTTTATCGGTATTTGTAACATATTCGTTTTGGGCTTTTAAATGAAAAGCGCCTATCATCAAGAAGAAGAAAGGAACGATATATAAAAAATCTATTTTATGGCCAAAATTTACATTTGAGATCTGGCTATAAAAAATAAATAAATTTAGCATCGTAAATAAAATGCTGGCTGATATAAGGTAAAAGCCGCTAATTTTTATATGAAGCAAACTGCTTGTAAAAATCTCACTTAAAGTGATAAAAAGTATAAGAAAATTTATGGCTACAATAGAGAGAAAAACGATATTTGATCTATTATTTATCATCGATAAGATATCTACTTCATCAAAAATACCATATATTAAAATTACTATTAAAAAAAAGACACTTATGCTATCCATAATAATGGCTAGTTTTTCTTGGCTGGCTACAAATTTTGAATACAAAAATATACTAACGCCAGCTAAAATAGATATCATCGGCAACGTAAAAAACACATCAAGATACGCATAAGAACTATGAGCCCGCAATAGTATATCTTGATTTAACACCATTAATGCATCACAAATAGACCATAAAAAAACACCAAAACATATTGCAAGCCAATGCGTTATTTTGGTTTTTACTTTATCCATTGAAGTATAAATGCCAAAAGTTATTATAAAGAAACTAAGCAAAATAGATATTTTTCCAATTAGATTATAGTCTAGTAAAGATGCTAATAGTGCAAATACGAATAGAGCTACAACTGCAACTAAGATCCATTTTCGCACGCCAGTTATAGATGATTTTGATATTAAAAAAATAGTGTCCCTCTCCTAAGAAATAGTCCAAATTATACAAAAATTGACTTTGCTTTTGGTTATAATTTCCCAAAAAATTTTAAAATTCACAAAGGTATCTTATGAAGTGCAATATCGTCATAAATGGACAAAATTTAATAGATTATAAATCTTTTATCTTATTTTTCTCAAAGGCGGCAAGAAAGCAGTATTTTATAAACACTTTTATGATATTTACTGAAGCCATCATAGCTGGTTTTGTTGCTGATATGCTATTAAAAAGTAAAATTTTTACTATTATCGGAGCCATTTTTGCTATATTTTGGATCATTTTTTATCCTATTTTTTTAAAAAGAAGTCGCATAGCTGCATTAAAGAGAATTGAAATTTCAGATGTTCAAAAGCAAATGAATTTTGAAGTAAATGAGAAATTTCTGGCTTATTATGAAGGCGAACCCAAAGAAAATGAAAAATTTGACCTAAATGAAGTTAGTGAAATTTATGAGTTAAAAAATATCTTTATCATTTTTTTAGAAGAAAAAATACATCTAATAATCCCAAAAGATGAAACTAGCTCAAAAATGATAAATGAGCTGGCCAAACTTTGCCATAAAGATATTTTGAAATTTGAAAATTTTAGCGCAAAAAGCGTGCTTAAATAGCACTTATTATAAGCTTTTCAAAATCGTCTGCACTCATTGGCTTGCCCCAAAGATATCCTTGCACCTCATCGCATCCAAGTTCTCTTAAAATTTCAAGCTGGGTTTCATCTTCGACGCCTTCAGCGATAGTCTTTAGCTCCACATTTTTGGCCAAAACTATAACGCTTTTTACCACATCTTTATCTATATCATTTTTAGCAATATTATCTATCAGCTCTTTAGCGATCTTTAGGCGACTCATAGGATATTTTTTGATGTAATTCATTGATGAAAAACCAGTACCAAAATCATCTATGGATATGCAAATTCCTCTATTAGAAAGCTCAAATAACGCGCTTTGCATCATCTCTTCGGCATTTACAAGGCTGGCCTCAGTGATCTCAACATCTACACAAGATGGATCGATGCCGTATCTATCTATATAGCTTAAAAATTTAGATGCAAAATTTATATTATCAATCTGTTTTGGTGAGATATTTATGCCTATTTTTAGGTTTGTATTATATTTCTCATTCCAAAAGGCCATTTGTTTTATAGCGTTTTTTGCCACCCATTTTCCTATCGCATTGATAATAGAGCTTTGTTCGGCTATTGGGATAAATTTTGATTGATCTACCGGACCTTTTATAGGGGAGTTCCACCTAACAAGAGCCTCTGCTCCTACTATTTTTTTACCTTCTATTAGATATTGGGGCTGAAATTTTAGCTCAAATTCTTCATCAAAGCTTATGCTATTTAGCAATATTTCTATATAGTTTCTATCCTGAATAATGCTTTTTATATCACTATAAAAAACATACTTTTCAGATGCGTCTTTTTTTGCTGCCTCTAGTGCTGCTTCTGATTGCATGATAAAATCATCAGCCAAAATTTCACTGGTTTGTGTCGAGCTAATCCCTATTTTCGCATCAAGTACAATTTTATAATCATCTATAACGATTGGCTCTGAAATAGCTTTTAGTAGATAGTGCAAAAATTCCCTGCAATGTACATTTTCATTTTGCTTGACAGCAACGATAAAGTCATCTCCGCCAGACCTTGCAAATAAAGAATCGTTTGGTGGCAATATTGACTCAATATTTGAAGCAAACTTTGCTATTACATCATCGCCTATATAATGCCCATACGAGTCATTTATCGCTTTAAAATGGTTTATGTCAATACTATAAATATCTATCTTCTCGCCAAGCGCCTTTGACTTTATCATCTCTTCAAGCCTTGCGATAAAATACTGGCGGTTTAGAGCATTCGTTAGATAATCATATTTACTAATCCTTTGTAGGTGCTTATTTGTCTCTTCAAGCTCTTTTACTTTACTTTCTATCTGATTATTTAATACTTTTTTGATATGTATTTCACGTTTAATTAAAATATCCATCTTTCTAACATTAGAAAATGTATAAGATAATGCCCCGTATGCAAGCAAAGTAACTAAAATAGAAAATAACCATGTCAAATTTATCTTCCAAGAGTACAAGATCATGATCGTCAAAAATGCGGCAAAAACAAATAGCTTTTGTATTAAAATTTTATCAAAATCGTTTCTGAGTGCCCTAAATTTTAGATTTGCCTCACCCTCTCTTAAATGAAGCGCAGCAACAAACAACATAAAAAATGAACTCTTAAATACAATGTCGTATCCAGAAAAGGATATTTCATCTATCCAAAAATCCATTGTAGTGGTAAAAATGTCATAAGTGCTTATTGCAATAAGCGCTATCAAGCATAAAAGTATAGATAGTCTTCTTTTTGAAAATTTAAGTGAAAAAAACACAACAAATGAAGCACAAAACATAAATAAATCTATGGCGATATAGCTTAGATTAAAAAAATCTTTTTGACTTAAAACTTGAGTTAAATTTCTATTAAAAATCATAAACCACATAAAGCTAAAATATATTGCGGAAATAGAGACTGAGTCCGCAAATACTTGCATTAAAAATAAATTTTTCAAATTTTTGATCAAAATGTAAAAAGCAGAAAATGCAAACATAAAATATGAAACTACGTATGAGATTTGTATAAAATTGACTTTAGAGAGAAATTGTTTAAGAAAATCAACCTTATCATATAGCATCCACATAGTGTCTGATGCTACCCAGCAAGTAAGGCCTAGTAATATATATATCCAATATGTTTTTAAATTTCTTGTCTCTTTTAGCTTTAAAAAGATAAATAATGTGATCATAAAATCAAATAGAGCAGTAATTATGTCTTCATAAAAACCACTAGCAATAAAACAACTAACAACATATACACAAAAAAGTATCAACATAAATAAAAAAGATACTTGATTTTCGTTACTTATTTTACTTATCATGTTCTGTCTTTATCTATCTTTCTCTGCCTTTTTGGCTAAACTTTGCCATCTTTGCCACTCGCCACTTTCATCGACGTCGTTGCCTATAGCTTCGTATCTAGCGTAAAAATGCTCAACAAATTTCTTGCACTCTTCATCTTTTGGTAGATAGCTTAGTTCATCTTTTTGGCAAAATTTCTCTAAAAATGTGCTCGCATCATCTTTTTTAGCGTATGTTTGCGCTAGATCGTAGTAGTTTTCTAAGCAAATTTCTTTAAATTTAGCGTAAGCTTGCTCGCTCATATCTACGCTTAGCTTGCCGTCAAATTTAAGCACACCAGCCCTAAAAAGTAGGCTAAGATGTATGAGTCCCTCGCAGTAATACGCCCTCACCTCATCGACCTTTCGCCACGCGATAAGCCCAACAGCACGGGCTATTAGCTCATGAAAGACGGCCATTTTATACTCCGCCTCTTCATGCAAGAAAAAATTTACTAACCCGCCAGTTGTCGCCTTGTACTCTTCTATAAATTTAAATACGCCACTTTTATTCATGCTCATCTCGGTATCAAGCCCGATAAAGAGGATGTGTCCAAACTCATGGCCGATCGTTGAGATTTCATAGACTTTTTTCCAAATTTTTGGCTTTAAAAATAAAATTTCTCTACCAAAATTCAAAAATTCCTTGCTAAAAATTTCAGCCCCAAGCTTCATAAAAGGCTTTGCTTTTGCTCCTTCATAGACGTGATTTACAAAGGCAAAAATTTTCTTGCCACATTTTGCACTAACACTCTCATCGTTTGGCACGACCTGAGCGCTAAAAAGCCCGTTTAGCTCAGCTCCGTAATAGATCATCGGCACGCTTATATAAAGCTGCGTCCTAGCGATATTTTCGCTAACTGCCTTGTTTGTCGAGGCATTATCAAACTTGATCTTTTCGCAAACGCTCTTATAAGTTTTTGCCACTTTTTCTTTAAATTTAAGCTCATCTATGCCCTCGCTATCAACAAGTCTAATATCCCACTCAAGTGCGACTGCGTGCGTGTAGGCATCCTCGTAGTACTCTAGTGGATGGCCCGGCTGAAGTGCGCCTTTTATATCCATCCACGCTATCTCGGCTTCTTGCCAAGCATTTATCACCTTTGCATTATCCTCTTCACAAAAGGCGTTTTGTAACTTTTCGAGGTATTTTACGTAAGATTTTTGCTCGTCATTTTGGGCTAAATTTCTTAAAATTTCAAGATTTTTAGTAAAGATTTTTTTAAGCTCTCTCACCTCATCTTTAAAAGCGAGTGCGTAAGGCAAAAAGCTAAATTTCTCGCCCTCTTTTACTACCGCGCCATACGTTCTATCAGCCCTAGCGCCACTAGCGTCGCACTGAAATAAGCCGTTTTTAGCAATAAACTCATTTGCCTGGCTTAAATCTTTAAATTTAGTCTCAAACTCTTTGTTTGTAGTGTCGATAATACGATCCTGCCATGAAATTTGCCACGCATTTAGACTAAGTCCAAGCTCGTGCAGAGCCTGCACAAAGGCTTGATTAAACTGATCTAAAATTTTCTCTTCTTTGGCCTTTTCTAAAAGCTTGGCGTGCAGATTTTCATATAAATTTCTAACGTAGCCATACATTAAATTTAGCACTCGTTTTTGCTCGTCTTCGCCTAAATTTAGCTTTTTTAGCTCATTTTGAAGCGGATCTACTTTAAGATCTACTATCCTTCTTGCAAGAGCTAGTTTTTGGCTTGGTGTGCCAGCAAGAGCACAAATTTTAACAGCCTCGTTTATGATATCATCGTCTAAATTTTTATAAATAGCATTTAACTTCTTTTTTTGCTCTTTTGCAAGTTCGTTTAATCTTTTAAAATCGTTCATATTTTATCCCCTGAAGTTGCAGGATTTTAGCATAAAGCCATTAAAATTTGCTACAATCAACCAAAAATTTTAACATCTAAAAGGCAAAAAATGGATATTTTAAAAGATTTTGGTGAGCCACGCATAAAACAAGTTATGTTGCCAAAAGATACAAACTCAGCTGGAAATATTTTTGGTGGCTGGATAATGAGTCAGATCGACCTTGCGGGTGCTCAGGCTGCTAGAGAAATTTCTCCCGAGCGCGTTGTGACCATTTCTATGAAAGAGATCATTTTCAAGCAACCTGTCTTTGTTGGCGATGTGCTAAGCTGCTACGCTAAAATCATCTCTGTTGGTAAAACCTCAATAACAACGCAAATAGAAGTAACCGCTCTTAGGCTAAATCCGGGCGGATATAGAGAAACTATACACGTTACAAGCGCTACTGCAACTTACGTAAGCGTGACAAAAGATGGACTTAAAAAGCCAATCGATGAGAAGCTAAAACAACTTCATGGATTTTAAAAATTTGGTTGCGATTTATGCAACCAATTTAAAAAATTAATACTACTTTTAAAAATTATTGAAATTCTTAAACTAAAAGCAATATTTTTCAACTTCTTTAAATGCTTTGTAAAGTAAAATCAGGCTCTATACATTTTTTGGGAGAAAAATGAAAAAATCACGTCTAGGTCTTTTGCAAACACAAATCACAAAGATCCTAACTCAAAATGAGCTTGATAAATTTGAGTACAAAGAGCTACCAAAAACAAGCATAATCTACACCGAAGAGATCAAGATCATCATCTTAAAAAGTGGCTGTGCAAAGCTCTCATTTTTTGAAGATGGAGAGGAATTTATCCTTTATCATTTGGAATCAAATAACATTGCTGTTCTTGATGATAATTGTGCTTTTGAAATTTTAGAAGACGCAAAAATTTACTCCATAAACTTAAGCGAAATAAGTGAAATTTTATCAAATTCAAATGTCGCAGATGAAATTTTAAAAGCTGTGCTAAATGCAGTGATCGTGCAACGCCAAATCATAAAATCCATACTTTTTGAAGATGCAAAAGGCAGGATTGCAAATTTTTTGATCGAGCTTGCAAAGGAGCAGGATCTAAAACAAAATGGCTATCATTATGTCTTTTTACCATTTTCTCTAAAAGTGCTCTCAAGCTTTGTGGGGCTCAAACGCCAAAGCGCTTCAACTGCTTTTAATGAGCTTATAAAAGATGACATCATAAGAAAGATCACACCACACGAGTTTTTAATAATTGATTATGAAAAACTTGAAAGTTACACAAACTAAAAACCAAAAATTTTTATAATAGCTAGCAAAGAGTAGTCTTAAAGGATTAGTCTTTGCCAAGAAGCAAAGACTAAAATTTTTAAGCTTTTTTCTTCATATCGAATTTATTTGCCATAAAGCCAACTAACCCCACAAAGAAAAGTCCGCCGCAGATATTACCAAGTGTAACTGGAACTAAGTTTTTACCGATGAAATTTCCCCAGTTTAAAACTTCTAGTTTTTCAGCCGTAATGCCATGTCCTAGAGCCGCAGCTGCAGCAGCGATATCTCCACCATTTGCTGCTATATAGTGAGCTTTTGAGATGATGGCTTCAGTGATTATGAACATATTTGCCACGCAGTGCTCCATTGAGCAAGCCACAAATGCGCCGATCATCCACATAATGGCAAAGAATTTACCAGATAGATTGCTCTCACTTGTCGCAGTCCAAATAGACATACAAACAAAGACGTTACAAAAAATTCCGCGGATAAATAGCTCATGAAATGGTGCTGTGATCTTGCCAATACCAGCTGGTATAAAGTGCTGCAAGATGTAGCCATCATACTTTAGTGGCAAGCCTGAATAGTAGTACATATAAGCGATCAATGCGCCACCAACGAAGTTAAATATCCAAACGATAGCCCAGTATCCGATAGTCTTACCTAGTTTTAGCTTTCCTTCATATGCGCTAACACCACTTAAAACAGAGCTTGTAAAAAGATGTCCACCATAAAAAACAACCATCATAAGACCACAGCTAAATGTGATACCGCCGATAAAATTTGAAAGGCCAATAGACTGATTTTCAGCCATACCAACTGTCGAGTGAGCCCAAAAAATATCACCCATAGCAATAGCAGCTCCAGCCATGATAGCAAGGAAGATAATACTAGTAAGTGGCATATGAGCCTTATGCTCCATAGAGCTTGAGACCGCTTGAGCGGTTTCTGCCGGATTTAACATCACATTCTCCTTTTTATTTTCAATCTCGCACATGAGCCAAGCTCATCTTTGCGACCAAAGTTTAACACTTTACAAAATCACTAAAGTCAAATCAATGCTTGCGATTAAAAGCAAATTTTGCCTTTAGCAACCAAAAAGACTAAATTTAGCTATTTACTAAATTTAACCGACTAAATTTTTATCAATCTCTACAATTCTCAAAAAAGCTTTTCTGGCACTTTTTTTAGCCTGCTCGCTTAGTCCCTCTTCAAAATTTAAGACATTTTCGAGCAAGACGCTAATGCCTAAAAAAAGCGTCTTTGGGCAAATTTTTCGCAAATAGCTTAAGAGTACTGGCGTTGGTAGATTGTGAGTTGAGTAGATGTAGTCTCTATCGTCACTTAGGTCAAAAAACTCTATCTTATCCTCATCAAAGCCGCTCATCGCATCGACTACTATCAAGATATCAGGCGCAAATTCTCTAATAGCTGAGAATTCATTCTCAGGCACATCTTGCCCAAAAAAGACCTTCCACTCTTTTAGCTCAGCTTCTACAATGCGACCTACTTCATTACCCACATCATCATCGCCACGCATAGGATTACCAATGCAAAGGATGGCTTTTTTCATCAAAAGTCCTTCCTAAGCACGATATATCCCTCTTTTAAATTTGCCAAAATTTCTTTAAGCTTACACTCACAAAGCTGTGGCAAGAGTTTAGCGATATGCTCGGCAAAAATCTCAACTTCAAAATACTTGCTTAAATTTCCGATCTTAAATTTCACGTATTCGCCTGAGTTTTTGATCATCTCGTCAAATTCCTCATCGCTTAGCTCTAAAATTTTCTCACTAAAGTCTATTGTGCCAACGCCGTGTCCCACGCAAGTGGAGAAAATTTTTATCTCCTTTAGCTCGCGTGGAAGCTTATCGTTGTCGTCCATATGCCTTTTTGTAAGCTTATAAACTTGTATCATCTCTTACTCCAAACCTCGCTATCAACGTCTATCGCAAAGCTTTTATCAGCTTTTGCATATTTTAGATAGACATCATTATGCAAAAGCCCCATGCACTCAGCATATCTAGGATCTTCTTCTTTTTTGATAGCTGTAAGCACAGCCTCTCTTGAAATGCTTGGGTCATGGACATCTTTTGAACATTTGATAGCATTCATATATTTTTCAAAAAGGATTCTACCAAAGATATAGCTCATTAGCCTTCTGCTTTCAGCTTGCAAGTCACGCTCAAATAAAATATCGCCTATAACAGACTTCTCAACTGAAGGTGGCAATGTATTATCTTCCTCATAGCTTTTTTTATGAAGTTTTTGATCGATAATACCAAGAGCCATGCCAAGACCGTAAATAATGCTTGCTGGGTGTGGAGGACAGCCTGGGATATAGACATCAACTGGGATTATCTTATCGATGCCGCCCCAAACGCTATAAGCGTCGTGGAAAATTCCGCCACTGCTTCCGCATGCGCCAAGAGCAACCACGATCTTAGGATCTGGGGTCGCCTCATAAGCACGAAGGAGTGGATAATACATCTGTCTTGTTACAGGACCGGTGCAAAGCAAAATATCAGCGTGTCTTGGGTTTGCAACAAGTTTAAAACCAAAACGCTCAGGATCCCACATCGGCGTAATAGCTGCAAAAATTTCTATCTCACAGCCGTTACAGCTTCCGCAGTCGATCCTATAAACGCTAAAGCTTCTTTTGATATTTTTTAGATGCTCTAGCTTTGCAGTTAGATCATTTGCTGTTTTTATGTCCTCTGGGACTTGATATAGACTCATTTTATAGCCTCCTCAATGCCTTTTGTTAGCCTCTCAGCAGATTGATTTTTCTTGCACTCTGGGCAGATATAAAGGTAGTCTTTTGCCTCTTCAAGTCTGCCTGGGAGTAAATTTGCTGTGCCAAGCTTTTCAAGGGTGAAATTTATAAGCCTTTTTGGCGTAAATGGCTTACCGCAGCATTTGCAAGTTTGCATCTCAAGCTCACCCCTTTGTATAAGAGCACTCTTGTCAAATTTAACCGCAAGCTCAAAGCTATCGCTAAGTCTTACAGCTCCAGTTGGGCAAACCTCATCGCAGCGTCCGCAAAATATGCAGCGCCCACAGTCAAATTCCCAAACAAGCTTTGTTTGCTCCTCGTTCATCTTAAGCTCTATTGCGTTACTAGGACAAGCGATACCGCAAGCTGCACAACCTATGCAAAGATCGTATGTATAGTTTGGCTGACCACGGAAATTTTCAGGAACAATATATGGCTCAAATGGATAGGCGTATGTCGCCTTTCCATATTTTTCTGTGATGTCAAATAACTTCATCATCTTAAATCCTTTTTACTAACCCCGCCATCTTGACAGAATTTTTTAAGGTCTTTCTCTGTTAAAATTTTGCTCTTTTTAGTCCTTACATCGACTAATGTAACACGCTCAGTGCATGAGTAGCAAGGGTCAAGTGAGCAAACGATAAGCGCAGCGTCACTTATGTTGTTTCCTCTAAATTGATACCTTAGGCTTGGCCAGTTGTTATAAGTAGCCGCTCTACATCTCCAGCGATATACTTTTTGAGCGCTGCCTTGCATGATCCAGTGGACGTTCTCACCGCGTGGTGCTTCATCATGGCCAAGTGCAAAATTTTCAGGTTTGATCATAGTCACAGGATCGATCATGATCGGAGTTTGAGGCATTAGCTCAAAGCATTGGCGGATGATGTGGATAGAGCTTTTTAGCTCTTTATATCTAACCATCTCGCGAGCAAAAACGTCACAACCATGCTCAACTGCTACTTCAAATTCTATCTGTTTGAAAAAGTCGTATGGGTGATCGTAGCGGTTATCGCGTTTAAAGCCAGAGCCTCTCATATTTGGACCAACTGGGCTAAAGTCACGTGCTATTTGGCGGTCTAAGATACCTACACCTTTCCAGCGTCCGATTTGGCGTTTATCCTCCATAACTGCGTCCCAAATTTCTGAAATTTGAACGTCAAGTTTATTTATGATCTCGATGCCTTTTTTGATCTCTTGGTTTGTCATGTCACGTCTTAAGCCACCCATAACGACATTGCCGTATGTTTTACGTCCGCCAGTTACTAGCTGAGCTAACTCCATAGAGTACTCACGAACTCTAAAGATGTGCATGAAAGCGTTGTAGTTACCAGTGACCTCACAAGCTAGACCGATATTTAAAAGGTGGCTATGAAGACGCTCGATCTCAAGACAGATGACGCGTATAGCTTGAGCTCTTAGTGGAATTTCAAGCTTGATAGCTTTTTCTGCTGCTTCGATACAAGCGATAGCGTGAGCATAACCACAAATTCCACAAACGCGCTCTGCAAGATAGCCCATTTGGTCATAGTTCATTCTGTTTTCAGCTAGCTTTTCCATACCGCGGTGTTGATAAAAGAGGCGGTAGTCAGCGTCGATGATCTCGTCGCCGTCACAGAAAAGTCTAAAGTGACCTGGCTCATCTGAAGTAATATGTAGTGGTCCAAGTGGCACATCAACTACTGCGTCACCTGTTGGGAACAAAAACTCAGTATCAGGCTCATCTCTGTGATCAACTGGATCAGGGCGGTAGCGATAATCCATCGCATCTTTTCTAAGTGGGTGAAGTCCGTCTGGCCAGTCATCACTTAAAACTAGACGCCTTTTATCAGGCAAACCTTCGGCTACAAGGCCAAACATATCATAAGCTTCTCTTTCGTACCAAACACAAGCTGGCACTAGCGGAGTAACAGATGGAAATGTCGGATCGCTTCCCGGAATAAGCGTTTTAACAGTGATAAAGCACTTATCCTCAGCTGCAAAGTCATCCGCTTCAGTCATTTTGCTACCTTCCATTGAAAGAGCATAATAAAGAGCAAAGCTACCATTTATCTGGCGCTCGTCATTTGGTATCATCGTGCTTATGAAGCCACCAATATCATAATAAAGTGTTTTAACAGCTAGTGGAAGATCATTTCTATCAACCAAAACTGTGATCTGATCGTCTGCTTGACGAGTTACTTCTAAAATTTTTACCTTGGTTTTTAGGATTTCAACAAATTTATCGCCTCTCATTTTAAAGCTCCCATCATTATATTAACACCGTTATCTACTAGCGTATAAAAGCTATCTACGTGCCATACGCCAAAGATTATGATAAGGGCACAAAGTGCTATAAGAGGTAAATTCTCTAACAAACTCATCTCTTTATTATGAACAACCACACCTTTTGGCTCACCAAAGCTTGCCATGTTAAAGTGTGCAAAGTCAGCTATGAAAATAACTGCAAGTGCAATAGCAAATAGCGCAACTGCGATGTATTGACCGCTTGTGATAGCTCCTACAAAGACGTTATATTCACTAACAAATATAGCAAATGCTGGAACACCAACTAGTGAGCAAACAGCCGCGCCAAACATTATAGTGGTAATAGGCGCGATCTTAACCATGCCGCCCATCTTACTCATATCTTTGTGGCCATAAATTCTTGCGATATTGCCTGTTGAGCAGAAAGCCAAAGCTTTTGTAAAGCTGTGAGCCAAGCAGTGGAATATCGCTGCAAATAGACCAAATTTACCGCCAACACCAAGTGCAAATGCGATAACACCCATGTGAACGATTGAGTGGTATGCAAACATTCTTTTTACGTTGTGTTGTCTGATTAGGAAAAATCCCGCCACAAAAAGAGTGATAGTTCCTGAAACGATCATTATGCCCTCAACAAAGCTAAATCCAACTGCTTGAGCTGTGATAGCGTAGTATCTTAAAAGTGCTAGCATCGCACATTTTAAAAGTACGCCTGAAAGCAAAGCTGAGATAGGCGCTGGACCTTCAGCGTGAACGTCTGGTAGCCAAGTGTGAGTTGGAGCAAGACCAGCTTTTGTACCAAAACCAATTAGAGCAAATACAAAGATAAGTTTTGCCGCATCTGGGTTTAAATTTTTAGCGTTTGCCATTATGCTTGAAAATAGCATAGAAGCTTCGCCATCTCCTAGAGTGCTAAATGTGGCTGAATATAAAAGAACAGTCGCATAAAGTGCAAATGCTAGACCGATTGAGCAAAGAACGATGTATTTGTAACCACTCTCTGTTGATTTTTGATCTTTATGAATAGCAACCAAAAATACTGAAGCAAGAGTTGTAGCCTCGATAGCAGCCCACATAAACGCAACGTTATTGCAAATAACGCTTAAAGTCATTGTAAAGATAAATACATGGCTTAGTGCATAATATTTTTTAAGATCGCTTAAGTGGATGTGTCCGTCTTCAAGCTCCCATCTCATGTAGTGGATAGAGTAGAAATTTACTATAAATCCAGTTACAGCGATAAGCACCAAGAAAACACAGCCTAAGCTATCTAAAAACAAAAATTTATCAAAACTATAAAAAGTTCCGCTACTTAAGACTTTAAGAACATTGTTAAGTAAAGCCACCGATGTCGCAGCAGAAAACAAAACGTGAAGTCCGCTTAATACCGCATAATTTTTAGGACTCAAAAACAAGACCAAAGCACCAAGGAGCGGTAAGATAAGTATTAAAGCTAAACTATCCATCTCTAACCCCTTAAATTTGAAGCTTTAGAAGTATCTAAGCTATCATAAGCTTTATAAAATCTAATCGCTAAGACGCTCATGATAATAACGGCAAATATCGCATCTGTTAAAATTCCAAGCTCGACTAACTCATGTGAGTTATAAGCCATTAGAGCAAGGCTTAGGTGGATACCGTTTTCAAACAAGCAGTAAGCTAGAATTTGTTTTATAAATGAGTTTCTTAGCATGAAGCCAAAAATTCCCATCATAAAGACCGTTCCAGCTGCGATTAGCATGATCTCTTCTTTGATAAGAGAGAATTTTAAAAATATAGGGTGGATACTCATTGAAAGAGCTAGAGAAAATCCCATAGCAATAACAGGACTTACAAAAAATCCACCAACTGGCTCATCTTCGCTAACTACGCCAAGTTTTTTGATAAGCCAGAATAAAATTCCTGGCACAAGTAAAACTTTGGTAAAAAATGCAACGATCGCCCAAGTTTTGAGCTGTTCGGCGTTAAATTTCTCAGATAGCAAGAAAAATATGCTAACTAAAAGCAATGTCTCAACCGCATAAGCGATGATAGATAGCTTTAAATTTCTAAGGCCAAAAACCGCAAGCGAAGTTACGATCATGCAAATGGCTAAAATATCAAGTGTTTGCATCTCACACTCCTACTACATAAAGTGTTAGTGCAACAAACGAGATAGCAAGTGCACCAAGTGCATTTTTGCGTAAAGATGAAGTCATTTTAAAGCGTGGTCCAAAGTTGTCTATAAAGACAGCCGCTACGTAAAATACTCCAGTTTTTATCACAAAAACGATAATAGCTAAGAAAGGATTGCTAAAATTCCATGGCTCAAATATAGTTAGGAAAAGTCCGATCATAGCAAACTGTTTTAATATAAGTGATGCTTGAACTAAACCAAGGTCGCTACCTGCATACTCGCCAAGTAAGCCTTCTTGAAGCTCTTGCTCAGCTTCAGCTACGTCAAATGGTTTTCTACCGGTCTCAACATACATGCACCATAAAAATGCGATAGAAGCTACGGCAAAACTTGGGATTTGATATCCGATAACACCAGTTTTTACCATCTCTTGGATCTCAATTAAATTTGATGTTTTAGCTGCAAGCATTACTACGATTAGACACATGATCATAACTGGCTCGACATATACGCCTAGCATTTGCTCCCTGCCGCCGCCTGTTGCTGCAAATGGGTTGCCGCTATCCATCGAAGCTGCACCAAATACAAATCTAAGCAATGCGCCAAGATAAAGGATCACAAATATATCTGAATATGCTCCAAAAACAGTGTCTTTGCTATATGTTATAGGTATAGCAGCTAGCACTGCAGCTGAAGTTGCAAAAAGGAAAAATGGAGCCCATCTAAATACCCAGTGAGAGCACTCAGGGACGGTTCTTCCTCTTCTAAAGAGTTTTATAATATCACGATATGTTTGAAAGAAATCGCTACCTTGTTTTGATTGAAGTCTAGCCCTTAGTTTTCTTGCCATACCATCAAACAAAGGAGCTACCAAAACGATAACGACTACTTGAAATATCATTAAAAGTATAGTTTGCATTTTCGTCTCCTAAACTAAAAAGTAGCCCACAGCAAGTATGGCACAAAGATAAATTAGGATATAAAGTGTATATATGTTTGTATATCCGCTTTGAACGATGCCTAGTTTATCGGCAAATTTCATACACCATTTGATGACTGGCTCATAAAACATCCCCCACCAGATATCTTTTGGATGGTTGTGATATTCAACCGCATCAAAATAATTTCTAGTAATGATCTTTTTATCAGCTCTAAATAGCCATTGCATGATCTTTCTAAGATCGCCTGTAAATGGTCCACCTGTCATTTGCATACGTGAGCTATATTTAAAGCCGCATGCCCAAGGATCAGTCTCGCGTGGTTTATCTCTGTTTGCTTTCATAACAGCAAGGATGATAAATGGCAAAATCATTGTTGAACAAAGAACCAAGGCTATCAATGGAGTTGAGATCATACTGCCTATTGGTGAAGTTACATTTATAGCTCCAAGGCTAGCTTTATAGTCGCTTATAGCGATAGAATTTACAGCTTGCATGATGTAATCAACTATGTAGTTTGCGCCAAGGCCAAAGCCAACGCAGCCTATCATTAGGATGATCATACCAAGAACCATGCCTATCGGACTCTCTTTAGCATTTTCCCAAATTTTTTGATCTCTTGGAGTACCTGCAAAGATAACAGCGTAAAGTTTAAGGTGCATACCAACCAAAACGCCTGTTAGCGCAAGAGCTACGACGCCAAGTGTAAATGCATATCTAACTAATGTTCCTTCTCCCATCGCACCTTGAAGCATACCTTGATATGTAAACCACTCTGAAACAAAGCCATTTACTGGAGGTAAAGCTGCGATACCCATGATACCTATAAACATACCGAGGCTTGTCCATGGCATCTTTTTAGCAAGACCACCAAGGATGTCCATATTTTGTGTATGAGTAGCGTGGATAACTGAACCAGCGCAAAGAAAAAGCAAGCCTTTAAATATAGCGTGGTTAACTACGTGGTAGCAACCTGCTAGAAAACCTACTGCTGCAAGCGTTAAATTTCCAGCTGCAACGCCATAAATACCTGTTCCAAGACCTAACAAGATGATGCCTATGTTCTCAACTGAGTGGTAAGCAAGCAAAGCCTTAAAGTCGTGTTGGCAAAGAGCGTATAAAACACCAAATAGTGAGCTAGCTGCACCAAGAGCGAGTATTGTAAGTCCAAAATATGTGCTAAGTGGTAGGTAAAGTGTAAATTTAACTAGCGTAAATAGAGCAACTTTAATCATAACGCCTGACATAAGGGCTGAAACGTTTGATGGTGCTGCTGGGTGAGCTTGTGGAAGCCAAACGTGGAATGGCCACATACCAGCTTTACTACCAAAGCCAACCAAGAATAGTATAAATACAGCAACAGAAGCGCCAAATGGCATCTTAACGCCCATAAATGCACTAAAGTCAAAGCTTCCTGCATAGTAGGCTGTGATAAGCAAACCACAGGTGATACAAAATGCACCGATTTGTGCGATGCCAAGATATACCATAACTGCTTTAAGTGTATTTTTACCATCATTGACGATGATAAGAAATGATGAAATAAGAGTCATAAGCTCCCATAAAACAACAAAGCAAAATACATTATCAGCGCTAATTACTAGAAGCATTGAAAGGATAAATGTATTAAACAAACATGCAAATACGCCAACGTTTGCTTTTTTGATGTACTCTTCAGCGTAGCTCATACCATAAACGCTACTTGCAAATCCTATGAAAACAACGACAAAGCTAAAGAAATTTCCAAGTGGATTTAGCGCAAATTTTGGCGAATACAAAAAGCCATCCATAAGAGCGAAGCTATCGCTTACTCCCATATTTGCAACAAAGTGACACATCGCATAAAAACAGCTTAAAGCACTTAGTCCAAAACCAACCTTTACAGCGGCCTTTGGAGCACAATAAAGCAAGATGCTAACGACGGCACTTACAAGAAATAGCATATAAACCGTAGTCATCTTATGCTCCTTGTCCGTTTAAAATTTTAGTAGCAAATTTATTCGCTGCTTCATAGTCTATCCTCTTGCCAAGTTTATGTTTGCCCTCTTCTGGATCAATCATAACAAGAGCACTTGTCGGACAGACATCAACGCAAGCTGGTCCGTTCTCACGACCAAAGCACATATCGCATTTAACAGCGATATTTTTTGCGCCTGATTGTGACTCTATCTCAAGGTTATACTTTGGCTCGACAGCGTAATTTACTGAAGGCATAAGCTCCGCACTTGAGCTTATCGCACCGTAAGGACAAGCGATCGTACACATCTTACAGCCTATACAAATTTCCTCATGGAGTTCGATGCAATTATCATTAAATCGCAACGCTCCAGTTGGACACACATTCGCACAAGGACCATCGTCGCATTGTCTGCACTGAGTTGGCATAACGCCAGTAGCTTCTCTTAGCACACTTAGCCTTGCACGTGACAGCTTGCCACGTTCATAAGCGCTCTTAAAACATGCAGCCATGCAGGTTGCACATCCTATACAGCGTTTATAATCGGCAATCACAAATTTATGTTTTTTCATAAATTCCTCCCATTAAACAAGGCTAAACTGCCCTGCTCACTTTTAAAGTGATGGTTAGTCACCAAAATAGAGATAGTTAAATTTTTATTTAACATCTCAAACGCTCCTTCCTAATTTTTGTAATAATTCTATAACTTACAATGAATAAATTCCGTCATCTATCTGACAAATTTTGTATTTTTAAAATTAAATTTTTATTTTATATATTTTTAAGATTATCTATTTAATATCGATTTTTAGGTATATTTATTTGCTAAAGGATAATATTTATTAATAAAATTTTCCTATAAAGAGTAAAAACATCCTAATTAACTTTAAATTTATAAGTTAATTATTTAAGCTCTGGTTAATTAAATAAAACTGAAATTTAAAAATCTAAAATATAATCCGACCTTTAAATTTAAAAGGCTTTTTATGGGAATTTTTATAGTTATAGTTTTGTTTATTGTTGCAGTTTTTATTTTTATGAAATTTACTCCAGTTTTTGGTGGCGTGCCAGATATTAAAAGCCAAAAGCTAATAAAGGCTTCACCAAATTTTAACGGCAAAGTTTTTATAAATTTAGAGCCAACGATTAATATGGTAAAAAATAATCCACAAGCATCTATGTTAAATTACATTCCGCAAGCACTCTTTCCACCAAAAGGCAAGCTACCAACTAAGCCTTTGCCAAATTTAAAATTTGACGCAAATGCCTTGAAAAATGGAGAATTTATCTGGCTTGGGCACGTTAGCCTCATATGCAAGCTTGATGATAAAATCATCATCACAGATCCAGTTTTGCACCGAGCATTTCCACTGCCAATTGGCGGTAAGCCCTTTACCTATGAGCATGCTATCACCGCTAGTGACTACCCAGATGTGATCGACATCGCCCTCATCTCGCACGATCACTACGATCATCTTGATCATAAAACGATCCTTGAGCTAAAAGATAGAATTTGCAAATTTCTAGTGCCACTTAGCGTAAAAGCTCACCTTGTAAAATGGGGCGTTGATGAAGACAAAATTTATGAGTTTGACTGGTTTGGTGAGCAAAAAATAGGAAATTTAAACTTCACGTTTTGTCCTTCAAGGCACTTTAGTGGGCGCACATTTAAAAGAAATACGACGCTTTGGGGTGGCTGGGCGATTGAAGAGACTGGCTTTAGCTTTTATTTTAGCGGAGATGGCGGATACGGCAAGCATTTTAAGATGATAAATGAGAAATTTGGCGCCTTTGATCTAGTTTTTATCGAAAATGGTGCTTATGGCGATGGCTGGCCTTACGTGCATATGAGGCCAGAGGAGTCGGCGCAAGCACTAAAAGATCTTGGTGCAAAGCTTGGTGTACCGGTGCACTGGGGCAAATTTGATCTATCTTATCATGCTTGGGATGAGCCGATCAAGCGTTTTGAAAAGGCAGCGACAAACCTTGAGCTAAACTACGCAACGCCGATGATCGGAGAAGTTTTCACCGCACAAAATCAGCCTAGGGAAAAGTGGTGGGAGAAAATTTAGGAATAAAATTTGCTCTAAATTTTAAAATCCAAAAGGAAATGTAGATGAAAATTTCTGAAAATTTAGTAAATCTAAAAAATGTCATCGATAAAGCTGCAAAAAACGACCTTGATATGAGCGCAACTGGAAGCTTTTTACAAAATTTAGAAAAAGCAAACAAAGAGACTGAAAAAATTTATAAACAGCTAGAAAAAGAGCTAAAAAGCGATGCGCAAATGTTTAAACAATTTGACTTCATGCAGATGATAACAAAGCTTCAATACGGCAACCTAAAGCCAAATGAACGTGAAAAACTGCTCAATAAAATGAGCAAGATCGCCAAGGAAATTTAATTTTAAATAGGCTTGATGCGGAGTTAAATTTTACTATTTCTGTGAAATTTGGTGGGTTTTGGTGAGTGATTTGCTTAAAATAAATTTATTTACCTGGGGTGACTTCTTGAACTCGTATATATTTCTATATTTCTACCAAAACGCTTGTGCATTCATAGCTTACATGGTGGCATAGGCATACTACTGCTTTAGGTTTTTAGGCAAATTTTTAAAATTTCATAAACGAGTAATTTCGGCTTTAATTTTAGTGGCAAGCCTTGCTAAACCTAGATCAGTAGTCAATTCTTGCAAGTGAGGGAAAGTTTTAAAATTTGCAAAATAGTAAATTTCTATTTTTAAAAATATAGACTTTAAATTTAAAAACTTTATTCAAAAGGGAGGGGATTTAAATTACGAAGCCGTCCCCTTATCCCCCTTTTTAAATCCCCTGTCTGCTTGCAGTTACGAGACAAAGTCGAAGTAAAAACCCCTCGCACGTTAGAGGTTGCTGTACTTAGCACAGGTTTAAAAAATTAAAAATTTAGTGACGAGTGACTACAAGACTTAAATTTATTAGTCTACTAAGGCAAGTGAGTAAGATTTTAAAATTTGTAAGAGTATTTGATCAAATTTACAAAAACTAATTTAAAAAATACCTATTTATATATGTAAATTTACCAGAGAGGATTTAAGAGCCAAAGAGGCTCTTAAATTTTAGTGCAGTTCGCTCCAAACTTTGCGTTTCCAAAGCCAAGCAAAAATTCCTAATATAAAGAAGTAGATCATGACATAAAGCCCTGTGCTCTCGCGCTCAGCCTTCTTCTTGTCGCCTACTTTTTGGATATAAGCTACCACGTCGTCTTCAGCGGCTTTATTTAAACCAACTCTTGGCATTGCGGTACCTGGTAGCATCTTTTGAGTATCGTTTATAAATTTATGTAAATACTCATCGCCTTTTGAACGGATCATCATCGATAGATCAGGTGGGTTTGAGCCCATATAAGCAGCAAGGCTTACTTTGTTGCTAAATGCATATTTTTTGTCATATTTTATATCATGACATCTTTGACATGCATCAGCGAAAACCTTTTCTTCAGTGATCTTATTATTTGCCTTTTCATAATCAACAGATACCTTTTTCAAATAAGCTACTATATCGGCAGTCTCAGCATTTATATCACCACCAGCACCCATAAATGCGGTCATCGGGAATGGATGCTCGTCGTTAAATTTATGAGTTAGTTTTAAAGCCATAGTTGGGTTTTTAATGAGTGCAGCTAAGAATTTATCGTCATAAATTTTACCAGCAGTACTAAGATCTGGTGGCACTACACCAAAGCTTTGACTAGCTGTCTCAGCATCCATACCAGCTGGCATACCTGCTGCCTCTATACCGTGACATCCTGTACATCCAGCTGCTACAAAAGTATCAGCACCCTTTGTAGCGTCACCTTTTGTAAGATCAATAGAGTTAATGTCATTCCAAAATGCTGTATAGTCATCAAGAATTTTTTGTGCTGTCTCGACATCTTTTGTAGCCGCTTCTATGCTAGCTTTGTTGCCGCCAGCTTTTGCAGCCTCAAGCGCCTCTTTTTTCTGCTCTAAAAAGTGCTTTGCATAGTCAGTATCTTCTTTTGAAAAGTTATACTCAGCATTTGCAGTATGAGGGTGAAGCTTTGTGTGAGCATAAGGCTCGATACCCCAATATAAAACACCTGAAAGAATAACAACAATGGCAAAAATTTTAAGCTCTTTCATGATTAGCCCCTCTTTCTTTCAAGTATTGTTATAACTGGCAATGCAATTATAAATAAGAACAAGAATAGCAATGATGAATAAAATCCTATCCAGTCATTATAACCACCTGTTGGGAGCTTGCCATATATAGATAAAACGATAAGATCGATAACTAAGACCCAAAACCATATAAAAAATAGTGGTCTTTTGTGAGCTGGAGCCACAAGGTCACTTCTATCAAAAAGCGGTATAAGCATAAACGCAACACCTGCAAATGCAAATGCGATAAGACCGATGTTATAAGCAGAAATTCCAGCTATATCAAAGAAAAAGCCACGTAAAATTTCATATTGCCACAAGAAATACCACTCTGGGTAGATGTGTGGTGGGGTTTTTAGTGGATTTGCTGGCTCAAAGTTGATAGGATCCATTGCAAAGTTGAAGTGATAGCAAACAAGATAGATGACAAATATCATAAAGAATGATACATACATAAAGTCTTTTGCTAAAAATCCTGGCCAAAATGGTATAACTTTAGATTTCGCTCTATCACCGTGTAGATACTCTTGTGCCTCTACTTCAAAGTCTATATCTTCGCTTGTCAGGTTATTAACATGCGGAACTCTTAAAGAGTAGAAGTGAATAACCAAAACAGCTATCGTTACAAGTGGCAATAGACAAACATGAAGCATAAAAAATCTAGTAAGTGTTGAGTCGCCAACTGCGTAATCGCCTCTAATCCACTCAACTAAAGCATCACCAATAACTGGTACACCGCCAAAAAGCTGAGTGATAACAGTTGCCGCCCAGTAGCTCATCTGTCCCCATGGGAGCATATAACCACTAAATGCCTCTGCTGAAAAACAGATAAATAGCACCATACCACTTATCCAAATGACCTCTCTGCCTCTTTTGTATGAACCATAGTAAAGTCCAGTAAGCAAGTGAATATACATAATAAGAAATATCGTAGAAGCTGAAACTGCGTGGATATGACGCCAAAGCCAGCCATACTCGACCTCTTGCATGATAGTATAATTTACACTATCAAATGCTAAATTTACATCTGGTTTGTAATACATTAAAAGTAAAAAACCAGTAACGATTAAGAGCATAAAAAGCGTTGTTAAAATAACGCCCATTGCCCAAAGGAAATTTATATTTTTTGGTATCCAGTATTCGCTAACTAGAACCTTCATAAGTTTTGTAAAAGCTAGGCGTTGATCAAGCCAGTCAATAACGCCAGTTGATTTATGAGCTAAAGACATTGCTATCCTCCTAAGCTTTTGCTACTAATTTTTCGTATTCTGGGCTTGTTTCGCCTAGAACTAGCTTGGTTCCATCGATCTTAAATGGTGGTATATCAAGTGGTCTTGGAGGAGGTCCGTATGTTTGCATTCCGTCGGCATTAAATTCGCCGCCATGACAGGCACATACAAACATTTGTTTACTTGCTTTATACTCAGGTATACAGCCAAGATGCGTGCAAAGTCCGATAAGAACTACGTATCTAGCATCCCCTACGACAACATCTCTTTTGTCATTTTTAGCCATATCAGGACTTTTTTTGAGGATGAAAATAGGCTTTTTACGCCACTCAACCTGTCTCATCTCGCCATCTTTGATCGGACTTAGATCAACTGTTGTGAAACCAGCAGCTTTTACACTTGGAAGCGGATCCCAGGTCTTTTTCATGGCAACTAGTGACATCGCGCCACCAACAGCTGCCACGGCACCAAACGCAAGGCCGATAAAGCTTCGTCTTTCTTGCTTTACTGACATTAATTTCCTTTCTATAAATAAAATTTAAACGATTATACTCTCAAAAAATTAAAAAACTATAATCTCACAATATAGTTTGTAAAAATAAAGTGAATTTAAGCTTTTTTTACACCAAAATTTGAGATAAATTTATCTAAAAGTACCTATATATCGTAAATTTAAACTTTTTATAAAAGAGAAATTTGATCTAATATCTAAACATTAAGATAAAAAATTTTTAATTTAGCTCTCGGAAAATAGAAAATTTTTATAATAAAATTTATTAATCTTAAAAAATTATAAATAACAACTATTAAAAATGATAAGCTTTGTTTTAAATTTTAAAACCATAAAAGGCTTAAATTTAAGCCTTTTTCTCGCTCATCTTTATGTAGATATGCAAGATATCGATCGCTGCTGGCGTGATACCTGAAATTTCACTCGCCGCAAAGAGCGTTGGCGGGGCAAATTTCTCAAGCTTTTCGACCACTTCGTTGCTAAGTCCGCTTATGCTTCTAAAGTCGAAATTTTCAGGAATTTTCACATCCATCATATCTTTCATTTTTTCTATCTGATTTTTTTGCTCGCTGATGTAGTGCTGATACTTGCACTCGGTTAAAATTTGATCCATACTCGCATCGTCTAAATTTACAAATCTCTCATCAAGCTTTCTTAGTTTCTCAGCCGTAAAGCTCTTTCTAGCGACTATCTTTTGAAGGCTCACGTTTTGGCTGATCGGCTCTTCATCAAGACTTGCTAAAAGCTCTAAATTTGCCTTGCTTGGCGTGATCTGAGTCTCGTTTAAAAACTCCAGCCCCTCTTTTAAATTTCTTCTTATATTTTCGATCTCATTAAAAGTCTCATCATCAATAAGTCCAAGCTCATGGCCATATCCACCAAGCCTTAAAATGGCATTTTCCTCACGCAAAAGCAAGCGATACTCCGCCCTACTCGTAAACATCCTATATGGCTCTTTTGTCCCTTTTGTCACAAGATCGTCGATCAAAACACCAATATAAGCTTCATCGCGGCGCAAGACAAGTGGCTCTTTATTATCCAGTGAAAGAGCTGCATTTATGCCAGCCATTAGCCCTTGAGCGCCGGCCTCCTCGTATCCAGTCGTGCCATTTATCTGTCCAGCTAGATAAAGACCTTTTACCTTTTTGGTCTCTAAGCTATGTTTTAGCTGTGTTGGCTCGACGTAGTCATATTCGATAGCGTATCCATGCCTTACGATTTTGGCGTTTTCAAAGCCCTTTACGGAGCGGAGCATCTGCACTTGCACCTCATAAGGCAAGCTAGTCGAAAAGCCGTTTATATAGTACTCTGTAGCTTCAAGTGTTTGAGGCTCTATGAAAAGGTGGTGTCTGTCGCGGTCGCCAAAGCGGTTTATCTTGTCCTCTATACTAGGGCAATATCTTGGCCCAATGCCCTCGATCTGACCTGTAAAAAGTGGTGCTTTGTCGAAATTTGAGCGGATTATCTCATGCGTGGTTTCATTTGTATAGGCGATGTAGCATGGCAGCTGCGTTGGGGAGAAATTTTTAGTTCTAAAGCTAAATGCAACTGGCTTTGCGTCGCCATCTTGCTTTTCTAAAATTTTAAAATTTATCGTTTTTGCATCGATCCTTGGGCATGTTCCAGTCTTTAGCCTACCTAAATTTAACCCAAGCTCTCTTAGGCTAGAGCTTAGATCCTTTGCGCTTAGCTCGCCCACACGGCCAGCTTCTAGCTTGTTAAATCCAACATGAATTAGCCCGTTTAAAAATGTGCCAGTGGTGATTATCACCTTTTTTGCGTTATAGATGTTATTTAGGTGGGTTTTAACGCCAGTTACTTCGCCATTTTGGCTTAAAATTTCAGTGGCGATCTCTTGAGAAATTTCTAAATTTGGCGTGTTTAAAAGCAAATTTCTCATATAAACGCGGTATCTATCCATATCGATCTGAGCGCGGCTACCACGTACTGCTGGGCCCTTGCTCTCATTTAGCACGCGAAACTGGATACCAACAGCATCAGTTGTAAGCCCCATTTGACCACCAAGTGCGTCGATCTCTTTTACAAGATGCCCTTTTGCAAGGCCTCCGATGGCTGGGTTGCAGCTTGCAGCGCCTATTTGCTCGGCTAAGATAGTGATAAGTAAAGTTTGCTTGCCCATTCTAGCAGCCGCAAGACTTGCCTCAATGCCAGCATGTCCGCCGCCAACGACGATTATTTCATATTTCATGATAAATTTTTCCTATTTTTTGATTGCGTGATTTTATCCAAAAGCATATAAAATTTAAATTTCTTAAAAATTTTTATTACTAAATTTAATGTAGAGTTTTTTATTAATAATATTTTAAATATTTTGCTGTTAGATTTACAAAATTTTTAAAATCACAAAGGTCTTTCTATGATGAGTTTATTAAAAGTTGCTGGCTTTTTACCCTACCTTGCGATCGCATTTTTAAATGCAAGCGTTGATCTAGCGCACAAAATAACCATACAAAATGTTCTTTTAAAAACATACGATGGCGACATACTTTTTATATTAACAGCAGTTATAAATGCAATGATCTTGCTACCATTTATATTTTTATTTTCGCCCTCAAGCTTTATAAATGATAAATTTGCAAAAATAAAGGTCATAAGAATTTGTGCCATTTTTGGCGTTATTATCAGCGTCGCGGTGCTTTTTAGCTATCTTGCGGGCGCTTTTGGCGTAGCTTTTGCTTTAACACTCATACTAGCCGCTCAAAGTGCGATCTACTCACCAGCAAAATACGGCATCATCAAAGCCCTGGTCGGCCCTGAGCGCCTTGGCACAGCAAACGGCATTATTCAAGCGCTCACCATCGTAGCGATACTTTTTAGCTCATTTTTGTTTTCATTTATATTTGAAAATTTATACATCCAAGGCGAAAACTCAGAAGAGATCTTAAAAAGCGTCTATCCTATTGGCGTCTTTTTAGTCGTATTTAGCGCACTTGAAGCGTATTTTGCTTATAAGTTACATTGCATCGATGAAAAAGACGAAACAAACGAAAATTTTGATATTAAAAAATATATTCGCCTTAGCTATTTAAGAGAAAATTTAAAAGAAGTAAGATCAGATAAAAATATTTGGCTCAGTATCGCTGGGCTTAGTATGTTTTGGGGAATTTCTCAGATCATCATCGCAGCTTTCCCAGCTCATTACAAAGCCATTTTTAACGACGACAGCTCGCTAGCGGTGCAAGCAATTCTAGCAGCAAGCGCCATAGGCATCGCATTTGGCTCATACGTGGCTGGCTCTATGTCAAAGCTTCACATCGAGCTTGGTATCGTGCCGATGGGAGCTATTGGTATATTTTTCTCACTTTTATTTTTCGCATTTGGCTCAAGCATCGGCGTAGTTAGCATTAGCTCATTTGCATTTGGCTTTTTTGGTGGAATTTTTATAGTACCGCTAAATGCGATGATCCAGTACTTTGCCCCGCAAAAGACCACCGGCAAGATAATGGCGGCAAACAACTTCTTACAAAACGTCTCAATGCTGCTATTTCTAGCTATTGGCATAGGTCTAGTATATTTTAAAATTTCAACCACTGGCCTCTTTGTCTTTACAGCGCTTGTTTGCCTAATCGGCAGTTTTTATGCCATTTTACAGCTTCCGCACCTTTTTACAAGACTACTTTTGTTGCCATTTTTAAAGACAAAGTACCGATTCTTCGTTGAAGGGCTTCAAAATTTACCACAAAGTGGCGGCGCACTACTTCTTGGCAATCACATCAGCTGGATCGACTGGCTCGTACTTCAAGCTGCAAGCCCAAGGGGTATAAGATTTGTCATGTATAGAACGATCTATAACAAATGGTATCTAAAGCAAATTTTTAAATTTTTTAAAGTGATCCCAATAGGCGCAGGGGCTAGCAAAGAGTCGATCGAGTTAGTTAGAGAGCGCCTAAAAAATGGCGAAGTGGTCGCACTTTTCCCAGAGGGTCACATCAGCTACAACGGCCAGATAAATGAATTTCAAAAGGGCTTTGAGCTTATCATCAGAGATCTAGAAGAAATTTGCATCGTGCCATTTTACCTTCGTGGCCTTTGGGGATCTAGCTTTTCAAGAGCTAGTAAATTTTATAAAGACCTCACTTCTAAAAATGGCAGACGCGACATCATCGTCGCCTTTGGCAAACCAATAACCACATTTATAAACGCTGCAAAGATGAAGCAAAAGGTGCTTGAACTTAGCTTTTCATCGTGGGAGAGCTTTATCTCAAGGCAAAAACCACTAACAAGCGAATGGCTAAATAACGCAAAAGAGGATAAATTTAAAGAGTGCGTGAGCGATAGCACTGGGCTAAATTTAAGCAACTTGAAATTTATAACAGCTGTTTTAGTCTTTATCAAAATTTTCAAACGCGAACTAAAAGATGAGAAAAATATAGGCATCTTACTGCCTAGCTCAAGCATCGCAGCAATAGTAAATATGGCACTTCTTGCAATGGGCAAAGTGAGTGTAAATTTAAACTATACGCTTAATGTTACCTCGCTAAATCACGCCCTAAGAAAGGCAAATATAAATACAGTCATCACCTCTAGCAAATTTCTTGAAAAGCTCGCACTTAAGGGCTTTGATCTAAAAGATGCGATGAGCGGCAAGGCTAAATTTGCAGAAGATCTCTCGGCCAGCGTCTCAAAAAAAGAGAAATTTTTAGCACTTTTAACGGCATTTTTTGCCCCAACTTGGCTTATTAAGCTTTGCTATTTCAAGCGTGTAAGTTTAAAAGATACGGCTACCATTTTATTTAGTAGTGGCAGCGAAGACGAGCCAAAAGGCATCGAGCTAAGCCACAAAAATTTACTTGCAAACATTAAGCAAATAAGCGAACTTCTAAATTTCAAAAAAGATGATGTGATCTTAAACTCACTCCCTGTTTTTCACTCATTTGGCCTAACAGTCACCACGCTCATGCCGCTTTGCGAGGGCATAAAAATGGTAAGCGTGCCTGACCCAACAGACGGAGCGACTATTGGCAAAATGGCCGCAAGACACAGCGCTAGCATCATCTTTGGCACCTCAACGTTTTTTAGGCTCTACACTAGAAACAAAAAGCTTCATCCGCTGATGTTTCAAAGTGCCAGAATGGTCGTAGCTGGGGCTGAAAAGCTAAAACCTGAGATAAAAGACGAGTTTAGGCTCAAATTTGGCATAGAAATTTATGAAGGTTATGGCGCGACCGAAACGGCGCCAGTAGCTGCTGTAAATATGCCAAATATCCTAGAAAAAGAGAGCTTAAAAGAGCTTACATTTAATAGACCTGGCAGCGTTGGTATGCCTCTGCCTGGCACCATCATCAAGATAATTGACCCAGAGACGCTTGAAGAGCTAGAAACTGGCGAGGACGGTCTCATCGTGATCGGCGGCTCGCAAGTAATGAAGGGCTATCTAAACGATGAAGCTAAAACAAATGATGTCATCACGCATATAGACGGCGTAAGATACTATAAAACTGGTGATAAAGGCCACATAGATGAAAACGGCTTTGTGTTTATCGTAGATAGGTATTCGAGATTTGCCAAAATAGGCGGCGAGATGATAAGCCTTGGAAGCGTCGAAGAAGAGCTTGCAAAGGTGCTTGGGGGCGACGTTGTCTTTAGCAGTGCAAATGTGCCAGATAGCAAAAAGGGTGAGGCGATCGCGCTTTTAGTAAAAAGTGGCACAGAGCTTGAAAATATCGAGCAAATTTTAAAAGAGAGCAGCCTAGCTCCTATAATGATGCCAAGCTATATATTCATCGTTGATGATATCCCAACGCTTGCAAGCGGTAAGGTTGATTTTAAGGGCGTAAAAGCTCTAGCGGTCTCACTTTTAGCGGAGTGAGGCACCGCTCTCTTTTTTCGTGACAAAATGCGACAAAATACTGCCTAGATCGCAGTTGCGACTGACATTTGCATAAATCTTGAATTTTTTTTGCAAAGAGTTTTGTATAAAAATTTCTATTGCTTTTTAAATTTGGTGCAATTCATGCGATTGTTTGCTAAATTCTGCCTTTACAAAATTTTACTAGCAGATCATAAAAGATGATGCTATACAAATAGTGAACAAATGGGCTATAACGTAGAAAAAGGTAACAAAGTGCTGCTAATTAAGATAAATTTTGCCCTAAATGAGCTTAGCAAGGAATGAGCTTTAAGCGAAATTTCGCTTAAATACTTCGGTAAAGATATTTTAAATAAGGAGAATTAATGAATTTTAAGCCCATTTTTGGCTTGATCGCAGGTGCTTTTTTAGCTTTAAATTTAAATGCTTCAACTATCAAAAAAGGCGAACTTATCGTCGCAACTGAAGGTACTTACTCACCTTACTCATTTTATGATGAAAAGGGCGAGCTAGTAGGATATGACGTAGATATTGCAAGAGCAGTAGCGCAAAAGCTAAATTTAAAAGTTGAGTTTTTAACAGCTCCTTGGGATGCGATGCTAGCTGCATTTGACGCTGGTAAAGCTGATGTTGTGTTTAATCAAGTAAGTATAAACGAAGATAGAAAGAAAAAGTATGGTATGAGCGTGCCTTACACTATGCCATATCCGGTAATTGTCGTGCATAAAGACAATAACGACATCAAAAGTTTTGCTGATTTAAAAGGCAAAAAGAGTGTGCACTCTGCGACTAGCAACTGGGCGGCGATAGCCGAGAAAAACGGCGCAACAGTGGTCGTAGCTGATGGCTTTAGCAAAGGCGTGGAGCTTATCATCTCAAAAAGAGCTGATGATACGATAAACGATAACGTTACATTTTTTGACTACATCAAACAACGCCCAAATGCGCCACTAAAAATCGCATACACAAGCAACGAGCCGATGCCAACAGCTGCAATCGTTAAAAAAGGAAATACTGAGCTACTAGAAGCGATAAACAAAGCGCTTGATGAGCTAAAAGCCGAGGGTAAGATAAGCGAAATTTCGATGAAGTATTTTGGAAAAGATATTTCAAAATAAAGGATCAAAATGAAATTTACAAATTTATTAAAAGTAGTAGCCGTGCTTGCAATGGCTCTAAATTTGCAAGCAAAAACTATAAAAGATGGCGTGCTAACAGTAGCAACAGAAGGTACTTACGCGCCTTTTACATTTTATAATGACAAAAATGAGCTAGTAGGATACGACGTAGATATCGCAAGAGCAGTAGCGCAAAAGCTAAATTTAAAAGTTGAGTTTCTAACAGCTCCATGGGACGCGATGCTAGCGGCATTTGACGCTGGCAAGGCAGACGTTGTGTTTAACCAAGTAAGCATAACTGATGAGAGAAAGAAAAAGTATGCTTTTTCAGTGCCTTATACTGTGACATTTGGCGCTATCATCACTAGAAAAGACAATAACGACATCAAAAGTTTTGCTGATCTAAAAGGCAAAAAAGATGCCGACTCAGCAACTAGCAACTGGGCGAAAGTCGCCGTAAAATACGGTGCTGAGCTAGTTGTGACTGATAGCTATGCTAAAAGCATGGAGCTTCTTATATCAAGACGTGTAGATGCTGTTGTAAGAGATAACATCGTATTTTACGACTTCATAAAAGAGCGTCCAAATGCACCTGTAAAGATAGCTGCCTCACTTGATGAGAAAGACTACACAGCAGCAGCTGTTAAGAAAGACAACGCCGAGCTTGCAGAGCAAATTTCAAATGCTTTAAATGAGCTTTCAAAAGAGGGCAAACTAGAAGCTATCTCTAAAAGCTACTTTGGCAAAGACGTCTCAAAATAAATTTATAAACCAACAAGGCAAAAATGGAAAATTTAGATAGAGTGATCGAGCTTGTTTCAAGCTCGACGCTACCGATGATCATCGCACTTTTAAAAGTGACGATCCCGCTTACTTTGCTCTCGTTTTCGCTAGGGCTTGTCATCGCCATTATCACAGCAGTAGCGAGGCTTTCAAATATAAAAATTTTAAAATTTATATTTGCCACCTACGTTTGGATATTTCGCGGCACGCCACTTCTCGTGCAGCTTTTTATAGTATTTTATGGGCTTCCTAGCATCGGTGTCACACTTGATACTTGGAGTGCGGCGACTATCGCATTTAGCCTAAACGTGGGCGCTTATGCGTCTGAGTCTGTAAGAGCAGCCATACTTTCTGTGCCAAAAGGTCAGTGGGAGGCTGCCACATCGCTTGGCATGACGCACTATCAAATTTTAAAGCGCATCATCGCGCCTCAAGCAGTAAGGATATCGCTCCCTCCGCTTTCAAACACATTTATAGGCCTTGTTAAAGATACTTCACTAGCAGCTTCTATAACGATGGTAGATATGTTTATGGTCGCTCAAAGGATCGCAGCAAGGACCTTTGAGCCACTAATCCTCTACATCCTAGCAGCACTCATCTATCTAGTGGTTTGCACACTTTTAACCTATCTTCAATCAAGGCTTGAAAAAGCTGTCTCAAGGTATGTCTAATGGCTATAAATTTTAAAAATATAAGCAAATCTTACGGCGATCATTTGGTGCTAGATAACATAAATACAAGCTTTAAAGAGGGGCAAACGACCGTGATCGTTGGCTCATCTGGTTGTGGCAAATCAACACTTCTTAGATGCATAAATTTACTTGAGATCCCACAAAGTGGCACTTTAGAGGTAGATGATAGGAGTGTAAATTTTAAAGAGAAGCTTAGCTCAAAAGAACTTTTGGAAATTCGTAAAAAAACAGGCATGGTCTTTCAAAGTTTCAACCTCTTCCCGCACCTAACAGCGCTTCAAAATGTCACCGAAGCTCCGATCTACGTTCAAAAAAAGGATAAAAACGAAGCGATAAAAGAGGCAAAAGAGCTTTTAGCTAAAGTGGGTCTTAGCCACAAAGAAGATACCTATCCAAACAGGCTCTCAGGCGGACAAGCACAGCGTGTAGCCATAGCTAGAGCGCTAGCTGTAAATCCATACTTTTTGCTACTTGACGAGCCTACAAGTGCGCTTGATCCAGAGCTTGAGGCTGAAGTTTTAAAGGTCATCTTATCTCTTGCAAAAGAGAAAAAATCTATGATCATCGTCACTCATAATATGAATTTTGCTAGAAAGATAGCTGATAGAATTTTGTTTTTAGATAAAGGCGTGATCGCGTTTGATGGCTTGGTAGATGAGTTTTTCAATAGCCAAAACGAAAGAATAAAAAGCTTTATCTCAGCTATGGATATATGAAAATTTTAGCTAGAAAATCTAGCTAAAATTACATTAAGCAAAGTGAGGTTTTATCTGCTCTATCCAAGCTGAAATTCTACCCTCAGTTTTGTCACTTTGGTTATCAGCATCAAGTGCTAGACCTACAAATTTTCCATTTCTTACAGCATCAGAGCCATCAAATGTATATCCATCGGTGCCGACCTCGCCAACTACCTTTGCGCCAGCTTTTACGACCTCATCATAAAGCTTTGCCATGCCGTTACAGTACTCATCAGAGTAGCTCTCGCTATCACCCATACCAAAAACAGCGACCGTCTTACCGCTTAAATTTAGCGCTTTAAAATTAAACGCATCCCAGTCATCTTGAAGATCACCACTACCCCAGGTTGATGTACCAAGGATGAGCTTATCAAAGCTATTTAGTTTCGCTGCGTCTACATCAGCAACGTTTAAAAGCTCATTTTCAAGGCCTAGACCCTCACTTATAAGTTTTGCTGCATCTTCGGTATTTCCCATGCTGCTTCCATAAACTATACCTATCATTTTTATCCTTTTTAAAAAATTTTACTAATAATCGTATAAGGCACAAGCTTGATCAAACCTCTCGCATAACAGTGCCTAACCTCAACGTGTCGCCTAAATTCCTCATTTCTAGGAAAAACGATATAAACCATCTCACACTCGTGACCAAGCACACCGACAGCTCTATCTATATCGTCGTTTAAATTTCTCATATCATCAAAGCTCACTTTTTTAAAGCTTGGCATGACGCTGAGCAAATTTTTACCATCTTTTTTGACCGAGATGACACCGCTATTTAGCATGACCTCTTTGTCTTGATGGCGGAGGCGTATTTTATCATAAACAAATTGACAAAACATCTGTGCCGCATCGATACAAAACTCAAATTTTCCACTTACATAAAGCATTTTTATCATCTTTGCAGCCGCCATTTTTGGCTCTTTTGCTATAAATTTGATCTTTGAAAAGTCGCCTTTTAAATAAGCATTTATGATGATATTTGATGAAAAACAAAAGCGATCTGCTGGCTTAAAATTTAGACATTTTCCGCGAAGCAGGAAATTTATCCTAGCTTCAAAAATTTCTTTAAAATTTAGAAATTTAGCGTAAGAAAGCGGTATTTTTAGCTCACTTTCTACGCCAGAATTATAAAGTGTAATAAAAATTTTTGCACGTGAAAGCCTATCAAGCTTTGCAAAAATATTTGGAGTTATTTCGCCAATATCTGATAAAAGCCCGAATCTCATTGATTATTCTTTGCATCCAAATTCCTTATCTAGCCCAAAGACCTTGCAGTACTCGCAAAATACGCAGCTAACGCTTCTTTTTGCACAAACAATTGGAATATTTCTCTTTTTTGCTTGAGTTTTAATAGTCTTCATAGTGTTGTGGTTTAAAAAGCTAGTTAGCATCACCACACACTCGGTATCTTGAGGGATTGGCTTGCGATTTACGCGGTTTTCATTTCTAGCATCCCAGTGTTCTATCTTCTCAGCTCCCAAATCATGTAAAACTGCCTTGATAGGCGTTATCTCATCTGCACCGATAACTAAAACTGACATAATAAGCTCCTAAAATTTATTCATTTTCTGATAATGATTATAAGGAAGCTTAACTAAAATTTTTCTTAGTTATGATATTTATTATCACTTATATGTAGAAATTTGTAACGTTTTACTCAGATATTTAAACATCTAAACTCTTTTAATCTTAGATACCGTAAACAAAAATATGATAAGTCCGCTTGCGGCAAAAAAACTACCAACATTACCGATATTTTGCTCGCCAAGATGAACTATCGTTTGATGCCCTATTAGCGTCCCTGCTCCGATGCCTATGTTATAAATAGCTGAAAATATCGCCATTGCAGCATCAGTAGCGTTTGAAGCTAAATTTAGCACTTTTATTTGAAAACTCATATTTACACCAGCTATGCCAAGCCCCCAAGTAAAGGCCAAGACTAGCATTAAAACTTCATTTTTAGCAATAAAATTTAACACAAGCAAGCAACATAAAATAAGCATAATAGAAATTGCTGAAAATGCATTTGGAATGAGCTTATAAAATTTAGAGAAAAGCAGGCTTGCAACTACGCCAGCAACGCCAAATATAAGCAAGAATATTGTGATAAATTTTCCATCAAAGCCACTGATATCTTTTGCAAATGGCTCAATGTAGCTATAGGTGCTAAAATGCGCGCTTATGATAATTGCAGTTAGTAAAAATACGACCATTAAAAGGCCATTTCTTACAAGCTCTGGCAAGCTTTTAAGCGAGCCTGAGTTTTTACTTGGCAGAAGTGGCAAAATTTTATATAGCCAAGCTCCAACACCAACAGCAAAAATTCCGATCAATCCAAAGGTCACACGCCAACCAAGTGCGTCACCTAAAATTCTTCCAAGTGGCAGACCGAGTATCATCGCTAGCGATGTGCCAAGAGCTAGCAATCCAAGAGCTTGCGAGCTTTTATTTATCGGTGCTAGCCTAACAGCAAGTGAAGCAGTGATAGCCCAAAAAATGGCATGAGCAATAGCTATCATCAACCGAGCAATAATTAAAATTTTAAAATTCCAAGCAAAGGCGCAAAGCGTATGAGCTAAAACAAATACGATAAAAACCTTTAAAAGAAGAGATTTTCGTTCTAAATTTGCAGTTAAAAGCATAAGTGGCAAAGAAAGTATCGTAACACTCCACGCATAAATTGTGATGATAAGACCGGTATCAGCCGTGCTCATGTCAAAATCTTTTGCAATATCACTTAAAAGTGGTACTGGGACAAACTCAGTAGTGTTAAATATAAAAGCACAAAAAGCAAGAGCTATAACCCTTAAATAGGCTACCCTATGAACACTTATCAAATTTTATCCTTAATTTTTTCATTACGGTAATGGAATTTTGCTTAAAGTTAGTAATTTAAAAGGCAAAATTCTCAGAATTTATTAATGACATAGATTAATAGTAGATTTTGGAAACTATCTCTATAATAAAAGATTTTTAAAAATCGTAAGAAAATTTAAGGCGGAAAAATGGCTAAAATAATGAAAACTATGGACGGAAACGAGGCTGCGGCGCACGCAGCTTACGCATTTACGGAGGTTGCGGGCATCTACCCGATCACCCCTAGCTCGCCGATGGCAGACTACACCGATATGTGGGCGGCTCAGGGCAAGAAAAATCTATTCGGCATGCCGGTTAAAGTAGTCGAAATGCAAAGCGAAGGCGGAGCCGCCGGCACCGTGCACGGCTCGCTGCAAGTAGGCGCGCTAACTACGACGTACACGGCTTCGCAAGGACTTTTGCTAAAAATCCCGAATATGTACAAAATCGCAGGCCAGCTACTACCAGGCGTCATCCACGTGAGCGCGCGCTCTATCGCGGCTCAGGCGCTTTCTATCTTTGGCGATCATCAGGACATCTATGCCTGTCGCCAAACGGGCTTTGCGATGCTGGCAAGCGGCTCCGTGCAGGAAGTCATGGATATCGCGGGCGTCGCACATCTAGCCGCAATCAAGGGTCGCGTGCCGTTTTTGCACTTTTTCGACGGATTTCGCACTAGCCACGAGATACAAAAGATCGAGGTGCTTGATTATGCGCACTTTGATAGGCTTCTTGACCGCGAGGCGCTACAAAAATTTAGAGACGAGGCGCTAAGCCCTGAAAGCCCAAAAACTCGCGGTACGGCGCAAAACGACGACATTTATTTTCAGACGCGCGAGCTAGCTAACCGCTACTACGACGCCGTGCCTGATATCGTGGCCGAGTATCTAAAAGAAATTTCAAAAATCACGGGACGCGACTATCGTCCGTTTAATTATTACGGCGATCCGCACGCTACGCGCGTCGTAGTCGCGATGGGTTCGGTTACGCAAACTCTCGAAGAGGTCGTCGATCACCTGCGCGCAAAGGGCGAAAAGGTGGGCGTGCTAAAAGTGCATTTATACCGTCCGTTTAGCCTAAAATACCTCTTTGACGTGATGCCTGAGACGGTAGAAAAGATCGCCGTGCTAGACCGCACGAAAGAGCCCGGAAGCCTCGGCGAGCCGCTATATCTGGACGTCAAGGCGGCGTTTTACGGACGCAAAAATCAGCCCGTGATCGTGGGCGGTCGCTACGGCCTAAGCTCAAAAGACGTCGATCCTGCTCAGATGCTAGCCGTATTTGAAAACCTAAATTTAGAGGGGCCTAAAAACGGCTTTACCGTCGGTATCGAGGACGACGTTACCTTCACCTCGCTAAAAGTCGGCGAGAAAATTTCGTTAAGCGACGAGAGCGTGAAAGAGTGCTTATTTTACGGCCTTGGCGCAGACGGTACCGTTGGAGCGAATAAAAACTCAATCAAAATCATCGGCGATAAAACCGATCTTTACGCGCAGGCGTATTTTGCCTACGACAGCAAAAAATCGGGTGGCTACACGCGCTCACATCTGCGTTTCGGTAAAAACCCGATCCGCTCGACCTATCTCGTCTCAAATCCTCACTTCGTAGCCTGCTCGGTCGCGGCGTATCTTGAGATTTACGACGTCATAGACGGTATCCGCGAGGGTGGGACGTTCTTGCTAAACTCGATCTGGGACGCCGAGCAGACGGTCGCTAAACTGCCGAACAAAGTAAAGAAAATTTTGGCCGCTAAAAAGGTAAATTTCTACATCATCAACGCTACCAAGCTAGCTCGCGAGATCGGGCTAAAAAACCGCACGAACACCATCATGCAGTCGGCGTTTTTTAAGCTCGCCGACATCATCCCGTTTGCCGACGCGCAAAAATACATGAAAGAGTACGCGCACAAAGCCTACGCCAAAAAGGGCGAAGCGATCGTAGAGATGAACTACAAGGCCATCGATATGGGCGCGGATGGGCTGGTTAAGGTGGAAGTAGATCCTAGCTGGGCAAATTTGACGGATGAAGCGAGCGCGGAGGAAAAATACGTCGGCGACGAATTTATAGAAAAAATCGTTAAGCCTATCAACGCCGCCAGAGGCGATAGCTTGCCCGTTTCGGCGTTTGTGGGCTTTGAAGACGGACACTTTAAATCAGGCACCACAGCCTACGAAAAACGCGGCATCGGCGTGATGGTGCCAAAGTGGATCGAGGAAAATTGTATCCAGTGCAACCAGTGCGCCTTCGTCTGCCCGCACGCGGTCATCAGGCCGTTTCTCATCGATGAAAATGAGCTCGCCGCCGCTCCGCAAACCGTGCAAGATCACGTCCTAGACGCCAAAGGCAAAGAGGTAAAAGGGCTAAAATATAAAATCCAAGTAAGCCCTCTAGACTGCACGGGCTGCGAACTGTGCGCTCAAATTTGCCCGAGCAAGGAAAAATCGCTCGTCATGGTGCCGCTAGCCGAGGAAATGGACAAAAACGAGCAGGAAAATGCGGATTATCTATTTAAAAAGGTAACCTACAAAGACGACCTGATGAGCAAAGATAGCGTCAAGGGCGTGGGATTTGCGCAGCCGTTATTTGAGTTTCACGGCGCATGCCCGGGTTGCGGCGAGACACCTTATATCGGGCTTGTGACAAGACTGTTCGGCGACCGCATGATAGTGGCAAACGCCACCGGATGTAGCTCGATCTACGGCGGTAGCGCGCCTTCGACGCCTTATACGACAAACAAAGAGGGCAAAGGCGTAGCGTGGGCAAACTCGCTGTTTGAGGATAATGCGGAGTTTGGCATGGGTATGAACGTCGCGGTAGAGACCCTGCGCCACCGTATTGAAGACGTAATGCTACGCACTAAAGACGCTGCGCCAAATGCCTTAGCCGCGCTATACTCCGACTGGATCGCGCATAAAAACGACGGCGAGAAAACGACGCAAATCGCTAAAATTTTAACGCCGATTTTGGAGCAAAATTTAAGCGTAGAGGGCGTAAAAGAAATTTTAGAGCTAAAAAGATATTTAGTTAAAAAATCTCAGTGGATCATCGGCGGCGACGGCTGGGCGTACGATATCGGCTTTGGCGGTCTTGATCACGTACTAGCTAGCGGCGAGAACGTAAACGTACTCGTGCTAGATACCGAAGTCTACTCAAACACCGGCGGCCAGAGCTCAAAATCAAGCCGCGCGGGCTCGATAGCGCAGTTTACCGCTAGCGGCAAACCGATGCAAAAAAAAGACCTAGGCTACATCGCGATGACCTACGGAAATATCTTCGTAGCTCAAATCAACTCAAACGCGAGCCAGGCAAACACGATAAAAGCGATCGCCGCAGCCGAGGCCTACGATGGGCCTAGCCTCGTGATCGCGTATTCGCCGTGTATCGCGCACGGTATAAAAGGTGGCATGGCCTACTCCGGCGGTCAAGGCGAGCTAGCAACTAAATGCGGCTACTGGCCGACCTATGTCTACGACCCGCGCCTAATCAAAGAGGGCAAAAACCCGCTCAAAATGACCTCAAAAGAGCCCGACTGGTCGCTTTACGAGGAGTTTTTGCTAAACGAGGTTCGCTACAACTCGCTTAAGAAAACCAACCCTGAGCACGCGGACGAGCTGCTGGCTAAAAACAAGGCCGACGCGCAAAGACGCTATCGCCAGCTAAAACGCCTAAGCTTGGCTGACTTTAGCGATGAGATCGAGTCTGGCGCATCCGAGGTCACCGAGGATACCTCTGCCGGCACCGCAACCGAGTAGGGCGCAAAATTCTCCCACTTAAATTTATCATGTGGGAGAATTTTGTTTTTTAGATAATTTCACTTAAAAAATTAAATAACCTACAAACAAAATAAGTAAAAAGGAGCAAAGATGCTTATTATTATAATTGTCGTTGTTATTGCCTTATCGGCTTATATTATTAAAATATATAATAAACTACAATCAATGATGCAAAACATCAGAGAGAGCTTCGCAAATATCCAAGCTACGCTCAAAAAACGTTTAGATCTATCAAATCAAATAATAGATATAGCCAAAGATTATGCAAGTAGCGAACAAATGATTCAACTTGGCATTTCTGAAAATGGGGTCGCAAAAGTAGCTGCTTTGGCTCAAGCCTTTCCGGAACTAAAGGCTAACGAAACATATCAAATGCTAATGTCGCAGTTAGAAAAAATTGAGAGCGAACTCCTAAATAAACGTGAAAGCTACAATGCTGAGGTAAAAAGCTATAATTCTTATAAAAATGCGTTCCCGCAAGTCCTAATAGCCTCAAAACTATCTTTTGAATCAGTCGCTTATTTTGACATTAATGATGAGGACTTTAGCGAAAATTTAAAAATATTTAAAAAAGATGATTCGGCTAGAATACAAGAAATTTTAAGTGACTCTAATAAGAAAATCACCGATATTGCAATGAATGCGAAAAAGATGATTAACGATAAAATTTCAAATAATCCAAATCAAAAAGAGTAACTTTTTATAAAATCATAAATGGTTTGAATGGCTAAGGTTTTAAAAGAGATAGATGAATCAAATTAGTCCATTTAAACCGATTTTTGATAAAAGCTCTAAAATTTTAATCCTAGGCTCCTTTCCTTCCGTCGTTTCTCGCAAGCTAGGTTTTTACTACGCAAATCCGCAAAATCGCTTTTGGCGGGTACTGGCTGAGATTTTAAACGCTCCGTTGCTTACAAGTACGGATGAAAAGATAAATTTTCTGCTTGACCGCCGCATCGCTATCTACGACGCTGCGATCTCGTGCGAGATAAAGGGATCGAGCGATGCTAAAATGACCACCGTCGAGCCTGCAAATTTGGAGCCGATTTTTAGCGGAGCGCGCATAGCGCAAGTTTACGCAAACGGCGGTAAGGCGCACGAAATCTGCGAAAAATACCTAAAAACTCAAATTTTAAACGCAACGGGTAAACCGCCCCTCAAACTACCCTCGACTAGCTCGGCAAACGCAAATTTTAGCTTTGAAAGGCTCGTGCAAGAGTGGACGGTCGTCGCTGAGGCGCTAAAAGACGGCTAAATTTGACGTGAATTCTAAAATTTAACTCATCCGAAATAATCGTGCCTTCACCTTAAATTTAGTTTCAAAATTTAAAATTACCCAAATAAAACAAAGCAGGAAAAACCGTGAAAATCCTAAAATTTCTATTTTTACTTCCGCTTCTAGCCATCGGTGCGCAAGCACTAGAGCCAAAAGTCGTAATGAAGCCCGAAGCGAGCCTAAAAAACGGGCTTTACTACGTAAAAGGCAAGCTCTACGACGGCACGTTAAAGATGCTGCGCTACAGCGTCGAGGACCTATATGACGTAAATGCGATGGGCATGGTCTATCCGAGGCTAAAACCTTTGCCGCCCACGCTCATACGCGAGATCGACGTGCAGGGCGGCACGGCGGTGCGATACAGGGACTATTTTGACGGCAGGGACAAGCCCTCAAACGAATACCCCCTAAAAAACGGCGTCCGCGAGGGCACGGCGAAGCACTACCACGCAGATAGCGGCGCTCTGATGGGCGAGAGCGAATACAAAAATGACGTCCGCGATGGGCGCTACCGCCGCTACTACTTTGACGAGGGCGGCGCGTTAAAGCAGGAGGGCGTTTTCAGGGCGGACAAACGAGAGGGCGTATTTACCGACTATTACGTTAGCGGCGAGGTTAGCGCACGCAGTCCCTATGTGGGCGGGCTACGAAACGGCGAGGACATCGACTACTACAAAAGCAGCAAAATTAGAGGCGTGCGAACCTACAAAAATGACAAGCGAGAAGGCGCAGAAAAATGGTACTACGAAAGCGGCGCCGTGGAGGAGACGGGCGAATACAAAAACGACCGCAAACAAGGCGTTTGGAAGCGATTTTACGAAAACGGCAAAACGCGCGTGGTAGAAAATTACAAAGACGGCGAAAAGGACGGAGTCGCACGCGAATACTATCCAAGCGGTAAGCTACGAGGCGAATACGAGTACAAAGACGGCCGCCAAACGGGCGCAGGATTGGACTACTACGAGAGCGGGGTGCTGACGGCAAAAGTGATGTTTAAAAACGGGCGCTATCACGGGCTGTACGAGGAGTATCACGAAAACGGCAAGCTAAAAGCTAGAGTGATGTTTGAGGACGGGCTGGAAACCGGCACGGCGAAACACTACTACGCAAACGGCAAACTAGAGGCCGAGGGGGAGTTTGAGCGCGGTAGGCTCATCCGCGCCAAAAAATACGACGAAGCGGGCAAGCTAATCAGCGACAAGTCTGATAAAAACGGACTCCCGAGGGAATAAATACTAAAATAAGTTGCTACTGGCATCATTTGAATTTTTACCAAACCAAATATTTACGTCCTTTTATATTTTGCATATTTTAATTAGCTTTAAATCACACTACAATAGTCGTACTTAATATTAAAATTTTTATATTTATCTTTTGCTTCTTAGTCATAAAAACAGCAATCTCATTTATAAAATCATCAAAAAAGCATTAAAGGCACTGGGTGAAGATAGCTTTATAAAGCTTATGATAGACAAACACTGGATAGAAAGCGAAGTGCGAGAGAATAAAGCTGGTGGAGCATTTTTTGTGAGTTTGCCAAAATTTAAGCAACCAAGAATTTTTACCACCTACATGAATACTCTTTCGCACTTAATCCAGCAAGCTCATGAGCTTGGGCATGCTTGGCACTACTACTTGATGCGTGATCTTCCAGTTTTAAGCGCAAATTTTCCAATGAGCTTAGCCGAGAGTGCGAGTACATTTAATGAGACTCTTTTACGAAATGAGCTAAAAAAAGATGACTCACTTAGGGTAGAAATTTTATGGCAGGAGCTAAAAAGCGCTGCAAATTTTTTACTTCATATAAGCGTTAGATATGAGTTTGAGACTGGTTTTATAAAGCTGCGACAAAAAGGTCAAGTCAGCAAAAAAGATGCAAACGATCTTTTAAAACAAGCTTGGGATAAATTTTATAAAGACAGCACGAGCGATGTTGAAGAATTTTTGCCATATTTTAAGCCACATTTTTATAAAACAGATAACTATATCTACAACTATCCTTATAGTGTCGGTTATCTGCTATCACAATTTTTTCTAAGTGAGTTTAAAAAAGATGAAGCAAAATTTTGCAAAATTTATAAACAATTTTTAATAGAGTGTGGCACGAAAAGCGTAGAAGAGCTAGTGAAAAAACACTTTAAAAAAGATACGACAAAGTGCGAATTTTGGCTGATTGGCATAGATGAAGCACTAAAAAATTTAGATGAGTTTAAAAAGGTAGTGACCGTATAAATTCACTAGTTATCTTAAACGTTTTATTTTTTTTCGAGAAATTTTATAAATTTTTGATGGAGCATCTTCGAAAAAATGATCATCTACTATTTCATCAGCCACGCTCATAGCCCAAGCTTCATTAAAATTTTGCCCATTTTTGTTCGCACTACTTGAATAAAGCCAGTCAAATTTAGCTAAAAATTTTTCGTGCTCGCACTCTTTTACGACTCTAATAGCCTTTAAATTTGGATACAAAAATGTAGCTTTTCTTGAACGGCGTATAAAATTTTTATACTTTTTTGGTACTCTAACAAGCTCATTTAAAACGCTAAATTTCGCCGTCGTGATAAGGCAAGGCTTATTTTCATCACGCATTTTGGCCTTATTTATCTCTTTATAATTTTTACTCAAAAAGCCAGCTGTTGTATCGGTTTGTGCTAGAAATATCATATTTTTTCTCTTTTTGATAGTAAAAATATACAAGAGATTATTAGGGCAAATCCCAAAAAGTCCCAAAATACAAATTTTGTTCCAAGCCAAAAATAGCCAAGAAATGCCGCACTTAGTGGCTCTATGCAGGCTAATAAACTAGCTTTTGCTGCGCCTATTAGCTTAACACCTATCATATAAAAGCTAAATGCAAAAATGGTGCCAAGCGTAATAACAGCAATAAATGCCAGCCATTGATTTATACCATTAAGCCCAGCAAAATCCCAAACTCTCATATAGCAAGCAAGCACTACTCCGCCCATAACCATGCCCCAGCCAAGCGTGAGAGTGACTGAATATTTCGTATTTAGCCTTGCTGGAGCAAGATTATAAACACAAACACAAATGGCACTCACCAAGCACCAAAACAAGGCCTTTGGCGAAATGACAAGAGATGAAATTTGAGCATGTGTGCTCAGGAAAAATACGCCAAGCATAGCTAAAAATAGAGCTAAAATTTCAAGTTTTCTTGGGAAACGTTTTTCTTTTATGCAAATGACCATTAAAATTAAAGCAGGAGCAGTGTATTGAATAACAGTCGCAACTGCGGCATTTGAAAGCTCGATGGAGTAAAAATAAGCGTACTGCGTCATCATAAGCCCAAGCAGGGCATAGACTAAAAACTCGCTAAGGAGCTTTATATCTTTAATCGGAGCAAAAACGGTACTTGGTTCTTTAAAAGCATAAAAAATCACAATAACAATGCCAGCTAGCATCAGTCTATATGGCACCAAAAAATCAGAATTTATACCAAGTGAAAATAGATACTGCCCACAAACCCCACTAAATCCCCAAAGGATACCGCCAACTAAAGTAAGGAGTATCCCAAGACGATGAGTATTCATTAAATTTATCTATCTTTATGAAGCTGTGCATCTTTGCCGTAATACGGCGAATATGGTCCATAAAGTATGCAGTTATGGCAATCTCTTGAAAATAAATAAGCATCTGCCATCACTGCTAGATCGTATGATCTATCTGAGATGGTATTTGCCACCTGCGAGATGACGGCTGAGACTAACATGCCAAGTAGGCTGCTTTGGCCACTACTGCTATCTTCTGCTGCTATGGCACTGCCTTGCCAAAGAGTAGCGCCACTTTTTATATCGATAAGCTTTGCTTCAAGAATGACCTTTGTAGAGCTTGAGATGACTGCATAGCTCGTACCATAATCTTTTATATTGATGTAAAGCACACTATCGGCATGGAAAATTTTATCAAGCTTATTTAGCGACACGGCTGCGATCTCGCTTGGCTCGGTTATACCATTTAGCTTAAAGGTATCATTTACAAGAGCCACTGGAAATACATAGTATCCTGCTTCACTTAGTGGTGCGACTGCATTTGCTAAAACAGCAGCTGGACCTGAAATTTCTGTGCTATCGTTTGTTGGCATAAGCACTAAGATAGAGTGAGGTCTTTTTTGTAAAAATTCTGAGTAGTCGTATGGCTCAGGCTCTTTTATAGAGCAGCCCGTAAAAAATACTGCTAAAAATGCAAAGGCTATAAATTTCAGGCTATTTTTCATTATTTGCCCCCTCTTTTTGCTCTACTTTTTTTGGAGTCAAATTTTTAGAGCCTTTGATGAAATTTATATACTCCCTTGACTCTGGGAAATTCTCTACTTCTTTGTCAAAATTTGCATTTGCAGCGCCTAAATTTCCGTTATTTAAGTATAAAAGTCCAAGGTGTGCATATACGCCAGGAGCGATCTTATAGCCCTTTTGTATTGATATCTGCACCAAATTTTCTAAGCGTGAAATTTGCTCGTTTGTATCGCCCTCTTCATTTAGATAACTATATAGCGAGCTACTATATGATCCATCCCAATAATAAAGTGATCTTGGGCCGTTTGAATGACCGCAACCCGCTAAAAATAGTGCAAAAAGCGCGAGGCCGGCAAGCTTTATTTTACTTGCCATGCTCCACTTTCTATGCCATTTACTAGATTATTTACCGCTTCAATAATAGCTAGACTTAAAACCTTGCCATTTAGCGTAGAGTCGTATCCTGCTGTGCCACCAAAGCCGATGATCTCTCTGTTTGAAAGGGTGTATTCGCCAGCGCCGCTAACCGAATAGACAACTTCAGCCGTTTTGGTATCAACGATATTTAAATTTACCTTTGAATAGGCAGTTTGTTGCTTGCCTTTGCCAAGTATGCCAAATAGCTGATGATCGCCCGTAGTTTTTCGCCCAAACTCAGTCACATCACCAGTTATCACGTATCTTGCACCTTTTAGATTTTGAGCTGTTTTACTTAGCTCGCTCTCTTGTTTGATCACTTTCATATTTGATCTATCAAGCACCAAAAATCTGCCACTTTGCTGTAAATTTGTGATCAAAATGCTTTGAGCTTGGTTGCCAAGCCTGTCCTCGCCATCAGCAAATACACCATTTTGGTAAGCTGATTGATTATTAAATCGACCTATCGAAACTGAAATTTTTTGGCCATTGTAAGCTGTGCCATAGCTTGCTACTTTTGGGGTCTCAACAACCCTTGAACTCTCACTCGCACACCCAGCAAAAAGAGCTGCCGTAAGCAAAACTACACCAAATTTAAATACATTTTTCATTTTTTATCCTTTGCGACAAAATCGCTTGTATATTACTAAATTTCTTTTTAAATAGCTTTAAATTTCATCCATGTGCCTTTTAAGTATCTAATCGTAAAAAGCACCGCCTTTACAGCCCAGTCAGCAAACATTGCAAACCAAGTACCTATCATGCCAAGATCAAATGTGAGTGCAAAGATATAGGCCAAGATGACTCTACAAGCAAACATACAAACTAAATTTACAATCATCGGATATTTAGCATCCCCTGCAGCACGAAAAACGGTTGGATATGTGTAGGCAAGTGGCCAAATAAGGCACATCGCGATGCCGTGATACCAGACGATCTGCCTTGTTAAATTTATGGCTTCACTTGAGAGATTATAAACAAGAAGCAATGGCTCAAGTAAAAGCAAAATTACTGCTGTGCTAAAAAGCTGGACAATATAGATGCTTATCATCGACTTTCTTACGTAAAATTTAGCCTGAGCAAAGTCATTTGCGCCAACACACCTTGAGATAACCACACTAAGCCCTGTTCCTATCGCCATACCAGGAAGTACTTGAAACATCACGATCGTCCCTCCCACGGCATTTGCAGCGATACTTGCCGTACCAAAGAGAGAAACTAAACTTAAAACAATAATGCGCCCCACGTAAAACATAGAATTTTCAAAACCATAAGGCACTCCGATATTTAAAATTTTCTTGATGATCTCGTAGTCAAATTTATAGATAAAGCTCTTTCTTATGTGAAGTTTTAGTCTTATATCAAGAAGCAAATAGACTATGACAAAGCAAGCAAGTATCTTGGCTATAAGCGTACTGATGGCGATACCTAAAATGCCTGTATGAAATGTATAAATACTAATGGCAGTTAGAAGTACATTTAATAAATTTGCAGCCGCCATAATATACATAGGTAGCTTTGCGTTTGACATCGTGCGAAAGATCGCCGCAGCTGCTGCATAGACAGCCAAAAATGGTGCAGAAATAGCTGAGAAAACAAGATAGTGACTAGCATCATGCCTTACTTGCTCACCAATATCGCCAAAGACATAATCTAGAATAATATCTTTTAAAACTATGATGACCGCTGCGATAAAAAGGGCAAAGATAAAACTAAACCAAACGAGCTGATTTGCTGTGATTTTGGCGTTGCCACTTTGTTTATTACCAAGATACTGGCTAGCAACCACTGAGCCGCCAGTAGCGATAGCAGTAAATATGCTAATAAATAGCGCCATAACAAATTCCACAAGACTAATCGCACTTACAGCACTTTCGCTAACACTTGCTGCCATTAGCGAGTTTGCAAGCCCTAAGCTATACTCTAAAAACTGCTCAACCGCAATAGGGAAAAATAGCTTCGCAAGATCAGCATTTGAGAAAAATTTTGTATTTTGATCTTTGATTTTGTTTACCATGCTTCCCCTAAGATAAACTTAAAAATTTTAATATATTTAAGCCAAGATCTGCTTTTTGCAAATCCTGACTTAAAAATTTAGTGTCTTGAAAGATAATTTGTATCGTAGTTATTGCTTAAAAAGTCTTTGTTTTCCATCATAGCGATGTGAAAATCTTTTGTTGTTTTTATGCCATTTATTATGAGCTGATCAAGAGCTACTTTCATCTTGTGGATTGCTCTGTTTCTATCAGTGTCCCAAACTACGAGCTTACCGATCATACTGTCGTAATACGGTGGTATAGAGTAGTCTTGATAGATATGGCTATCCATTCTAACATTGCGGCCACCTGGGCAGACATATTTTGTGATCTTTCCAGGACACGGAGTAAAAGTATTTGGATCTTCAGCTGTTATCCTGCACTCAATCGCATGACCTTTTAGCTCAATGCTCTCTTGTGATGGTAGTGCCTCGCCTTCAGCCACTTTTATCATAAGCTCGATGATATCGAGTCCGCTTACCATTTCGCTCACTGTGTGCTCAACTTGAAGTCTTGTATTCATCTCAATGAAGTAAAAGTCTAAATTTTTATCAACCAAAAACTCAAACGTACCAGCCCCCTCGTAGCCGATCGCTTTTGCCGCTTTTATGGCAGTTTCGTGAAGTCTCTCTCTTGTCTTTTCATCAAGCAAAATAGCTGGGCTTTCTTCGATCAGCTTTTGGTGGCGACGTTGCATAGAGCAGTCACGCTCGCCGATGTGAAGCACATTGCCATGGCTATCGCCAATTACTTGAACTTCGATGTGGCGTGGGTTTAGGATATATTTTTCCATATACATTGTTCCATCACCAAATGCACTCATAGCTTCGCTCTCAGCAGACCAAAACGCTTTTTCTAAATCAGCCTCTTTTTCAACCACACGCATACCGCGTCCGCCACCACCTGCAGCAGCTTTTAAAATGACTGGATAGCCTATCTTTTTGGCTAGCTCTTTTGCTGCTTTTGTGTCAGCCACAGCACCGTCTGAGCCAGGTATGACTGGTACACCAGCTCTTTGCATGACTTGCTTTGCCTTACTTTTATCACTCATCAAAGCCATCGCAGCGACACTTGGTCCTATAAATTTGATCTTGTGATGTGAGCAAATTTCAACAAAATTTTGATTTTCGCTTAAAAAGCCATATCCAGGAAAAATAGCGTCTGCTTCGCTGATCTCAGCCGCACTTATGATAGCTGGGATATTTAGATAGCTATCGCTTGAACGCTCTTTGCCGATGCAAATGGCCACGTCGGCATATTTTACGTAAAGTGCGTCTTTATCAGCGGTTGAATAGACTACAACGGCTTCTTTACCCATCTCCTTTATCGTTCGCAAAGCACGAAGAGCGATTTCGCCTCGGTTTGCGATTAAAATTCTTTTTAATTCCATTAATTTTTCTCCACGCCAAATAAAGGCAATCCAAACTCAACTGGCTGTCCGTCAGAGACTAGCATCTCAGTGATCTGGCAGTCAAACTCAGCCTCGATCTCGTTCATGATCTTCATAGCCTCGATGATACCTACTACATCGCCTTTTCTTACTCTTTGGCCTACTTTTACAAACGGAGCAGCGCCTGGGCTTGGAGCGGCATAGAAAGTACCTACCATAGGAGATTTTATGCTATCTTTTGGCGAGTTTGCAGCTGGTTTTACCTCTGAATTAACGACTACATTTACAGGTGCTGGAGCTGGTGCTTGTGCTGCTGGTTTAGCAGGCGCGCAATAATCTGAAAATTTTTCAAGCTCTACCTCAAAATCACCACTTTTTATTTTGATATGATTCATCTCCATATCATTAAAAAATTCGATAAGCTCTTTTATATCTTCTTTTTTCATAGAAATTTCTCCTAAATTTTTATATAAGCGTCTAATTGTAGCGAAAATTAGATAAAAATTTTTTTTATGAAGCAAAAACAACAACTCAAAGTTACTCTTTTTTACTAAGTTATTTTTCAGTAATAATTATCTTAATACCTTTAGTATCAACTAAATTTTCATCGATGATGATCTCGTCTATCTTTGCTACCCTTATTGCGCCACTTTTTGGATTTTTTATGCTTTTTATCGCTCCGCTTATGCTCACATCGACACTTGAATATTCAAACGCAAGACTCGTATCCATAAAAATGCAATCTTTTACGACTAAATTTTCCACGTAACAAAGTGCTTGCAAGCTCTTTATCGTGCAGTTTATAAGCGTCACATTTTTTGAGTTCCAAGCCAGATATTCGCCTGAGATGAGGCAATTTTGCGCGGTCACGTTTTCGCAGTTCCAAAACGCATCTTTTGAGATGAGTTTTGAGTTTGAGATATGGACATTTTTACAACCATCAAAGCAGTAGTTTCCGTCTAAATTTAGCCCATCAATCTCTAAATTTTCACTATTTGCTCCAAAATAATCACCTCTCACAAAAATATTTTTTATCTTCACACCCTCACATCCCCAAAGTGTTTCACTAGCATCTGAGAAATTTACATTTTCTAGCGAAATTTGCGAGCTTTTTCTAAAGCTTTTTGGAGCGTTGATAACCATATCTTTAAAGCTTAAATTTGTACTGTACCACATGCCAGCCCTTGCTAGAGGCTCGAAGTATCCGCCATTTAGCGTGACATCGCTTGCGTACCAAAGTGGGTATTTGTAGGCAAAAACGCACTCATTTAGCTTTAAAATTGAACTATGCTTTAGTGGCGACTCGCCATCTTCAAAGATACAATTTGTGAAATTTACACTTTTTGCCCCAAACATCGCACGCTCGCCAGTAAAAATTTCTGCATTTTTCTCTTGCATTTTTGTCCTTTATTAATTTTTGCTGTTAAAATTATACTAATTTTCATCTAATTTATTCGCTTTATTAAATTTACTTTAAAGATGCAAATCGTTATAATCGCCCAAAAAAGGAGCAAAAATGGGTTTAAAGTCAGATTCTTGGATAAGAAAAATGTCGGTTGAGAAAAATATGATAGTGCCGTTTGCTGAGGAACAAGTGGGTCGTGGCGTCGTTAGTTACGGCGTTTCTAGCTACGGCTACGATATCCGCGTTGGTGATGAGTTTAAAATTTTTACAAACATCGGCGGAACCGTAGTTGATCCTAAAAATTTCGACGAAAAAAACGTGGTCGATTTTAAGGGCGATGTCTGCATAGTGCCACCAAATTCTTTTGCTTTGGCGCGCACGATCGAGTACTTTAACATGCCTGATAATGTTCTAGCGATCTGCCTTGGCAAGAGTACATACGCAAGGTGTGGCATCATCGTAAATGTGACACCTTTTGAGCCGGGATTTAAGGGGCATATCACGATAGAAATTTCAAACACGACGCCACTTCCTGCAAAAATTTATGCGAACGAAGGCATCGCGCAGGTGCTATTTATCGAGGGCGATGAGCCTTGCGAGGTGACTTATGCTGACAAAAACGGCAAATACCAAGCCCAAGAGGGCATCACACTGCCAAGAATTTTGAAGTAGAAAAATGAAAATTTTGTTTCTTAGTGAGGATGAAAAACTAGCTAAATTTTTAGAAGAAGATTCAAATACGCTAGTAAAAACAATAGAAAAAATAGATGAAGAATTTGTGTTAAAAAATAAGATAGATTTTATTGTGAGTTATGGCTATAGATATATTTTGCCTTATGAAGTATTAAGACATTTTTATGGAAGAGCAATTAATTTACATATTTCGCTGTTGCCATATAATAGAGGAGCAGACCCTAATTTCTGGTCTTTTGTAGATGATACGCCAAAAGGTGTTAGTATCCATTATATGGATACTGGGCTAGATACTGGCAAAGTCATAACTCAAAAAAAGATAAGTTTTGATGCATCGAAGGAGAGTTTTGCCACCAGCTATAATACTTTGCAAGTAGAGATTCGGAAATTATTTAAGTCGTGCTGGCAGGAGATTAAGACATTAAAGTCAATTGACAACTCTAGCTGTCAAGCCATTACTAACAATGGTACTTACCATAGGGCAGCGGATAAAGAGAAGTATGTACATCTTTTGGAGGATGGCTGGAATACCAACATTGCATATTTCCTAAATAAAATAAAAAATATTTAAATTTAAAATAATTTTTATAAATCCTAAACAATAACGAAATTTTGACGAAATAGAATCTAGAAAGATAAAAATTTTTTTAATAAATTTTAAAAATTTGGCATAGCTTTTGCTTAAATTTTTATAAAATACAATTTAGATTTAGCTATTTATACCCCAAAAATAGTTAGTAAAGGGCGCAATAATGTTTAATGATAAATCAATACTAATCACTGGCGGAACAGGAAGTTTTGGTAAAAAATACACCGAAATTTTGTTAAAAAAATATAAGCCAAAAAGGCTAGTTATCTACTCACGCGACGAACTAAAGCAGTATGAAATGGCTCAAATATTTAAAGACAAGGCTATGCGTTTTTTTATAGGTGATGTAAGAGATTATAAGCGCTTAAGAACCGCAATGAATGGCATAGACTACGTCATCCATGCAGCTGCAATGAAACACGTACCAATCGCAGAATACAACCCAATGGAGTGCATCAAAACAAACATAGATGGCGCTCAAAACGTTATCGACGCCTCTTTGGAGTGTGGCGTTAGTAAGGTCATCGCTCTCTCAACTGACAAAGCTTGCAACCCTGTAAATTTATACGGGGCCACAAAACTGGCCAGCGATAAGCTCTTTGTTGCTGCAAATAACATTGTTGGGGACAAAAAGACAAGATTTAGTGTCGTAAGATATGGAAATGTCGTTGGCTCCCGTGGCTCAGTCGTGCCACTCTTTAAAAAGCTAATCGCGCAAGGCGAAAAAGAGCTTCCTATCACGCATGAGAAGATGACAAGATTTTGGATCACGCTTGAGCAAGGTGTAAATTTCGTCCTTAAAAATTTTGAGAGGATGAAAGGTGGCGAAATTTTCATACCAAAGATCCCGTCAATGACGATGATAGATCTTGCAAAAGCCCTTGCACCAGACCTTGGCGTAAGGATCATAGGCATTCGCCCAGGGGAAAAGATGCATGAGATGATGATCTCAAGAGATGACGCACATTTAACCTATGAATTTGATGATTATTACGTGATAAGTCCATCTATTCAGTTTTTAACAGCGCAAGACTTCTCGACAAATGCTCTTCATCAAAAGGGCAAACCAGTGAGCGAGGACTTTGAGTATAGCTCAAATACAAATAAAATTTGGCTCGATAGAGCAGGGCTTCTTGAGATGATAGGAGATACTAAATGATCCCTTACAGCCGTCAGCAGATCACAGAAGAGGACATAAAGGCAGTCACTGATGCCTTAAAAGATGACATCTTAACAGGTGGCCAAAAGGTTAGTAAATTTGAAGAGGAGCTGGCAAAGTATGTTGGCGTAAAGCATGTTGTAGTCATGAACTCAGCCACTTCGGCTCTTCATGTGGCTTATCTAAGCCTTGGCGTAAAAGACGGCGATGAAGTGATCACGACGCCTATAACCTTTGCAGCCACTGCAAATGCGGCTTTGATGGCAGGAGCGCAGGTCAAATTTTGCGATGTAAAAACAAATGGCAATATCGATGAAGAGAAAATTCCAGCTCTTATCACACCAAGAACGAAGGTGATAGCCGCGGTTGATTACGGCGGTAACCCCGTGGAGCTAGATAAGATCATAAATTTAGCCAAAAAATACGGCATAAAAGTGATAGATGACGCCTCTCATGCCCTTGGTAGCGTGCAAAACGGCGTAAAAGTGGGCGTTAAGGCTGATATTAGTATATTTAGCTTTCACCCTGTAAAGCCTATCACCACGCTTGAGGGCGGCGCGCTTGCTACAAACGACAATGAGCTAGCAAGGCTAGCAAGGCTATATAGAAGCCACGGCATCACCAAAACAAAGCTTTGGGATAGCGACATGAGCCTACTTGGATATAACTACAGGATAACAGACGTGGCCTGCGCTTTAGGGCTTAGTCAGCTAAAAAAACTGGACGACTTTATCGCTAAAAGAAACGAAATAGCTAAATTTTATGATGAGAAATTTAGTGGGTGCGAGTATTTTAAAACTATAACAATCCCAGCAAATACAACCAGCTCAAGGCACCTATATCCAGTGCTTTTGGATGAGAAATTTTGGGATAAAAAAGAGCAAATTTTTGAAGCACTCTTGCAAAAGGGCGTTGGCGTGCAGGTGCACTATAAGCCAACATATAAATTTAGCTTTTATAAAGCACTTCTTGGTGAAATTTCACTGCCAAATGCGGAGAAATTTTATAGCTCCGAGCTTAGCCTACCGTGCCACCACGGCATGAGCGTGGGTGATGCCAAATTTGTTGCAAGCACGCTTTTTGACGTGCTAAAAAGCTTTAGCGAGTAAAAAATGATCTGCATAATCCCAGCAAGAGGCGGCAGCAAGAGAATACCTGGCAAAAACATAAAAGACTTCTTAGGCAAGCCTTTGATCGCTTATAGCATCAAGGCTGCGTTAAATTCTAAAGTTTTTAGCGAAGTGATCGTAAGTACCGATGATGAGGCGATAGCAAATGTGGCTAGAGAATTTGGAGCTAGCGTGCCATTTTTTAGAGATGCAAACCTAAGCGATGACTATGCAACCAGCACCGACGTGATAAAAGACGTGATAAGACGCGTAAATTCTAGCTTTAGTGACGTCTGCTGCCTTTATGCTACAGCACCGCTTGTAACGGCTGAAATTTTAAAAGAGGCTGCTGGCGAGTTTAAAAAAGATGAGTGTAAATTTCTATTTTCGGCAACGGCGTTTGATTTTCCTATACAAAGGGCGATAAAGCTTGATGAAAGCGCTAGAGTTAGTATGTTTTATCCGCAGTTTGAAAAGACGCGCTCGCAAGATCTAGAGCCTGCGTTTCATGACGCTGGGGCATTTTACTTTGGCAAAAAAGAGGCTTGGCTGGAGTGTAGCGCTATCTTTGCACCACACTCAAAGGCATATTTATTGCCAAGAAATTTAGTCTGTGACATCGATACGATAGAGGATTTTGAGTTTGCTAAAAAGCTTTATTTGATAAATAATGGAAAGATTTGATTGAAAGAATTTAAAGGACTCTCGCACCTAAAAACGCTCGTGCGTGCTGATAGCAGCAGCAAGATAGGGCATGGGCACATTAGGCGAGACCTTTTGCTTGCTAAAAAATTTAACGACATCTCATTTGCGTCTTTGAGGCTAGATGGTGACATTTTTGATGAGATAAACTACCCTAAATTTAGCTTAATAAGTGACGAGATAGATGAGCTTTGCAAGCCTATAAATGTTAATAAATTTGAACTTCTTATTATTGATCACTACGGCTTTAGCTTTGAAGACGAAAGAGCTATAAAAGAAAAAACTGGCGTTAAAATTTTATCATTTGACGATACTTATGAAAAACATTTTGCAGACTATATTTTAAATGTAAATTTATATGCGCAAAAGGCAAGATATGAGGAGCTGGTAGAAAAAGGCTGCGAGGTCTTTTGCGGAAGCGAGTTTTTGCTAGTTAGAGATGAGTTTTATAAAGAAGCTAGGATAAAACGAGAGAAAATTTACGACTACGCTATTATCCTTGGAGGCACTGATATCTCTGGACTAAGCGCTAAAATATCAGAAAAACTGCTTCTAAAAGGGCTAAAAACAGCCGTCATAACTACAAGTGGAAATAAAAATTTAAGCGCACTAAAAGAGCTATCAAGTAAAAACGAAAATTTTAGCCTCTTTATAGATAGCAAAAGTGTAGCAAAGCTGATGAACGAAGCCAAAATGCTCATCATAACAGCAAGCTCGCTTGTAAATGAGGCTTATGTTTTAGGAGCTAAATTTAAAGCCATTTGCGTAGCGGATAACCAAAAAGAGATCTTTGCTTGGCTCAAAGAAAATGGATATGAAGCTTACTGGGGAGATAAAATTTGCTTGAGCTTATAAATTTTATCTCGCTTAGTGGCGAGCAAAAGTTGATGGTCTTAAAGTGGCGAAACGACGAGCGTATAGCTAAATTTATGAAAAATAAAAGCGTTGGCAAAGCGGAGCATTTTGCTTTTTTAGAGAGATTAAAGAGCATTAAAGATAAGATCTATTTTCTAGTAAAGGACGAAAGCGAATTTATTGGAGTGATAAGCTTTGTTGATATCACAAAGCAAAGCTGTGAATTTGGTGTTTATAAAAATCCGGAGCTAAAAGGTGTGGGCAAAAAGCTGCTTGATCTCATAAAAAGACTACGCTTTTTTACGCTAAAAGTTGGCTCGCTAAAGGCAAAAGCTTATAATAACAATGAAAAAGCACTCGCACTTTATGAAAATTTCGGCTTTAGGATCTACACAAAAGATAATGAATTTAGCTATCTTGAGCTTAAAAATGAAACGGACTAACGGATGAAAATAGGAAATTTTGATACAGAAAAAAAGGTCTTTATAATAGCAGAACTCTCTGCTAATCACAGCGGTAGCCTAAAAACGGCGGTAGATACAATAAAGGCAGCCAAACGTGCTGGAGCTGATGCGATAAAGCTTCAGACATATACACCTGATAGTTTGACTCTAAATTCGTGCCTAGACGACTTCGTCATAAAGGGCGGACTTTGGGATGGGAGAAATTTTTACGAGCTTTACCAAGAGGCATTAACGCCAAGAGAGTGGCATGCTGAGCTTTTTAAAGTGGCAAAAGAGGAAGGGCTTGTCTGCTTTTCAAGTCCATTTTGCAAGGATGACGCCAACTTTTTAGAGCAGCTTAACCCACCAGCTTATAAGATCGCAAGCTTTGAGGTAACGGACTATGATTTTGTAGAGTTTGTAGCCAAAAAAGGCAAGCCCATCATCATCTCAACTGGCATAGCCTATGAAGAAGAGATAAGAGATGTGGTACAAATTTGTAAAAATGCAGATAATAGTGACATCGCCCTTTTAAAATGCACTTCAAGCTACCCAGCACCGCTAAACGGCATGAATTTACAAACGATAGCTGATATGAAAGAGAAATTTGGCGTAGAGGTTGGCTTTTCTGATCACACATTAGGTGTGACAGCTCCAGTTGTTGCGGTTAGTTTGGGTGCTAGGATAATTGAAAAGCATTTTATACTTGATAAAAGCGTAAAGAGCGTTGATAGCGCATTTAGTCTTGATGAGAGCGAATTTGCTCTTATGACAAAATGCGTTAGAGAGGCCGAGGAGCTTTTAGGCAAAGTAAACTACGAGCTAGATGAAAAAGCGGTTTTAAACAGGAGATTTTCACGCTCACTTTATGCAAGCGCAGATATAAAAAAGGGTGAAATTTTTAGCGAGCAAAATATAAGGAGTGTGCGCCCAGGATATGGCTTGCACCCTAAATTTCTAAAAGAGCTGATCGGCAAAAAAGCAAAAAGAGATATAAATTTTAGCGAGAGATTAACAAAGGAGGATTTGATATGAATAATAAAAACGATAAGGCATCTAATAAAAAGGCGAAACCATCTAAAGACAATGTATCAAATATCCAAAATCCTATCTTTCAAAAAAATCTTCAAGCACTTTTTCAACAAGATGAAATTCTAGCAGCCAGGCTTTGGTCTATAACTGGCAATGAAAATTATGAAATTTTTATAGGAAAAGACCCGATTGATATAAATTTAATAAACAAGCATACTTTTAAATATATCTATGAAAATCCTGGAGCAGACATTTTAAAGCTACTTGAAGATATAGAAAGTGACTACAAACGTTATCCGATACTGTTTTTTTATGGACTAGGCAATGGCGTACTCTATAAAGCATTAGCAAAAAATGAAACGCACCAAAAAATAGTAGTTATAGAGCCAGAGATCGAGATCATATATCTTGTTTTAAATGTCATTGATCTATCAAATGAACTAGAAAGTGGGCAAATAATACTTTTTTATTCAAAATTTGCAACCTATACACATTTTTATTATCTGGTTACGGAAGCGAAACTAAACTCATATGCAAAAACCTATGATAATCTTATGATTCATATGCCTTTTTATGATCAATTTGAAGAAGACTACATAAGAATAAACAAAGAGATTACAAGAGCATTTTCTCAAATAGTAGTTGCTCACGGCAATAGCATAGATGATCTTTTATTAGGCACAAGACAAAATTGTGAAAATTTAGTGCCTATGATTAGCAATTACTGCTACACAAGTCTTGTTAAAAAAAGATATGGTCTTATGGATACGGCTATAATTGTATCAACTGGCCCAAGCCTAGATAAACAGCTTAATACACTTAAGAAATTTGCTCCATATGTTAGCATTATAAGCGTTGATGCCTCTTACCCAATCCTTGCAAGGCATGATATCAAGCCTGATTATGTAATGTCGATTGAAAGAATAGAACCAACTTCTAGTTTTTTTGAAAAAAAACATCCAAATATTGATGACAATATACACTTTATCGTTGCCTCAGTTACACACAAGCAAACTATTAAAAATATCTTGCCAAGAAAACTAGTACTAACCATGAGACCTCAACAAGAGGAGTATATGTTTGGCCTAAAAAGATATGGATATTTGGGTGTGGGGCATAGTTGTGCAAACATGGCCTACCAACTAGCCTATGTCTTAGGACATAAAAATATCGTTTTCATAGGACAGGATCTAGCTTTTGGTAAAGATGGAGCAAGCCATGCAAAAGGTCACGCTTTTGCACAAGCGGATGAAAATATATTTGTTAAAGCTTATGGCGGAGAGGGAGAGGTTAAAACAACGTATGTTTGGACTCTATTTAAAAACCAGTTTGAAAATGACATCGCCCAATCAAGCTTAGAGAATATAAAATCATATAACTGTACCGAAGGTGGTGCTAGAATAGAAGGAACTATAGAAAGGCCGTTTTTAGAAGTAATGCATGAGCTTTGCAAAGACAAAGAGATTAAAAAACTGCCTAATATAAAAAAAGATAGTGAAACGACGGTAAATAAAAACCTTTTAAAAGCCTATAAAGTCATACTTGCAAAAATAAAAGCTCAAAGTGAAGTCAAACAACAAATAGAAAAAGTCTTTTTAGAAGTAGTGCCTAGTATAGATAAGTTACTTGAGCTTAACAAAGAAAACAAAATAGCAAAAAAGCACTTTAGCGAACTTCTTAAAATAACAAAAAAAATAGATAAGCTAAAAGATGTAATTGCAAAACGTAATTATCAAAAATATGTAGATAATATATTGCAAATTTCAGTCTACTATCAAGAACTTGAGCTTGCAAAAATTTCTGTAGCACCAAGTGACACAACCATCCAAAAGACTAACAAACTTCTTATGTGGGTAAATATGCACAAATACTGGATGTTCTCTGCAGCTGGAGGTCTAAATGCTGATATTGAAGTTACTAAAAAAGCTTCAAAAACTCTTGTTGCTGAGCTTAAAAAAAGAAAAATAATAACTAAAAACGAGATAGAAAATGCGAAAGAAAATTTTATACTGAGTATATAAACCAACTTGTAAGTAAAATTATTTTACTTACAAGTTGGTTTACTAGTTTTAGTAAGTCTCTATCATGTTTAAAACCCTAGATCAAAGAAGATAAAATAGATACATTAATTATATTATTTTAGTATATAAAACCCCAAAGCTTAGCTTTGGGGCGTGGGTTTGCGTATTGTAAAAGCATTAACACTCTAAGGCTTTGACTACAACAAAGCCTCACTAAAACCTTAATTAACTACTGTAGTAGCTTCATTACGTTTTCGAGGAAACTTCACTCAGCTCCTACTATTGTAGAAGCTTCATTACGTTTTGTTGTACGCTGTTTGCTTGACTCATAGCATAAGCACCTGATTGAGCTAGTATGTTATGTTTTGAGAAGTTAGCAGACTCGCTAGCAAAGTCAACATCTCTAATTTGAGATTCTGCTGATTTTACGTTAACTTGAGTTACAGTAATGTTATTAACTGTAGCTTGAAGTTGGTTTTGAACTGAACCAAGATCTGAACGAATTTGATCTAGTGTTTTTTGAGCAGACTCAGCAATACTCATAACAGCCATCGCACCGCGAAGTGTCATAACGCCAGCAGATTGAGGTTTTGTTAAAGCTGTACTCATTCTTTGGAAACCCATAGCAGTTGCTAGGTTTTTATCTATTTGACCCCTTACATCTCTTAGAGACACTGATTGTTGAGCACCACCATCAGTAGAGAATGCTACTGATAGTTTAAATGTAGCCTCTGCAGACATCTTTATGTCTCTACCATCAAGACGAACCAAATTTAGTCTTCCAACAAAGCCTTTTGTTAAATTGTTACCTTTTCCGCCAAGTCCTTTATCAATGTCTGTACCAGTTGCAACTATAGCACGACCATCACGACTTGTTAGTACCATTTTACCTGTTTCAGCATCAACAGAAGCTTCAACGCCAGTTTGATCTTTTACAGAATTTATAGCATTTACAAGTGCACCATTTGAATCATTTGCTTTAACTTCTAGGTCGCCGATTTTAACACCATTAATCGTTAAAGATTTAATTAAACCGCCAGCGATAGCAGCACTTGCTTTCCAAGTAACATCAGCTGTAGCCCTAACACCAGTTTTGTCAGCAACTTTGTTGATATTCTCAGCAAGAGCACCAAGACCTTCACCGATGCCTGTTCCAACAGTAGCAGCTGTAACACCAACATCATTTACACCATCAACGTTTAAGAATTTAAGATTTATTTTACCCATTGCGGTAAGTAATTTTGAACTCTCAAAACGTGTAAGGCCTATCTTATCAGACGTAGTCGCACCAATACTTGCTTTAACAGTTTGGTTTGAGTAAGCACCTATTTGGAATTCTTTATTAGAGAATGTTCCGTTTAGTAGTTGCTGACCGTTAAATGAAGTAGTGTTACCGATATTGTCAAGCTCTTCCATTAGACGAACGATATCAGCTTGCAATGCTTGGCGTGATTGAGTTGTTTGGCCGTCTTGAGCTGATTGAGTAGCTTTTGTCTTGATAGTATCAAGAATTTTTAGCTGCTCGTCCATAGCTTTATCGGCAACTTGAATGATACCAATAGCATCATTACCGTTTGCAATAGCTTGACCTAAAGCTGAAGCTTGACTTCTTAAGCTATCTGCAATAGATAGACCTGAAGCATCGTCTGCAGCTGTTTGAATCCTAAGACCTGAGCTAAGTTTGTTAAGTGACTTAGATAGGTCAGTGTTGTTGCTAACTGCGTTAGCGTGTGTGTTAAGTGCGTTTACGTTTGTGTTAATACGAAAACTCATTGTAAATCCTTTTAATTTTTTTAGTTACGACTTCATGTCGCACAAAAACTATATCGTGAAATTTTTTAAAAACTTTATAGGTATGAATGAAAAATTTTTAAAAGATAGACCCTGGGCTTGATTTTTTATGCCTTGATACTTTAAAAATTATTTTTGCTACAATTACGCCAAAAAATACAAAGGCCATATATAATGAAAAGCTTAATCATCGTAGAGTCGCCTGCAAAAGCGAAGACTATAAAAAATTTCCTAGACAAGAACTACAACGTCATCGCCTCAAAAGGTCACATCAGAGACTTACCAAAAACTAGCTTTGGCATCAAGATAGAAGATGATAAATTTACCCCAGAGTACCGCGTCAGCAGCGATCACTCTGCCATCGTAAAAGAGATAAAAGAGCTCGCCAAGGGTGCAGATGAAATTTACCTCGCGACCGATGAGGATAGAGAGGGTGAGGCCATAGCGTTTCACATCGCAAATGCTATCGGCAAAGAGCCAACCAGCCTTCCTCGCATCGTCTTTCATGAGATCACTAAAAGCGCCATACAAAATGCTCTAAAAAGCCCAAGGCGTGTCGATATGAATAGCGTCAATGCCCAGCAAACAAGGCGCTTACTGGACCGCATAGTTGGCTACAAGCTAAGTCCGCTTTTAAATTTAAAGATACAAAAAGGCTTAAGCGCTGGCCGTGTGCAAAGTGCAGCCCTAAAAATAATAGTCGACCGCGAGCGTGAAATTCAGGCATTTAAGCCAGTTGAATACTACACGATCGATACATTTTTTAAAAAAGATCTAGACGCTGAACTAGTTAAATTTGAAAATCAAAAGATCGAAAAGCTCACTGTCCAAAATCCAGACCGTGCAAAATACATCATTGAAAATTTACAAAATGAGAAATTTAGCGTCCGTGAGATCGAGAGCAAGGATAGAAAGATCCAGCCAAGCCCGCCATTTATGACTTCAACACTTCAGCAAAGTGCGAGTAACCGTCTTGGCTTTAGCCCTAAAAAGACCATGATGATCGCTCAAAGTCTCTATGAAGGTGTACAAACTCATGAGGGCTTCATGGGCGCGATCACCTATATGAGAACAGATAGCTTAAATTTAGCCAAAGAAGCCGTCGCAGCCGCTAGAGAGCATATCCTTCAAAACTACGGCAAAGAGTATCTACCAGCTAAGGCAATAAGCTACACGACAAGCTCGAAGGCCGCACAGGAGGCTCACGAAGCGATCCGCCCTACAAATTTAAGCTTTACACCACAGATCGCTGCTAAATTTTTAGAAAAAGATGCGCTAAAACTTTACACGCTCATCTACAATAGATTTTTAGCATGTCAAATGAGCGCATGTGTGAGCCAAACGCAAAATGTCTATGTCGCAAGCGAAAAAGGTGAGTTTAAGATAAGTGGTAGAAAGGTGCTATTTGACGGCTTTTACAAGGTTTATGGCGAGCTTGATAAAGATAAAATTTTGCCAAATTTAAAAAAGGGCGACGAGATGAGTTTGCAAAGCATAAAAAGCACGCAAAACTTCACCGAGCCACCAGCTAGATACTCTGAAGCTGGCCTTGTTAAGAAGTTAGAGAGTCTAGGCATCGGCCGCCCAAGTACCTATGCACCGACTATCACACTGCTAACTTCAAGAGACTACGTGAGAGTCGAGAAAAAGCAGCTCATACCAAACGAGATCGCATTTAGCATGATAGGCGTTTTGGAAGAGCACTTTAGCAATATAGTTGATAGCGAATTTACCTCACATCTTGAAGAAAAGCTCGATGAAATCGCACTTGACAAGGCTGACTGGCAAAAGGTGCTAAGCGACTTTTACTATCCATTTATGGAAAAAATCAGCGCTGGCAAAACTGGCATAAAAAGCCTAAAGACAGCCACTCCTATCGGCGAGAAGTGCCCAGAGTGCGGAAGCGAACTAGTGCTTAGAAAGGGCAGATACGGCGAGTTTATCGCTTGCTCAAATTTTCCAAAATGCAAATACTCAAGAAATGTCGCAAAAGATAATGAAAAGAGCACAGAGGCCAGCACTACTGCGGCTGCTAAGCCAAAACGTGAGCTTAAAAAGCTTGATGTGCCATGTCCAAAATGTGGCGGCGAGATCGTCGAGAGATTTAGCAGGCGTGGTAAATTTTATGGATGTGCCAACTATCCAAAATGCGACTTCATCTCAAACTACGAGCCAGTCGCACAAAAATGCGACGAGTGCGGCGGCGATATGATAAAAAAGGAGCTTAAAAAGGGCACATTTATAGAGTGCACAAAATGTAAGAAAAAGACCCTTATCTCTGAAAACTAAAAAATTCTAGCCAAATTTGAGTCCTTGAGCCTAAATTTGGCTTTTATAAATTTGGAATTTAAATGCTTGACACCACCGCTAAGCTTAGCAGCATAAAGGGCAAAACCTCGTCATCAACTACACTTAGTCAGATGGTAGCTTCACATCGCAGTACGCACTTTTTTGGCGAACTTAGCGCTTTGCCAAATTTAAAAACTGGTCTTTTAAAAGAGAGAGCGGAAATTTATAAGAGAAAGTAATGTCATAAAAATTTAAGCTTTTCGCATAGTTTTTAATAAGTTTATATTGTGGAGCAAATTTTAAAATTCCATTCACTTGCAAGAATTGACTACTAAAATTTAGCTTCGCTTATAGCTTAGCTTAAATTTTAGAGCCGAAATTACTCGCTCATGAAATTTTAAAATTTATAGATATACGAACTCATACGGTGCAAAGCGTTATTGCATGCACTTCTAACGTGCAAAGGGTTTAGAGGATTTAAATGAGGATAAAGGGACGGATCTTTGCTTCGCTAGCTCGCAGCTACAAGTAAACCATAACTCAAGCCCCTTGTCCCCCTTTGAATAAAAATAAATTTATACATTTCATCAAACTATTTTTGCAATTTTATAAACCATCCTACTTAAATTTTAAACCTATCAAAGCTATAATACGCCCCAAAAAGGATAAAAAATGAAAACAATTATGCTCTGTGCGATATGCTCAGTCACTCAAGGAAACTGCGCCGAGGACTGCGCTTATTGCACACAAAGTGCCAAAGCTGGTGCCGATATCTCAAAATTTAAAGAAAAAAGCGTGCAGCAGGTGGTGGACGAGGCCAAAATGGCTTATAAAAACCACGCTCTTGGCTTTTGTTTGGTCACAAGCGGTGCTAGGCTTAATGACAAAAAGACCGACTATGTCGCATCTTTAGCAAGAGCCGTGAGCAAAGAAGTGCCAAATTTGATGCTCATCGCATGTAACGGCATGGCGACTTATGAGCAGCTTAGCGAGCTTAAAAAAGCTGGCGTTTTTAGCTACAACCACAACCTTGAAACAAGCCGAGAATTTTTCCCAAAAATTTGTAAAACGCACACTTGGGACGAGAGATACCAGACAAATTTAGATGCAAAAAGGGCTGGGCTCATGCTTTGCACTGGTGGAATTTACGGCGTTGGCGAGAGTGAGGCTGACAGGGTGAGCTTTAGAGCTAGTTTAAAAGAGCTTGAGCCATTTTCATCGCCGATAAATTTTTTCATAAAAAATGAATCTCTAAGTCTTGATCTGCCCCCTCTTAGTGTGGATGAAGCTCTAAAGATCGTACGTGACACCAAAAGCGCTCTTCCAGAAACTAGAGTCATGATAGCTGGTGGCAGAGAGAAAATTTTAGGCGATAGACAGTACGAGATCTTTGAAAATGGCGCAGATGCGATCGTTATCGGTGACTATTTGACAGCAAAAGGCGAGATGGCAAGCAAAGACATAGAAGAGCTTAAAAGGCGTGGATTTGACTTTGCTAGCATTTGCCACTAGGTATTTAATGTTTACAAATTTTTTCCTTGCAGGACTTGGAGGTTTCATTGGAGCTGGTTTTAGGTCTTTGGCTGGCGAGCTCCTAAAATTTAGCCATTTCCCACTAACCACACTTGGCGTAAATGTGCTTGGTAGTTTTATTATCGGCGTTTTATTTTGCTTAAATTTAAACCAAAGCGCGCGGGTATTTCTCGTTGTTGGTATACTTGGTGGATTTACCACATTTTCTAGCTTTAGTCTTGATAGCGTGAAATTTTTACTAGAAGGCGAGCTGGTAAAAGGCTTTTTAAATATCTTTTTAAACCTTAGCCTTTGCCTGCTTGCAAGCTATCTTGGCATTTTGCTTGGCAAAAATTTGTGAGTTTTTTAAGGTGTGTAGTAAAATAGCTTTGTTTGTGCCATTTTACAAATTTTAAAACTTTACTCGCTTACCATAGCAGACTGCTAAATTTGGGCTTTGCTTCGTTTAGCACTAAATTTAGAGCCATGATATGCTTGCTCATAAATTTTAAATTTGATAGGGTTTTAACCGCATTCAGTGCTCCAGCACTATTGCGTGCATTTTGAGCGTGTTAAGGGATTGGGGGATATAAAGTGGGACAAGTGGGCGACTTACGCAATTCAAGCCCCTTTGTTCCCCTTTAAGTAAAAATTTCATCAATCTATGTGCAAATTTTAAATTTCATTCACTCACAAGAATTGGCTATTAAAATTTGATGAAATTTGACAAAACCGCATGCAGTGCAAAACATGCCACATCCACCTTTCTACCTAGCTTCTACCTTTGGCATCTGAAGCATAAAATTTCTAGCTTCACTTAAAAGTACAGGCTTAAGCCCATCTACCAGAGTTTTTGGATCATAAATTCTCTCATATGAAAGTATTAAAACTCCATCTTTTTTAAGTAAAAAGTGGATTATTTCTATATTTTTACTGCTAGTTTCATCTTTTATGAGAGCTAAAATTTGATCATTCTCTTCACTATAAAGCACCTCTTTAGCCTCTTTTATCTTTCTTTTTAGCTCAACAAGCATACTTTCACTTTTTATATTTTTGTCAAATTTCACTCTAAAGCCTACAAAATGCTCATCAAAATTTTCATTTTTTAAAAAGTAAAAGCTCTCATCTTTGGCTGTATTTTTCTTATAAAAAATGCTTCCATCAAATTTAAAACTTTGAACTAAACTTAGCTCATCTGCAAAGCTAAAAATTCCAAAAAACATCAAGACAAAAAATAGAAATTTACGCATAAATTTGCACTCCAAATTTTTAAAAATTTGTCGCCATTTTGCCCAAAAATCGCTTAGCTTAATCAAAAAATAACAAAGCTTTTTATACAATCAAATATTTTTATTTTAAGGATCTTTTTGCAGTTACATCAAGCTAGCGAGCTTAGTATTCTTGTCGTTTTGGCATTTATCGTCTTTGCTTCGCCTTATATTTCTAAAATTTTACGCATTCCTGTCGCTCCTGCTGAGATAATACTTGGAGCACTAGCTAGCTACATCGGGCTTGTCGGCGAGAATGAGATGTTTAAGCTAATTAGCGAAGTTGGCTTTTTCTTTTTGATGTTTCTAGCCGGCATGGAGATCGATCTTAGAATGCTTATAAACATTGACCGCAAAATTTTGCGCCTAGGACTTATCTATCTTGCGCTCATTTACTCGCTAGCAACTGCACTTACGTTTAGTTTTGATCTTAGTTTGCTCTATATTATCATTATCCCGATAATGGCCGTTGGCATGATATTTACGCTATTTAAAGAATATGGCAGAGATGTGAAATGGCTAAATTTAAGCATGCTTATTGCAACTATTGGTGAGCTTATAAGCATTACACTTTTGACATTTATAGCAGCCTATTTGCAGTTTGGAGCTAGCATAAATTTATGGCTAACGATTGGCTATTTGATCTTATTTTTAGCCATCAGCGTACTTAGCTTTAAAATTTTAGATGTGCTTTTTTGGTGGTATCCTGGGCTTAAAGTGATCCTTATGCCACACTACGACAAGGACGAAAAAGATATTAGGCTAAGCATTGCTGTATTTTTTTCAATGATTGCACTTATGCTTTATTTAAATTTAGAGGTCGCCTTTGGCGCGTTTATCGCAGGTATGTTTATAGCGACATTTTTTGATCATAAAAAAGACTTACCGCACAAGCTTTCAAGCTTTGGATTTGGTTTTTTGGTACCGATATTTTTTATACACATAGGCTCAACCTTTAAGCTCTCAAGCCTAAGCTCAAATGAAGTGATAAAAGATGCTATTTTTATATTTTGTGCGATGCTTACCACAAGGCTTTTTTCAAGTGTGTTATTTGTAGGGAAATTAGGATTTAAGGGGATATTTTTGTTTTCTCTCTCACAATCCATGCCACTAACACTTCTAGTAGCAGTTGCTACTATCGCACACAGATCAGGTGAGATAAGTGACTATTCTTACTCATCTTTTATCCTAGCAAGCCTAGCTCAAGCTATAATAGGGACAATAATTATAAAATTTCTAATGCAATCAAGAAGTAAGGAGTAAAAATGTCATCAAATACAGCTACGCTAACTGATAACAGGACCGGCAAGAGTTATGAGTTTCCTATACTAAAAGGCACTATGGGACCTGACGTGATAGACATCTCGACATTTTTTAGTGATACTGGAATGTTTACTTTTGATAGAGGCTATACTTCAACTGCGATGTGTCGCTCAGCGATAACTTATATAGACGGCTTAAAAGGCGAGCTAATGTATAGAGGTTACGATATCGCGTATTTGGCCGAAAATAAGACATTTTTAGACGTGGCATATTTACTTTTAAACAAAGAGCTTCCAACAAATGATCAGTATATAAATTTTAAAACCGAGCTTAAAAAAAGAAGCTTCATACATGAGGGCATGATGAAGCTATTTGACGCATTTCCAGATAAAGCTCACCCTATGGCGATCTTGCAGGCAGCGGTCTCGGCCCTAAGTGCATTTTACTCAGATCATCTAAATATGGATAAACCTGAAGAGTATCACGAAATGGCCATGCGTATAATCGCTAAAATTCCAACAATAGCTGCATTTAGCTACCGCTACTCACGCGGCCTTCCTATCATCTATCCAAATTTAGATCGTGGCTTTACTGAGAATTTTCTTTATATGATGAGGGGCTATCCATACGAGCACGTAGATCTTAAGCCAATCGAGATAAAAGCACTTGACACGGTCTTTATGCTGCACGCAGATCACGAGCAAAACGCTTCAACAACGACTGTTAGAACCGTTGGCTCAACGCATGCTCACCCATACGCATGTATAAGTGCAGGTATCGGAGCGCTTTGGGGTTGGGCTCATGGCGGTGCAAACGAGGGTGTCATCCGCCAGCTAGAAGAGATCGGCTCGGTTGCAAACGTCGATAGATACATCGCTAGAGCAAAGGATAAAAACGATCCATTTAGGCTAATGGGTTTTGGTCACAGGGTCTATAAAAATTTTGACCCTCGCGCAAAAGTGCTCAAAAAAATGAGAGATCAGCTTATGGATGAGATAGGTATTAACTCAGAGCTTATTAAAATCGCAAACCGCATCGAAGAGATCGCACTAAATGATGACTATTTTGTGAGTAGAAATTTATATCCAAACGTTGATTTTCACTCAGGGCTCATCCTAAAGGCGCTTGGCATACCAAACAATATGTTTGCCGTCATCTTTGTCATCGGCAGGACTCCAGGCTGGATTAGCCAGTGGATCGAGCTAAAAGAGCAAGATACGATAAAGATCGTCCGCCCAAGACAGCTTTATGTTGGAGAGACAAACAGAACACCAAAATGAGCGAGCTTCTAAATTTAGCTAAAAGAGCAGCCATTAATGCTGGAGCGCAAATAATGAAATTTTACTCTGCAGATAATACGGCTCTTAAAGTCTGCCTAAAAGATGACAGCTCACCACTAACTAGCGCTGATCTAGTCGCAAATGAAACAATACTAAAAGAGCTAAGTAAAAGCGGGATAAAAATTTGCTCTGAAGAGAGTATCTTGCAAGAAAGCGACAAAGATGAGTTTTGGCTCGTAGATCCACTTGATGGCACGAAAGAATTTCTAGCTAGAAACGGCGAATTTTGCGTTTGCATAGCGCTTATAAAAGAGGTTAAGCCGGTGCTTGGCGTGATATTTATCCCAGTTAGTAAAGAGCTTTTTTATGCTGATGAAAATGGCGCTTTTAAAGAAATTTTAGATGATAATGATGAAATCATAAAGAGAGTTGATCTAAACAAAAAAGATAAAAATTTAGACAATCTAATCTTTTCAAGTAGAAGAGGCGATGCCAAAGAGATAGAATTTATAGGACAGAGCTTAAATTTTGAGCAAAGGTGCATCGGTTCAGCCATAAAATTTTGCCGTTTGGTTGAATTTGGCGGAGCTTATTTGAGATTTGCGCCAAGCTATCTTTGGGACAATGCAGCAGGGGAAGCGCTCGTAAATTTTTGTGGCGGAAAAGTATTTGACGCTAATAGTAGCAAAGAGATGAGCTACGAGCTTGCTGATTTAAAAAGTCCATTTTTCATAGCTCTCTCAAAAAACACACTAAATCTAAAAGATAAAATCACACAACTATATAAGCAAAGTAAAATTTAAAACTGTTAATTAAATTTCTTCTAATAGATAAAACGTACTAGCCATTTTTGCTGTACCTAGCACATAGTTCATTATATTTGCAGCAACCTTATCTTTTTTAAGTACTTTCCCATCTATATCCAATATATTCTCGTTGCTTTCTTTGATAAATTTCAAAGCCTTTGCGGCTACTTCTTCTAAACTATTTTTGCCATCAAGTAGCAAAAGTATGTAATAATCGACGGTATTAAATTTCCCTAAAACGCTAAATTTATTAGCAAAAGCAACATCAGCGTTATTTTTATGATTTAAAAAATACTTTACATAGTTTGTTAAATTTACGCTAAGTCTTGAGTATCCGGGCTTATACTCGATATTTTTTTGCTCATCTTTTAAGATCATTGCATCAGATGAGTTTGTTAAAATTCTTACAAAGGCGCTATAAACCATGAGTTTATCTTCTGGTAAAATTTCTAAAATCTGAGAAAGGTTTATACTGCCTGGATACATCTTATAAAAGACCTCACAAAGCCATGATATGTCTTGTGGCATAACAGAGCAACTGTCTTGCCACTCATCGCCTTTCTTTGTAAAATTTGCTACAACGTGAATTTTATTGATATCGCTTGGGCCTATTTGCTTATTGGCTATGCCCTCGTAAGTTTTGTTGTGGACTATTAGGCTTTGTCTGAAGACTTTATTGCTAACTATGTCCATAAACTGTTCCAAATCGATCCTATCTTTAAATTTATTGTTTTTGTATTCATCTACCGTGGCTATGCCAATGTTTGGAACAAAGATATCATCAAGTGTATATTCGCAAAGATAAGCAAGCTCATTTTTGGCAAGCATGGCATTAAAATCCTTGAAATAAAATGGATTATTTACATCTTCTAAAAATTCATGAGCAATATAAAAGTCATCTTTTGAAAGCACATGTTCTATTGTAAATAGAAGCATAGTAAGCGGTATTTTATTTTCATAAACTTCTTTATTTCTTGTTAGCAAATACTCTTTATAAACTAAAAGCGCCTCTCTAGCCGCTTTTAGCTTCTCTTGCATTGTTTCTTTGTCTTTTGCAGCAAGCAGCATTATATCTCTTACGATGTCTTTTACTTTCCAACCAGGATAAACATTATAAGAGATAAATGCTACGCCATTTGCACTTAAATTCTCTCTTACAACTTTTAATATAGCTTCTTTTACAAAGTCAGGTACCCAGCTAAAAACGCCATGAGCGATAATGTAGTCAAATTTCTCATCGCTCTTAAACTCACAAATATCGCCGTGTATAAGCTCTAAATTTGTAAGCCCCATCTCTTTAACGATCTCTTGCCCACGCCTTATCTGCTCTCCACTGAGGTCTATACCAACTACTTTTGCATTTTTGTTATTTACTGCAAATGGGATCAAATTTCCACCAAAGCTACATCCTATTTCTAAAACTCTTGCATTTTCGCATGGCGGTGGAGTTATGCCAAGAAGTGTAGCACAAGCTTCAAGCCTATAAGGCGATGATTGTGCAAAAGCTATTGATTTATAAGTTAGCTCGTTATAAGACTTTTCGATTTTGCTATTTTGACTCATTTTAACTCCTAGTAGTCTTTTTCTTTGATTTTTTCTAGTATATTTTTAGCATCATTTTCTGGATCATCCACTATATATGCGCGCCTTATCTTGCCATCTTTTATGATAAGTGTTTGTCTAAAATAAAATTTATGTCCATTTGACGCAGAAAAAACTGGAAGCTCAAGCGCCCTTTCAAGCATAAACTCACTATCATTTAAAAACATAACTCCAGCTGAAGTTTCTTCTTGAAATTTCTTTTGAGCTGCGATATCTTGGGAGCCAATAGCTATGACCATAAAACCAAGATCGTTAAAATCTTTTAAAAATTTCTTGTAGTTTATCGCTTGTTTGGTGCAGCCCTTCATGCCTGCAGTATTTTGCAGTTGCTCACTTAAAAGACTAAAGTCATCGCCTATCTTTGGGTAGATAAAAATAACGCAGTCGTGTGTCCTTGCAAAGGCAGAAAAATCAAATTCCTTACCGTCTAGGGTATTTAAATATATACTTGTAGGCACGTTTATCATATTTCATCCTTTAAAATTTTTTACTATTATATCTCTATAAGCTTTGTCTTAAGCTTTTTTAGAATTTAAAAGATAAACTATAAAAAGGACAAAAAAGCTAATTATTAACATCAAAAGTGCATAGACATGAGCCTTGGTATAATCAAGCATTTCAACCGCTTCAAATATCGCAATACTTGCGACCTTGCTCTCTCCAGCTACGCTACCACCTATCATCAAAACAACACCAAACTCACCCATGGTGTGAGCAAAGCTAACGACAGTAGCTGTTAATAAATTTGATCTAATGCTTGGCAAAATTACTCTAAAAATAGTCGTGAGTTTGTTTTTGCCAAGGCTATAACTCGCTTCAAAAAGGCTCTTTTTTAGGCTGTTTAGTCCAGCATAAATCGGACCAAACATAAATGGCAATGAATAGATACAACTTGCCACAACAAGACCTGTGAAATTAAAAACTAATCTAACCCCAAAAATTTCTTCGATAAATTTACCAAAGGTGGAATAAGGTGAAAGAAAAATGAGCAGATAAAAGCCAAGAACACTTGGCGGCAATACCAACGGTAGTGAGATTATCGACTCTAAAAACGACTTGCCAAAAAATTTCTTTTGAGACATAAAATAGGCAAGTGCGATGCAGACAAAAAATAAAATAAAAGTTGTTATAAAAGATAATTTTAGTGATAGCCAAAACGGTTCGTAATCGATATTTTTTAACTCGTCTATCATGCTTTTTCCAAATTTACGCTAAATGCTTTTGTGCTAACTACCACCATATCGCCAGCTTTTAGATTCATTGCTTCGTTGTTGCTTAGCACAACTTCACAAATTTGGCGGTTTATCAGTACGTTTGCTACGAAGATCGCATCACATTTTTTTATCTCTAAAATTTTAGCATTGAAGGCGATTTTTTGAGATCCAGCAGTCTTTAAAAATATCTCACTAGCTGTGCCAGATCTTGAAATTTTGCCATTTTCAAGAACGAAGACTTTATTACAAAGCTTATAAATTTCTGCGATATCATGGCTTACTAAGACAATACTCATCTTAAATTCGTCGTGAAGTGTTAGCAGATAATCTTGTAATTTTTCACGCATAGCATTATCAAGTGCACTTAGTGGCTCATCAAGTAGTAAAATTTCAGGCCTTCTCATAACTGCACGAGCAAGTGCTACGCGTTGTTTTTGGCCACCAGAAAGGGTGCTAATCTTTGCATTTTTGAGACTTGTTAGACCGCAGATATCAAGAAGTTTATTTGCTAGGCTTACGTCATCTTTTGCAAAGAGTAAATTTTTAAAGACATTCATATTTTCAAACAATGCATAATCTTGAAATAAAAAGCCGATATTTCGCTTTTGCAGAGCCAAATTTATCTTATCGTCAAAGAAAATTTTATCCCCAACCTTTATAAAACCACTTTGTGGCGTTTCAAAACCGGCAATCAACCTTAAAATAGTGGTCTTTCCGCCGCCACTTGCCCCGTAAAGTGCGACAAAATCACCACTTTCAAAACTAAGGTCGGCCTCAAGTAAAAATTTTCCGCCACCGCCATTTAGCTCTTTTTTACAAGAAATTTCTATCATTTTTGTGTACTTATGTGAATGCTTGTAGATTTTATATAGGCAAAGACTTCATCGTTTTTACCTACGTTCATGGTTTTTAATGCGTGATTTGAGATAATAGCTTCGAAGTAAATTTCACCACACTTTAAGCTAATAACACTTAAAATTTCACCAAAATTTATAGCTTCAATCACGCACTTTAGCTCGTTTTCAAGCGAGTTATTACTTAGTTTGTCTTTTGCCAAGATAACATCGGAGCTTTTAAAACCTAAGTCGATCTCATCATCTAAGGCAAATTTGCTAGCCTCATTCAAGACTAGCATAAATAAATTTGCCTCTAAATTTAGACCCTTTAGCTCAAATAAGCTAACGTCATCTTTAGTTAAAATTCCAACGATCTTTGCTCTTATCATTTAGCTGGAACGTTGTAACCAAATTTCTTGAAAATTTCTCTTGATTTATCACCTAAGATAAACTCATAAAATGCTTTTGCATCATCATTTTTTTCAGCATGTTTTAGAAGAACGATACCTTGATCGATCGGAGTGTATAGCTCTTGTGGAACAAGGATGTAGTTGACGCCCTCTTTGTATTTTGACATTTTCTCATCAAAAAGTGCGCTAGCAGCGATAAAACCTACATCAGAAGCACTTAATGCTTGAGATAGAGTTTCAGAAATTTTTTGAGCATAAACGATATTTTTTTCTACTTCGTCATAAAGCTTTGCGTTTTTAAGAGCCTCTATACTAGCTTTGCCGTATGGTGCAGTTTGTGGATTTGCGATAGAGATCGCTTTTAAGCCACGAACAACCTCAATACCTTTTTTGAAATCAACATTTCTAATAGAAAAAATAGCAACAGCGCCTTGTGCATAAACTTTTGGCTCAGTGCTTGCAAAGCCTGTATCATAGGCTTTTTGTGCAAAGCCCATATCAGCAGCCATGAATATATCAGCTGGAGCTGAGTTTTGGATCTGTGTAACAAGACCGCCACTTGCACCAAGGGTTAAGTTGATCTTAGCATCTGGGTGAAGCTTGTTAAACTCTTTTATAAGCTCAGGAAATGCATATGTCGTATTTGCAGCAGCATATACATTTACTTCAGCGCCAAATGCGTTTATGGCAAGCAAAGCTGCCACACATAAAAATTTAAAAACTTTTCTCATTTAAACTCCTATAATGATTTGAGATGATTTTACTATTGCTAAAAGTGTATCGCCAACACCTATTTTCATCTGGATAGCACTATCTTTTGTGATGATGGCAGTTAAAGTCTGCTCATCGCTTAGTTTTAAAGTGATTTCGGCATTTACAGCACCTATCTTTGCTTCGATCACTTCGCCTTTTAATTGATTTTTTGTGCTTATTTTTATATCTAGATCCTTAGCCAAAATGACAGCTGGAGCTTTAAAAATATAAATAACTTTTTGTCCAACTTTTAGTCCTAAATTTTTCTCACTCTCGACTGTAATGTTTGACTCAAGCGTACAGCCATTACTTAGTTTTGCAACTATTTGAGAATTTACCGCACCGCGGTTTATGCTAATAATCTCACATGAGAGCTGATTTCTAGCACTTAAGTTCATATTCATTCTTTGAAGATTTATAATATCTACATCCTCAAAATCTACTTTTTGACAAATTTTTTGTAAAAAATCCTTTTGGGTCTCAAGAATGGCATCATAAATTTTTATCAGTTTATTGGCATACTCGCTTAGCTCAGAGCCACTATTTTTTTTATTTCCATCAGCTCTAATAATAAGCGGCTTGCTACTTTTGTTATTTATCGTATCAAGACAGTCCCAAGCATTTTTATATGATATACCAACCAATTCCGCTGCTTTTGTGATACTTTTTGTCTCTTTTATGGCCTTTAATAATGTAATATGTTTAGCTAAAACCTGTGTATCTTCGCCTAAAAATAGTTCTAAATTTATATCTGCTTTCAAAATTTTTACCTTTACTATATTGGAGAATAATTTGTGAAGTATATCTAATTATATTAATCCTTAAGCTTAAAGATTTAAGCCAATTTATAAATTTCTCTTAATTTCTTGTAAAGTTTTTAAAAGATAAAATCGAGCTACATTTTATAAATAAAAATAAGGCTTAGTATGAAATTTTTGCTTTCTATCTTTTTTAGTTTGCTTTTAGCCTGTGCTAATACGGACATAAATACGAATAGCGAAAGCGATGAATTTGATGTTGAATTTGAAGCAGGAAAAGATGTTTTTGACCCACTTAGTGGCTACAATAGAATTATGACGCATGCAAATGACTTTATCTATGTAAATATGCTAACTCCAGTGGCAAAAGGCTACGCCTACGTTGTACCAAAAACGGCTAGAACAATGGTTTCAAATTTCTTTGACAATCTGCTTTTCCCGGTTCGCTTTGTAAATAATCTACTTCAGTTTAAATTTCAAAATGCTGGCGAAGAGACATTGAGATTTTTAGCAAATACGATAATAGGCTTTGGCGGACTAACAGACGGAGCAAAATACTACAATCTCAAAGCTCACGATGAAGATTTTGGACAAACGCTTGGATATTGGGGGCTTGGCAGCGGTTTTCACATCGTTTGGCCTTTGCTTGGACCATCAAATTTAAGAGATACTGGAGGCCTAGTTGGAGACTATTTTGCCGATCCTATTAGCTACGTTGATCCTAGGCTTTTGTCAGCTGGCATCAAGTCATATAGGGCGTTTAACAGCTTTTCACAAGATCCAACTGCTTATGAAAAACTAAGAAAAGATGCTATTGATCTTTATCCATTTTTACGCGATGCTTACGAGCAAAGACGCGATAAGCTTATCAAGGAGTAAATATGAAAATTTTAAAAATTCTAACTATGATTTTACTTTTTACAACTAGCCTTTTTGCTATTTCAAAAGAGCAGATCAAGCCTGAAGTAGAGATGAAAACAACAAAGGTTATTGAAATTTTAAAAGATACAAATTTAGACAATAACGCAAAAACAAAAGAAATTTTTGCTCTTCTTGATCCATTTTTTGACTACAAACAAATGGCAAAGATAAGCCTTGGCAAACGTTACAACAGCCTAAGTAGCGATGAACAGGCTAAATTTGACGCAGCATTTGAGCAAAAACTAAAAAGCTCATACATAGATAAACTTTTAGGATACAAAGATCAAGAGATACATATAACTGGCGAGAGCGAACCTCAAAAAAATAGATACTGGCTCACATCAGAGCTTATAAATGATGGCAAGAGCTACGAATTTGTCTATAAATTTTATGACGCTAAAGAGCGTGGTTGGCTCATTTACGATCTTGATATCGTTGGTGTAAGCATCATTCAAACATACAGAAGCCAGTTTGGCGATGTGCTAAATAACGCTGATTTCAATACTCTTTTACAAAAGCTAAACGAAGCTGTTTTGCCTGATCAAAATAAAACTAACCCTTAATGCGACAAATTTTTAAATTTATCATTGCCAAAAACAAGCTTATTATTGCTCTAATTTTAGCTTTAAGCGTAGTTTTTGGCTATCTTAGCACCAAGCTTAGCGTTGATGCGTCAGCTGAAACGCTACTGCTTGAGCATGATCCTGACTTAAAAGCTTATAGAGAGATAGCCAAACGCTACGACTCACCCGGATTTTTAGTGGTCGCTTTTACCCCAAAAGACGATCTTTTTTCACCTAAAAATTTAGAACTTATCAAAAATTTAGGCGATGAACTAGCTAAAAACGATATGGTAAATAGCGTCATCTCTATAATAAATATTCCGCTTTTAAATAGTGTAAAAGGCGGGATTACTGGTATCTTAGATCATACTCCAACGCTGCAAGATAAAGATATAAATATTTCAAAAGCAAAGCTTGAGTTTGCCAAAAGCCCGATTTACAGCGGAAATTTGATAAGCAAAGATCTAAAAACTACAGCGATTGCTCTAAATTTAAAACAAGATGAGAAATTTAATGAGCTTGTAAATGAAAGAAATTTGCTTAGCCAAAAAGAGTCAAACGGTACGATCACACAAGCTGAGCGACTTAAGCTAGAGGCTCTTGCCTATGAGTTTAAAGCCTACCGAGATGAGCTTAGAAAGAGCGATCACGAAAACCTTGAGGCTATAAAAGCAACCATAGCTAAATTTAACGCAAATGACGAGCTATTCTTAGGCGGTGCAAATATGATCGCTGATGATATGATAGGCTTTATAAAGAGCGATCTTTTGGTCTATGGCTTAAGCGTACTTGCTCTTCTTAGCTTTAGTTTGTGGCTATTTTTTAGACAACTAAGATGGATCGTTTTACCAATGTTTATATGTGCTGTAAGTGCCATTTTTACGACTGGAATTTTTGGTATATTTGACTGGGAAGTGACGGTCATTAGCTCAAACTACATCGCACTTCAGCTCATCATTACCATTTCAACTGTGATTCATCTTGTCGTTAGCTATAGAGAATTTTACGCAAAGCATCCAAAATATAGCCAAAATCAGCTAATTTATCTAACGCTTCGTGATAAATTCTCTCCATCTTTTTGGGCGATATTTACCACGGTTATTGGCTTTAGCTCGCTTATGAGTGCTGACATAAAGCCAGTTATCATGCTTGGCATTATGATGAGCACTGGCATTAGCGTTTCGCTTGTGCTTGCGTTTTTGCTATTTGGCGCGATAAATGTAAATTTAAATAAATTAGCTCCTATTAAAACCTTTGAAAATAGCTTTAAATTTACAAAATACTGCGCGAATTTAGCTCTAAACTCAAGAAAGATCATCTACGTAGTTTGCGCTCTAGTTGTCTGTTTTGGCGTTTATGGTATCAGCAAGATAAAGGTTGAAAATAGCTTCATTGGCTACTTTAAAGAAAGCACAGAAATTCGCCAAGGAATGCAAGTCATTGATACCAAGCTTGGTGGCACGATCCCAGTTGATGTGATAGTGAAATTTAAAGAGCAAAAACAAGATAAAAATACTGAGCAAGATGAGTTTGAAAATGAGTTTGAAAGCAATGCCAAGGATACGAAATACTGGTTTAATAGCTATCACACAAGGGTTGCTGAGAAGATTCACGACTATTTAAAAGAGCAAAAATTTGTCGGACATGTAAGCTCGCTAGCAACCCTTATAAAAGCCATAAAAGAGCTAAATAACGGCACGAGTGATGATTTTTTATTAGCTGCAATGTATGAGAAATTGCCACAAAATTATAAAAATATCTTATTAAGTCCTTATGTAAGCGTTGAAGATGATGAGCTTAGATTTAGTATAAGGATCGTCGATAGCGACTCCGAGCTTAGACGAAATTTATTTCTAAAGGAGCTTAGAGAAGGGCTAGCACAGCTTACTAAAAATGACAATGTAAGTATAGAAGTTGCCGGCATGATGGTGCTTTATAACAATATGCTTCAAAATTTACTTAGCTCACAAGTTGATACTTTTGGACTAACTGTCGCTATACTTTTTGTAATATTTTGCTTTATTTTTAGAAGCATAAAGCTAGCAACCATTGCGATAGTTTCAAATTTAATTCCACTTTGTACGCTCTTTGGCGTGATGGGATTTTTTGGTATTCCGCTTGATGTGATGAGCATTACGATCGCAGCCATTAGTATAGGTATCGGCGTTGATGATATCATTCACTACATACACCGATTTAAAGAAGAAATGCTTACAAAAAGCGTTTTTGAGAGTATTAAAGCTGCTCATGCAAGCATCGGATATGCGATGTATTACACATCATTCACTATTTTTCTTGGCTTTAGCGTGATGATAACTAGTAATTTTATCCCAACTATATATTTTGGCTTACTAACCGATCTTGTTATGGTATTTATGCTTCTTGGCGCACTAATCATCTTACCAAGCCTAATAGCAAGCTTTGTAAAAAAGAGTGATATTTAAGCTAAATTTATTTGATGACTTTGATGAATGAGTAGACATCGGCCACGCCGTCAATGTGCTTAGCGTACCAAATAGCATGTTTTTCTTGCTCTATACTATCGACAACGCCACTAAAAACAACATCGCAGCCAACGATACTAACACGCACATTTGTTCCTTCGACTATACTATCTTTGAAAAGGTTTTGTTTTAAATTTGCAAGAATTTTTAGACTATCGCATGGATACTCTGGCTTTTTTATGCGAAGATAGGTGTAAATTTCTCGTACACCATCTGTATTTTTGGCTAGTCCTACTAACTTATCTTCAAGCTCTTTGCTATCAACTAGCCCTATAAGGTAGACATCGCCGTAAAAACACTCGATCTCAATATCTATATTGCTAAGACCTTTTGAAAATAATATTTTACTTTGTAATTTGCTTTGGATAAATTTGTCACGGGTGATAGAGTAAATACCCCTTTTATCACGTGAAATCGAGTACGCATCATAGACATTTAGTGGCGCGGTTGCTGGGGTTAGTACTGAAGAGCAAGCGCAAAAAAATAAAACCAAAAATGTGAAAATGCCTAATTTTAAAATCATAGATCCTTTTTGTAATTAAAAAAAGTTTATAGAAAATGGGCTAAAATTTATATAAATCTGCTAGAATAACGCGCACGGAGGATAAAGTAATCTGGTGATGCTCACGGGCTTCAAACCCGATGACTGGGCGGTTGACCGTCTGGTGGGGAGTTCGATTCTCTCATCCTCTCGCCATTCTTATTTTAAATTTTACTTTTATCAAGCAAATTTATAATCCCAAGCAAAATAAAACTTAACACAACCAAAACAAGGCTTAAAACGAGTGCCTCATCGCTTTTGCCATCGTATACGGCATTATAAATGGCAAGAGAGATAGTATCGGTCTTTCCTATTATATTTCCGCCAAGTATAAGTGTTATGCCAATCTCGCCAAGCCCACGCGAGATCGCTAAGATAAAAGCCGCTGCTACACTTTTTGCAACACATGGGAAGAGCACGAAAATAGCTGTTTGAAATTTATCTTTTCCAAGGCTATATGCTGCTTCACTTAGGCTCTTTGAAAGTGAGCCAAGAGCAGAAGCGACAGGCTTTACAAATAGTGGCAAAGAAGCTATAAAAGCAGCTAACACAAGAGCCTTAAAACTAAAAATAATCTCTAAATTTAAAGCCTTGCCGACGATGCCATTTTTACCAAGCAGATAAAGCAGTAAAAATCTAGTAGCAATGGGCGGAAAGATGAGTGGAAAAGTTACGATCATCTCTAAAATAGCTCTAAATTTAGCCTTACTAAAAGCTAAATAATAAGCCAAAGCTAGCCCAAAAATGATAAGCAAAGCCCCTTGGCACAAAACGACCTTTACACTTAAAAATAGCGGATCAAACAGCCAAGAGAGCTCTTGCAAATTTAGCCTTATCTTATGCCAAATTTAGTGTAAATTTCTTTTGATCTCTCACTTTTTAGCTCATTTAAAAATTTCTCACAATCAGCCTTTTTATCGCATCCTTCAAGCTTAGCAGCTACGATGTTTGCTGGAGCGTAAAGCGATTTGTCTATCAAGACAAAACTACCAAATTCATCTTTGTGTGCATTTAGTTCAGTTTGGTTGATGAATCCAGCATCAGCTTCGCCGTTTAATATATATGTAACGACCTGTGGCACGCCAGCAACTGCTAAAATTTTATCCTTTAGCTCGCCACTTAAATTTGCTTTTTGCATAAATTCATTTGCTCTTTTACCATAAACTGTCTTTATTGCGTCTGGCATAGAGATCTTAGAAAGCGCTTTTAGCTCTTCAACTTTTTCAATTTTCACGCCTTTTTTAGTAGCTAGCACCAAAGCGCCTGAGCCTAAATTTACATACTCAGCGATCTTTAGATCAGATTTTTTCAAAAAGTCTTCATCGCCCACGATCACGTCAGTTTTGCCCTCTTTTGCCTGAGTCATGATAGCTGTGATGTTTGCAAAAGAAGTGTCGATATTTACGCCATCTTTTTTAAGATTTTGTGCGACTGCCTCAACTATCTTTTTATATCCACCACCCGCACTTACTAGCAAATTTTCATTGCCAAATGCAAAAATTGCGGCCAGTAGAAGTAAAAATTTTTTCATATTTTTCCTTTAAAATTAAAATTTCACGATTTTATAAAATATACTCTTATATATTCTTAAAATATATTTTTATAATTTTCACTTTTCTACCAAAATGCTATAATTACAATAAAAAAAGGACAAATATGAACGAACTTGAGCTAAAGATGCAAGGCAAGATAAAAAGGCTAACAGACAAGACCTTTAAGCTAGATCCAAGGATCGGCGAGGGCTACTTTACTGCGAAATATTTTCTAAAAGTAAATGAGATAATTAAGCAAAATTTGCCAGATCAGCACGTGACGATGCAGTTTTTTCAAAGGCGCGATGATATCGTACTTTGCGGCATTGACGAAGTTTTAGCCGTCATCAATAAATTTGCCAAAGACCCAAGTGAGCTTGAAATTTACGCACTTGACGATGGTGATATCATAAACGCAAACGAGCCAGTTTTAAAGATAAGTGGCAAGTATGAGAATTTCGGCTTTTTAGAAAACGTGATCGATGCGACGCTTACTAGAAGAAGCTGCGTGGCGACAAACTCAAGAGATGTGATAAGAGCGGCAAATGGCAAGGACGTTTTTAGCATGGCAGACAGGCAAGATGACATCTGCACGCAACCAGGCGACGGCTATGCATCATTTGTAGGCGGCATCAAAAAGGTCGCCACAGATGCTCAGGGCGAGCTTACTGGGCTAAAAGGTGGTGGCACCATGCCTCATGCACTCATTCAAATGTGCAGCGGGGATATAGTAAAAGCCTCAGAAATTTATGCTAAAACCTTTGAAAATGAGAAGATCACGGCATTGGTTGATTATAACAACGACGTGATCACAGATGCATTAAGGGCTGCAAATGCCTTAAAAGAGAGGCTTGGCGCGGTTAGAGTCGATACTAGTAAAAATTTGATTGATAAATATTTTGATGATAAGGATACTAGCGGGTTTGACCCACATGGCGTTTGCAAGGAGCTTATATTTGCTCTAAGAGAGGCGCTTGATAAAGCTGGTTTTAAATACGTCAAAATCGTTGTTAGCTCAGGTTTTAGTCCTAAGATTATGGAAGATTTTGAAGCTCATAACACGCCGGTTGATACTTATGGCGTGGGAAGTTATCTTGTTAAAAATGACATTTGTGGCTTTACAGGCGATCTAGTAGAGCTAAACGGCAAAGATGAGGCTAAATTTGGCAGGAAAAATTTCGCTTCAGATAGGCTAAAGAGAGTGAAATTTTAAGAGAAAAGATGAAATTTATAAAAATTTTAATGTTTCTGTCACTTTTGCTGACTACTTGCACCGCTGCAAACTACGCTAAGGCCTTTGAAAAGGTTGGCATCCTTGAAGACGGAGTTTATCGTTTTAGTCAAAATGGCCTCGGCGTCAAAAAAGATCTGCTTGTAAAGGTGATCTCTGTGCAAAACGCAGAAATTCCTCACAAAAAGATCATCTCGATGCTAAATATCCCTAAAAAATCTAAAATAAATGACTTTAAAACAAGCGATGCTGGCGCAATAGTGTGGCCATTTTACGAGTTTGAGGGCAAATTTTTAACGACAATAATCGTTGAAAATATAAAAAAAGAAGATAGCGATCAAAAGCTACTTAAGATGCTTGAACTTAAGCATCCGTTTTACTCGACGCTCCAAGCTCGAAGAAAAGGGGCTAAAGACGCCATAGACGTGAAATACGTGCTAAATTTCAAAGAGGCAAAGCTGGTAAAATCATTTCAAAACCGCCCTTAAAACTTTATTTTAAATAAATTTCATTAAAATGACGTAATCAAAAAAAGGATCATCTTTGCACAATCTAAAAACTATAAACGTCGCTCACTCGCCGGACGCTGACGATATTTTCATGTATGCCGCGGTCAAATTTGGCTGGGTTAGCAGTAAAAATTTAGCCTTCACATCAAAGGCACTTGATATAGAAACGCTAAACGAAGAGGCGCTAAAAGGCACTTACGAGGCAACAGCGATCAGCTTTGCACTCTATCCAAAAATTTGTGACGAGTATGCTCTTTTACGCTGTGCGGTGAGCTTTGGCAATGGATATGGACCAAAGCTTATCAAGCTAAAAGGCAAGCAACTAAAGCGAAATTTTAAGGTCGCGCTCTCTGGCAAAAACACGACAAATGCCCTACTCTTTCGCATAGCCTACCCAGAGGCGAGGATCGTTTATAAAAATTTTCTTGAGATCGAAAATGCCGTGCTTAGCGGCGAGGTCGATGCTGGCGTGCTCATACATGAAAGTATCTTAAATTTCTCAGACCAGCTCTGCGTGGAGCGCGAAATTTGGGACATCTGGAGCGAGCTAAACGGCGAAAATTTACCGCTTCCACTTGGTGGCATGGCGCTTAGACGAAGTCTACCGATAACTGATGCGATCGAGTGCGAGAGAGTGCTTAGCGAGGCCGTTAGGATCGCCACTTCGCACAAGCCATTTTTATCTCACATGCTAATGGAGCGAAACCTCATCAGAGTTGGCAAAGAGGAGCTAAAAACGTATCTAAATTTATACGCAAATGACGAGTCAATAAGCATGAACGAAACGCAGCTAAAAGCGCTAAATAAGCTCTATCAAATAGGCTATGACAAAGGTTTTTTTGAAAAGCCAATCGACGTAAACGACTACCTAATTCCAACTGAATACAACGAAGTAAGGTTTAGCTGATGCAAAGTACGCTTGTCTCGCTTGGAGTTGAAACCTTTAAGATCGCCCTTTACATCAGCCTTCCGATGCTACTAAGCGGACTAATCGCTGGTCTTATCATCTCCATTTTTCAAGCGACCACGCAGATAAACGAAACCACACTAAGTTTCGTGCCAAAAATTTTGCTAGTCGTCGTTGTCATCATATTTTTGATGCCTTGGATGATCTCGATGATGGTTGAGTTTACTACTCGGATGTTTGATTTTATACCGGAATTTATCCAGTGACAAGGCTTGTTGATTTTTCTAAATTTACCTCGGTTAAGATAGGCGGCGTGCATGAAGTTTTTGAGCTTAATTGCCTTGATGATCTAGGCTCGTCTCACTTTTTAGGCGCTGTGATGATAGGCGGGGGCAATAACCTTCTTATCTCGCCAAATCCCCCAAAAATGGCAATACTTGGCAAGAGCTTTGACTATATAAATTTAGAAATTTGTGATGAAAAAATTTACCTTGAAATAGGTGCTGCGACAAAATCAGCCAAAATTTATAACTTCTGCAAGCAAAACAACATAGCTCACCTTGAGTTTTTAAAAAATATCCCAGGCACGCTTGGTGGACTTATAAAAATGAATGCTGGACTACTTAAATTTAGCATAAGCGACAACATCACGCATGTGCGCCTGGCTCATGGCTGGGTGAGCAAAGAGGAGATAAACTTTAGCTACCGCCACAGCGGCATAGATGAGGCCATTTTTGGGGCTAAATTTAAGCTTCAAAGTGGCTTTGACGCAAGCATTTCAGAAGCTATAAGCGCAAAAAGGGCAAATCAGCCAAAGGGAGCTAGCTTTGGCAGCTGCTTTGTAAATCCAGTGGGGCACTTTGCAGGGGCAATGCTAGAGGCAGTTGGGCTAAAAGGATACGCGATAGGTGGAGCGAAATTTAGCGAAGAGCACGCGAATTTTTTGATAAATTTTAACCACGCAAGCTTTGAGGACGCCACTAGCCTTATAAATTTGGCAAAGGCTAGAGTTTTAGAGAAGTTTGGCGTGGAGCTTAAGACCGAAGTTTGCATTTTATAAGGACGATGATGAGTGAGTTTTTAATAGAAGTTTTTACCCTTTCATTTTTTTTTATAGCTATTGGGTTTTACGCCATTTATAGGGCTAAAAAGGCGCAAAGCGAGCATGAGAAAAATGTGGCTGATTACGATAAAAATCTGCTAAATTTTGCCAAAATTTTAGGTGTTCAAAATCACATCGATCTAGTTAAATTTGATGAAATTTTGGCTGAAGCCTTAAAAGAAAAACTAATTTTTAAATTTAATAAATCTACCTCGCAAGAGGAATTTATCTCTTTTATAAAAGACGAGAATTTCAAAAACAAACCCCAAATTTCACAAAATAATATCGATGAAGCCTTTCTTACACTTTGTGCTAGCTCGCTTGTAGAGCCGCTAAAGCTAGCGATACTAAAAAATGAAGATCAAATTTATGGATTTTTGTTTGATAAAGAGCAGCTTTTTGCTCTTATTGATAGCGCTGCGCTGCTTGGCGAAAATATTATAATTTGCGAGTAAATCAAGTAAAATTCATCTCTTTTTAGATAAAATCAAGCCAAATTTCAACTATAAGGTAAAAAATGGCAAAAGAAAAAGATAGTGACAAAAAGATAGCTATCCCAGAGAGCGAAGCGGATAAGAAAAAGGCGCTCGAGCTTGCGCTAAAGCAGATCGATAAAGCTTTTGGTAAAGGCACGCTTTTAAGACTTGGCGATAAAGAGGTTGAGGCGATCGAGTCGATACCGACTGGCTCGCTAGGACTTGACCTAGCTCTTGGCATAGGCGGCGTTCCAAAAGGTAGGATCATCGAGATCTATGGACCAGAAAGCTCTGGTAAGACCACGCTCACGCTTCACATCATCGCTGAAGCGCAAAAAGCTGGCGGAATTTGTGCGTTTGTCGATGCAGAGCACGCCCTAGACGTAAAATACGCTTCAAATTTAGGCGTAAATACTGACAATCTTTACGTTTCTCAACCAGACTTTGGCGAGCAAGCACTTGAGATCGTTGAAACGCTAGCTAGAAGTGGCGCGGTCGATCTTATCGTAGTTGATAGCGTCGCTGCGCTTACTCCAAAGAGCGAGATAGATGGCGACATGGGCGATCAGCACGTGGGCCTTCAGGCAAGACTTATGAGCCAGGCACTTAGAAAACTAACTGGAATTTTAAGTAAGATGAAGACAACTGTTATCTTTATCAACCAAATTCGTATGAAGATCGGTATGATGGGATATGGCACGCCTGAGACTACAACTGGCGGCAATGCACTTAAATTTTACTCATCAGTAAGAATAGACGTAAGAAAGATAGCCACACTTAAACAAAACGACGAGCCTATCGGCAACCGCACGAAAGCAAAAGTTGTTAAAAACAAGGTCGCGCCTCCGTTTAAAGTGGCTGAATTTGACATCATGTTTGGCGAGGGTGTGAGTAAAGAGGGCGAGATCATCGACTATGGCGTAAAGCTCGACATCATCGACAAATCAGGCGCGTGGTTTAGCTACAAGGCCGAAAAACTAGGCCAAGGCAGAGAAAACGCCAAAGCCTACCTAAAAGAGCACCCAGAAATTTCTGATGAGATAGTAGCAGCTATAAAAGGCTCAATGGGGATTGATCACCTAATAAGCAGTGGTGCAAAAGACGAAGACGACGACACAAACGAAGCAGGAGATGAATAATGGTATTTATTGAAGATGTAGAAGCTCACGAGGTTTTAGATAGTAGGGGCAACCCAACAGTCCGCGCGACAGTTAGGCTAAGCGACGGAATCGAGGCAAGTGCGATCGTGCCAAGTGGCGCAAGCACCGGCAAGCGTGAGGCACTCGAACTTCGTGATAAAGACGAGAGATACGCTGGCAAAGGCGTACTAAAAGCCGTTTCAAATGTAAATGAAAAGATCGCAGAGGCGATCATCGGCCTTGATGCTTACAATCAAAAAGCAGTCGATGAAGAGATGCTTGAACTTGACGGTACGCACAACTATTCAAATTTAGGTGCAAACGCAGTTCTTGGCGTATCTATGGCAGTGGCTCGCGCAGCTGCAAAGAGCCTAAATATCCCACTCTACCGCTACCTTGGCGGTGCAAACGCTAGCATACTGCCAGTGCCGATGTTTAACATCATAAACGGCGGTGCGCACGCAAACAACAGCGTTGATTTTCAAGAATTTATGATCATGCCATTTGGCTTTAGCACATTTAGCGACGCGCTAAGGGCTGCAACTGAAATTTATCATAAGCTAAAATCTATCCTAAACGCAGCTGGACACAGCACAGCTGTCGGTGACGAGGGCGGTTTTGCTCCAAATTTAAAAGACAACGAAGAGCCACTAAAGCTCATCTGCTTAGCTGTAAAAGAGGCTGGATATGAGCTAGGCAGCCAGATCAAACTAGCCCTTGACGTTGCTTCAAGCGAGCTTTACAAAGACGGCAAATACGAGCTTGAGGGCAAGAAATTTAGCAGCGATGAGCTTATTAGCTACTATGAAAAACTTTGCGAAAAATATCCGATATTTTCTATCGAAGATGGCCTTAGCGAGGACGACTGGAGCGGCTGGGCTGAGCTTACAAAAAGGCTTGGCAGCAAAGTTCAGCTAGTTGGCGACGATCTTTTTGTCACAAATGAGAAAATTTTACGCGAAGGCATCGAGAAAAAGATCGCAAATGCGATCTTAATCAAGCCAAATCAAATAGGCTCAGTCACACAAACTATGCAAACTGTCCGCCTTGCTCAAAGAAACGGATATCGCTGCATAATGAGCCATAGAAGCGGCGAGAGCGAAGATGCGTTCATCGCTGACTTTGCAGTCGCACTAAACACTGGCGAGATAAAGACAGGTGCTACTTCAAGAAGCGAGCGTAACGCAAAATACAACCGCTTGCTTGAGATCGAACTTGAGGCTGGAGAGTTTTTGGGGGATAATATTTGAGCGAAATTTTAGACGAATATGGCAATACTGATGGCATATTTCATAAAATTTTAAAATACATTAGACCAACATTACGCTATGTAATAGCCACCATTTGTGTGGCTATGTTTGCTTTTTATGTAGGCAATATGATGTTTGGCAAACGCTCACTTGATGTTATGCTAAGCCTTCAGAGCAAAAAAGAGAGGCTTAGCGAAGACGTGGAAATTTTAAAAAAAATGAACGCGCGTCTGCAAAAAGATTATTTTGAATTACAAGGCCTTGAGCCAGACTTTAATAAAAAGTAGGAATGATGAAAAAATTTTGGTTAGTTTTATCTATATTTGCAGCAAGTGTGTTTGCTAGAGAGAACCCATTTATGCCTATTAGCGAGCTAAATACAAGCGTTATGACAACAAATATCATAGAAAAATTTGATAGATTTGATTCTCTTTCGTTTAAATTTCCAAGCGATGCGGCACTTTTACTAGATGTCACCATAAGATATAGAGCAAATGACGGTACCATAAAGGAAAAAAGACTAGCTGATATAAATAAAACTATCGATTACAGCGATGAATTTGCTTTAAATAAGGTAAAAAATCCAGAACCAGTCGTGACAAAAAAGCTAGATGTTTCAGTCACAATGGCAAATATGCCTAGCCAAAAAGTAAGCACTCCTGTGATAATAGAAAAAAATGAAACTAAAATTTCAAATAAAGATAGAAATAAAACTTCAGATATGCCAACTCCAAATGTTGTAGTGATCGATCTTAGCACAGATAAAGCAAAAGAAACTAACATGAAACCTGAACAAAAGGTAGTTGAAATAAAGATTGAGCCTAGTACAAAACCAGTTGATAGTGTCAAAAATGGAAAAGATGTTAAATTTCTAGGTTTTATAAGCTTTCTAGCCAACGACAAAGAGCTAAAAATCGCTACAAAAGCTAAAAATTTAAAGTATTTTTCTTATGAGAAAAATAAGATCGTTCTTGACTTTGCAAGGCCACCAAGAAGCTTCAAGACCAAAAATTTAAAACTTGAAAGCGAGATATTTAAAAATGTCATAATCGGTTGGCATGATAGATATTTTAGAGTGGTTTTGGAGCTTGATAAAATGCGTAAATATAAGCTTGAAGTCACGGAAAATGGGTATTTGCTTAAGCTTTTATAGTTTTTGAATTTCAAAAAAAGTAGATTTCATAAAATTTCAAATATAATACTTTTCAAAATAAAAAATTTAAGGTTATTGTTTTGAAATATCCACTTGATTGTAAAGATAATTTTGAAAACTCATTTATATTTTGGCTCACTCGCTACGTCAAATTTAAACTTAGCTCACTTTCAAATAAAGAGCTGCGAGATCCAAAGGCGCTTGCAAGTGTGAATTACGCTCTAAGCCGCGAGGTAAAGAACATTGATCAGCTTGATGGCTTGGTAAAAAGCGCAAGAAACGCAGGGCTTACCGGCATAAATACCTACTTTAATCCACTTAAAAAAATATATGAAACGATGAAATTTTACGAGCTTAGCAGCCTAAAGCAGATCGATGAAGAGCTACTAAGCGAAATACTAGCTAGCACGACTGGCGGACTAAGCGATGCTAGTAAGAAAAATTACCGCATCTCAGTGATAAATTTCTTTGCGTTTTTAGACAAACAAAACGAAGAGGATGACAAGGCCCATGTTTTTGATATAAATTTAAAAAACTGGGGTGGCGTAAGCGGTAATAAAGGGCAAAAGTTACCTGAGTTTATGGGTGAAGATGAGGTCAAGAAATTTCTAGATGCTATAGAGCAAAGCGACTTTAAGCAAAACTCAAATCGCAATAAGCTCATAATAAAAACGATAATTTTTACTGGCATTCGCGTAAGCGAGGCCTTAAACTTAAAACGAAAAGACATCACTGAAGATGGCGATCTTTTTATTGTTAGGATACGAGGCAAAGGCAACAAATACCGCATCGTTATGATAAAACGTCACCTAATAGAAGCTCATCTAAACGCTATCGCAATAAACTACATCAATAAAGAAGGCTATCTTTTCATCAATAAAAAAGGCACCAGGCTCACACAGGCTTATGTTAGCCGTATCGTGGAGCAAATCCTTTTTAAGGCTGGTATCAGAAAAGAGAAAAATGGCGCTCACATGCTGCGTCACACCTTTGCAACGATGCTTTACAAAAAGCAAAAGGATCTCGTGCTTGTGCAAGAAGCTCTAGGGCATGCAAGCTTAAATACCTCAAGAATTTACACCCACTTTGATAGTGACAAACTAAAGCTGGCTGCAAAAGTGGCTGAGGATCTAGCAGGAGAGTAGATTTTGCTTCTTGTGTAAAAAGCTACAATAAACAAAAAGCTTTATGAGAAAACTTATACGTGATTTATAAATTTAGATAAGTCCACCTAGTAGTGAGATTTATTGGGATTTAAAAACATCTTTTATGCAAAGACAATAAAAAAATAATGGCAAATTTTAAGAATAAATATGGACTGAGGAATAAAATTTTAAAGCTCTAGTTGATGTTTAAGATTAATAAAACCCTTTAAATTTATATCCCAAACCAACAATAGCCATTTTTATAAATCGATCATCAGATTTAAGGGCTAGTAAAATTTTTACCAGCCAACTAACATCAAAGTTTATTTGCTATTTTAAAGAGTCTTACGGCTTGCTCCGCTGTCATCTTTAAATTTCTAATTGCGACATCTTTTCTCATCGCTTCTTCAAGACTCACTGGCTCATTTAATATACAAAAATAGGCATCAATCCCATTTTTGTGGCAATCTTTGGCACATTTTTGTACGCTTCCAGCAAATGCGATCACTGGCTTATGGTACTTTTTGGCTAGTTTTGCAACCCCAGTTGGTGTCTTGCCCATTGAGCTTTGAAAGTCCATGCGGCCTTCGCCAGTGATGACTAGATCAGCCTTTTTGATCTCATCCTCAAGTGCGATGGTCTGCGTAATGATCTCAATACCTGGGCGAAGTTTCGCTCCCAAAAATGCCACGAATGCAAAGCCAAGTCCGCCAGCAGCACCAGCACCTTTTTGTGTGTGAAATTTACTATTGGTCTTTTCCTTTACAAGAGTTGCAAAGTGTTTTAGCCCATCATCAAGCTCTTTTACCATACGGCCATTTGCACCCTTTTGAGGAGCATAAACGTGAGCAGCTCCATTCATGCCATAAAGCGGATTATCTACATCGCAGGCGATTAAAAATTCACACTCCTTTAGCTCTTTTAAAGCATCTTCATCTGTAAACTCATAAATTTTGGCTAAATTCTCACCTTTTCCTTCAAGCAAAGCACCATTTTTATCATAAAATTTAAAGCCAAGTGCGCTAAGCATGCCTGTACCAGCGTCATTTGTCGCACTTCCGCCGATGCCAATGATAAATTTTCTAGCGCCTTTAGCAATGGCATCTTTTATCATCTGGCCAAAGCCAAATGTGCTAGTTTTTAGTGGATTTCTCTCGTCCGGATTTATGAGTGTAAGGCCAGAAGCACTTGACATTTCAAGTATAGCAAGGTCATCTTTTAGTGCATATCTAGCTAAAATTTCAATTCCAAGTGGATTTTTAACTATCGTATCTATAAATTTCGCACCAAGTGCATCAGCCATCGCCTCTACACTACCCTCGCCACCATCTGCGATAGGCTTGACAACGACCTCACAGCCAATCTCTTCTAGTCCTTCTTTTACAGCAAGGCCCGCTTCAAGCGAGTTAAGCGAGCCTTTTAATGAATCAATCGCAACTAAAATTCTCATAAAAGCACCAAAGATAATATATAAACGCTAATTATACCAACGATGCCCATTATAAACGTCATAGCTGTTTGTGTGCGATATCCTTGTTCTGCGCTCATCTTGCTAAAATTTGTCACAACCCAGAAGTAGCTGTCATTTGCATGAGATACACACATAGCACCTGATGCTATCGCCATGACGCAAAGTGCAGCTGAAATTTCACTCGTAAAGCCAAGTGTTTGCATGAGCGAGTTGTCGGCACTAAATGCACCCATGATAGATGCTGTTGTGATGATAGCCACAGTTGAGCTTCCTTGAGCGGTTTTTAGCACGGCCGAGATGATGAATGGGAAGAAAATTCCTATCGCTTTTATAGTAGAGGCATTTTCTTTTATGAAATTTACAAAGCCAGCCTCAGTGATGACGTTGCCCAAAACACCGCCAGCTGCTGTGATGAAAAGTATAGGACCAGCGATCTTTAAAGATTCATTCGTGATATGGTCAAATTCTTTTATCTTTTTAGACTCGGCCAGTAAAAATGCGCAAAAGATCACACCAATAGCAAGAGCGATAATAGGGTTTCCTAAAAATAAAAGTATCTTTGGTAAAAAAGAAGCCTTATCAAGCATACCTTGTTTTGCTAGCACATCAACGATCGAGCCGATTGCCATAAAAATAATAGGCATAATAATAGGAGCAAGGCTCAAAAATCCGCTAGGTAGCGTACCAAATTTCTTTAAAAGCTCTTCGTAGGTAGCTGTGATAGTAGCGTCAGCATCTTTGTCGCTTATTGTTACACTTTTGCCAATACTTTTTGAAAAGAAATAGACAGCTAGTAAAACTGGGATAGAAACGACTGTTCCCATGATGATGACAAGGAGTAAATTCCCGCCAAGACCAAGTGTGCCAGCTGCTGCTATTGGGCCCGGTGTTGGTGGGATGAAGACGTGAGATGCGTACAGACCACCACTAAGTGCGACTGACATCGCAACAGGACTTGCTGAAATTTTCTTATAAAGTGCTTCGCGGATAGAGTTTAAGACGACAAAACCGCTATCGCAAAATACCGGAATGCCGACAACCCAGCCCATGATGAGCATAGCAAGCTCTGGACGCTTTTGTCCGACTAACTTTACGACCATATCAGCTAGCTTTAAAGCAGCTCCCGTTTTTTCAAGCACGGTGCCAATGATCGTTCCAAAGATAATAACGATACCGATACTCTTAAATGTGCCACTAAAGCCGACACCTATCATCGCTGGGATCTTGGACAGATCAATGCCTGCGACGATCGCAAGAACTAAAGATATGCTCATAAGTGCCAAAAATGGATGCACTTTTAGCTTAGAGATCATAACGATCATAAGTATGATGGCTACAACAAAACAGACAATTAGTGAGATTCCGCTCATAAAAACTCCTTTGCTCTGAGATTTTGCTTAAGATTTTAGCAAAATTTGCTTGTATTTTTTCTAATATTTTTAAGTTTTTTGATTAATTAAATTTTTTTGACATATTTGAGTAAATTTATGACTATTTGCCTAAATTTAGCCATTTTATAAGTTCAAAATTTTTATCTTATTTTAAAATAACAAAACCAAGACCAAATTTATCAGTATGCCTATTATAATCAATCAAACTCTCGCCATATCCAGTAAAATACTGCAGATAGCCATAAACTCCTGTTGAGAAGATAGGAAACATATATGAAATTTCAGCAGCACCTTTATTTGTTTTATCAAAATGTAAGTTATTTCTTAGCATTAGACTAAAAATGTGATCATTAAGATTGTAGCTAAGCCTTACATCGCCATGCCCGATATATTTTAATATATCTTTATTATCGCCCTTATTGCCCACTACCATCCAAGCTCTTGGTGAAATGCTAAGCTTACCAAAAACAAAATCACTTTGCACATAAGCTCTATTCCAGCTTCTTGAATTGCTACCATCTCGTCCATTTGACTCATGCAAAAGTCCAAATTTTAGGTTTTTTACGCCTATTTGCTCTAAATATTTTGGAGAAGCAAAATTTAGAAAAATTTCTGGCTGATAGTTCGTCTCACGAAATGGCGCAGATGTCCTTGTTATCTGCCACCAAGATGTCTGCGTGTAGGCTGCTACAAGGCTCTCTCTAAGCCCAAACAGGTCATAAAACAACGGCTTTGCAAGGCTTATTTGAAACTTAGTTTCAACGCTCTTTCGCTCATCGTTTGGCACATTTTTGGCATAAGTTACTGGCAAAAGGTAGTTAAATTTATAAAGCTCGATACCAAGTGCATTTTGTAAATTTTTATCACTTTTATCTTCTCTTAAAAGATCAGCTTGCTTTAGCTTCGCCTCTCTTGGCGCTGACTCGCTTGCTTGCACATTTTGCATCACGTTTTGCTCGTTTAAAGAGCTTTTGGCTAGCTCTTTATAAATTTGCATCGCAGCCTTTATATCGCCGATTTGCTCCAGCTCTTGCGCCCTTTTAAAATCATCTAACCCACTTGCTATCAAAAAACTAAGACTAAAACTTAAAAATAATAAAATTTTACTCATCATCTATCTTCTTTTCTTGGATTTTCTTTGCCATTTCGTATTCGTCAGGGAAATTTATGTTAAAAAACTGCTCACTATCTTTAAAATTTACTACTTTGCATTTACAGCTTTTTCTCAAAAGTCCGATTTTATGCTCATTTTTTAAATAAAACTCATGAGCCAAAGTGACAAGCCTTGGACTAAAAAAACCACAAAGCGAATGAATGTGCTCATTATCACTAGCCACGACCATGTCAAATTCATCTTTAAATTTAACAAGCTCCTCTAAGCTTTTAAGATCAAAAAATGGCATATCAGCTGGTATCACAAAAATGCTATGATCAAAATTTTTAAGAATGGAGTAAAGTGCGAGCATTGGCGAATAGTTATTGCTATTTTCATCTTTTATAAGCTTTAGTGGCGGGCTAAATTTCTCAAATTTTGAGCTTACATAAACTTCGCCAAAAACTTTGCTAAATTTCGCAACCTCATAATGAGTAAGCGTCTTAAAACCACCAAATGGCAAAAGTGTCTTATCTTGCCCCATACGCGAGCTTTTGCCACCTGCTAAAATCACGCAAGTTTGCATCTTTTTCCCTTAAGAAAGTTATGAGGCTAAATTTAGCTAAAAGCGGCTTTGATATACCAAAAATATGTGATAAAAACTTATTTTTGTTTATGCTACTTGTAAAATTTTAAGCCTGCCTTGCCCTTTTCATTGTTAAAAATTCCTCGTAGCGACGATCAATGATAGCTTTGATCAAGGCATAGTTTTCTTGTGAGTTTTCTATATAAAAATAGGCGTTATCAAAGTATTTTTCACCAAATTTTTGCGAAACAAAATCCGTATAATCCTGCAAATACCAACCATACATTTTGGCAAATTTTGTCCGATCGGTCGTATAGTAAGCTTTTGCAAAGGCTTACCAGCAGTATTTAGCTCCGCACTTCCAAGTACGCCGTCCATAGCGTCAAAAAGATACTGACGATAGTTAAAATTTTCATCCATCTGTGCTATATCGTCCGCGAAATCTGCCGCAAATTCCTTTGAATAAAATTTGTGTTCCATGCACCAGCGAAAGAAAAATGCAATGTGTGTCGCACCATTTTCATGCGGTATATCAGTCGGCGCATCTTTCGCACCCCAGTGCCATTTTGCTTTGTCATATACTATATCTGGCATTTTTATCCTTTTAAAATGCTCAATTTTACTAAAACCATCTTAATCGCAGTAAAAATCATGGCCATTTTATCCATTTGCTTGCTATGATTAAAAAAAGATATAATGGCGCTTTTATTTAAGGAGAAGCAATGAGCGAAAAAAATCTACAAATTTTAGGCTGGATTGGCACATGCCTATCAGTTGTTATGTACTTTTCATACATCCCACAGATAATGGGCAATCTTGACGGTAACAAAACGCCTTTTATACAGCCACTAGCGGCTGCACTAAACTGCACAATCTGGACAAGTTACGGTCTATTAAAAGCTAAAAAAGACTATCCACTTTCTGCTGCAAACTTTCCAGGCATAATCTTTGGTCTTTTAGCAACTATAACAGCGTTTTAATGTGCTAAAAAGCCGGTAAATTTACCGGCTAAATTAATCCATACAAATACTTTCAAATTTCTTTGATATTACACAAATATAT